>JAAXGW010000005.1 GCA_012267385.1 OMG group bacterium
ACAGAAATAGGAGTTATTTGTCAAGGATCGTGTCGGATTATTTGCAAATATTTTTTACGATCTTGTCACGTTATCTACGTAACTCCCAAATTTTTGGTAGATGCATAAATATCAATGGGATAGCAATCCAGACAGTCGATGTCGGCAGAATTTACTTTTAACTTAAATGAAGAAGAACACAGGGAATGTTGGATCGCGCAAATTGTGTCGACTAGACCCTCCTGAGCAGCAGAACTGTGTCAGACACATATAACCCGTACGAAGCTCCGAAATCGGACTCTACTGAGGCGTGGTTAGACTCAGGGGACTACGAGCTTGCGACAATCGGAGAACGGGTTTTAGCACGGGTAATCGATGCACTCATACTCGGCTTTACAACTTTCGTTTTGCTGATACTAATCTGGGTCGTTGCGTTTACTGTTGGTGAACTCACCGGTGACCATGTAGAGCCTTTGGGTGAATTCCTTTTCTCGGATAATGATTTAGCCTACGGTCTCCTTACCTTTAATCTATTCAATCCATACGTTTACGCAAATATCTTCATTACACATGCTTTGTTTCTAATGCTACATGGAGTAACGTTGCACCGGTCCGGTCAAACCATTGGAAAGAAGCTTTTGAATATCGCAATCGTTGACGCGGACACATACGAGAAAGTTCCGGTACTACGTCTTTTGGTACTCCGATACTTAGTCTGGGAAATTCCCTTTTTGATAAATGTCGTTTTCTGTTGGATCACCCGCCTAGTAGATTTAGGTTATGGACTCAAAGCAGACCGTAGAACTCTCCACGACATCACTGCAAACACCATAGTGATTAAAGCTTAACGAAGAATGGTCGGTCGAAACGCTTGAAAACGAATCGAGTATCACTCTTTTGATTTATCTACACCTGACGACAACATGTCCAACGAGAATTTTGTAGCTTCGAACAACCCATCAAATCAACAGACCATCGTTGAGTAGCGAAATGAACTCTCTGTAGGGCATAATCTCTACGAAACCAATTCGTCTTCGGTCGTCTTCGGCTGTCACTACAATCGCCGATCTCGGTTTATGCTCTTCAATAAAGGCATTGATTCCTCGCAGATCGCGAGATCTAACACGACTTTTTACTTCGACCGCTACTTGGCCGTCTCCAAGAACAAAGTCAACTTCAAGCCCTGAACTGGTACGCCAAAAAGAAATTTCAAAGTCTTTCTCTAAGTAGCTTCTCGCCGCCCAGATTTCCGTGAGTATCAAGTGTTCAAACGACTTACCAAACTCGCTTGTGCTCCGATGGTCAAGGGTGCGTCCACAAACGAAGTTTGCCAACCCAACATCGAATAAGTAGAACTTTGGTTTACTCGAAATCGTCCTACGTTTAGAAGGTCTGCTAAAAGGGTAAACGAGATATCCCACCAGTGTATCTTCGAGGATTTCGACGTACGTTCGCACGGTGTGATTACTCACCCCGCAGTCGCGTGCAATACTACTGTAATTTAGGATTTCTCCATGGAAAAATCTCATAGCCTTGAAAAAGCGAGAAAAGGACTGCGCGTTACGGACATAGGCTTCGTTGTAGATTTCTGTTTCGAGATAGTTATTTACGTAGGCGTCTAGGCTGCGACGGTAATTTTGCCGCCCGTAAATTGCGGGGAGTAGCCCGCAATTTAAACTGGTCAACAACTCGAATTCTCCAATTTCACCCATGGTCAACGGATACATATGGAATCGCCAAGCTCTGCCACCGAGTAAATTGACGCCTGGAGCTTTCAACTTCCGCGCACTAGATCCACATAGAACAAATGAGTAGTGTTTGTTTTCAATCAAACGGTGTACTTCATCCAATAGGCTCGGAACGTTTTGCACCTCATCAATTACGACGGGATATGTTAGTTTTGCTGAAGGTTGTGCCTGTAGCATTTCACCGAGAACAGTTGGCCGCACGCTAAACCGATCACGTCGATCGAAGTCTAGGAGGTCTATGTAGATGGACTGTTTAAACTGTTCACGCAAATAGGTCGACTTTCCGCATTGTCGAGGACCCCACAAGAATGCAGACTGTTTTGCAGGAAGTTGAAGGTCCAATTTACGACTATAATATTTTTGCACTTAACTTCCAAAAAAGATAGTTATTTGGAATTATACTTCCAATTAGACAATTTTTGACTCGCACAGCTAATTGAAGGACAAGTGACTTGAGCGGTCGTGAACATTATTAGAGTGAGCCTAATCTATCTATCAATTTACTGATCACTAATAGAGAGTTGTTGAATTGAGACAATCCGCTTTTGGCGAGTTGTCACTGGTCGTAAACTGCTTCATCGCTCGACCACGAACTATCGCCATTCTTAAAATTGAGAGATTGTCGCGGTTTTGGGTTTATTGAACAAACCGGTAGCCTCGCGACATTCTCAAAATAACATCACAGTTTTATGACAGAAACTAATCCGTATGCAACTCCTACGGCCGAACTAGATCACGAATTTGATATTGATGATATTGAGCTAGCAGGACTCGGTGAACGGTTCCTCGCTCGGTTGATTGATTGGACTCTACGCTGCATTATTTTTGTAGTTCTTTTCCTAGTCTTCCTCCCCGCTCTCGGTGTATGGTTTATGGTCGCCTGGGGAAGCGACTGGTTTGAAAGAGTTGTGTACAACCCGTTCGAAATAATGTGGTACACATTCATAAATATCAACTTCCCTCTAATCCTTTACTTAATTGCATTGACCCACATAAGCTTTCTCCTTTTACAAGGAATTCCTTTGGCAATATGGGGTCAAACTCTGGGCAAGAAGTGGATGAATATCGCGATGGTGGATAAGGAAACGTACGAGAAAGTCTCCTTTCACAGACTATTCTTTCTCCGGTATCTGGTTTGGGATGTCCCGGCACTCTTCTTTGGGCCGTTAAACTGGTTAATTCGACTAACAGATTTGTGCTTCGCCTTCCAGAACGACCGGGAAACGCTACATGACAAGCTAGCGAAAACAGTAGTCATCAAGGTGTAGGTTGAATCTTTGCATTTATAGCGCTGCGGGAACGACGTTTCCGCGGCGGTTTTGACAGCACACCCTGCCCGTACAAACATTTTTTGCATATTTTTTGATAGTGTAGATTTCGCTTAAATGAGAGACTCATGACAGAATCTGATCAAGTAGCCACGCACAGAGTGTCCGTCAAAGAAGCACTAGTCGACGATCACCACAAATCTAACGTGATTGAGGTCAAAGGCTGGGTTCGATCGATTCGTTCTTCAAAGGCCGGTCTTTCATTCATTAGCTTAAACGATGGTTCCTGCTTCGACTCCATCCAAATTGTCGCTGCGGAAGAACTGGTGAACTACGCCGAGATACTCACAATGTCCACAGGTACTGCAATTACCGCAAGAGGACAGCTGGTTGAATCTCTCGGTAAGGGTCAGGACCGTGAAATCAAAGCAACGGACATTGTTATCGTTGGTTCAGTGCAGGACCCAGAAAACTATCCGATCGCAAAAAAAAGACACAGTTTCGAATATTTAAGAACTGTTGCACACCTCCGACCCCGAACTAATACGTTTGGCGCGATCGCTAGGTTACGTCAAGCTCTCGCACAAGCAATTCACTCATACTTCGAGAACCATGATTTTGTATGGGTCAACACACCAATCATTACGGCCAGCGATTGCGAAGGTGCCGGTGACTTGTTCCGAGTAAGTACGCTCGAACTAACCAACGCACGAGTACGTTACGAAGACGACTTTTTTGGTAAAGAAACTTTTCTATCGGTCTCCGGTCAGCTAAACGTCGAAGCATTCTGTTTAGCGTTGTCAAAGGTTTACACTTTCGGTCCGACTTTTAGAGCAGAAAATTCCAACACTAGTCGCCACTTAGCAGAATTCTGGATGGTTGAACCGGAGATTGCATTTGCCGACTTAACTGACAACGTAGATTTAGCTGAAGACTTCTTGAAAGCTACACTTGCCGATGTCTTGGAACGAGTACCGGACGACATTGCGTTTTTTGAACAGAGAATTAACAAATATGTTTCTGCCAGATTCAAGAATATCATCGAAAAACCATTCCTACGAATGCCTTACAGAGAAGCCGTAGAAGTACTCCAGCGCTCAAAAGAAGCATTTGAATTTCCAGTGAAATGGGGTCGAGACCTGCAATCAGAACATGAAAAATATTTAACCGAACACACTGGGTCAGTAGTTGTGGTTACTGACTACCCAGCCGATATCAAAGCCTTCTACATGCGTCTCAATGACGACGGTCGAACCGTTGCAGCCATGGATGTATTGGCACCGGGCATTGGAGAAATTATCGGCGGAAGCCAGCGAGAGGAGAGATTGGATGTTCTCGATTCAAGAATAGACGAAGAAATTCGAGACGAACTGTGGTGGTATCGCGATTTACGAAGGTACGGCACTGTACCTCATGCTGGCTTTGGGCTAGGGTTTGAACGCCTCCTTCTCTACCTGTCTGGAATGGAAAATATCCGCGACGTGATCCCTTTTCCCCGTGTACCAAACAACGCTACGTTTTAGTGATCAGACAATGTTTCACTAACGTATGATTCGCGATTTACTTCGACTTTGGAAATACGTACGAAAGTATAAAGGACGCCTAATCGGCGGCATCGTACTGTTTTTCTTTGCACGTGTGTGCGAAGCTTCGATACCTTTGTTTCTAGGTGTCGGTATTGATCGGCTAGCCAGCGGTCGCAACGACCTTATGTTTCCTGTTTGCGGAATCTTTGTCGCTGTCATTTTGCGGTTTTTTATCGTGACAGCAGCCCGTATCGCGGTGCGACGTGCAAGTTTTCTCGTCCAGCGCGATTTGCGAAATGTCTTTTACCAGCATTTACAACTAATGGGACCGAATTTCTTCGCTCGATTTGCAGTCGGAGACTTGATGACCCGCGCGATTGCCGACATTCAATTGATTCGGCGTCTCATTGGTAACGGTACAACCATGGTTGTAATTTTTGTTTACGCAACAATGTTCGGCTTTGGTTGTATGTTCTTTTTGTCTCCGCAATTGCTGCTAGTAGTACTCCCCCCACTGCCTATTGTTTTGATTTATGCTTGGCGCACTTCATCTAAGCTTGGTGTAGCTTCTCGTCGGGTGCAGGAAAAACTTGGTGATCTCGGTTCGCACGTGCAAGAAAACCTCTCTGGAATCCGCACTATTCAAGCCATGGCTCAGGAAGAAAATGAACAAAAACGCTTTGCTACTCATAGCCAGGCTTATTCGGACAAGTTTTTTGAGCACGCTCGAATACACTCGTTGATGCAAGCAATCATGCCATCTCTTGCAGCCGTGTCGATTGTTGGAATAGTTGGCTACGGCGGGCACCTGGTTCTCACCGAGCAACTCAGTGTAGGAGCGTTTGCGGTTTACTTCTTATACGTAAACATGATCGTGCAACCATTTCGTGTCGCCGGGATGATCATTAGCTTGATCCAGCGCGCCGCGGTAGCCAGTCAACGGTTGCACCAAGTCTTGGACTTTGAACCGGAAATCGAAGATAAACCATCCCGTGGTGTCCCCGAGGTTATTCGAGGTCAAATCGACATTCAGTCACTAACCTTCACCTACCCTCGATCTTCCCATCCTACCCTAGTCGATATCAAACTAAATATCGCGAAAGGCGAGTCTATCACAATTATGGGACGAGTTGGGTGCGGAAAAACCACCTTATTGAAACAACTAGTACGACTTCTCGACACTCCGACGAATACAGTCTACGTAGACGATCACGACATCTGCAAGTATCCCTTACAGCAATTAAGGACACAGATTGCATTCGTCCCGCAAGACACTTTCCTCTTTGTTGAACCACTGCGTGCAAACATTACCTACGACCAACCGCGTCGAAGCATCGATCAGGTCTGGCATGCCGCGGATGCGGCGAGTCTCTCGGCAACCGTAGAAGCGATGGAGCGCAAAATGGAAACGATTGTCGGAGAACGCGGCGTGACTCTTTCTGGCGGCCAAAAGCAGCGAACTACTATCGCGCGCGGCGTGATCCGACATGCTCCATTGCTCGTATTAGACGACTGCTTTGCTTCGGTCGACACAGAAACAGAAGACTACATACTCCAATCGCTAAGAAAACTACGCGTCGATCAAACGACCATTTTGGTCTCTCACCGCGTCTCCACTGCCAAACACTCCGATCGCATACTGTTTATGGAACAGGGTCGCTTTGTGGAAAGTGGAACGCATGAAGAACTAATTCGATTAAATGGTCGTTATGCGGAACTCGAGCGCATGCAGAGAGAGAATTCCGAAGCGGTATATACACCTAACAGAGAAAGCTTAGGAATCGAACGATGAACGTTCGAACCCAAACATCTCGGGATTACAGCGCATTCGAAGCGGACCTCTCTGGGGCGATCCTCAATACACGTCTCTTACTTCGCCTGCTCAAGTGGTTGAAACCCTATTGGTTTACACTCACAGTAAGCATCTTGCTAGTATGCATTTCTTCATTTTTCGCGATCGTACTACTTCTAATTTCTTCGATCGTCGTAATCGATCACATTTTTCGTCAAGAGACCAGTGCGCTTGTGCCTGATTTTGGTCTAATTGATCTGACCGAGGCACTCGCTCAATACACAGGATTTTCCACACTATTCATCGCGTGTAGTTTATACGTCATTGCTCAGGTTGTATGGGCTTTGGCTGGACACTATCACCGAGTTACTCTCACCCTTGCGGTAGTGAATGGGTTGCGAGACCTTCGCCGTGATCTTTTCCAACATTTAGAAACTCGTCCCGCTTCCTTTTACGACAATGTTGCAGTCGGTCGCGTTATGACTCGAGTAACGAACGACATCGAAGCACTTTACGAACTTCTGCGAGGGCTCGGTTCGTTGATCGGTGAATTTCTACCCTTCTGCTTTGCACTTGTGGTGATGCTGAGCATCAACGTTGAGACTTCACTAGTCCTGCTAATGTACCTTCCACTGTTAGCTGTGATTACGATGGTCTTCCGGAGATACACTCGGCGGTTGTTTCGCTTAGTAAGGCAGTCCGTATCAGCCCTCAATCAAAACCTTCAAGAAAATCTCAATGGACTACAGGTAGTACAAATATCGGGTCGTGAAGACTACAACTACAAGCGCTATCAACGTATCAATGCCAATAATCTCGGTTTCGAGACACGGTCGATGCGGCATGAGACAATCTACACTTCATTCAACGAAAACATTGCTTCGCTGGCCATTGGTGTGATCCTGTGGTTTGCTGGAGGAAAAGTACTACGAGAAGCAATCACTCTCGGCGGTCTGGTTCTGTTCACCAGGTTCATCGATATGCTTTTCCATCCGATCGTCGTACTGGGCGAACAAATAAACATCTTGTTTCGGGCGATGGCTAGTGGTGAAAGAATTTTTCAAGCCTTGGATTGGGATGAGTCGTTGCACGAACCGGAAAATCCCGTAACGCTGCCTGAGCGTTTACAAGGAAAAATCGAATTTAGGAATCTAGAGTTTGCTTATCGAGACGAACCTGTGATCAAGGGTGTTTCACTTACGATTCAACCAGGTGAAAATCTCGCGATAGTCGGTACAACGGGATCTGGGAAAAGTACTTTAATACGGTTGTTGAATCGGTTCTACGATATTCCGGACGGTTCTGTCTTTCTTGACGGTATTGACGTCAATGACATTCGATCCAAAGATTTAAGACAACGCATAGGCGTGGTCTTGCAGGACTTTCACATTTTTTCCGGTTCAATCCACGACAATATCACACTAGGAGACTCTTCGCTAACACGGGCAAGGGTTATGGCTGCTGCTCAGTATGTGAACGCGCATGAGTTCATCGAAACACTCCCTGACGGATACGACACGCTACTATCTGAACGGGGACAGAATCTCTCACAGGGACAACGGCAACTACTAGCCTTTGCACGCGTACTTGCTGCGAACCCGGAAATTCTTGTCCTCGACGAAGCAACGGCAAATATTGACACCGAGTCCGAAGTACTCATTCAAGAAGCACTTGAAGTTTTGACGACCACGAGAACATCAATTATCATCGCACACCGGTTGCAAACAATTCAAAACGCTGATCGCGTTCTAGTTCTTGATGAGGGTCGCGTGGCGGAGTTGGGCACGCATGATGAACTACTTCAAGCCAAAGGAATCTATCATACTCTGCACAATTTCCAATTCCGGCAAGACTCAGGACAACGGGAGTCTCTGTAAAAATTTTGTAAACTTCGATTTGCGATATGCCAAACACGACCACAATTAAAGCAAAGAGCGGCGAGAAGTACCTCACTCATCACGGGTTTTCAGCCATCCGCGACGGATTGAAGAGCAAAAGAAGTGCGCGATTGGTAGCAAGTACCGAGATTACACCAACAGATCGAAAGCCGCCATGGATCCGTGCCCGATTGCCAAGTGGGCGAAAGTATGAGGCTGTGAACGCCGCCGTGCACGATCACCAGTTGCATACCGTTTGTGAAGAATCCCATTGTCCAAACCTAGGGGAATGTTGGAGTGCAGGTACTGCAACACTGATGTTGTTAGGGTCGGTTTGTACCCGCGCGTGTCGGTTTTGTTCTGTCGACACAGGCAATCCAAATGGGTGGATCGATGCAGACGAGCCTAGGAAAAGTGCGCGCGCAGTGCAGCTCATGAAACTAAAGTACGTGGTTCTAACTTCAGTGGACCGCGACGACCTCAAAGATGGCGGAGCCGCCTACTACGCCGCGTGCGTGCACGCGATTCACGACGTAAATCCCACTACGGTTATTGAGGCTCTGACACCAGATTTCGGCGGAGACCTATTTGCCGTTGACACAGTGACGAGCTCGCCTATCAGTGTATTCGCCCAGAACATCGAAACCGTCGAACGACTGACCTACCCAGTTCGAGACCCTCGAGCTGGGTATGAGCAAACTCTCCGTGTTCTGGAACACGCCAAGACTTCAGGTTCGGTGCAAACGAAGTCAAGTTTGATGCTAGGGCTGGGAGAGACCGATGACGAAATCGAACAAACCATGCACGATCTGTTACGGCATGGTGTAGACTTTTTGACCCTCGGACAGTATCTACGACCCACGCGCAATCATCTTCCGGTCGAACGATGGGTTCATCCCGATGAGTTTGATTCGTACCGACAATTGGGTTGCGAGCTCGGATTCAAAGATGTTGCTGCAGGTCCGCTAGTTCGCTCCAGTTATCGTGCTGATCGATTGATCAGCCACATTGCGTGACGTAGCGACATCACATTTTTATTTAGATTTAAGGATTTTTATGTTAGTTTTTGAACAACCTCCGAATGGAACAATTCCCATCGACTTGGTATCAAGTAGTGAATTTGAACAGTGGCATCAAGAGTGCTCGGACGCTACGAAGTCTTGGGTGAAGCTCACCAATTTTCGTGGGAAAGCGAATCAGTTTTTTCACTTACCTGATTCAAACGGTAATCCTACCAGTGTTGTCGCCGGTATCGGTGATTCTCCTTCCAAAGCAAGTCTTGGATTGTTGTCGCAGAAATTAGGAGAAGGAAACTTCTGCCTTCGTACAGCCCCGCAGGATGATCTTTATAAGCTCGCCCTTGGATGGGGTATGGGTGCGTATACCTTTGACAAGTACAAAACCAAGGCTTCCAAAGCCGAAAAACGAGCGACTCTGTATGTCGATCCACAATTCGCAAGCGTTCAAGACGAAGTGGATGCAATCAATCTAGCGCGGGACTTGATCAATACGGGTGCGGGCGACATGCTCCCAGACGAACTGGAAGATGCCGTTACCGGCGTTTGCAAACGTTTTGGCGTTGAACTAAGTGTTACTCGAGGCGACGAGCTGTTGGATCGAGGATTTCGAACCATTCATACCGTTGGTCGAGCGAGTAAATCCCCACCAAGATTGATGGAATTCCGGTGGGGCGATGAGAACGCACCAAAGATTACCATCATGGGTAAAGGCGTGTGTTTTGATTCTGGCGGTCTAGATCTCAAAAACGCACAAGGCATGCGAGACATGAAGAAAGATATGGCTGGTTCCGCCATGGCATTAGGGTTGTCGCAATTAATCATGGCAAGGAAACTAAATGTAAGAATGCGCCTTATGATCCCTGCGGTCGAAAATGCGGTATCCGACAATGCGTATCGACCTGGCGACGTCATTACTACCTATAAAGGTACGACCGTTGAAGTCGGCAACACCGACGCGGAAGGTCGACTCATACTCTGCGACGCGTTAGCTCTCGCCGCGGAAGAGAAGCCAGAATTCATGCTAGATTTCGCGACACTAACAGGTGCTGCGCGAGTAGCTCTTGGGTTCAACCTACCAGCAATGTTTTCTAATAACGACAGCCTAGCTGAAGGACTAGTTGCTTCATCTAAAGCAACTTCTGAACCGATCTGGAGGATGCCGCTGTTCGACGATTATCGCGAAACTCTCAAATCCAGTGTTGCCGACATTTGCAACATCAGTTCCATGGCAGCTGGTGGTGCAATTACTGCAGCCTTGTTCCTTGAACACTTCGTCGATAAGGTACCCTGGGTGCATTTTGATTTAATGGGAAGCAACACTAAGACCCGACCTGCACATCCTGCGGGAGGTGAAGGTTCTGTAATTCGTGCAGCTTTTCACTACATTGAGAATCGGTTTAACGGCTAACGACCGCTAACACACTCGCATGTCTTTCGACGACTTCATATACGGTCACCAGTAGTCAGTACGCAGATCGCAAAACTATGGATTTATTCCTATACGACACGAAGGCAAGGGAAAAACGTCTTTTTGTTCCGATTGATCCCGCGCATGTAACAATTTATGTGTGCGGACCCACGGTTTACGATCGTGTGCACATTGGAAACGGCCTCTGTGCTGTTGTTTTCGATGTTTTAGTGCGACTACTTCGCGCACTCTACCCGCAAGTGACCTATGTGCGCAACATCACAGACATTGAAGACAAGATCATCACCGCGGCGCAAATCAACAATGAACCGTGGCAAGAGCTTACAGAACGATTCACTGTAGCGTTTCAAGAAGACATGCAAGCCTTGCACGTACTAGAACCTGATATAGAACCAAAACCGACGCAATTAATTGATGAAATCATCCAAGAGATCGATACATTGATTACCCGTGGAGCTGCGTATGAAGCTGAAGGTCATGTACTGTTTGCAGTCTCCACAAATTCTGACTACGGAAAGTTGTCTCGTCGGACCATGGAAGAGTTGCTGGATGGTGCTAGAGTCGAAGTGGCTCCTTACAAACGGGATCCGAAGGACTTCGTATTGTGGAAACCTTCGTCGACTGATCAACCGGGTTGGGACTCCCCGTGGGGTGTGGGACGTCCAGGTTGGCACATCGAGTGTTCCACTATGATTCGAACCCATTTAGGACCGAACATTGATATACACGGAGCAGGTACAGATCTGATTTTTCCCCACAACGAAAACGAACTCGCCCAAGGTACCTCGGTAGAAGACGGCGCGCAATACGTCAACTACTGGATGCATAACGGTATGTTGAATATGGGTGGTCAAAAAATGGCAAAGAGTGTGGGCAATGTCGTGACCATTGCTGACCTACGGAAACGATATACAGGTGAGGTAATTCGCTATGCTCTATTAACAGGTCACTATCGCCAGAGTCTCCTTTGGAGTGACCAATTGTTGCAGCAAGCGAGCCAGAGTATAGCTTCACTCTATCGCGTACTACGGTACGCAAATGAGATTGCTGGCAATGAGTCTGCGACTGCAACCGACTTTCGCGCGGCTCCGCTCTCGCAGATTCCAAAAGAAGTGCTGGATCCACTACGAGATGACCTGCATACACCGATAGCTTTAGCGGAAATGCATGCGTTAGCGAAAAAAATTCATGCGACTTCCAGCCGTTCCAAGGTTATTGAACTACGAGACCAATTCTTCGCTGGAGCTTGGTTATTGGGTCTTTTTAACGTTCCTGTATCCCAATACTTTCAACCAGAGGACGATGTCATTGAGGCAAGTACAATCGAAGATCTCATTAATTCACGGAACGAGGCTCGAAGCAACAAGGACTTTGCTCGTGCCGATGAAATTAGAAACTTTCTTGCGTCAAAAGGGATCGAACTTGAAGATACCCGAAACGGTACACGATGGTCGCGAAGATAATATGTTCGTTAATCGATTAATCGAACACCCTATTCAAGCTTCATACAGGAGAAGTTCGTATTAGTACATTTTCCCCTAACGACCTAACTCAATACGTTGGTAGTTTGTGGCGTGCGCCTATCCTCGGTCTGCTCAAACACTATACCAAGATTCCGAACAAATCACCTGTCTTCGACCCTGATTGGAAAGAAAACGGGCACATGGACGACGCGGTTCGCTTGCTCACTGATTCGATCCGTTCTTTTGATATCGTTGGTCTCCGGTACGATGTCTTAGAGGTCGATGACCGTACACCGCTGATCTTTATCGAAGTCGAACCGTATCAGTCAGGTACGGGAAATGTGTTGTTATATGGGCATTTCGACAAACAACCGGAATTTACTGGTTGGCACGAGGATAAAGGACCGTGGACTCCCGTTCTTGAAGATGGACGCCTTTATGGTCGTGGAACTGGTGACGACGGCTATGCAATGTTTTCGTGTCTCTCTGCGCTCGCGGGATTACAGGAGCAAGGATGCGCACATCCGAGGTGCACCATTGTCATCGAAGGCTGCGAGGAAAGTGGTAGTCCAGACCTACCCTTCTACATGCAAGTGTTGAGTCCGAGAATCGGAACACCAGATGTAGTAGTCTGTTTAGATGCGGAGTGCGGCAACTACGACCAGCTTTGGTTAACTACTTCACTACGAGGTATGGTTAGTGGAACATTGCGAGTGGAAGTCCTCACCGAGGGGGTGCACTCTGGCGCAGCGGGAGGCATCGTCCCATCTAGCTTTCGTGTCCTGCGAGACGTACTTGAACGTATCGAGAGTGGCAACGACGGCACTCTAGTAGATTCCTTGCACGTATCTATCCCTGATTGGGTGTCGGAACAGTCTAACGAAGTGGCGGAAGTTCTAGGAGATACAATTGTAAATCGTTATCCATGGGCGAGCACCAAGCGGTACGATCAAACAGACTTGGCTCAAATGGTGACCTCAAACACCTGGTTACCTTGTTTTGAAGTCGTTGGTTTGGGAGGAGCTCCTGAACCACAATTGGCAGGTAACACTCTACGCCCGAACACGGACGCGAAACTAGTCTTTAGACTTCCCCCGGCCGCGAATCACGAGACTGTGCAATCATTCATCAAACGCGAGCTAGAACAAGATCCACCGAATGGTACAAAAATTACCTTCGACTGCGATGTCGGAGAATCTGGCTGGTATTCGAAACCCGTTCAAACATGGCTTGACGATGCTTTGCATGAGGCTTCAGAACAGTACTTCGGCGGACCCTACAAACGTATGGGGACTGGAGGTACTATTCCATTCATGAAGATGTTGGAGGACCAATTCCCCGCATGTCAATTCGTCGTAACCGGTGTCATGGGACCACACTCCAATGCACACGGACCAAACGAATTCTTAGATTTAGCAACAGCTGAAAAAGTGACTTGCTGCGTCGCTCATATCCTCCACCGCATGGGAGAAGGCAACCACTTTAATTAGGTAGTCTAGCTCGCTGTTCTTTGATCGCGTCGCGCTTTCGACGCGCATTTCCAAACTGAGCCTCCAAAAACGACATTTGGTCGCCCAGTATTCGACCCGAATTGATCAGTGCAAGATACTCCGCCAAATTTGGTGTGTAAGGCAGCGCAATCAATTCCCACCCGCAATCTTCTACTAGACGATTACCTTTGTGATGATTACACCGTTTACACGCGGCGACGACGTTGGTCCAGTCATCGGTGCCACCCATTGATCTCGGAACGATGTGATCTCGCGTTAGGTTGAAAACCGAATGCTGCTGTCCGCAATACATACAAGTGTTGTTGTCGCGCACAAAGAGTGCTTGATTCGTGAGTGGAGGGATTTGACCGCGGTCTCTTTGAAAAATTCGACCGTCACAAGCAACAATGCTGTTAACGTCGACGACAGTCCTACTGCCATCTAATCGAGAATATCCACCTCGAATTCGCAATACGGACTCACCCAGGGTCCAGCGTACCAAGTCCCGCGTGTATAGACTAACCGCAGTTTGCCAGGTAATCCAACGGATCGGTTGTCCAGACATGTCCAGTCGTAAGACTCTGGGAACGCGATGAAATTGATCCAGTGTTGCTAACATAATAGCTTCAATTTTGTGACTTCAAGACACCCAACGAGTGCACATGCTCGTTACTTCTTGATTTGATTCACTACAGCTAAATTGAAAAAAACATATTTCTTCGAAACCAATCTCTCTACATTCAAAACGACGTCTTTGTCAAAAGTGCGTCGATTATCTACAAGTATTCCTTCGCCGCGAACAAGTACTGGCACTAATAAACCAGAAAACTTATAAGTACTGACCACCTGGTCGCATGATATGATAAAGAATTTTCCAGAATTCCCCGTCCAAAGCCGGAGTTCTAATTGAATGTTTGGACAATTCAAGCGTGCGTTCGTTGCCCTTAGCATACACAAGAATCCAATGCGATTTTGGAATGTCATCGCTACGTTTCATGCTGTTTGGAGTCCAAACTTTCCCTTGACCCACGATCATCGAATCTGAATTTCATCAAAATTTTTTCTTGATTTACCCCAAATTGGAGACAGGTTACGTGAGTAACTCTAATGCGGACCAGGACCACAACCTACCAGTACACCGTCATGTCCCGATACTAGCTAATCAAAGCTAGAGCGTTCGTACTTACAAACCCGGCTCTATAGGTAACCCGTGGGGTCAGTCAGTAGAACTCATAACTTCAGTCAGAGCTCGATCTAATTACTTTGATGTTACTGCCTTACTCTTCTTCGGGTAGGTAAGACTTGAGACGCTCTATTTCCTCGTCCGACAACTCCTTCTTCGAACCTTGTCTTCTAATGAGTGCTGAAGCTGCTCGGGCTCTTGCTTCAGCAGAGGGAAGAAGGTCAATGTGTGCATAGGTTTCTTTTCCATTGTGCCAAGCCCAACGATCCGCTAGCTGTAGATAGTATTCAGCTCGTTCCAATTCCGGTAATTCCTTGGCAAACTCTATCGACCGTTCCGGGTCGTTTTCACGGTAGAAAATACCGGCCCCGATGGCTGCATAACCTAACACTCTAGCATCTCCTGCGCGCATCTTAGGCAATAGATCTTTGGCTTTATCGAAGTCGATCAAAGCGAGTCTACTCAAAATTACTCCCTCAAGTTCTACCCCAGACTCGTCCTTAGATTGCTTCAACGCGATTTCGATCATCGCTTCTGCGTTGTTAGCAGTCACCGCTCTCTTAATCTCAAAGTGCGCTTCACTACGCACATGCGCGACTATTGGGTCGCTGAGCAACCACTCGAACGCAGCCAAAACGTCAGCTCTAATCCAATTACTAAAGAGATTTCGAGCGACATTCGTCATTCGGTCTTTGGCATCTCGTGCATAAGGTGAATCTTCGTCTACTTGAATCGGGTATTGATTGAGTTTGGAGAGGTGTTTGACGGCTTCTATAGGATCGCTTGCAGTCAGACGGAACACGGCTAGATACGCTGCTATACCTTTAACAGATTCTGGGAGCGTTTCAAGTTGTTCAAGTGTGCGTAGTGGGTTTGTGTCCGCCAAGCGAAGTGCCGTGGATTCAAGCAAGTCATCGCGTAATCCTTCATATTGCAATTGCGATAAGGCTTCAAATGTTGCTGATGCGTCCTGTTGAAACCAGCGGTCAGCAACATCAAACACAATTGAACGATTAGTGTTGTCTAACAACGAAACAGCATCGTTGAACACCGTTTCAAATTCGTCCGTTCGCAATCGGTCAAGTAACACGTGATGTAGGACTTTGTTTCGACTAAATCGGTCCGTCAATTCCGCGTACATTGTCATAAATTCTTCAAACCCGTCCTTCGCGACCACCGCGAGTGCTACATCTACAAAATCTTCGACCTGACTATTGTCATTCAATTGATCATGAAGTAAAAGGTTCCAATGTTCCACGGGGTTTTCCAACATCGCAGTCCTTTGAGCGCTTTCGCTCATTTGGCTGTAGTAGTACTACAGACCGAACCGTTTTGCGATATCCCGTTTAGTATCGTCAGAGAGTGAAGCATCAGAATTCAGAATCGAGTTTAAGATCATTCGACTCAATCCCCAATCCAGCTCCTGAAGATGTTGCTCGGTGTACGCCACCACCGCATTGATGTCCGAGGAAGACCACTCTTGAAAAATGACAGACGGGTACAGTTTGCGTTGAACGCTTAGAAAGTCGTGAGTTTGTGAGAGTGCTAGCTCTGGCTCAAGCGAGGCGAGTCTGCGAAATATCTCCACTTGTGTAGTTTGTCGAAGCGCGGTATCGGAGAGTTGCTTTGACTCATCGAGTAGATTCAAAGTTTGTTGCAAGTTTGCTTCACCCAGCATCGTCCCCAATGCAACGGATCTTGAGAAGTAGGTTGTGAACTTAGACAAGTCCTCAATGCTATGGATCGTTTGCTTTACACTGTCGCCGGCACGTTTCGAGTTGTCAACTGGCGACAAAGGACTTTGCGCCGTCGAAATTTCTTGAGACGACGGTGTTTCAGAGTTCGAATGCTTCGCTCCCGTAAACAACAACACGAGAATCAACCCCGTGCCGCCAAGAATAGTAATTAGTGCAGCTCCGGCAACGAACGGAAGCTTAAGAATCTTGGTACGAGCAGCGTTCATATTCAAACCACTAGTCCGTATCATCCAAGAGGTAGAGTTCCATCTCTTGGAGCTGTTCGGCCGTGAAATGGCGGTGAGGTCTATAGTCGTCCAAAACGCGATAGGATAAAATCTCATGCGCTGCTTTTGACTTCAAATCGGCCGAGGGAAACTTTTCTAAGGACTCGTACAAGCCTACGATGTCCCATTGAACCCATTGCAGCCATAAGTTGTTGAAGTAGTTACGTTGGAGCGGTTTTGGAAGCTCGACACCTAGTTCAAGCGCGCGGAATGGATCGTTACTTCGCACAAGCACTTGGGCGATGTTCACGGCGGCGAATGCTTTGGTGCGCTCATGATCTCGTACGCTCTGGAGCATGGCGATCGCTTGGTCCACATCGTTTTGAGCAACTATTCCTATCACGCGTTCTTCAAGTCCCATGCCATACTCAGTAATCGGCACACCCAATGCAGTCTCTAGTGCGCGTTGAGGATCTTCTTGCACAACACGGTGTAAGATTCCAGGCAGGAGGTGTTTTTGCTCCTCAGGAGGTCGCGAAAGAACCCAGTCTAGAGCACCAACAGCATCTTGCTCTGCCCACGACGAAACCACACTCCAACCGTAGTCGTCAATCCCATTAGGTGCTTCAAGTAGTAACTGAGTTGCTTCTTGAGGTGATTCTTCTGCTATCCTACGCAATGCTGCTCCGCGAGCACTACGATGCACATTTTCTGGAAATTCCGTTAGGTTCTCTAAAGTTCACGCGGATCTAGAGTAGCCCATTGGTCAGCTATGTAATTCGTTAGTTGGTTCCTCAACACACCATCATCAATCACACTGACCGCATGCAAGGTTGCCCGAGGATCGACACTCGCCCAGTACCCGGTGACATATATCAATGCATCCTCTCTAGTGTTTTCACCCAAACTTCGCACCAATTCGAAAGTGGTTTGCGGGGCACTCTCAGTCAAAAAGACGAGCGCGTTATAAAAAATAGAGCCTCCGTAATCAAGATGCGATATCGATTCTTCTATTTGTGAAATAACGGTTCATCGTCTCGCTTGACCCAATATTCCAGGATACTTCTCAGACTTTCCCTCTGATCGTCGTCCGTTTTATTATCGTTGAGAATTGCGTTCCATGCAGCTTCAGGATCGTCGACAGCACTAGCGACAAGTGCCTGTTCCAGCACATCCAATGCGACGGACTCTTGCCCAAACTCTCGAGCCAAATCGATGGTTTCTTGTTCGGACCAGTCATCTCTCGATTTCAAGATGGTTTCCAAGGCCACTCGTTGATCTGATTCGACTAATCCTCTCGCGTGCTCGATCGCGGCTTCGAAATCTGTATATACCCACTCGCTAAAGATCGCTCTCACGAGTGGCGCGCGACGATTCCAAGCGACTTGGGTAGCTTGAGTCATTGCCTTGACAGGATCTATGATCGCAAATCTTCGCAAAATGTCGCTCTGCGTAGACAATCTGCGATCGGGATTCGCGATGGACTTAGATTGCTCTAGCAGTTCAAGTACTTGCGATTCGTTCGCGCGCTCCAGCATCGTTAAGAGAGCCACAGATCTCGCAAAATCGCTCTTGAACTCACTTAGACCCGCGATGTCATCGACTGAACTTGACGAAGTATCGCCATCTGACGTTGAATTGTTTGTGTTGGACGCGAGTCCATCTTCCGTATTTATGGTTGATGTGTCGTCGGTAGCGTTGTTAAAGAAGCCTGGTAGGAACAAATAGGCAATAATTCCGATGGTCCCCAGAACGACTGCCGCTACGAGAGCTCCTAGGAAGAAGGAGGAAATAGTACCACTCTGACGATTAGTGTTTTGAGTAGATTGTTGCATCAGTTCTAACCTCTATCACAAACTGAAATTCGCGTGTGGTTCATTTATTGTACCTGTCTCCGAGGAGCTACTGAAGTCATCTACAAATTTAATCTTCTAATCGACACATCGAAGCACTGGAATCCAAGATACGGTATTAAAAAAAGTACGCTCACACACAGAATCGACCACTGAAGTCGGTCAGACATTCACCAATCAAACGAGATCGAGCGATACCCTTCGGTAGCGTCGCATAGTTTGTTCAAACAGGTCTTTTATCGAAGATCAACTATATTGTCACGGAGCGAATTCCTCGTTCATGAGCAAGACGTAAACTGGCTTGTAATTTCGATGACTTCTCCCCGGCTTGTCTCTTTCACCAGACCCAGAGGTGGTTAGATAGATCGTTTAGACGTTCGGAATATTCGACACAATTCCTAATTAGGAGTACAATTATCGATTGAATGGATTGAGTCCTTGACTTAAGACCCATTCATTAAATCAAACAAGGATGTTTTGAGGATTACGTTATGAAATCATGGCAATGGATTGCTATCCCTCTCACTGCGCTCGCCCTCTCTGGCTGTTCTTCATTGTTTCAGTCAAACCAATCAAACGAAACCGTCGCCGACGAACAGTGGGACTGTACCGAAGTTGACGAAAACGGTGAATGGGACTGTGAAGAAGTCGAAGGTGGCGTCAGCACTGAAGATCTCGTCGCCGCAGTCGGTGGAAACGACGGATCTGTTCCCACCCTTTCTCTGGTCGGACCGACACCAAACACACAAGCTTCTGTACCGCGATCGCGATCAAGTACCAAACCAGTAGTAACGGCGCTAGCTCCTTCGCCCTCACAGGTTTCCGAGTCTGCCGACCGTGAACAACAAGAAGAACAAGCAGAAGAAGAAGAAGATCTTCCGGACTACCTATGGCTTGCTTATGAACCCGAAACAGAAACGCGCATTCAGGACCTTCCGGATGACTTCTACGTGGTTCAACTTGCGGCTTTCGCTACTAAAGAAAAAGCGATAGAGTATGTTTCTGAGCAAACGAACTTACGCGAGCTAAGAGGTGTTCGAGTTCTGGCTAACGAAAAAGCTTACTTCAATATATTGCTCGGAATCTACGAGAACAAACGTCGGGCCGAACGAGCAGTAAAAAGTGTTGAGGGCGAACTCGGTGACAA
This sequence comes from OMG group bacterium, assembly GCA_012267385.1. GTDB lineage: Bacteria > Pseudomonadota > Gammaproteobacteria > Pseudomonadales > Azotimanducaceae > Bin55. The sequence goes on from JAAXGW010000005.1 coordinate 19,738, forward strand.
GACGCCATGGATTAGGTCCATGTCATCCATAAAAACTGCGATGAAAGCAGCCGACGAAAAATTCGGCGAGAACTACTAAACTCGAATCTAAGTCACGATTTACAGTGCGTCGAGAATGCTTTCGGCGTTGCTGACCTCGAATTTACCGGGACCCTCTACCGCGAGCTTGGTTACCGTACCGTCTTCGACAATCATTGCGTAACGCTCTGATCGGTTTCCCAGTCCGAATGACGATCCGTCAAGTACTAGTCCAATAGCTTGAGTAAATTCGCCATTGCCATCGCTAGCCATAACGATATCATCGGCGTCCTGCTCTCGTCCCCAAGCGTCCATGACAAAGATGTCGTTAACAGCGACGCAGACTATTTCATCGATGCCTCTAGCTTTAATCGCGTCAGCATGACGAACGAATCCTGGTAAATGCTGTTCGGAACAGGTCGGTGTAAACGCACCTGGAACTGCGAAAATTACGACTTTTTTGCCTCCTACGAGATCATGGACGGATTCTTTTGCTGGCCTTCCATCCCTCATAACACGCAGAGTAACATTGGGCAACCGATCACCTTCATGAATTGACATAATTTCCTCTCCTAGTTCGTTCGAATTCTGAACGCAAAATTTTAGGTACTAGAACGCGAATTTGTCGCTCAAGATGAAAGTTCAACACCGTCTGAAGTTCAATGTTCTCAAAGCTACCTCGCAATGACTTGATTGCCATCGGTTTGGCGGTTGTGGTCGTTCTGTGCTGGTCGACAGTAGCGACGGGGTTTAAGTTAGGGCTACAACATCTTTCAGTCCCTCAACTATTGTTCGCGAGCACCTTGGTTTCTTTCGTGTTCCTTTCCGTAGTTGCATGTTTTACGGGAATCAAGAAACTGACATGGAAAACCGTTAGCCTTGGAGCACTCCTTGGACTGATCAATCCGTTTTTTTATTACTTAGTCCTATTCGCTGCTTACGATCGATTACCGGCACAAATCGCACAACCACTAAATTACACTCATGCGATTGTCACCGCGCTACTCGCGATTCCCATTCTCAAACAGCGACCTACACCACGAATTTGGTTGGGATTGATTATCGGGTATTTAGGCGTTGTCGTACTGATCACGCAGGGATCTTTCACAGAGTTTTCATTCGATCGACTCGGGGTTGCATTAGCCTTAGGAAGTGCTTTAATTTGGGGGGCTTACTGGATTCTCACAGTACGATACTCCGAAGACACGGTGACACTCTTACTCATTGCGTTTGCCACCGCAACGCCGTGTGCTGCGATATTCTGTGTTATTTTTGACACGCTACCAGCGTTCAATCTAGTAAATTTAGGGTTCGGCTTGTGGCTTGGCGTTGCTGAAATGGGACTCGCCTTTCTGCTCTGGCAACGCGCTTTAAAAACTGCTACTCAGGTTAGTCTGATAACGCCGATTGCTTACTTTAGTCCAGCGTTGTCATTGTTTCTAATCCACAACGTACTTGGTGAAGAGGTACCCCTCGTAACAATCTTGGGTTTAGTCACGTTAATGCTCGGTATCATGATCGTGTATCTTCGTTTCGAAAAACGTGTGTCCTAGCATTGAGAGACTGAATCAACATTCAATCGAAGTTTGATCTCGATCGATTGCAAGACGTTTTCAACCAAATGATTGCTTATGAATGCTAACGGAAACACAGTGTGATACCATCAATTTGAACATCTAAGATTTAGTGTTAGATCGTCTGAACTGAAATTTATATGCGTCGATTTAAATGTTTTTTACAGTTCTTGTTGGTTAAGAGAACTTGTCGGCTACGGGAAGTACGCAGGATGCGAATAGAAGTAATAGCACGTAGAGTCCCAATATAATTCTTGCGGTCTTACACATATTCAGATTGTCGTTCCATGCAAAGTTTAGTTTCGCGCTCCCTAATCCTATTGACTGGTTTGGTGATAGGAGTCCTTGGAGTAATTGGTGCTCTCGTTTTACTAAAGGACGATGGTACATCTTCCGAGGCTCAATCTTCTTCTGATTCACAAGAGACAGAGCAACAATCAACTAGAGAAACACTAGTAAACAGGAGCTCGATGAGTCGTGTCACTAGCGATTCTGTCCCCTCCGACATCGATGATTTAGTGTTTCCAAAAATTGCTTTCGATCGTAAGGCGTCAATCTTGTCTTGGGTCAATGTGCTTTCAGACGATCAAATCGTGAATTGGCTCGAGCAATCCATCGAATCTTCTTGGGATGTAGACGAATCACATCGGTACGAGTTGCAGTCCGCTCTTTTGCAGAAACTGTCGATAAAGTCACCAGAACGAGCTTTCGATTTTGCGTGGTCAAGAGACGAAGATCTGCGTGAGAGTGGAATATTTGAAATTGCAGCTGTTGATTTGTTGTGGCTTGGGGGCGTTGCGGACGATTTTCAGCGCGAGGGCATGGCTTCCATCGTGCTTCTGGCTTGAGCTAGTTCAGATCTGGAGGGTGCGGTCGCCCATATCAAGGCAATGGACATAGGGGTGGGTGCTTACTATCTGCCGGTTATCCTACAAGCACGTGAAGACATAAACTTGAATCGCCAACGCGAAATCGCAAAAGAACTTGGGGATGAGAGTTATGCATTTTTCCACTATTTTCAAAATATCTCCAGGGGACCTGTAGAGAACCCGAAGGAAACCTGGAACGCAATTGTCAACCTAGCTAACCAAGAGGGAATGCAAAAGACGACAGGACATGCACTGAGCCGCGTCGCGGTGGCTTGGGTCGAAAAAGAGGGAAAGACCGTTTTTGACGAAATTGTGTCTTCAATTTCACAAGACTCAATGTACGCTCACGCACTCTCAAATGTATTCAGTACCCTGTCTACCGACGAACCCGAAGATATTTTTGACTACATACTGATGAATCTCGGCGATCAAGCTTACGAGATTATTCAGGAAAGCGATATTGTGTATAACTGGGCTCGGAAAGATCCTCGCGGACTGTTGTCAAAGGCGGAGACATTGCCGGCTAGTAGACTTCGACTAACACTAATTTCCCGCGCGGCAGGAGAATGGGCATCTCAAAACCCGCAACATCTTCTTGACAATTTAGAACTCCTACCACAAGAGTATCGAGAAAACGCTAGTGATACTGCAATAAGAACCCTCACCAGAAAGGCACCCCCTGATGCAGCTAAATTTGTGCTTCAAGTTGAGGACTATGAGTCTCAACTAGATCTTGCGATCACCCTAGTTCGCCAGTGGTCGTATCAGGATTCCAACGCTGCGAAAGATTGGGTGTTCAGCTTACCAGAGAGTGATTCTCTACGTTCCGCATTAATTCGGCCATTAGCAAACGCACTCGTTAACACAGATCCTAGAGGAGCTTTTCAATTGGCACTTGAACAGCCGATCAGTGAGCAAGGATCCTCCTCGGTTACTGCTACGGGGTTTGAGTCTTCTATCTTAAACAAGATTGCATCCCGAGACTTAGATCTTGCCCTAGAGTTGCTACCCCAGGTGAGAGACGTCGGATCAAGTAGAGTGCAAGCGTACTCCATGATCGGTACAACATTGATTGAGAACGGTGATACGCAACAAGCCCTAAGCCTCGCAAATAATCTATCTAAAGAGCAGCAAGTACCGTACTATCAACATGTCACTTCTATATGGGCCGTACTGGACACAAAAGGATTTCTCAATGCACTCGAACAATTTCCGACTGAGGAAATTAAATCATCAGTCGCGCTTTCTGCGAAATTTGTTAATGAATTAACGAATACTTTCTCAGCTGAAGAAATTGCTAGCATAGAAGAGCACATCAGCAAAGAAGACAAAGAGAAACTTGAACAGATTAAAGACATAGACATTTTCAACCCTTCCGAAGAAGAACAAAAAATGCTCAAAGAATTATTCCCGGGTCAGTGGTAGATCGGTTTAAGTACAACCAACATTACAACTTCGATAAGAGTGCGCAGATAGTCTGTGAGATCTCCGGTCTTTAGAGGGAGTACCATTTCAACAAACAATCAACATCCTTTATGAAACAGAATCCGATGAACAGAGCCATTGCAATCTTCCTAATTCTTCTAGCCTCGGGAATTGTGGTAGGGGGCGGAGGTACGTACTTAGTACATCTGGCGATTTCCGGCAAAGACGCCTCAAATTTGTCTCAAACCGAAGTAGAACGTACATCAACAGGGGGCTCACGCAGTGCAAACGACGCTGATGATGATGCACAAGAAAAGATGTTTCCTAGTGACGGTCAATCGTCTTATGTATTAACAGATCCCTCGTTACAAAATAACACATTTCAGAGTAAATTAGAAGTCTATACCTACGTTTCTGGCTTATCTGCGCAACAAGTTTTGAACGAACTACAACGTTCTGTGGATCTTTCGCATGAGATTTCTCGCCGCGTTCTCGGTGAATTTCAGATTGCGCTCTTGGAACGACTAGTATTTTTCGATCCGGTAGCGGCTATGGAATTTGCCTTAGTACAGAATAATTTGGATACAGAGTTACTAGCGTTGGATTCGTGGAATTCGTTTCGGAATTCCTCTCCCTCGACTGATTCCGAGATAGTTGTTATGCCTCTAGTTCAAGGTGTATCTAAAGAGTGGGCACTCAGCGACCTAGACACTGCCATCGGTAATGCTAATTCCCTCAACGAAGACGCTAGGACTAATGCACTGATTGGAATTCTCGCGTCGCTTTCCCGAGAGTCTTTGGCGACCTATCGCGCAATTGCCAAACAGTTGGGTCATGAAAAACAGGGATTCGACTCCTATGTTTTGTCATATCGCACGAAGTATGTCGATGATCCCAAAGATAGTTGGGGAAAAATGATAAATCTCATTAATCCTGATAGTTATGAACAACATCAAGTCTTAGCAAACATCGCGGTGCAGTGGTACGAGCAAGATGGGATCAATGTAATCGAAGAAATTAATTCCGGTTCCTTGGACGAAAGCATTAAATCAACCGTAGTCGATGCAGTCCTGAGTGCAGCCGCGAAGGCAAACCCTCAAGAAGCGTTTCAATACGCCCAGACACTGCCGAGCGACGGATATTTTTTGGGACCTCTGCGTGAGGTCATTCGAGTATGGGCGTCAACTGACCCTCAAGCCGCTTATGAAGCTGCCACCAGCATTGAACAAAGTTCACAGCGCGAGATGCTTCAGGGGACTGTAGTCAGAATTTGGGCTTCGAACGACCCCCATTCCGTTTTAGAGAATGCAGACAGTTTTCCAATACAAATCAGGGACGAGGGAATATCGAACGCGATTGAAGAAATCGCGCAGTCCGCACCGCAAGAAGCTGCTGAACTAGCCTTAGAACAAGGGGATGGCTTCATGGGTGCTTTAAATTTTATGCTCCCAACTTCAGTCATGCTACATTGGGTCAGACAGGACGTGGAGGCTGCAGAGAATTGGGTCTTTAACGGACCTGTTAGTGAGGAGAAACAAGACAATTGGGTTCGTGCGTTCGTTAGTAATTTGGTTCGTTCAGACCCCCACCGAGCCTTTGAGCTCGCTCTCGAACAACCGAAAGCTGAAGGTGGATTTGCGGCGTGGTTACCGCCCTTGGAAGTACAAGTTTTCAATCAAATAGTCTATACCGATCTAGATCTTGCGATTGAACTGTTACCGAAAATTCCAGAAGGTGAGTCACGTTCTGACGCATATTCCTCCGTCGGTAATCAATATTTGGGAATTATTAAGATAAGTAAAAAATATGTATAATATACATATAGGCTTACGAAGGAACTACCAATGACCAACAAGACAACAATGGGCGAATTAGAGTTTGTCCGATGGGTCGGAACAGAGGAAAATGCAGTAGCATTATTTGAGTCGTACCGATGGCCGAGTAAACGATTTTGTCCGAAGTGCAATTCAACAAACACAGTAGATTTGCCTTCCCGTAAATTCTATTATCGGTGCAGGGAGTGTCAAAAACAATTCTCCGCACGGATGGGTACTGTGTTAGAGTCCTCGCGCATTCCAATGACTGAGTGGCTATGGGTTATGTACAAAATTAGTGTCGCTCGCAAAGGTATCTCATCGCTACAACTCGCTAAACAATTAGACCGTCCACAAAACACTACATGGTTCATTCTCCAACGCTTGAAGGAAGCGTGTGGAAACAAGGAACAGATTTTGAAGGGGATCGTTGAAGCAGACGAAGCGTATGTTGGTGGTAAGGAAGAAAATAAGCATGAGAGTAAGAAACTTCGTACTGGGGCGTGGGGCGCGGTGCGGTTGGTAAACAAGCGGTTCTTGGACTGCGTGAGCGTGAAGGTGAAGTTATGGCTAGACCTATTCCAAATGCAGACGCACAAAACATCGTAGGCACTATTAACAGTCATGTTGAAATAGGTTCAACAATCTATTCAGACGACCATAGAGCATATAAACAGTTAGACGGACTGTATTACAAGCACGACAGCGTTAAGCATAGCCAGAAAGAGTATGTACGAGGTTGCAGTTCATACCAACTCCATAGAGAGCGTGTGGGCTATCCTAGAACGCTCCATTACTGGTGTCCACCACCATGTTTCCAACAAGCACCTTAAAAGGTACTTGAACGAGATATGTTTCCGATTGAACGAGGGTAACGTCAAGATTCATGTGAAAGATAGAATCGGTGCGTTATGTTCATTATGTGAGGAGTCCGATTACAATGGAAAGACCTCATAAGCAACGAACGCCACCCGGTATAAGGAAGTTTCGCAAAATGTTGAAACAAGTTGCACAATATACTCCAACGAAAAAGGAGTCAGTGAAGGAGAAACCTACTCGTGAGTCAGCACAGTAGTAGGTCAGTTACTGTCCCCTAGGTGTTCTACCTAGGGGACATATTTATTGGGCGATTAGCCGCTTTTCGCAGATCTTCCATATCGACCCCCTCCTTGTAACTCCCCACAGGTCTGAGTGGGGAGTGCTGACTTCTTAAAGCTTAGTGCTTGTGTAGCTGTAATTTAATGCTTAAGTACTCCATTCCTCGATCTCCTTTAATGCGGTTGCAGTTTCCGCACAGTAGTTGAAGATTAGTTGGGTGATCTGTACCACCTTTCGCTCGGGCGATAATGTGATCAACTTCAAAATGTCGTAACTCAAAATGAGATTTACAACCGTTGCAATAACCAGATTGAGAACCGTACAGAGATTGTCTAACCTCAAAACTGTTCGGTTTGGGCAAAGTGCCCAAGTCCGTTCGTTGCGGTATATCTGTGCGATGGATAACTTTACGCCACTGGTCATCTAGTCGTTGGCGCACTAGTTCCACTGCTTGGGCTGATATGTCAATACCAACCCACTGTCTGTGTAGCGCGTCCGCTTGAACACATGTCGTAGCGCATCCACAAAAAGGGTCTAGGACAATGTCGTTTTTATTGCTCGAAGCATTGATAATCCGTTTAAGCAAATCTAGAGGTTTTTGCGTCGGGTATCCAGTTTTCTCTGTGGAAAAGCTTTTAATCATGATCGAATCTAGTTTATCTGCACTATGACAGTTCCATGTGTCCTCAATCGGTACACCTTTTCCTGTTGGTTTTTTACCGTCTCGACGAACATAGCCCTCTGGGTAAGGGATGTACTCTTTGTTGAACAGATCATTTGCTTCTTCACTCTTTACAAAGTAGAGCAACGTGTCGTGGTTTCTAATCCATCCACGTTTTTGAGTTTTGTAGCCACTTACCCATCCAATACGCCACACGATTTCGTTTCTGAAGTTCTTACGCCCGAAAATAGCGTCCAACAACAGTTTCAAGTAGTGGCTCATGGTCGGATCGCAGTGCAAATAAATTGAGCCGGTCGGCTTGAGGAGCCGGTGCATTTCAAGCAACCGAATAGCCATATAGACCAAGTAGGACTTATCGCTATTGGTCATTGCCGAGAGCAGTACTTGATACAGTTTTGGATGTTGCTCTTCAATAAGATTGATCCACTCCACATCAACGTCTTGAAGTGTCCAAACATCTTTGAACTCTGCACCTTCCGCACTACTTCCTATTGGTGCCGCGTAGTTTGCATTGGAATTAAAGGGAGGGTCTAAATAAATGAGATCGACACATTCAGAGTTCATGCCGCGCATAATGGGTAAATTGTCACCCGTCCAAACAGTGCCGTTCTTCCAGTTAGGTTCGTTCATATCGGAAAATTATACATATTTTTTTACTTATCTTAATAATTCCCCAATATTTAAACCAAGGCAACTCCGACAAAGCCATAAACCTTGGCTTGCAGCTACCTTCTGACGAACAGGTTAGTTATTTTCAGGACATCGCATATACATGGTCTAGTGTAGATCCGGCCGGATTGGTAGAGTCGTTTAAAAATTTACCGACCCCTGATTTGCGCGCAAGCTTGGCTCAAGAATTGTCCAGCGGTTGGTTGAAAGAAAATTTCACCGATGCTCAACTTGATGAACTAAAGCAATATCTCGATGAATCGGAATGAACGCTTGTTTGCTATGTTGGAGACAGAGGTAATCGATCGTTAGTCTCGAAAACAATATCCACATCTTGTGAGTGCTAGTCGGGAGACATTTGCTAATCACGAAGGGTGTCTGCAGTGTTGGAATATCGGTCTGCGATAACGTATCAACAGAAATTGCAGTGGAACATCGTTCTACCCCCCCCTTTTAACTGGTTACCAAACTAAGACAACAGCAGGAATGTTCGTTCCCTTTCCTTTTGACCCTACTTCGTCCGAGTGCATTTGTACGTTCTGGTTGGCTACGAAACGTTGTCATCCTCGGGCAATGTATTGAACTCGAGCACACAATAATATAGCTCACATTTGTCCAATATAATTTTTCGGTCTTAAAGATGTTCAGAATGTAGTTCTATGCCGAATCTATTCTCGCGTTCTCTGATCCTCGTGGCTGGTTTGTTAATTGGGGTCCTCGGTGTCACAGGTGTTCTCATATTAAGCCCGGACAATGGGACATCTTCGGGCTCACAGCACCTTGAGAAGCAACCACTTCGGGACAATGAAGGAAATACAGGTTCGACGAGTCAGGTCAGTAGCGACTTAATCCCCTCCAACATCGACGATTTAGTTTTTCCTAATCATGCCTTCGAACTTAAGATGTCAATTGTGTCTTGGGTCCAAGCACTCTCAGAAGATCAAATCTTGGATTGGCTCCAGCAATCCATCGAACCGTCTTGGAGTGTCACCGATGCAAATCGGCATGAGCTACAAACTGCACTCTTACAGAAACTTGTGACAACAGCCCCCGAGAGAGCATTTGAATTTGCGTGGTCGGTAGAAGATCAGAGGAAACTTGGTATCGCTTCCATCGTGATACGGGAATGGGCTAGTGTCGATCTAGAGGGTGTGATCGCTCATGTCAACGGAATGGGTCCAGGGGAATCTTCTTATTTTCCACAAACCATAGTAGCAGCGCGGGGCGACTTGAATTTAGATCAACAACGTGAAATCGCAATAAAGCTCGGAGATGAGAGCTATGCATTTTCCAATTACTTTCAAAATCTTACTGGGGGAAAAATTGAAGACCCCAATGAAATTTGGTACGAAATAAGCAACCTAGCGAACGACGAAGGTATGGAAGAAGTATCTGGCTATGCTCTAGGCAGAGTCGCGGTCGCATGGGTAGAGAAAGAAGGAAAGGCAGTCTTAGACGAGATTGTGTCTTCAATGTCCTCAGACTCAGTGTACGATTCCGCACTACCACAAGTATTTAGAGCCTTAGCTGCCGACGAACCAGAGGGAATTTTTGACTACATACTACAGAATCTTGGAGATCAAGCACCCGAAATTTTAGAACGGAGTAGAATCGCTTACGACTGGGCACATAAAGACCCTCATGGACTACTGTCTCGGTTGGAGACTCTGCCAGCGAGTAGATATCGCAGAAACATAATCTCCAGCGCGGTTTACCAATAGGCAACTAAAAAACCGCAACAGCTTCTTAGTAATTTAGAGCTCATACCACCGGAGCATCAAAAAGACGCAAGTCGTAATGCAATCCGAAAGCTGGCAAGCACTTCGCCTTCCGAAGCCGCGAAGTACGTATTACAAGTTTCGGATTATTCGACGCAGCTCTCCGTTGCAAGTACTCTAGTTCAAGATTGGTCCTACCAAGATGCCGGTGCTGCTAAAGATTGGGTGTATAGCTTACCCGAGAGTGAACCGCTGCGCTCTGCACTCATTCTACCTCTCATTCAAGCACTGGTATACACTGATCCCAGAGAGGCCTTTCAACTTGCACTCGATCAACCAATTAACGAGCAAGTAGATAATCCACTCACCGTTAGAGGCTTTGAGGTTTCAATTCTTAGCGTGATCGCGTACAACGATTTGGACCTAGCGATTGAGTTAGTACCTCAAGTGAGAGATCGCGGTCAAAGTAAGGCATTAGCATACTCTACCATAGCATCATCGTTGATTGAGAGAGGCGAATCGCAACAAGCTATGAACCTAGGGAAGCAATTGCCAAATCAACAACAAACGCAATACTATCGGCGCTTAGCTTCCAGCTGGATGTTGCAGGACCCCAAAGAATTGTTGAAGGCAATTGATGAATTTCCCACGAACGAGACCAAATCCAAAGTTGCACTTCAGATCCTCATGTTCAACAACATGAGGCAAACGTATTCGGCTGATGAACTTGCGAATATAGACAAATTCCTTACTGAAGAAGATCGTAAAAACCATGAGGCGATCCAAGACATAGATTTGATGAATCCATCGGAAGCAGAACGAAAAGTGCTCGAAGAGCTATTTCCCTATTAGCTTGTTATGCGCAGCTCGATGGACATGCTTTTGAGAGTAGCACGATGCCAACGCTCGTGATCAAGAAAAGCAGTACGATTTTTTGTTTTAGCAAGATCACTCACTCCGTACGAATTAGGCTCCCATGAAAAAAACTGATGCAATCCCACTAATTCTTCTAACCTCAGGAATTTTGTTAGGTGGCTTAGCTACATATTTCGTACATCTCGCTACGTCGACTGAAGATAGTTCAGATTCGTCGCAGAGTGTCATCGCAGAACAGACAAACGGAGCTCTCCCTACTGTAGAGTCCAAGATTGATGAAGTACGAGACACAAAGTCGACTAATACCTCATACTTGGCAGCCGCGATCGAAGATCCTTCTCTACAACAAAACGCGTTTCAACGCAAACTTGCAGTCTATTCCTACGTCGCGAGCTTATCTGAGCTACAAATTACAGAGGAGTTAGAACGTACTTCCGATCCAGCACATGTGCTTTCATCACGCGTCCGCAAGGAATTGCAAACTGCTCTCATAGAAAGATTGGCGGTATTAAATCCAGTCGCAGCACTGAAATTTTCGTTAGATAGCAACGATTTTGGTAATGATTCTGTCATGCCCAACACCTTAGACACACACGCGTACTCAAACGAATATGGGACATTTACCCGCGTAGTCAACCCATTAGACCCACAAACGTACGCGCCTGCAGACACAGACAGTGAAATCATGCCCGTCGTGCGAAGCGTGTTCAAAGATTGGGCACTTAGAGACTTAGATGATGCTGTTGAAAACGCTAGGTCACTCAATTCGGTCACTAAATTGAATGCGCTCGCTGGAATTCTTACCACGCTGTCCGGGAAGCCATTCGCAACTTTTCGCGACATCGCGAAATCGTTGGGAGACGAAGACCAAGGTATAGATGCATATGTGATGTCACTTCGCACCGCTACTGTCGATGACCCTAAAGCCATTTGGACTGAATTGATGAGTCTTGTTAAACCCGACCAGTACGATAAGATGCAGGTTTTTGGAAACATCGCGGAGCAGTGGTACGAAAAAGATGGCGTACGTGTCCTCGACCAAATAAATGCAACGCCATTGGAAGAATTTCATAAGAGAAATATAGTTGACCGCGTACTTCGTTTAGCGGCAACCAACAACCCGCAGGAGGCGTTTCAATATGCGCAAACACTTCCAACAGAGAGAGGATTTCCATCGGCTTTGGCTTTAGTCATGGTCGTTGATATTTGGGCCGAAACCGATCCGCGAGCAGCATATCACTCTGTCACCAGAATTGAACAGCTTCGGGAATGTGAATCACTACAAACCAGTGTCGTAAGCAAATGGGCTGCCAACGAACCCTACTACTATATGGAAAATCTCTACAACTTTCCTACTCATACTCGAGTCATGGGAATCACGAGCGCGCTTGAAACAATTGCTCAAACATCACCACTGGAAGCAGCGGAACTCGCACTAGATCAAAAAGACGAAGGTTTAATAAATATGTTGAGTGCTATGCTCCCAGGTGTAGTACTACGACACTGGGTCGATCAAGATGTGGAGGCCGCAGTAAATTGGGTAACCAGCGGGCCTGTACCAGAAGACAAACAGTCCAGTTGGGTTCGTGCGCTAACAACAATACTAGTTCGTTCCGATCCCCGCCGAGCGTTCGAAATAGCTTTAAAACGACCGAAAGCCGAAGGAGGATTCGAGGCGTTTCTACCGGCACTAGAAGCAGAACTTATCGACCAAATAGTTTATCGTGATTTAGATCTTGCGGTTGAACTATTACCGAAGGTTCCGGAAGGCAAATCGCGTTCCGAGGCATATGCCTCCGTAGGAAGCGAATATATTGACCAAGGCGAATTTGATACAGCCGTAAACCTAGGCTTACAGTTAACCCCCGCGGAGCAAGCGCAGTACTATCAGAGTATTACATCTACATGGGCGAGAATAGATCCGGGCGGATTGGTTGAGTCAATTAAGGATTTACCTACCTCTGAATTACGTTCAAGTATAGCTCAAGAGTTGTCGAGTGATTGGATGAAAGACAATTTCACCGATGCCCAACTTGAAGCGCTAAAGCAATATCTCAATGATTCGGAATGAAAGCTTGCTTGCGATGTAGGAGACTTAGATAGTCGATCGTTAGTCTGTAAAACAGTGTCCACCGCTGGTGAGTGCTAATCGGAAGAGATTTACCTACAACGAAGAGTACCTGCAACACTGGAATATAGGTCTCGGTAGCGTATGAACGAACTCTGCTGAGGAGCATCTTTCTAAAGCCAATTATCAAATTCAGCGCGCAACAAACCAAGGTAAGGTCAGGACAGTTCATTCGCCATTCATTCTGACTCGACTTTATCTCGGTGCACCTGTACTTTCTGGGTGGCTAGGAAGTGTTGTTGTCCTCAGGCGGTACATTGAACTCGAGCTAACGAACACAGCATATTTTTGTCCCGATATAATTTTTCGGTCTTAAGGATATTCAGAATGTAGTTCCATGCAGAATCTATTTTCACGCTCGCTAATCCTCTTGGCTGGTTTGTTAATTGGGGTCCTCGGTGTCACCGGAGTTCTTGTTTTACTTCCAGACAAAGGGACATCCGCTGATTCGCAGCAATTAGAGAATCAAGCAAGAAGTGATGAGGGAGGAAATATTGGTTCGACTAATCAGGTTAGTTACGACTCGGTCCCTTCCGACATCAACGATTTGATTTTTCCAAAACACGCCTTCGATCTTAAGATGTCAATTGTGTCTTGGGTCCAAACACTCTCCGAAGATCAAATCTTGGATTGGCTTCAGCAATCCATTGAACCATCTTGGAATGTTTCCGATACAAATCGGACCGAACTGCAGTCTGCACTCCTACAGAAACTGTCGATGACCGCTCCGGAAAGAGCTTTTGAGTTTACGTGGACGGAAGACGAGTACCCGCGTTATGGTATGGTTTACATAGTGCTTCAGACATGGGCTAATGTCGATCTAGAGGGTGCGGTTGCTCATGTCAGCGCGCTGGGTTTAGAGGAATATTCTGCCGTTCCGCACGCGATTTTAAACGCGCGCGACGACTTGGATTTAGATCAACAACGTGAAATCGCAAAAAGACTTGGAGATGAAAGCAATGCATTTTCCAATTACTTTCAACATCTCACTAAGGACAAATTGAGAATCCCAAGGAAATTTGGTTCCAAATAATCGACCTAGCAAACCGGGAGGGAATGCAAGAAACAACTGGATTTGCCCTTAGCCGAGTTGCGGATGCTTGGGTGGAGAAAGAGGGAAGAGCAGTATTTGACGAAATAGTGTCTTCACTTTCTCCGGATTCAAAGTACGACCTCGCACTATCAGATGTGTTTGGACATTTGGCTACCGACGAACCAGAGGAAATCTTTGACTACATGTTGAAGAATCTTGGCGAAAACGCCCTCGAAATTATTGATCGAAGTGGAATTGATTGGGAGTGGGCACGTAAAGATCCACGTGGGTTGTTGACGCAAATGGAGACGGTGCCGGCGAGTAGAGTTCGGCGAAATATGATCTCTGGAGCGATTTACCAATGGGCAGATAACAACCCGCAACAGCTTCTTAGTAATTTAGAACTCATACCACAGGAGCAGCGAGAAAACGCAAGTCGCGACGCAATCCGAAGGCTTGCACGCACTTCGCCTTCAGAAGCCGCTAAGTATGTGTTGCAAGTGTCGGATTATTCGACGCAGCTCTCCATTGCAAGTACGCTAGTTCGAGAGTGGTCGTACAAAGACGTCGAAGCCGCTAAAAACTGGGTTTTTAGCTTACCCGAGAATGAACCATTGCGCTCCGCGTTAATTCGACCACTCGTTCGAACACTCGTTGCCACTGATCCCAGAGCAGCGTTTCAACTCGCTTTAGAACAACCTATTAGCGAGCCTGTGGACAATCCGTTATCAGGTTTTGCCTTTGAGGCTTCGATTCTCAGCTCTATTGCCTACGACGATTTAGACCTTGCGATCGAATTATTACCCCAAGTGAGAGATAGCGGTCGTAGCAAAGTAAATGCATACTCATCCATAGGATTTTCGCTAATTCAAAATGGCGAAACGCAAAAAGCAATGAACCTTGCGAATCAATTATCAGGGGAACAGCAAACACAATACTATGATCAGTTGGTTTCTAATTGGGTTCTTGAGGACCCGAAGGGATTGTTGAAGGAGATTGAAGAATTTCCCACGAACGAGATGAAATCCAAAATAGCACTTTCGATGAATCTATTCAACAGCATGATGCAAACTCTTTCTGCTGACGAACTTGCGAGCGTAGACAAATACCTCACTGACGAAGATCGAAAGAACCTTGAAGCGATCCAAGATATAGACTTGATGAATCCATCGGAAAAAGAGATTGAGTTGCTCGAAGAGCTCATTCCTTTTTAACTTGTTGTGCGCTGTGCCGCGAGTTGGTTTTTTCGACCACATTGCAAACCCTCACAATCATCGAATCACAACCATGTTCGTGCTTTAGAAAGAATCGGTTAACCCGTACGAGTTAGTCTCTCATGAAAAAAACTGTCGCAATCCCATTAATACTGCTGACCTCTGGAATATTGTTAGGGGGAGGTGGGACGTATTTCGTACATCTCGCAACATTAACTAATGGTGGTTCAGATCCATCGCAGAGTGACCATGCTCAGCAAACAGGAGGAGCGTCCTCTTCGATGGACACCGAGATTGATGGCCTACAAGACACAGCGTCAGTCGCCGCTACCGATTCATCAGGCGAGCTGGAAGATCCTTCGTTACACAAGATCGCGTTTCAACGTAAGCTCGCCGTCTATTCCTATGTTGCTGACCTGTCTGAACCACAAATTGCAGCTGAGCTCGATCGTACTTTGGACTCAGAAAGCACGCTTTCTCCCCTTGTCGTCAAGGAACTTCAGACTGCTCTCATAGAAAGACTAGTGCTGTTAAATCCTGTCGCGGCTTTGGAACATTCCATAGATATCAATGATCTGGGTGCTGATTTTGTTATACGCAATCCTCTAGACAATCAATCGTACTCGTCGATCTCGACCGAGAATGAACGCATGCCTTTTGTTCAAAGTGTTTTCAAAGACTGGGCACTCAGTGACCTAGATGATGCTGTCGAAAGTGCTAAGTCCCTCAGCGAGGATGCAAGAATGAACGCGCTTGCAGGAATTCTTACTACTTTGTCGGGCGAGCCCTTGACTAAACACCGCGATATCGCGAAGACATTAGGAGACAAAGATCAAGGAATAGACGCGTATGTGATGTCATTTCGTACTGCTACCGTCGCGGACCCTAAATCTAAGTGGACAGAACTCTTGCGTCTTGTTAAACCCGACAATCGCTTTAAGACGCAGATCTTAGGAAACGTTGCAGAGCAGTGGTACGAGAAAGATGGCCTACGTATTCTCGATCAGATAAATGCTACATCGTTGGACGAAAACCGAAAGCGCCATTTAGTGAACCGAGTGCTTAGTTTAGCCGCGAAGAACAATCCGCACGAGGCGTTTCAATATGCACAAACACTTCCAACCGAGAGAGGATACTCATCGTCTTTATACACTGTCGTTAATGTTTGGGCTGAATCAGATCCACAAGCAGCTTATCAAGCTGTCACCAGAGTTGAACAGAGTAGGGAACGCGAACGGCTACAGGGGGAAGTCGTCGAAACTTGGGCGTCTAACGAGCCCTACTACTATTTAGAAAATTCCAATAAATTTCCTTCTCATACACGCGAGATGGGAATCTCAAGCGCGCTTGAAACCATCGCGCAGACATCACCACAGGAAGCAGCGGAACTAGCATTAGAACAAAAAGACGAAGGTTTCATGAGTACGTTGAGCTTTGTACTCCCTGGTGTGGTATTAGATCATTGGGTCGAACAAGACGTAGAGGCCGCTGTAAATTGGGTACTCAACGGACCTGTACCCGATGAAAAACGATACAGTTGGGTTTGTGCGTTAGCCACAAACCTAGTTTATTCAGATCCCCGCCGAGCCTTTGAAATAGCTTTAAAACAACCGAAACCTGAAGGAGGAATCGAGTCGTTCCTACCGGGAATAGAAGCAGAAATTTTCGATCAAATAATTTATCACGATCTAGATCTTGCGATTGAACTACTTCCGAAAGTACCCGAGGGTACGTCTCGTATTGCCGCATATTCCTCGATCGGGAGTGAATACATTGAACAAGGCGACTCCAAAGAAGCAATAAACCTAGGACTGCAGCTACCCACCGAGGAGCAAGCAAGTTACTTTGAGGGTCTTATATTTACATTTACATGGACGAGAATAGATCCTAGTGGATTGGTTGGATCAATTAAGGAATTACCTACCCCTGAGTTGCGTTCAAGCTTAGCTCAACAATTGACTTCACCTTGGAGGAAAGACGATTTCACTGACGCCCAACTCGAAGAACTAAAGCAATATATCGACGACTCAGACTGAGAGTTTTTGTAGAGTCATGATTGAGTTCGAGTACAACAGTAGCTAGTCAAATAAAGTTGTAGAAAGATATACAACCTAGACTCTGCGCTGAAGCTTATGCTTTATGTCGAGTTCCAAGCTTGCAAGGATGAATCAGTAGTATCGACTCGGCTCTTATAACTTTAAACCAACAGCCGATACACTATCTGAGCAGTAGTACTAGTCTAAGTCAACACAGCTTCAAAGAGTTCTAGTTGAGGTCCCGTCAAGTAGGTTCCTTGCGGAGCACTTCTTTGAGCGTGCGCCTTACGAAAAGCTTCCGATTCGGTCCAAGTCTCAAACGCATCTTTCGATTCCCAAATCGTATGCGACGCATACAAAACATAGTCGTCAAAACGGCGCCCTTTGAGAAGTGCAAAGCTTCGAAACCGATTCATCGCGATGAACATGTAAGTATCCTCGGAATCAGTTTGTTGAGGGAGTGCAAGAGCAAAGCTCCACACAAAATGTCATTTTAGTTTTGGAAACAATTACGTGCGGCCGAACTAAATTTGGTTAAGGAGTGGGAGGTCACCGAGTTGTTCTGCATCCCTTAATGACACCCTACTTGTGTTGCAATCGTACCGGTAATTTTGTAATACCGTGAAGGAAACTTGACCACTGGAACTCTGGTGCCCCGACTATTTCTACGCGTTTGAAGCGCTGCAAAATTTCTTCCCACAGTATCTGTAGTTGCATCTCCGCGAGTCGATAGCCGACGCAACGATGAATACCGTAGCCAAAGCCCAAGTGGGTCCGAATGTTCTCTCGATCAATCCTGAAATGATCAGGCTGCGGGAACACGTCTTCATCTCGATTCGCCGATACATACCACAGAGCAAGCCGATCTCCCTTCTTCATTTTTTTACCGCGAAACTCGGTGTCTTCAGTTGCCGTACGTGCCATGTGCGCAATCGCGGATTGCATGCGAATCATTTCCAAGACAGCTGACGGTACTAAATTTGGATTCCGTGTTAGACGTTCAAACTCATCTGGATATTCGTTAAAAAACTTAACGCCACCAGAAATAGAGTTACGAGTAGTTTCGTTCCCTCCAACTATAAGTAGTAACAAATTTCCCAAGAGTTCGTTCGACGGCATTTCTTTGGTGGACTCACTCTGTGCTAGCATGGAAATCAAATCGTGACCAGGCGTTGCGCTTGCTTTTCGTTTTTTGAAAATGTTGGAGAAGTATTCGAAGCACTGCCACAGTTCCTTGAACGCTTCTTCTACGGAACTAAACAACTCCGGATTCGCGTTATTTGTTGCTGCATCGGACCAACGTATCAATAGCATTCGATCTTCTTGTGGAATATCAAATAGTATCGCCAACATTTGACTAGTAAGCTCAATCGAAACTTCAGTTACCCAATCGAACTCCTCATCAATCGGCAACTGTTCCAAGATCGCTTGTGCGCGCTCGCGAATAATCGGTTCAAGCGGTTTCAACGAACGTTGAACAAACATAGGTTGAACTGCTTTGCGTTGTGCTGTGTGTTTCGGTGGGTCCATCATGATGAACATTGGAAGATTGAAACGCGGATCTACTCCCTCTTCATCGTAGGGCTTCCCAGCCAGTTGGATTCCACCGTAGCGTTGTTCCGAGGAAAACACTTTAAAGTTCCTTTCGATGTCCATGATGTCCTGATGCTTCGTTATAGACCAATATGGTCCGAACATGCTGTCTTCGGTACGATGTACAGGATCTTCCGTTCGTAACCGAGCGAAGTACTTAAACATTGATTGGTGTTGAAATAAGCTCGGATGTTCTGGAGACAATTCAGCTAAAGGAATTTGATCCACGTCGCGATGGGGATCCACTGCATACTTCGCTTGAACCTCTTTGTTCAAAAGCGCGAATCGCTCCGCTGTCGTCAGTTCAGAAACATCAACTTTTCCTGTGTTCATTAAAAGTTTCCTCAAAAGTGCGATACACGCGAGTAAATATTGCAGCTACCCGAGAGATTGAATGTTGGAATTCTAATTGCCACCATAGACTCGTGGTGTCATGGGTCTGGTGGGAGGTTATTTTTAAGAAAAGCATCGAACTCTTCAGAATTCAATACCTTTAACCCTAACTCCAATGCTTTGGTCAACTTATTACCAGCGGCTTCACCAGCTACCACCACGTCAGTCTTCTTGGAAACAGAACTCGCCACCTTCGCGCCAAGTTGTTTTAGTATCTGTGCCGCTTCTGGTCTCCGAATCGACAGCGTACCCGTGATGACCCAAGTTTGACCGGACAAAGGTGAAGCTGACTCCTCTTCTTCCACTGGCCAAGAAACTCCTGCATCAACCAATGCAAATACGAGTTCTCGATTTTTCGAGTTAGCAAAGAAATTGCAAATGTGTTCGCTTACGACTGTTCCCACGTCATCAACAGTTTCCAGATCCTCCTGTGTTGCATTCATTAGAGCGTCTAGCGTACGAAATCGTGCAACTAAGTTTTGTGCTGTTGACTCACCAACTTCGGGTATACCTAATCCGAAAATGAAGCGTGCAAAAGTCGTGTTTTTGCTCTTCTGAATGTTGGCGGTTAGTTGAATCGCGTTTTCCTCTCCGATTCTCTCTTTTTTACCTAAGTTGTACTTTAGACTCTCAAGAAAGCGAGTTGCCAACGATTTGTCAAAACCATCGAGTTCGACGATGCTGGAAATAGTTGTTGTCAGTAACGAATTCAGTGTCGAAAAGACTCGCACTAAGGATTCTGCTTGTGATTTATTCAAGACGGAAATGTGTTTTTCTCGAAGAAGTCGTCCAAGCGATTGCTTTTGGACAATTTTGTTCGACTCTAAGTCTTGTTTAAGCTTGTTCAATATCTCTTCTGCTTCTGAAAGTCCCAACGGCCAGACACCTAGCCGTTCCTGTGGCGTAGCTTGTTGAAGACTTTCAAGATTGTGATACTGATTCACAATGTCTTTTATGTGCGAACGGGGAACTAATGGATATTTCAACTCCCTTAAGTAGCTTATCAACCCCTCCGATCGATATCGTTCGACTTCTTGCTCGTGCAACGCGTTCAAATCGTCGTAGTCTTTAAATCTTGTCTGGAGAAAAGTACAAATTTCCTTTGCCGTGTGCTGATCAATGTCTTTGAGTACGTCCAATACTTTTTCTTCAGATGCGTGCGCTAGTTTGGAAAGCGGTGAAAACTTGCTGCAAAAGGCTGCGAGCTTTGCTTTTTTGAGGTGAGGAATCTCGAGGGAAAGTACGTACCGTTCGTACGCAATTTTGTCGACTCTTTTCTGCGCGTTTGTAATCCGTTCTGAATTCGGTTCTCCAATTCTTTCAAACGTAGCTAGCTCATCCGAGGTGAGATGGTAAAGGTCCAACGGAGTTTTAATAGCATCTAAATCCACAAGGAGATTCACCGTATTGTCACCGAGTCCTTCGATGTCCAACGCACCTCTAGACGCAAAGTGGCGAATGGACTCTTTGCGCTGTGCTGAGCAAAGCATTCGTTCGGTACAACGAATCACAACGCCATCAGGATCTTTAGTCGCCGAACTTCCACAGACAGGACACTCGGTCGGGACCGCCACTTCTTGATGACCTTCAGAAGTTACGCGCAATATCTGTGGGATTACGTCGCCAGCTCGCCGGAGTACTACTTCCGCGCCAATTTTTAATCCCAATCGGTGGATTTCATCGATGTTGTGAAGCGTCGCATTTGACACTGTTACCCCATCGACAAAGACGGGTCTTAAACGCGCAACTGGCGTGAGAGCTCCGGTCCTCCCAACTTGCCAGTCGACGGCTAGCACTTTAGATTTTGCTTCACTCGATGGATACTTGTACGCAATAGCCCATCGTGGTTGGCGTGAAAGTTGTCCTAGGTCCCGCTGATCTTGAAAGTCATTGACTTTCACGACGACACCATCAATTAAATAATTTAGAGATCCACGACCTGAATTGATTTGATCAATGTAGCGTTGACAATCCTCGATGCGATCAAACACTTCAATGCGTGGGTTGACTCGGCAACCCCATTCCTGACAACGTTCCAGCGCGAGAGAGTGAGTACGTAGCACCAAATCGTCAGAACTGTGTCCAATCGAATGACAATAAATACTCAGGGGACGACCTTGTGTAACCTTTGGATCCTTTTGTCGAAGACTGCCGGCTGCCCCGTTTCGAGGATTTCTCAATTCCGGTTCCTGTCGTTGTCGCGCTTGTTCATTGAATTGCACAAACTTGTCAAGCGGGATATAAATTTCTCCCCGAATTTCTACTAATGCTGGAATCGATGATCCGAGCAAACGAAGCGGTACGCTCTGAATCGTCTTCACATTGGCGGTGACGTCTTCTCCGGTAGTGCCATCACCTCTAGTCGCGGCGCGCATGAGTTCTCCGCGTTCATAGTGTAAAGTCACCGCGACTCCGTCGATTTTCGGTTCGCAAATCAACTCTCGGATTTCTCGATCTAGCAGAGTTTCGTTGCGTTGGATCCAACTCTTAAGTTCGTCCATTGACGTGCTCTTATCAAGAGAGAGCATGGGTTGCAGGTGTTGGACGGGCTGGAACGCTTCGCTCGGTGTTGCCCCAACCCTCTGTGTTGGAGAATTCGGTGTTATGAGGTACGGATGACTTTTTTCAATGTCCAGTAGTTCATCAAACAACTGGTCATATTCTTGGTCCGAAATCTCCGGATCGTCTAATGCGTGATAGCGATAGTTGTGATACTCAATCTCTTTGCGAAGTTTCTCAGCTCTTGCCGCAATCGTCAAATTTTGCTACTCGTTCGTTTTCAACGATTAGTTTACATAGACATCTGTTTGCGGCGAAAGTCTGCTACTCGATAGCGATAGTGCGTGATGGTTTGATTGCTGAGTTTATTGCTGTGCTCATCTTGGACAACGGCATCAAAACAACGTGCACATTCACTGGCTAGGCTCAACATTTGCTCAAAGCTCTGTTGAGGGTTCGAGAGTGGAGCTAGGCACATGATGAACGTCAAACCTTCGGTACAGTAAGTTTCCATTTGTGCGCGATCGAACTGGCCTGGAGAATAGACATCTGCAATTCTGAACATCAATTCGTTTGTATCTTCATCGTGCATTGAGAATAAACCAGTATTGTCAAACTTAAGACTTCGATTAAGCATAAATCGAGCGAGTTCACGTAATGGGAACGCGTTCGAGTGTTTACCACTCACACGCAGTACGACGTACTCTTCCATTCGACTCTGCTCACTGTTTGAGTTGGCGTCTTTTTGGCGGGCTTTGGATGCGCCATTCGACAAAATCTTGGTACTTCCTTTACGGAGTGGCACGACCCTTTCGTTTGCGCGAGACCTGATCGAAATTCGAGAGTTCTTTGTTTTTTCGGATTTCAATACGTGCGCATTGTTTTCCGACGTCCAGCGACTTCCACTTGTGATGGTTGGTTGAGCTTCCTCTCTTGGTTTAGTGACTACTTCGCCGACAATGCCTTCCACTAAAGGTGGCATTGAACTGTCTGCGGATTCCTTATCGTCGTTCGGTTGCAGCGTGTTCTCGTCTAATATCGAGGTGTCACTTACCTGCTCTCGGGCACTGAGTTTAGCCTCGGTAGACATGCGCGCGTCCGCATCCGCACCAAAAACATCGGCACGCTTACCCTTGACCTCGTGTTTAATAATGCCTTCCACTACGGGGACACCACCGGTAGAGATTCCACCCTTGTACACGTCTTCGATGCTCATGTGGGGAAGTTCCGGAACATCTGCTAAGATCGTCTTCCCTTTCGGTGTTTTTGCCGCAGAAGCAGATTTCGCAGACTTTTGCACACGTTTCTGCTTCGTGCTGATCGTGCGATTAGAAGTTCCACGCGCAGACAGTGGAGACTTAATTACACGTTTAGTAGGGGGTTGTTGTGAGGCAGAGACTCTGCTCACGCCAGGACCCCGCGCTTTCACGTCGGGGGTCGCATGTCCAACGACATTCTCCCATTGGTCGTGTCGTCGATTTAGATAGATGCCGTATCCAATTACAGCTACCACGAGTACTGTTACCAGAACAAGTACCGCAATACCAACCGAGAAATCCATTTCTCAACTCCATGTTGTCCTATATCTCGAGCGACCGAGTCTCCCGATATCGTCTGGTTGAACCCTTTATTCTAGGTCTACCGATACCACCCGAGATACTCCTGCTTCCTGCATAGTGATGCCAATCAGCGACTCGGCAAAGTTCATTGTACCGCGCGAGTGGGTAATAATCAAGAATTGTACGTCATTTGCCATGGAATGGATCAACTTGCCAAATCGCGAGATGTTGTTCGTATCTAGTGGCGCGTCGACTTCATCTAAGATACAAATGGGACTTGGGTTGAGTTCAAACATTGCAAACGTGAAGGCTAACGCAGCCAATGCTTTCTCGCCATCGGACAATTGATTTCGGTTCTTGATTTGCTTTCCTGGAGGCTGGACGCGCATGGACACACCAGCTGTCAAGGGATCGTCCTCCGTCAAAATGAGCTCAGCTCGTCCACCACCGAACAGGCGGGCGAAAACCTTTTGAAACATTTCGCTCGCCCGCGAAAATACATCGTTAAACAGCGCGAGCGTTTCGCTGTCAATCTTCTGCATCGCTTGCTCTAGCGTGTCTTGAGAGAGTTCGAGATCTTCAATACGCGACCGATACGTTTCGTACTCTGCTTTTCTTGTATCAAGGTCTTGTGTTGCCGCTAGATTAACTGCTCCAAGCTTTTCGATACGCGACTGGGTTCGATTGAGTACGCGCATCAATGATTCTTCGTTATCAGTGGGATCGAGTGATGCCTTCGCGTCGGCTAAGTTCACGTCCAACCCAGACAGCTCGGTCAACAAGTAATCCTGCTTCGTTGTGAGCTGAATGTGTTCTTCTCGAAAATCGTGCAACTCCTGTTGTTTCTGATCCACGCGCAATTGTTGCTGTGACTCTAATACATTGTTCTCACGGATCTGCTGCAATATAGCATCGCGTTCGGCTCTCACGGCCGCTAAGCGCTGGTCTACGACCGCAGACTGCTTAACCGCGTCCGCGAGTTGCTCCTCTAGTTTATGTATAGCGTTGTCATCGTCGGAGATTTGTTGGTCGAGTGATTGCAAACGATGTTTGAGCTCATCAATGTTGTTCTTGAGGAGCTTACTATTCAAGGTGTAAGACTCGATTCTAGCCTGTAAATTGTTGTACTCTAGATCTAAACGATGATTCTCTGCTTGAGCGGCTCGATCTTCCTCCAACGCTGCGGCAAGCAAGCTATTGTTTTCCTGTTCCTGAACCTCTAGTACTTGTCTCTGTTTATCTAACTTCGCAGCCTCTACCTTCAATTTGGAGATGTAATTGTCTTGGCTGCTGATTTCTTGTTCCAAGTTCGATCTTTTGACTGTGATGGAGTCCTGTTCTTTTTGCGCGTTCGCAGATCGAACACTCGCTTGGTAGTGCTCAAGTTTTTCTTGTTCGATTTGCGCGCGCATGTCGGCGAGTCGTGAATTTAAGTCGTTCTGCAGTTGTCTTAGGTCACGATGCGACTCTCGTATCTGCGTGCGTTGCTGCGTGCGGACCGACATTGCTTGTAGTTGATCTTGGTGCTCTTGTGCCTTTCGTTCGTGAAGGGAATTGAGCTCTTGCAACTCTGCCCGGTGTTCAATAACCGTACCACTGTCAGTAGTACTACCGCTAAACTTGATCCAGGTCCTACCCATCCAGATGCCAGTTTTAGTAACTGTACTCTCATGGGATTTAAGTAGTTTTTGGCGTGCGAGCGCAGCGTCCAAGTCGTCTTCGACAAACACGTCCGCGTAAAGTTCGGGGACATACTCTTGACCCTGAGTAATAAATTCTGTTAGTCGGGACCCGTTTTTGGCATTGGATGAGAGAGCTACTAGCATTACGTCGCTATCGCACAAGTCTTCCAAACCTACTTTCTCAAAGGGTAAGTTGTTTACTGTAATGGCAGGTAAAAATGAACTTAAGACCACTTCTACGGCTTTCTCGTAGCCCGACTGTACTTCAATCATCTCGCCGACACGGGGCTTAGCTAATAACTCTTGATGTGTCTTGGTTTGTTCATGTGAAGCAGGGGAGTCAGTTTGTAGAGTCTGTTCGATCAAGGCGGTGAGTGCGCTTCGTCGTTCTCGAATCTCGCTTAATTCACGATCGAGCTCCCGACGAATTTCTTCGTCTCGAACATCGAGTTGTTCTAATGCCTCGAGCTCGTCATCATGTTCCTTTATACGATGTAGAGTTGTTTGTAGCTCCTGTTCAAGTTCGTTCTCTTGTTCAGTCAGTGGAACGTTATCGTTCGTGTGCTCACTTGTAGTAAGTAATTCATCGAGTTCCACTAATCTATGATCCAGCGCACTCAGTTCTTGCTGTAGTCGTGTACGTTGGTCAGTTTGCAGAGACAACTCATTCGACTTTTCGTTAAATTCCTTGAGAAAATTGTCCCAATCTGGACGCCACGTCTCAACTGCGTCCTGTGTGTCTGTAAACCGTTTCCTTGCATCTGCGCAATGCATTGCAGCATGTTTTCGATCAATTTCAATCTGTGCAAGATCTTTCTGGAGATTTGAAATCTGACTCTGTTGGTTAGTGAACGCTATTTTTTGCTCGGATAGTGTCTCGGTAGCCTTGTGACGTCCTTGCACAGCTTCGTCTCGATGCTGTTTACGTTGCCGGTTTTCTTCTTCGACTCGAGCAAGTGCTCCACGCGCTTCAAAAGACTCACCCTGCACTGTGTTAAATTGTTCCATACAGTCAGCTTCGCGGACTCTTAGGGTGTCAAGTTCTGTCCGAATGGACTGTAGTTTCGCTAGTTCTTGCTGCACTCGCAGTGCTACTCCTTCCATACTTGTTTCTTGCTCTTCGATTTGAGCTTCAACGGTTAGCACTTGTAGCACTACTAACTTTGCTTGGACACTACGCTCTTTCTCTCGCAAATCAGAGTATCGAGCTGCTTCGCGGGCTTGTCGTTCTAAGTAGGAAATTTGCCTGGCAAGTTCAGTTGCGTGATCTTTAACACGTTCTAAATTCTCTCGTGTCATATCGATCTTCTTTTCTGTTTCTCGACGGCGTTCGCGATACTTTGAAACTCCCGCTACCTCTTCCAGATGAACTCGCAATTCCTCGGGCTTCGCAGTAACGATGCGACCGACGAAACCTTGTTCAATCACCGAGTAACTACGCGCACCAAAACCCGATCCCAAGAACAAGTCCCGTATATCTCGTCGACGACAGCGCCGTCCATTTAAATAAAACTTCGAAGGAGTATCTTGGGAGATTTCTCGCCTGAGTGCGAGTTCCGAGAAATTGGCGTAGCTTCCACCGATCTTGTGGTCCTGATTGTCGAAAAGCAACTCTATTGTTGCTTGACCAGATCGCGCGCGCGCGTCGGAACCGTCAAAAATGACATCTTCCAAACCATCGCCTCGAAGGTGGCTAGCCTGACTTTCTCCAATACCAAGACGAATGGCGTCGACTATATTGGATTTACCACAACCATTAGGACCTACAACGACAGTTACATTATGGGGTAAGTCTATGACCGTGGGGTCGACATAAGACTTAAATCCCGCGAGTTTTAGGGATTTGAGACGCATGTCAGTCCAGCAGCAAAGCGCACACGAACAAAATGATTTCGATCGTAAAGAAATTCACAATAACAAGTAGTTGTAAACACCATGTTAAACACTTTGTGGTCGATACAAGCCCTAATTTAAAAAAACTTTAAAAATTTCGAAAAAATCGCGCGAATTTCTGAGATGTACAGATTGTTCCAGCCGCGCCACACATCGGTCGCACCGTTTTGTTGAGTGGATTGAGTTCACACTGCCCACAAGTACCAAGCTAGTGGTTTAGTGGCTGAGCTCGGGACTACTGTTAAATTAAGAGTTTTACCAGAAAAGAAGGGTCGCTTCGTTCTAGCTAACGATCGGACCCTTCTTTCGCGTGATACCTCTCAAAGTGGTCGTAGTAGTCTGCGTCGCGTTTGCCGATTGACAAACTTAAAGAAAATCGGCCGGGTTCGCGCCTTCCATGTCCGGAGACCTCCATGGCGTTAAGAACTGCTCATCCTTGAGCACCCCCGGTCGATCGGAATGGTTGGTTGCATGACAAAACCCTGTTGTGAAATTTTTTCGATGTATCGAACTCTGACACGCAATCCTTTCCGTTTCAATGTGAATACTATACTGAAATTTTTGTGTTGTTCAAGTTTTGTTAAGATTTTATCTAAACAAATTGAGAATGCTATACTAGCAATTGGTGTTTATCCGCGATTGACTGTAGCGCTCGTTCCATTGAATTTTCGGCGGTTTTTACTGCTTCTACGACAGCGATGTCTACTGCACTGTCGGTCGTACGACTGAGATGATCAATCATGGCGCGTTGCCGATATATAATCTCGACGAAATCTTCTGGTTCCACTCTTTCGTTCGTTTTACAACGTCTCAAGTGTTCTAACTGCTCATCGTCAAAACTCCTATATTCCGTGTAAGAGTCATCCTCGGTTACAACATGATCAAAGATAACATCAATCATTGATTGCCAGTTTGTGTCTTGCATTTTCGCAACATAAACGCTTGCTTCTCGAGCTAATTCGAGATCCGACTCGCTTGCATACTTGTAAACGACAAACACCGGTACGTCTAACGCAGATGTCATCTCGTCGACTTTCTCAACATTGAGACTTGTTATCAAGAGTACGAGTGCATCATAATTAACATGTGGTTCGTTTGTCGCCCAATCCCAGTACGATTCGAGTGTAAGAAATCGAGCCGACAAGTCATACCGAGATGACGACTTTGAATCTTCAAAATTCCAAGTGTCTCCTACAAGAACTATAGAGAGTTCTGAATCTTGATGGAACTTTGTTGGTCGTCCAAGTAATGGTTTGAGTTCGTTGACCGACAAGTCTTTAAGTTCACCAATCGAAAAACCCTGATCAATAAGCTCCTTAATCAATGTGAGTTTCGTCAATTGATCGTCATCGTAAAAACGGATTCGGTTAACTTTTTTCGTGGGACGAATTTCGTGCCGCTGCTCCCACATGCGTAAGCGTTCGACGGACAACCCTGTCAATTCGGATACTTTTCCAATCTTGTAAAGCTGTTCTGCCATATTCGCAATTGCTCCTTGCGTCTCTCATCAGATGTCTAATCTTTAAGAGACATTGTTTAGATTATGTGAACATTCTAACCAATATTTCCACAGATTTGTAGAGATAATGCATTAACTGACGTTCAGAACCTTTGCCAAAATGACGAAATCCTCTAAAGTTTGAATAGATTTACAATTGAATCTGGTGTTTGTTGCTGTATTTACTAGACAATATCGAATTGAGTTCGTTAGAGCTTCTACTAAGGCGAAATGGAAACCCTAGGACATCTATGGTGACGACTACAATTCGTCGTCCACCTTGGTACAACATGGTTTGTTTCGCTACTGAAGCGGAGATAGACGGCAAGCTGTTCGATTGAGGCTGAGCTCAGTTAGATTCCTACGATTTGTCCGTTCTCGTCGAGACCTATTTGATTAGCCGCCGGGACGCGAGGTAGACCTGGCATCGTCATCATGTTGCCACAAACGACGACGACGAACTCCGCGCCCGCACTCAGTCTCACTTCTCGAATAGGAAGAATGTGATCAATTGGAGCACCTAATCGTTTAGGGTCGGAGGTAAAACTGTATTGCGTTTTCGCAATGCACACAGGCAACTCGCCAAAACCTCGCTGTTGTAAGTCATTCAGTTCTGATTCGGCAGTCTCAGTAAATTCAATCCCACTGGCATGGTAGATGTTCTCAGCAACCGAGGCGATTTTTTCTTTCAGCGGCGTGTCGATGGGATAGAGCGGCGCAAAATTTTTGCAATCCTCCCGCGTAATGCACGCCATAACACTTTCAGCAAGTTCCAACGCTCCACGACCACCATCTGCCCAATGAGTGCACTCGTTGCACTCGACTCCTAATTCTCGCATCTTTTTGGTCACGAAGAGCAGTTCGTCATCTCGATCCGACTCAAAACGGTTGATTGCAACAATCGGGACTATTCCCATC
Organism: OMG group bacterium; assembly: GCA_012267385.1. Lineage (GTDB taxonomy): Bacteria > Pseudomonadota > Gammaproteobacteria > Pseudomonadales > Azotimanducaceae > Bin55. Next base: position 48,927 of record JAAXGW010000005.1, read on the forward strand.
TTGAGTAAGTTTTGTACATGTGCTTCTAAATTTACTAACCCAGTCTTCAACGCTTCTACATCGGGTTTGGTGAGTTCGTCCAGTGGAATGTTGGCGTGCATCTTAATTGAGCGAATAGTCGCGACAATCACTACTGCATGAGGTGTTAGACCAGTCTGACGGCACTTTATATTCAGAAACTTTTCTGCGCCTAAGTCTGCACCGAAACCTGCTTCTGTTATAACAACATCAGCTAACGCTAGTCCTGTTCTGGTAGCGATCACTGAGTTGCACCCGTGTGCAATATTGGCAAATGGTCCGCCGTGTACGATAACAGGATTGTGTTCCAGAGTTTGAACGACGTTCGGATCAAGTGCTTCGCTTAGAAGTACGGTCATCGCGCCGTCGACGTTCAAATCTCGAGCCGTTATGAATTCGCCCGATTTAGATCGGGCTACAACAATGTTGCCTAAGCGACGTTGCAAGTCTTCTAAATCTTCTGCTAAAGAAAACACTGCCATTACTTCCGACGCGGCAGTTATGTTGAATCCTGCATCTAGGAGCAAATCTCGACGAGAAGGTACCTCGAACTTACGTAACGATCGATCATTCATGTCCATAGCACGTAAGAACATTAATCGGGATGGATCGATGTCGAGGTCATTACCCCAGTAGATGTGGTTTTCGAGAATAGCCGATAGCAAATTGTTTGCCGAGGTTATCGCATGTAAATCACCATTGAAGTGTAAATTTATTTCGGTTGCTGGAGCTACTTGGGCTCGGCCACCACCATGTGCACCCCCTTTCATTCCAAAACAAGGTCCCAATGATGGTTCGCGGAGACAAGCCACTGAGTTGACACCCAATAAATTTAATGCATCGGTTAATCCAACCGATGTAGTCGTCTTCCCCTCGCCTGCTGCCGTTGGTGATATCCCGGTCACCAACACCAATTTAGCCTGATCGTTGGACCGCTTCTCACCCAGACTGCTTGAATGAATCTTGGCCTTGTACTTACCAAACGTTGTAAATTCTTCCTCCGATAAGTGCAACTTATCCCTTAATATCTCGGCTAATGGACGTAGCTCGACGCTTTGAGCGATAGTTTGATCGTTAGTCTGCATATGAACTCGTTGTGTGTTTGGTCTTTCCTTATAAGAAAATCGCTCGCAAACAAATTCTGCAAGCGAAGACAAAGAGGTACTGGATCGACCGATTACTCTCGGCCGCGAGTCATTTTAAGAAGATGGGCAAGTATGGATCGATCCAATAGAGTACTGTGTCGATGCTGAATAACTGACACTCTCAGCCACTTAGCGGCTCATACGGGGACTTGTTGCTGATCTCAGAAAGTCGCTCTAACAATAAGGTATGTGCCCGTTTCCGTAATTTCTCGCTTTGTTGTTCACATACCAGGATTACCCTCGAAATACAACTGACTAGACCCATTACTCGTACGAAAGCACATTCTGTTAAACTCGGTTTATCGGGATAGTGGTACAGGACTCGCGTACAAAACGCGTCCCCTCCCCATCGCCATATTCCGACAAAATCTCGATACCGACATCCTTTGGTGTGATTCGACCAATCGATAATACCAGACAATTGCTTCCGTTCATCGAGAAGTATGTGGTCCGCACCCAAATCTCCATGAATCAAAACACCCTCTGAGCTTGGTAGATCAAATTTGTACTGATCAATGTACGACTTAATAGTCGTCCGTTTTGAATATGACAGTGTGCTGCGTGAAATACGACCAAGCTGTTCGTCTAAATCCTCGCTCCATGTGCGTAAGGTTGCGAGCGGATCGCAAACCTTGGAGACAGCCACGCCACTCATAGTATGAAGTTCATTCAATACGGTACCAAGCAGTCTTCCTAAACAGTCTTGGTCGATTTCCTCCCCGCGAAAGTGTTCGAGGGAAGTTCCCGGAAGATACTCGTACCCAGAAATTGTTTCTGGGTACCCCCAGGGATGGTTCCAAATACACTTGATCTTCGGAACGGAGGTTGATAGCTTGAGCTTTTGCGAAAACGCCTTTTCTGCAAGCGGGTCGAGTGTTTCCGAAACATGCTTTGGAAACCTAAATACCCAAGCTTCGTTGACTAAGTAGGACTGGAACTCAAGACCTTCACCTAGTTTTCTGACCGCGACTACACGCAGGCCCGAGTTTTCCTCAATGATTCGAGAGACTTTAGTTACCGACAAGGGTATGTCTATATAGTTTTCAGAATCAAAGTTCACAAGCCGATTGCCTCCGACCAATGTGTGGTACTCTGTCCAAAGTTATTAGCATGCACTACTCCGTTAACAAGGTTGTCATGTAATGGTTGTTCGAATTTGACAGACCGAAATTCTAAGGTCGAGCATACCGTTTCATATAGTGATCGACGCAAATACGATAGTACATAGACGTTACTACTGATGAACACTTTCGTGCAGAATAACACTCAAGGTTAAATAGTAGTTTTTTTGTCGGTTTACAATTTGTTAAGGTTGATGCGAGTTTGCAATTCCGTTACTAACCGATCGCTCTCAATCTTGTTATTCCGTAATCATGTCTGACAGCAAATTCTTATCAGAACGGGTAGCCTTAGTAACAGGTGGTGGGCGTGGCATTGGTCGCGCAATCTCTAAAGCTATTGCAGCAGCGGGTGCTACGGTAGCCATCAATTACCGCCGCGACGAAAGCGCTGCGCGAACGACGAAGGATGAGATACTAGCTGATGGAGGCGTCGCAGAGATTTTTCACGCTAGCGTCGATCGAGTCGAAGAGTGTGAAGCGTTAGTACATCAAGTATCTACAAATCTGGGTGCTATCACCATCTTGGTGAACAATGCAGGAATTGCGAGTCGCGGGTTATCGGTCGCAGAAACCCCCTCTCGAGAAGTCTTTCAATTAATGGGTACGCATGTGATTTCGGCACACACACTCTGTCGTCTGATAGTGCCGGAAATGAGAAAGGTGGCGAGTGGTGACATCATCATGATGTCATGCGCAACCGCATTAAATCCCCTTGCCAACGGAGCACCCTATACGATGGCGAAAGTAGCTTTGGAAAATTTAGCGTATTCGCTTGCTAAAGAAGAGCGCGAACATGGAATCAAAGTCAATGTAGTAGCACCAGGACTAGTCGATACTGAAATGGGACGTCGCCTCATGCGAGCTCGCGCCGGAGTTATCAACATTCGGGAACTTGACGACGTATCACCCTATGGGCACGTGTGTCAACCCGCTGAAGTTGCCAATTTGGTGATGTTCTTGTTGTCCCCGCAGAATACCTATATGACCGGTGAGAGACTCGCATATGACGGCGGTGGTACAGTCGATAATGACTGGTACTGATGGAAGGGACTACACAAGCTTTCTCATCAATTAATTGATGTTGAATACTTCATGATTAGATCTAATGTGTGGTAGGTTTAACGTTACTTCTGATCCACTCCAAGCGGTGTTCATGGATCTTCTAGACCAGAACTACCCCGGGCCAAAAAACTTCAACGTTGCTCCGACCTCAAATGCTTGGATGATTCACGGCAAACTGGACGCAAGCATGCCCTACACTACTGTTGAGGCCCGGTGGTGGTTGACACCGAATTGGGCCAAGGAGATTTCAACCAAATACTCGATGTTTAATGCACGTGCTGAAAGTCTTGAAAAGTCCCCAGCGTTTAGAATGCCTTTTCGGCGCAAACGCTGTGTAGTACCAGTTTCTGGGTTCTACGAGTGGCAACGTGTTGACGACTGGAAACAACCTCATTACATCAAACCAGAAGAGAGTAACGCACTAATGCTTGCCGGTTTGTGGGATGAATGGCACAACCCTGAAGAAGATCAGGTTCTTACAAGCTTCACTATCGTTACGTGTGAAGCCGCAGACCCAATTAAGTTTCTTCACCACCGACAACCGGTGATGCTAGGGACGGACTACGTTGTAACTTGGCTGAATCACGACGCGGATACTGATGTACTCCATTCTCTAGTACGACTAAGATTACCGCACTCTCTTGAAATCGTTCCCGTGTCCAATTACGTGGGTAACTCGAGAAACAATGGTGCGAGATGTATCGAACCTGTTGGCAATAGCCACCAGATTGAACCACTAACCTAATCAGGCTTATTGGCTTGTATTAAACTCCAGGGTCGCAGTGTCTGGACGCGCGAGGCCGCGTTGTGAAGATTCAATTGCTTCAATCATGAGTTGAATATAAGGTTTGTCTCCTAACTCATCTTTCACACGTTGAACCGCTTCTTCAAGCCTGAGCTCACGGAGGAACAGTGTTCGAAAGGCTTTCCGAACGTCGCGAATCTCATCGGCAGTGTATCCGGCTCGTTCCATGCCAACCTTGTTTACGATACGCATTGTCGCCGGTACTCCTTCCGCAATGACAAATGGTAGTACGTCTTGAACGACCCGCGCAAGACCGGCAACGAGCGCGGTGGTTCCGACATGACAAAACTGGTGAATTCCACACAAGCCACCTAAGTTTGCACGATCACCAATCACAACATGACCACCTAAAGTTGCACCGTGGGACATAATCACTTTGTTTCCTACTTTGCAGTTATGTGCAACATGCGCGTGTGCAAGAAGCGCGCAGTCATCACCGATTTCTGTGGATGATTCTGCTTCAGTTCCGCTGTGGATACTCACGAATTCTCGAATAATGTTCCGGTCTCCAATCTTGGTGTAAGAAACCGTTCCAGGTACGAATTTTTGGTCCTGAGATTGCACGCCAAGAGTAACAAAAGGAAATATCTCACAGTCCCCTCCGATAGATGTATGCTCACCGATGACTACATGCGAGTGTAAGTGCGTACCAGGACCGATTGTGACGTTCCCACCCACCACACAGTACGGACCAATCACGCAACCATCTCCCAAATCTGCATCTGGACTCACTTCGGCAAACTTGTCAATACAAACGGTCATGTCCTGTTAACTTCCTCCAAATCGATGAATTATCGCTAGGTCGACTCCCTTAAACCGAGTATTTTGTGTGAACGGCTCAAAACGGTCAATTCAAGAGGGGCTGAACATCCATGATGCACAGTATTTGAACTAGCGTTTCGAGCACTGAAATTTTGACAGTGTCACTTATTTCAGGAAGCAGTCAGTGCACTTTTTTGCGAACAGAAGCTATTTCCAGAACCTTCCCGTTGGATCGCAAATCTCTTTGATCTTCAACTAATCGTAAATGTCGAAACGACAAAAGTGTGTACTTACTATTTCAGCCGTGAAATTTGAGATGTGCTAATGAAAACCAGACTTGAATTTCGTTCTGCACCAGGTCACACGTAAGACTAATGATTGAACGTTGAAGGATTTAGTGTTCTACGGTTCGCACAGATTAAACTCTTTAGAGTAACCGATAATTCGGTTCGAAATTCAGACACTCACCCAGACTGATGAGCCCTTAGGATTCGAGTAGCCTGCCCTGGAGCAATCAGATGCAAGTCGCACAAAATCGATGAACAAAAAACACTAGCCAAGGACTGATTTGCAGGGGAAGCAATCAAGATCGCCCAATCTTGAATACTCGTGTTTGTTGAGAGCCTTGGATGGCTGCTAAGTCCGGTAGTATTCGAGTTGCTAACGCCGCAATTTTCATGTTGTTTCCGCTGCTCGTCATGATTGCGGGCTGAGGATTCTTGATGCTTGTAGTGTTCCCGTCGCGCAAAGGTCTGGTAGGAGACGGGATGCGAGACACCCGTGAATTGCTTTGTTTGACGGACTTGTACTGATGATTGGTATAGGTCGGGGGGGGTAAGTGCGGTTTCTCGAGGAAAAAGTTTAGATGCTGATTTTCCGGCTGAAATTATGTCAAAGTCTTCATACACAAAGCACTTTGTAAATGGACGGTACAAAACTTCGCGGATCTTAGTCTCGTCAAAACTCAACATCTTTCTTGTTCTAAGTGTTTTCTTCAAAGTATCAGTCCATTTAATCGACGAAATGGAGCTAGAAGCAATTACTCGATTTAACGCTTCTTCTGTAGGTTCAGATTCGTCATATTGTTTACGGCAACGTCCAAACTCTTCGATTAGCCTTAAGATTTTTTTACGTAGTTCTTCTTTTGAGAAAGCATATGCGTAGCTGTCTAAACTTGTCGCTATACCTCGACAATGAAAGTCCACCAACCACTCATTGCCTGCCCCTAGTTTTGGACTACAAACGTGCAGGAGATTGTCGAATTCTGGATTTCGTAAATCGATCCAATCGTGCTGACTAGTCACTGGAACTTCCTGAAAGATCTCACTATTTGGATCACACATTTGGCTCAGCCACTCAAACTTGGACACAAGATTGAATCGTTCCGGTACCATGGCAAAATGTAAATTGCCTACACCATCACTTTTCACTTTGTGAGGATTACGTACAAGAAAGGTGATTTGAACACCGTTTCGAGTCGTCCTACCGAACACGTTGGAATTCTCTTTTCTTCTCTCTTCTCCCTGCTTATACGCGTTCCCCCGAAGATTTACTACAAAGATGTCGGAAAATTCATCCCGCAACGTCTTGCGCATACCAGCAAGCGATGTTCCGTCTGTTAAACTGTTTGGAGATACGAACGCGATGATGGAAGGCAAATTGTCTGAATTTTTCACGATTCGGTCGGTAGCCCACCTGAACGCCGACACAAACAAGTTACCAGCTGCATTACCTCCTGCGGTCTTACCATCTATCTTTCGATGTTCATGTACATATGTTTCTAATATTCTTGCTTTGATTTCTCTATACTGAGTCTTCGTGGCAGTTTCTGACGCATCGTCTTTGCCCGTCGACCACGGTGGATTCCCTAGGATTACGCGAATTGGCACGTCAAGTTGCTCTTGTGCTCGACGTGTGTTGTACTTGAGATCGCCAAATAACATGTCTGTGTTTTCGGTCGTTTCTAAATGAAACGTATCGGCTAACACTATGTGTTCAAACGGGTCGTAGTCCACCTTGTACCGATCCGGTTCTCCATAGGTTATCATCGTTCGTCTATGTTTGGTTTCCTCGATCTTTAATGCCGAAATGTAATACGCAAGCAGCACCAATTCATTTGCATGCATTTCTTTTTCATACTTACGCTCGAGATCGTTATCGTCGATGATGTATTCACCAAAATCATTCTTACACTCCAATAAGTGTGCAAGAAACGTACCAGTTCCCGCAAACGGATCGAGAATGTGAACGTCTCTAGCAGTTAAACCTCGAGAGAATTCCTTGCGACACAATTTGTCAACAAACTTGATCATAAAGTCGACTAGTTCGATGGGGGTATAGGCGATCCCCATCGTTTTGACTTCGTCCGGCATTGCTTTTTGAAAGAATCCATCAAATATACTTCTTAAAACATCAAGCCTTCGACTCGGTTCTTCGGCACTCTTAAACGCGGTGTTCATCATTCGATAAGCATGTTTTAACGGTTGACGTTCCTGGTCAAAGTCCGCGCCGACTTCAGACAATGTCGTCATGATATTGGCCATGCTCTGGGTGATAGGATTGCGATCTGCAAATTTTGAGTCGCTGAAAACTTCGTCGAACACAGGCACTGTTACTAGATGGTGTGTAACCATACGAACAGTTTCTTCAAATGAAATATTTGGACTTACCGATACCAATAACGATTCGTGAAATAATTCAAACTCTTTGCAAACCATGGGATAGTGTTTGATCAAAGCATCTAGTCTAATCTTGATCTGATCACTAACGACCCCAGCTTTTTCACCCCAGTTCGGATACATGTGTCGATCACCGCAAACGTCTAACATCACTGAACTAAAGTGCTTGTTGAGCCTGTGAATGCTGTCTGGAGGTATTGACACACTACTTGCCGATCCTCCATTCCCACCATTGGTTTCCAGTGTTCTTGTTGGGATCCGTAGCTCAATTGGCATGGTGCGTGCTTCAAGCATGTGCGCGATCCGTTCGTCATGGGATCTCAACGCACGTACTACGTCCCAGACAGGTTTGAAATCACTTGCTGAAAGTAAGTGTTCTGGAGACACTTCCTCATTTGCAAAAAAATCTTGAAATGCCGGGACAACAACGGGTATGACGACATAACCAATTTTCTTACTTTCGGCTCGACGCATGACTCGGCCTACTGCTTGCGTTACGTCCACTGGGGAAGATCGACTTTGAAGAAAAACAATAGCATCTAAAGCTGGGATGTCGACTCCCTCTGAGAGAACTCCAACGTTTGTAAGCACTCTACAAACTCCATCGTCGGTTGCATGACGCAGCGATTCGATTAACGTATGTCGATCGGATGAAGGAGTCTTCGCTTCAAGATGCTCAACAGTGAGGTCCAAATATGATTTTGTACCGTCTTGTGAAATGTTTTGATGCCATCTTGCGATATCACGCCACAGTTTAGCAGCCATTTTTGAATGTGAAATACGTGAGGTAAACGCAATTGCACTGCGAGCATGTTGATGGATGGCTTGAGAGAGTTCTCCGAGATTTCGATTGGGGTCGTAGTCTTGGGAAGACGGTCTAGCTAACGCATCCCAGCAACCAGCTAGCCTAACTACAGTCTCCGCATTTACGAGTTTACCGTCTTCAAACGCTATCGGATTGTCTTTAGCTATGTCTAGATAATCTTGCTCAGACACGCCAATTACGACTACTCGATAGTCCGATAGCCATCCCCCATCGATTGCCGTAGCAAAACTCATCCGATATGCTTCAGGACCATAGGTTCCCTCGTCGTCCATGGAATAACTTTGGCCATCGAAAGATTTTTCCGCCATTCTTTTTCTCACATTTTCCGCGAACACTCGCGGGGTCGCTGTCATATACAGTCTCTTTTTCGCGGAAACATTCTCGTTCTCATGAATCAATTGGAACCGTTTGGTGGTTTTCTTCTGAATTTGCGGGGATGCTTCAATTCCAGTAGTTCGGTGAGCTTCATCACAAATCGCTAGGTCAAAGCTGAAGTGTCGCAAAGACCCCGTTTTCAATGCTTCGACGAGTTTGATCGTAGACTGATAGGTTGAAAACACAACCCGCATTTTTTCTTTTGGTACTGGCTGTGCCAGTGCATCTGAAATTTTCTCAAGCTTTGTGGTTACAGGCATATACAGCTCACTAAATACACCACGTACGTACCCTTCTTTATTTCCATCCGGGTCTTTACCGGTCGAAACATCAGAGCAAATACCTACGTATTGATGTTCAATCGAACGATGTCGAGACCACTCTCGCATCATCTGACCCATTAGTGAGATACTTGGTACCAGATACAGAACCGTTTTGCCAACACCAACAATTTCTTCAGCCACTTTCAACGCGATAAAACTCTTGCCGGTCCCACATGGCAGAATCAATTTACCACGGTCGTTATCGACAAAGTTTTTTGAAATTGCGTCTAGAGCTTCTGCCTGATACGGTCGCAAGACGTGTGGTTTGAAATCAATCTCTAAGTCGTCAATTTGATGAGGTATGTACTTCCGCCAATCTTCGACCCATCCATCGATGTCATTGAGTCGCAAAATTTGAACACGAGGATTGGCTTTCTCCAACTTCTCTTCGCCGTTTTTTGCAATACGGCGATCCGCGACGAGGACCCGCTCGCCAAAAATATCTGCGTTGTCTGATAAGGATAGAAACGAGTCGATCTGCCCAGTTGAGATATCCGATAGTCCATACTTTGCTTGAATTGCGACAAATTTTTGCTCACCCCAAGTCTCATTCGTAAGTGCTACTAAGTCAATTCCCTTGTCACCTTTGCTGTACCCAAATTCGCTGCGATGAGGCCAATCAGGCCATAACCAGACATCTTCGAATCTCGACTTTCCCCATTCAGAAGGGTGAACACGCAGTGCTTGCCGTAAAACTATTTCAAACTGTCTACCTTGTTCTTGGGGCGTTGTTGTGCTATCAATGCCAACCCCTAGTGCTTCACGTAAGTACCCCATTTATATCTTTTCGGAAGGAAGCGATGGAGGAAGAGAATCGACAATCTCACTTGTGCGAATACCAATAAATGCAAGTCGTCGTAAATGTCTCACCAATTCAAAAGAATCGTTTTCCCATACATACCAATCGTTGGGATCATCGACGATCCCGGATTCAGAATCAAATTTTCGACGCAAACTATCGACTGCCCATTCGAGCGGAGAACGTCCAGATATTTGATATGTGTGTGCGCTTGAAGGTATCCCTATAAGTTTGCAGGTGCTGTTTATTTCGAGGACCGACTTATTCGAATCTGCCCAGTTCATTCTCTCTTCGATCTGATAGTGTCCGTCGTCATCCAATTCAATTTCTAACTTCGCTTCTGGCACTGTTTCAAAATCTGCGTGTAACCTAAACAGTTCGTTTCCGGCCTCTTGAAAGGCTCGAAATGCGACGAGTCCACCCGGTACAAGGGGAATTCGCGGTAGGTTCTTCTGTAACTCGTTTTTAAATTTGGCGCGCCAGTCGGGAGCGTGCATGACACCGTACAGATACTCCCAAATGTCCGATTTCGATATTTTGGAGGAATAGACTTCTTGAAACTTTTTCAAACTCCAATCGCTAATGTTGTTGAAATCGTCCTCGCGATCTTCACCTTCAGTGTGGAAGAAGTCATGCTCATCACTCATTCATTAAACCTTTAATTTGTCGAACCAATTCGTTAAAAAAATTGAATTTTAATTCTGGAACAAATTTTTCTCTTAAGTTAAGCCAAAGCATGGCTGCCGCAAAGAAAGCAGAACAAATTATTTCAGTTCAACTACTTGAAAGCGAGGAGTGGTGTCCGCTGCTTATCAGAATCGTAAGTTTGCCTCTGCTGCTTGTTAACCCCGTCTTCAAACGAAAACTAGAAATGATCAGAACTACAGTGCAAGAATAAAAAGGGAACATGCCGTTTAAACAGCCGTGTGTTGTGAATGGTGAATGTCAAGCAAGGGATTCCACTTAGTAACCGTTGCGCGTTCTCAAGCTTCTCCTCGTTGCTGTCACACAATGTTCAGTACTTGTTAAACTTCAAAACATGGTTTCCCACTCTGTCCTAGCCAACGTAAAATTGACTCGCTACACAACACGCAATAACGTATTAACTGGATTCGATATGACCCAAACCATTGAAAGCAAAGACATCTCGGTGGAGGAGTTGTTCCAATTTTTTTACGCCGTGCCCGATTATCAGCGAGAATATGTATGGCGCACTCAAGAAGTTGTGCAACTTCTGGCGGACATTCATAGTGAAATCTCTGAAACGGATCCCCAAGGAGCACCAGAGTACTTTATAGGAAGTATAGTAGTGTGTCCTAGCCACGATGGAGCATTGTTCGACTTGATCGATGGACAACAACGTTTGACAACACTCTTTATAGCCCTTTGTGCCATACGAGATCGGATAGTTGAGCTAGGTGTCCAACCCCCAGATCTCCTCAGATCTCAAATTTCATCAGCTTCGGTTGATACTTCCGGAAATGAAACTCATCGATACCGATTGGAGTTGCAATACGAAGACAGTGGCGATGTGCTTGTCGGCTTAGCTGACGGGGAGCTCCCAGAATCCATTCACACTCGGTCAATGCAGAACATTAAAAATGCCTACAACATCGTCGCTAGCTTTTTGAGGAGTGAATTGGGGGAAGATTTAAAAGCGTTACGCAGGTTTTACGGGTATTTAACAAAGAAAGTCAAACTAATTCGAATAAAGACTGAAGACGTAGCAAAAGCGTTAAAGATATTTGAAACTATTAACGACCGTGGAGTTGGATTGAACCCGATGGATCTATTGAAAAATCTACTATTCATGAAGGCGAACCCCAACCAGTTTGATCGATTGAAGGACCACTGGAAGACTCTGCAAGATACGATTTTTGAAATGGGTGAGAAGCCCCTACGTTTCCTGCGTTATTTCATATTTAGTCGTTATGATATCGAACTATTACGCGAGGACGAGATTTATGGGTGGTTTTCTGATAACGAAAAGATTGTCGGATATGTGACAGATCCAATCAATTTTGTTCGAGAACTAGTTTCTGCTGCACAAGCGTACAAGAATTTTCGATCTGGACGCGATGAACAGGGTGTTGCAAATCACGTCCTACAAAGTATGGGTATTCTAGGTGGTCAAGCAGCTCGTCAACACCTCATCTTACTACTAGCAGGGAGACACCTTCGTCCCGACTTATTTGACAAGCTTGTACAGGAAGTTGAGAATCTATTTTTCTGTTACGTCATAACTCGAGAACCCACCAAAGTTTTTGAACGAAATTTCGCAAGATGGGCAAATAATTTGAGACATATACACACAAGAACTGAATTAGATGAATTTGTCGAACTTCGATTCGATCGTGAAAAACTGAATTTGTCTGAACGATTTAACGATGCTATCAATCGACTAAGCACAAATTCCATACAGAAATATCGATTCCGATACGTGCTCTCCAAGTTAACACAACATGTTGAATTCTGTGCATACAAACTGAACGAGGGTAACAAATGGCTTCTCGGCTTCACAGAAGGAGGATATGACATTGAACACATTTTTCCTAATCAACCGTGCGAAGAAGCTGTTAAAGAGTTTGGCGATTACAACGATCCCGAAATTGCAGAGAAATTGGGAAATTTCGTTTTAGTAGAGCAGCAAATAAACGCTGCGCTTGGTAACCGTCCGTTCAGTCAGAAGCGATTTGTATATCCAAGTTCTAAGTTATTACTCACGCGCGCGCTGACAATTAAACCAAGGATTGGAGTAAATACGCAAATAGATCGTGCTGTTAGTGCTATGGAACCCTACCAAACTTGGGACGAAGGCACTGTAAACGAAAGACAACGTTCCTTAGTTACTCTTGCAAGAGCAGTGTGGGGATTACCAGACACTACCCAAACTTCCTAGTTTTGGACTGCAAGGACGTCGTGGAAAGTATTTGAATGGATCGATTCTGAAATCAATACGTACGTCTATGACTTCTCCATGAATCAGATCTCGTAGTTCGATCTCTTCTCTTAGATTTTGGAGAGTGTTCCGCGTAGAAATTGGCTACTACTATCGACTATTACATCAAGTCAAATTTGTCAGGTATTGTGTTTTCTCTCGTTAGAGTACTGGTCGTTCTCTATCCGATAGTTGGAAATATAGTCCTCTTACATGCAGATACGGCATCACCTACTGCCAAAGAATTGGTTGGAAGAGTACTTGACCAAACTAGGGGTCTAACGTCGTACTCTGAACTCACAATGACGGTGAATCGTCCGGAATGGACACGAAGTTCGTCATTTACAGTTTGGACGCGCGGTCGGGAAGATGCTCTCATCCGGTTTACTGCACCACCCCGAGATGTCGGCAATGCAACACTGAAAAAAGGTGAGCAAATGTGGACGTTTTCACCCAAAATTAAGCGTACCGTTCGCCTACCAAGGTCGATGATGTCGCAGGGTTGGGCAGGTTCGGATTTCTCTTATAACGATCTCGCGCGTTCAGACACCCTGCTCCAACATTATGAATTAGAAATCGTCGACGACCAACAGGAAGGCGACCACAGATTCTACACTATTGAAGCCATTCCACTTGAAAACGCGCCGGTGGTTTGGGGTAAAGAAGTTCTCAAGCTAAGGGAAGACTTTGTGCTGTTAGAACACTCTTTTTATGATCAGGATCTGAAATTGGTCAAATGGATTGAAACTCACGACATTGCGGAGTTCGATGGACGTTCAATCCCAAAGACACTGCGGATGAAGAATACCGACGATGAAGAAAAGTGGACAGAGATTGAATATACCCACGCTGAATTCGATGTTGAACTCGACGACAACAAATTCACTTTATTTTCACTCAGAGACTCCAACTGACTCCCTCAATTCAATATTTTTTGTTACCGGTTAACGTTCCTTGTTTACCGTAACCATCGCTTGGAGAAACTTGTGGAGACACAAGCGACGTACGATCTTAACGTGTAGCGCGATCGCATTCGCGATAGTGCTCATTCAACTGGGAATGTCGTTTCAAGTTGGAAGTTACGGTCCGATGATTGAGGGCGCGACACGTTTTGGGAGCGGACATCTACAAATTCAACATCAAGACTACAAGGACGAGCCTAAGTTAGAGCGGACAATACTAAATTCCAACGACATTATTACGAAGTTATCCAACATCCCAGATATATCGGCCGTTGCTCCGAGATCTGAGAGTTTTGCATTGTTAAACAATGGACAAAAGAGCTACGGTGCAATGATCATCGGAGTAGATCCAACCGCGGAATCTGAAGTCTCGTACCTCCCTAGAAATATTTCTGAAGGCGAGTACTTACCAACTTCCGATTCAGCCTACGCCGGCACGATCCTCGCCAAAAATCTAGACTTAGAGTTGGGAGACGAGATTGTGTTGCTGAGTCATGACAATCTAGGTGGTATTGCTGCGTCCGTACCCATTCTCACCGGTATTTTTACTAGTGGTAATGATCAACTCGACCGCGCAATGATTCAGATCCCACTAGAAATTTTTAATGAAGTATTTCAGTTAGAAAATGATGTGCACCGGATCGTCGTCATGGTCGACAATCCTTTAGACCTTGACTCAACCAAAACAGAAATCGGCCAAATTCTACCACCCTCAACTCAGGTTTACGACTGGCGCGAACTAATGCCTGAAATTAGTCAAAACATTAGACTGGACAAGATTAGCAACGGCATTATTTATGGGACGCTCACGATCATCGTAGTTCTGTCCATCGCAAATACGTTCGTAATGTCAATTTTTGAACGGACCAGAGAGTTTGGAACGTTGCGTGCGTTAGGAATGAAGAACTTTGCGCTATTCCGAATGTTTTTGACCGAGTCGATCATTCTTTGGCTGCTAGGTGTGTCCATCGGAATTACTGTGTCTATCTTGGGAAATTTACCACTAGCGCACTACGGAATAGCACTCAGTGCATTGGGAGTGGATCAATTCGCCGGTCAATTCTATTTGCCCGATCGCTTGTACCCGCACATAGACATGAATGTGCTACTAGTTGCACCTCTCGCACTTGGTGTGGGAATCTGTATCACCTCGATGTTCGCCGCCGCGCGAATGTACCGAATCTCTCTCATACACGCGTTGCGATTCAAAGAATGAAGCAATCGTTGTCGTCTCGGGTTTCTTTGATTTACGCACTGAGTGTTCGCAACTTGTGGCGACAACGCCGACGGAACACGATTCTGTTAGTATCCGTCATCTGTGCCATCACAGGAGTGGTCGTGCTTAACAGTCTGATTCGTGGAATGCAACTACAGATGGTCGACCAAGTGGTTTACAACCTCAATGGTCATATCACGTTGCATGCTCCTGACTATAGATCTGATCCAGCCATTACTAGAGGGTTCCTCGAAGACTTTGAAGAGTTTACGCGAAAGCTAGATTCAGAGAATTTAGCCGGATGGGCTACTCGCATCAAGATTCCTGCAGTCGTCATGAGTGAACGCGAAACCCGAGGAGTACAAATTGTTGGTTTAGATCCGGCTCAGGAAGACATTTCTGTTGTCGCAGATTTGCCCATCGAAGGTTCTTTTCTTGCAAATTCAGCAGACAATCGCATCGTGCTCGGTCGTGCTCTTTTGACGCAACTACGAACCAAAATCGGCCACCGCATCGTCGTCGTAATGCAAGATATCAACAGTAAGTCCAAAGAGGTTGGTTTTCAAATCGCAGGTGTCTATGACAGTGATTCCGAAGGAATGGAAAAACACGTCATTTTTGCCGGAAAGGGTGCTTTACAACAGTTCCTCGACTCCAAGTCTATAACAGAGCTATCTATTCGCTTCAACACCCGTTTGATTCCTCCTGATGGTCTCGAGTCAATTTCACAGTCCTTTCCAAATCTTGAGACCGTCGATTGGAAAAATATTGATCCTATTCTCGCTTTTATGTACGAATCTGTTAATGCAATGGTCTACATCTGGCTTGCGATTGTGTTTACTGCCCTTGTCTTCGGTTTGATGAATACGTTTATAACGGCAGTACTGGAACGGACCCAAGAAATCGGGCTATGCAAATCTATGGGTATGAAGTCCAGCCTTGTGTTGTACCAGGTTGTAACAGAGTCCCTCATCGTCATGTTCCTTGGACTCATCGGTGGCTTACTTTTGAGTTGGGGTGTTCTGCAACTCCTCGGTGATGGGATCGATCTGAGTGCGTTCGCGGCTGGAGTTGAGATGTTAAATCTAGCACCGAAAATCAGACCGGCAGTGGTCTGGCAAGATGTTAGCATCGTCGTAATCGCAACAGTTTTCTTGGCACTAGTTGCTAGCTTGTATCCGGCAATACGCGCCGTGCGCTTGGATCCCTTGATCGCACTGAGAGACTAGACAAAGTGGCAACCGAAATCCTCACACTGAACAACGTGACTCGTATTTACGGTAAAGAGGCTACCCAAGTTAACGCTCTCACCGATGTTTCACTCAGCATAACCAAAGGAGAGTTTGTCAGCATCGTCGGACCTTCGGGATGCGGTAAGTCAACTCTACTTAACATCATGGGAGCTTTAGATCAACCAACTAGCGGGGAGGTTCATTTCGACGGCAACAGTTTGGATGAAATGAGTCGTGGCGAACTCACGGACTTACGATTACAAAAATTTGGGTTTGTATTCCAAGCTTTCAATCTCCTACCAGTTCTTACTGCCGCAGAAAATGTCCAATTTATTCTTCAATTGCTTGGGTTTGCGCGCTACGAACGACAGTCGCGCACCAGAGAAATACTTGATGCGTTAGGACTAGTAGACGTAGCAGACCGTCCAGCTACAGAACTCTCAGGTGGGCAACAGCAGCGTATCGCAATCGCTCGAGCCTTGGTTGGCGAACCTGCTCTACTGTTCGCTGACGAACCCAGCGCAAATCTTGACTCGACTGCTACGCGGGAGTTGTGTGAGCTACTACAGCAAATAAATACAGACCGAGGTATAACCGTAGTAACAGCGACGCACGATCCCTTGGTTATGGGCTACACTAATCGAAGTATCCATTTAGAAGACGGGCGCGTCGTAGAGGACAAGTCCAATCCATGAACAGTCCGCTGACGTGGTTGCTGACAATTCTGGTGTTCTTCCCGTTAAGCATCGCAGCCGACAGTAATTTTCGTGTGAAAATAAGCACCGAGTTATCGGAAGCTTCAGCTCAAGCTTCGGATACCGACGACACAGATCTCAGTACGCAAAGATTGCTGAACCTTCGCTATCTTTGGGCTACTTCAAGCGACAATTGGGCGTTCGACTTGCAACTCGTTTCTGAGCTTAACTATACACCTGATCAAGAAAGAAACCCCTGGTTACATTCCGTGTCACAATTCGAGCGTCAAGATAGAGCATATTGGACTCTCACTGAAGGTACAAACCACTCTCTGATCGCATCAGTCGACCGTGCACAACTCACCTACAAGAGCGACTCGTTTCGAGCATCTTTGGGGAGATTTCCCAATTCGTGGGGACGTGGTCTTGTGTTTCATCCTCTCGATGTCTTTAATGCGTTTGCACCGACACTGGTTGACAGAGATTTCAAACGTGGAAACGACTCTCTACTCATCGAGTACGTGTTCAAGTCGGGTTCGGAGTTTCAAGTACTAACTACAGTTCGAAAACGACTCGTCGAGATTCGCCGACCCAGTAATACATTTGCGATAAAGTACTCCATTCCGATAGGTATGGCAGAATTTGAAACCGTCGGAGCGATTCATTACGGCGATGAAATTTTCGGCGTTTCAACAGCATTGCCGGTCGCTGATATAGTATTTCGCACGGATGTGGTTCGTACATGCCTCGATCAAGCTGACTGCCATATTTCGAGTATCCTGAACGTCGACTACACGTTTAGTTTTCTCGGTAGCCCAATCTACATCTTCGGAGAGTTCTTTTACAACGGTATCGGAGTTAAGGACTTAAGTCCTGGCTATGGTGTCTTATCCAAAGCACATACTCGAAGACTTGGTCGCGGTGATCTTTTCTCGTTGGGTAGAAATCTCCTTGCGGTCGGTGCACATGTTTCCTGGCACCCGTTGTGGAATCATACTATCACCGTTCTTACCAACACGAATGACAAGAGTGCTTTGATGCAGACTTACGTTTCATTTGCTCCAACCGACCATGCCAACGTGAACTTTGGTGTCCGTTTACCATTCGGGGACACTAATGAAGAATTTGGCGAACTTATCGTAGACGATGAATTTAAGGTTGGGGGTGTAGCAGGTGTTTTTGCAGAATTCATCTACTACCGGTGAGCGCTTTACGACAATACTCTCACTTGTTCAATTCAGCTAGGAACATTACTTCATGAATCTCTCCTCCGTCATTAGTCGACTCCTCAGTAAGAAAATTTTTGGAATTGGCTCGATCTTGCTTTTGCTGTTCTTCCAAGTGTGTTGTGTCAGCGCGAATGAAGTCCAAGCCAAGAAAGGTGTGGTATCAACTCGCTCCGAACTAGCATCTCAAGCTGGAGTCGACGCGATGCAACAAGGTGGTAACGCAATCGATGCAATTGTTGCTTCAGCTTTTGCGATGGCAGTTACCTATCCAGCAGCAGGAAATTTAGGTGGGGGTGGTTTCATTGTCTTCCGACAGCATGATGGTTCTACATGGGCGTTAGACTTCCGAGAGACCGCACCAGCTGCCTCAACCCGAGACATGTTCCTAGATGAGGAAGGAAACTACGATCCGGAAGTCGCTCTTCGAAGTCGTATGGCGAGTGGCGTACCCGGTTCAGTTGCCGGTCTTTTACTAGCACACGAGCGATTCGGAAAGCTCTCGCGTCAAGAAGTACTCGCTGAGGCTATTCGACTTGCGGAAGAGGGGTTCGCACTTCCAGAAGACGTTGCTCGACAGATCGCGGGACGCAAGGAAGTTTGGCTACGTTCTGACGGATCTCGTAACAAGTTTTTGGATGAAGAAGGTGAGGTACTAGAGGCTGGTTCCCTCTTTGTCCAACAAGACCTAGCTGCAACCTTGCAGCGGATTTCCGAAGATGGTCGAGATGGGTTTTACCAAGGTAAAACGGCTGAACTCATCGTCGCGGAAATGGCGCGTGGTAATGGTTTAATTTCCCTTGAAGATCTCAAAGACTATACACCGAAATGGCGGGACCCAATAATTGGAACCTACCGTGAGCATGACGTAATCTCAATGCCGCCGCCCTCGTCCGGCGGGATCATCCTTATTCAAATGCTCAACATGCTGGAACCGCACGACTTGAAGGCCAGTGGATTCGGTACTGCTTCAACGTTACATGTCATGGCTGAAGTGGAGCGTCGAGCATACGCAGATCGAGCAGAGTATCTCGGCGACACAGACTTCTTCCCGGTTCCGATCGAGACGCTGACTAGCAAGAAATATTCTTTGTCGAGATTTGAAGACTTCGACGAAGACATTGCAACACCTTCTGTGAACATCACCGCAGGTCAGATTCCTTTAGAAAGTGAAGAAACTACGCATCTGTCAGCCATCGATAGCGAGGGGAACGCCGTCGCACTGACGACAACTCTAAACTCCGGCTATGGTAACGGATACGTTGTCCAAGGAGCAGGATTCTTATTGAATAACGAGATGGATGACTTCTCAGCAAAACCGGGTGTTCCGAATCAATTTGGCTTAGTGGGCGGAGAAGCAAATGCAATAGCGCCGAACAAGCGCATGCTGAGTTCGATGACACCAACGATACTCGTACACTCTGATGGTCGAATCCTTGTAACCGGATCCCCTGGTGGCTCCACCATCATCACAACAGTTCTTCAGATTATCGTTAATCTGGTAGATCATGATATGTCTCTCCACGAAGCAGTTGGTAGTCCAAGATTTCACCACCAATGGCTACCCGACCAGATTACGGTCGAACGAGACCGATTCGACAAGGAGACTCTGGACGAACTAACCAAACTCGGGCACAAAATTGCAACACGCACCTCAATCGGCGATGCAAATTCGGCATTAGCAACAGAAACGAATGTGATCGGTGTGTCTGATCCGAGAAACAAAGGTGCAGCTGTTGGAATAGATTGACTCACAGAGTCCACTGTGAAGTACATTCGCCACATCAAGTTGCGATTTTGACTAGTATACCTTTAAACTCCAATGTGAAGTGCCGTCAACCTATACCTCATTTTTAGTGGACGTCGCTATTCAACATTACTCCGCATTCGACCAAGATTAGAAAAATCCCGTTACGGAAAATTACGTCAAGCCACTTTATTCAAATGCACATTTGAATAGTAATCCGGTTTGAATTACAATATAACATGTCCTCAAATTTAAATCGAAACACTCGGAAGAATTAGTGAAAATTAACGGACAGATTGCCGCAAGAGATTTGCCCCGAAGTATTACTCCGAAGTCTCCACCTATAAAAATGCAGGGCATTAAAACTAAACTAGTCCCGTTAATTGCTCAATCAATTTCTTGGCAGGAGAATGGTCGCTGGATTGAACCTTTTCTCGGGACTGGAGCAGTCGTACTAAACATCGCCCCGCAACGAGCTATCCTTGCAGACACGAACGAGCACGTTATCAATTTATACCGTGGCATTCAAGCGGGTGCGATCACAGGTCATCGTGTCCGTGATCATCTTGAAAAAGAAGGCCGATTGCTGAGCAAAACGGGTGAAGAACACTACTACGCCGTTCGTGATCGTTTTAACGAGTCAGCAAACTCTTTCGACTTCATATTCCTGAATCGGTCTTGCTTCAACGGAATGGTACGATTCAACCGCTTAGGATATTTCAATGTACCTTTTTGTCGAAAACCGGACAGGTTTCGCCCTGCGCTCGTAACAAAAATCGTCAATCAGATCGAATGGGCTAGTTCGGTCATGCAAGGTAAAGATTGGACTCTTCTTGTACAAGACTGGCGAAAGACTATTTCAGAAGCATTGGCAGGGGATTTGATCTACTGTGACCCTCCGTATATAGGGCGACACACCGACTATTACAATGGATTTACCGACGAAGAAGCCGACGAGTTAGCCCAAGCTTTAACTAATTCCCCAGCAAAGTTCGCGATGTCCATGTGGTTGCAGAATCGATATCGTAAAAACGAATACGTTGGACGCTGGTTCGCAGACTTTCCCCAGCGCACAATGGCACATTTTTATCATGTTGGAGCTACTGAAAAATTGCGTAATCCAATGACAGAAGTCGTAGTGCTTTCCCGTGATGCAGTAGCACCAAAAAGAGAGTTTGAGAGTTTAACTCCGATTTTGTTTGAGTCGACGAAATTCTGAGATATTGGAATACAATTTGGATCGTTCTACTGCAGTTCGCTCGTAACCTCGCCAATACTCTAGAAATTCGTCCTCCGACTCAAATGGTCCTCTACCATTCCGAAAGTCATCAAGCGTTCCAGTAATGCTACCTATATTGGTCGTATTCCCGCTACCTGCTCGGTCGCCAGCAATTCGCCATTTCTCCTGTACAAAGAATTCGATATCTTGGATTGGTAAAGGAATACTGGCTAAATTTTCCAGGGTGTACGTAAATCGAGAGACTGCTGTCTTTTGAGTAGCGGTTCGACTATATATGAATCCAATAATGTAATGTTTCACATAATCTGAAAACGGGAACACGATATTCTTACTCTCACTACCTAGTCTGATGAAACTGGTATATCCTCCTAACGTATAGTTGAATTTCTCACCTGCTCCACGATAGGTAGTTTTCACATCAATTGCAATCTTCGGTTTTTCGAATCGACTCCTCGCGAGAGGAAACTTGGGACCCGGTGGATCAAATTCGGAATCAACAACACTACGAACGAGCGAAAAATCCGGATAGTGGTTTTGTAATACGGGTTCGACAACCTCGTAATCGAGTTTTTTTGCAACGGTAATAATAACCGGGCGACAAACTAGCTCAAACACGGTACTTAAAACCTTAGTATCAGAGCCTAGAGGATAGACATCTCCACTCTGATTTACGAATCCGCAAATATTGAACCGATATGAAATCTGTCTTAACTCATGGTCAAGAACATCTACTAATTCAGACACGTACTGATCCTTATGGTATAGCTCATCCTATCTTATCCGCTCTGCTATCTACAAGCCGTGAACTGTTGCCTGTGTTTTGTGCCATTCCTGAGTCGCTCCTATTGGATCTTAGCGTACTCATTGTTGCAACTCGGCCCCGAAACTCGGTCAACCGAGTGTCAGGGCTAAAATCCTAATACAGTGAAGAATATGTGCAAAACATCCGCGGCACAATTTTGTACAAGTTGCCCCAATTCAAACTCAAAACTAAGAGTTTCGAACACATTCCACGACTAATTCTACCCGTTCAAAATGCAACTAGAATCTGGTGACCATGTTCGTTTGAAGCGCGATCCCATACGTGCTGGAACTTTGCAGAGCGAAGAAAAAAAAGTTGCTGGACAACGGATGGTATCCGTTCGGTTTTTTGACGGCCAAACTTCGTGGCTACCGTATTCTGCGCTTGAACATATTCCAGAGCAAGATGAGAGTTGTTATGATCGATTTGTAAACGGTAATTTTGTCAGCCCTGACTGGCTTCGTCGTACGCTAACTCGGTTACGGGTCAGTGGCCGACTGAGTGAGGTTGTGTATAGTATGGAAGCAACCGAAACTGACTTTTATCCTCATCAATTTAAGCCTGTTATCAAACTTATGGAATCGCCTACCGATTCCTTGTTGATCGCGGATGAAGTTGGACTCGGAAAGACAATTGAAGCTGGGCTAATTTGGACAGAACTTAGAGCAAGACACGATTGCAATCGCTTATTAGTAGCTTGCCCAAAGACTCTGTGTGAAAAGTGGCAGCTTGAACTATGGAATAAATTTGGCGTAGATGTGCAATTGGCGAACGCAAGTACATTGCTAACAACATTACGTCACTCGAAGGAGACTGATGCAGGATTTGCGCTCGTTTGTAGCATGCAAGGAATTCGTCCGCCACGTGGGTGGGACAAACTAGAGGAAACAGAGAGAGACAAACATGGAGTTAGGGTCGAACTCGCACAATTTCTTTACGAAGAAAGTGATGGTGAACCATTGGTTGATCTCTTAGTCGTTGACGAAGCGCATCATATGCGAAATCCGTCGACAATGCTAAACACGATCGGGAAGCTAACTAGCGGCGTTTCAAGCCATAGACTGTTTCTTTCAGCAACTCCAATACACCTTCAAAACCGAGATCTCCACTCTATTTTGAAGATGGTCGACCCTGACACGTTTGCATATGCGAATACCCTCGATGAATTGATTAACGTTAACGCGCCACTCGTTAGAGCTCGTGATCTCCTTCTCAAAAATGGTACAAAACTGGAAGTCGAAGAATGCCTTATCCAAGCTCAACAACACGAACTGTTAAGAGACAGCAAAGCTTTGGGACAAATAATGAAAAGATTGAACTCTAGATCTCTGGATCTGACGATGAGATCTGAGTTAGCAGTTCGTCTTGAACACGTCAATCAACTTGCGAATTACGTCAACAGGACAAGAAGACGAGATATTAAACTAAAACGCGCTGTTCGCGATCCCAAGACTCCCACATTCTCTATGAACGAGCACGAACAACTCTTCTATGAGGAAATTACCGCAGTCGTGAACTTGTATGCCGAATCAAAAAATGCTAATGAACTGTTTCTCCTGTCGATGCCGCAACGGCTATTGACGTCTAGTTTAGCGGCGGCATCCGCGTATTGGGCAACTATACAACCTAACACTAACTTAGAAGCAATAGAAGAGACAGATACTGATCTTGACGAGGACACGGTAAACGCACGTCCACTCGTTAGCAAAATCTCACAACGTACAAAAGAGCTTGGTCTAACCACTCTCTTGCAAGAGCACGATACAAAGTTCCGGCGTCTTATGGACGAACTCAACCAACTATGGATTAACGAACCAGGAAAGAAAGTGATCGTCTTCTCCAGCTTTAAACCGACGCTGAAGTATCTTCAATCTTGTTTCGCCTTACGCGAAATTAAAACAGAACTTTTGCACGGTAGTATTTCCGAGCCTAGAGCAAGAGTTTTGGAACGCTTTGAAACGAGTCAGATTACACCAATACTACTGTCATCGGAAATCGGTAGTGAGGGAGTTGATCTACAGTTCTGTTCGGTAATCGTTAACTATGACATCCCGTGGAACCCGATGCGGCTTGAACAAAGAATTGGTCGTATTGATCGTCTCGGACAAAAGAGTGAAAAAATTCAAATATTGAACCTAGTATTCGACGACACGATAGATAGTCGCATCTTCCATCGACTGTATGACCGCCTGACCACCAGTGAACGAGCATTAGGAGAAATGGAGGCTATTCTCGGTAAACAGATTCGCGAAATGACGACAAAACTCCTCGATCCCAGTTTAACCGTTCAAGAAAAGGAAGCATTAATCGACCAAACAGCTCAAGCGTTGGAGACGCAAAGGGAACAAACGGATCGACTTGAGTCTGAAGCAGGGTCTTTGGTTCATCATGGGGACTACATCCTCGATCGTATTTACGAAAGCCGAAACAACCGCAGGTGGTTAAACCGTCAAGACATTCTCGTTTACGTGAAGGATCGCCTAGAACAAAGTTTTCCGGGAACAATAATCGAAAGTAGTCCCCCTAGTTCGGACAAATATAGGATCTCTTTTTCGAATGATGGTTTTAGCGAACTCTCGTACTACCTATCAAGAAACAAACTCAACGGTAGCACACGAATATTAGCCGAAGATGCGCGTCAGCGATTTGTTTTCACCGAGTCGGTGGTACAAAAGTCTGGTCGGACCGAACATATATCGCAGCTACATCCATTAGTAAGATTTTGTGTAGACATCGATCTCAAAGACCTCTCCAACCGAGACGCTCAAGCAATAGCAGCGGTAATCGATGGAATGGATTCGACACGGAAGTTAGACCGAGGAGTGTTTGTAGTAGCAATTAATCGATGGAGTAGCAGCAACAGCGCATCAGACGCAAACACAAACACCCGCATAGGTTATATTGGAGCGAACGTTGAGACAAGAAAACTGATTCCTTCGAACCAGGCGGAAGCTATTGCAAACAAGGTAGCCGATAGCAAACATCCAATGGTAACCCCTTCTAGCCATAGTTTGTTCAAGCAGGCCGCCGAAGTACTCGATACTGTTGTATTAAAAGAAGTAGACGAACAATTTGAAACGTTCTTCTTACAGACAACTGCTGAAGTAGAAGACCGGCTGAATATACGACTCCGTGCTCTTGAAAAACACTTTGAAAGAAAATTTGAAAACCTTCATCGTATAAAGACTGACCTTATTCAAAACGCTGATTCAGCCGAAAATGCGAACGAGCTTCAGAGAGCCAGAAACTTACGTAACTTGGTGTTGGCTCGAACTGCACAAATCACCAAATTCAAAAAAATTCTGCATGCGAGAAGGCATGAAATTGAACAACTGCGATCTCCGATACCGGAATCGACCGAAATATGCTTCTTGTTTGTCGAGGTTCATGATTAATCTACTCGATTAGAAACACATCTACAATGCTAAATCAACACAAGAGAACGCGTGAAGTTGCCTCAGTTTGATGGACACCTACAATTAGAAAATGTTGAGGAGTCCATATTATGGCAAGAAAACACTACTCTTTGGAGTATCGAGAACAGAT
>JAAXGW010000019.1 GCA_012267385.1 OMG group bacterium
GTCTATCAAACTGAGGCAACTTCAATCTTCTACTAACAGACCCAGATGGAGATGAACGACCGGAGGGGAAAACCGAGCGAATAACTAAGAAATCGTGGAATTACACTAATATTATCTCGATGGATTACAAATCTGGATCATGGAATCTATCCTACTGGATTAAGATTGTGGATGATTCAGAAACCGTAATACATGAAGTCTCCGACGGTGATACCACTGTGTTGTTATAGTTGTCTTTCGACAAGTCACTAGGGAGCTAAAAATTCACCCAGTGAAGTTGGCCCAGTTTGGTGGACACTAACACTTTGAAAGTAACGGCGAGTCCATTTCATGGGAAGAAAACACTAGTGTTTGGAATATCGAGTACAGATCGTAGAGTTGGTGTAATTGGGTCGTTCGACAGCGTTGGTCGCGAAAAAAATTGGTTTAGGTATTCAAATGATTCGGAATTGGATTTAGGAGGGTCCTCGGAGTCATTGAGAACGGGAATGCGCGTTACGACGTAAGTGAGCACAGGTCAAACAAGAGCGGGACATCTTAGCAGAGGCCACTGCCAGAGACGACCTAGTTTCCACGCTGGTCTTCGAGTTCACAGCCGTGCACCAGACCGTATCTACGATCTGCGCGAGGTATCGTTTGCTACGTGTCTCCCGGAGCCGCTAGTATGCTTGGCGTTTTCGATTACAGACTCAGCGGACGGTCGAGAAACAAGCATCGATTGCTCTCATCAAGACGATTCATTTCGGTTCCCGTGGCATCTACAGCGCACCATGGATTCCTGTGTTTTTATCGGATCGAGGCGTTCGCGCTAGTCGTCGCGTGCCGCGTTTGTTGGTGCAACAGGATTTCATAGGTACGTGTCGACAGCGGCAAGGTAAGTGTCAATCATCGAGGAAGGTGATTTAGCACCCGATCACGTCCGCAGAGCGTTTCAAGCGGAGCGACCAAATCAGTTTTGTGTTGCCGATGCATTTTACCGATATACCCGCCGCGGAATGTACAGTCTATTTGGCCGTTATTCTATATGTGTAATCTAGGTGAGTAGTGGGTTAGTTGATGTCGACCAAGCACGATGTCGAGTTAATGGTTCAAACCTTGTAGTTGGAGGTTCGATCTCGACATCCAACCCTTGTCATTCTTCATTCTGATCATGGATCTCAGTCTACTTCACGGAAACTTCGACAAGTTTGTACTACGGTAATTGTGCAGCTTTCCATGGGATCCGTGGGCGATTGTTATGACTATGCCATGGCAGAACGTCAGCTTGCGACGTTGGAGACCGAGTTGACTAATAGTCAGTTGCACTAACGATTTCGCTTACCCGCGGAAATAATCCGATGTTTTTTGTCTCCTTCAAGGAAAGCTCCTACAGTCCACGTCGATAACGTGTAGTGCGAGACTAACAGGCACCTGAAGCTTATGAACGAAGATTCATAATAGAGCATAATTCTACCCTCAATCCCAAATGAAACCGTCCACCAAACTAAGGCAACTTCAACGAAGACGAATAGCATCAATTAGACTCTGAATTTAACGACCCATGGACCACTCAACCAATGGTGAATGAAACGAGGCAACAATTTCTCCATGTTGTGGCTCTTCGCGTAAAATGTGGATTAGTGTAAGGAAAAACCGATTAAACAAGTAATTAAGTGAAATCGTTTCAAAACGGAAGACCGATCAGCTACTTCTTCCTAGCAATCGTGTTCGTTGCGGGGATAGGCGCGTCAGCCGCGATCTTCTATGGTTTACCCATCCAAGAGCGAAACGATGGCAACTTGGACAACGCGACGGTACCAACAGTAGAAGCTCCTAGTTCATCTACTAGTTCTGCAGACCTGTCAAAGAGTGTGAGCAGGGAAACCACGAAGGTGACTCATTCGCCAATTTACAGTCTTACTGATATCGCGAAATTACACAGTCCGCTGGAACGAAGTACAGCATTGCACATTGCACTGAGTGAAGCGAACGAAGATCGTGTGCTTGCATTGTTGGATCAATCGAAGCAATTGGATTATCTTACACGAGTACAAACTCAAGCAGTTATTCTTCAAAAACTAGTTAGAGTCAATCCGTCTAGTGCATTGACGCAAATAGCAGAATTTAACCAGCCCGATTCAAGCGATGTGTTATCCGCGATGTTTAGCGAATGGGCTCAGTTCGATTTACACGAGGCGATTTCACTCTCTATTACCCTCGACAGCACCGGAAAGCAGGCAGCGTTGGAGGGCATACTGCAAGAAAGAATTGATCTCACAGATCAAAAACGACGCGAAATCGCACAGCGATTGGGCAACGAGCAATATGCCATCAATGTGATCACGTTGGAGAAATTGAATAAATCCATCGCTGAACCTGAAGAAGTTTGGGAAGAAATAGTCCAACACGCACAGAACGATAGCGATCAACTTGAGCTACTCACTCAAATTGCGCAGATCTGGGTCGAAAAACAAGGATTGGAAGCGTTGGATCACATCTTCTCGTCCCTCGACAACAAACAAACAAAGTCTCATATTTCGATTGCGGTGTTTCGCGAACTAGCGCAAACTAATCCAAGGGCAGCGTTTGCGTATGGCGTGAACTCGGATCACATTTCTCCTTACGATGCTGAAGTGATTGTGGTGGCAGAGTGGGCACAATTCGATCCTCAGGGCGCGCTCGACGCAGTAATCTCGATGCCAGAAGAAAAAATGCGGAAATCGAGTTTCAAGAAAATAGTAGAGACTTTGGCGACCTACAACCCACATGCGATTCTCGCAGAGTTTGACTCACTACCGAATAACATGGTTAAATTAGCAACAAAAACGGCTGTGTCAGTTCTTGCTTCGAGCTCCCCGCTAGACGCTGCCGCGATCGTATCTACTATGGAAGACGAACCCTTGAAAGGTGACTGTATTCGATCGGTAATTCATCATTGGATCGCGCGCGATATGGATGCGGTCCTAGATTGGGTCTTAAAAGACCCAGATCTGGAGTTTCAAAGAACTCAATTAACTGGGTATGTATTGCTCACACTCGTTGAGCATGACCCAGAGCGCGCCATGCGGGTCGCACTCGCTTATCCATTAGGTGAGGATGAAGTGGGTCCCGAGGATTGGATAATCGCAAAACTGTCACGGATAGATATCGACAAAGCAATTGAATACCTGCCTAGGGTTAGAGACGGTATTACAAAGACCGAGTCGTACCGCAGTGTAGCATTTAACTTGGCAGAACAAGGCTTGAACGACAAAGCTCTACAGTTACTCAAGCAAGTTCCCGATTACGCGAAGAAAACTTACCTAAGTCGATGGATGAGTGCTTGGGTGCATTTCGATCCAACCGATGTGTACGAATCACTCGACCAAATGCCTTCGGCAGATATTGCATCATTAGCTGCATTGAATTTGTTGACCAATGACCCTTGGCGTAAACACTTGAACTCCGAACAGACGGAAAAAGTACGAGCTCATCTCACCGAAGAAGACTCGAAGCGGTTTAAACGGCTCAGTTTAAAAACGTTCGAAACCCAAAGCAGTTGGAGATGATTGTTTAGATGTTGACAAGTCGACATGGAAGCCTGACGAAATGCGTGGTTGTCGCGACTGTGTTTCTTGTTGGAGTGGGCTTATCGTGGGTCGTCTTCTATGGATTCTCGTTGTTAGAACGAGATGAAATTGACCATCAGAACGCTCTGGTGCTGATTGGGAATCCGTCTAGTGAAACCACGAATTCCACCGTCGAGTCCCGCGACTTGGATGAGTTACTCAAAACATCGAAGCAATCACCGATTCGCAACATAGACGAGATTGTGAAATTAAGTGGACCTCTGGAGAGAAACACCGTTTTGCTCAATGTATTGAACCAAGCCGATGAAGACCAAGTGCTAGATCTGTTGGAACAAACACAGCATTTAGATCCTCCTGCACGGCTACCGACGCAAGCATTTGTTATTCAAAGACTCGTAAGAATCAATCCTTTACGCGCCCTGACGGAAGCGTTGCAATTTCGTTCACCTCGAGTCAGGTATTTGTTAACCGAGCTGTTTCGTGAATGGGTCCAATTTGATTTGGATTCAGCAATCTCACGAGCTAAAACTCTTAGCTACGCCAACAAACATGTTGCAATGGAGGTCATCCTAAAGGAACGGAGCGATCTTACGATTACTAAGCGTCTCGAGATTGCACAGCAACTAGGACTGGAGCAATTTGCCCACGAGTTTATCATGCCAGAGATAACAAGCGAAGCACTGCAAGAACCGGAAAGAAGTTGGAGAGAAATAGTTGAAGAAGCACAGAACGAACCTGGGCAGATCAAGTTACTCACCGAGATTGCGAAGATCTGGATCGAACAAACGGGATTGGGAGCCTTGGATCATATCCGCCAGTCACTCGACAATTCTCTTACCAAGTCTTTAATTACCACTGCAGTATTGCGAGAAGTTGCTCGAACAAAACCAAGAATTGCCTTCGAGTATGCGATGAATTTGGATAACGACCCCGACAACGAATCTAAGTTCGCTGTCGTGCAAAAGTGGGCTGAATCCGACCCACACGGAGTTCTCCATGCAATATCGTCAATGGAACAAACGGGACAGTATTGGCTATTACTCAATCGATTAATTGATACTTGGTCTTCTTATCATCCTCAAACATTACTCACGGATTTCGATTCCTTACCCAGTGATGTTGGTGAGTTCGCAATCAAAGAGGCTGTTTCCGTTATTGCTGGGCGTTCTCCACAGGAAGCAGCAGAAATTGTATCTGCAATGGAAGATATGAAAAACGACAATTTGAAGCTCGATGCAGCTCGTTCCGTATTTTTTCTCTGGAGCGTGGGCGATATGGATGCCGCATTAGATTGGATACTGAATGATGACGGCATTAAAGGATTAAGGTCTCGGTTACTAACTTCTGCTGTGTTTACCCTTGTGAATCGGGATCACGATATTGAGCGTGCACTGAATGTAGCACTTGAACTACCAATAGGAGAGAATGAAATAGGCCCAGAGGCTGTGGTTGTCGCACAAATTGCTTCCGAATACACCGAAACGGCGATTGAGTATTTGTCCAAGGTTCGAGAAGGTCCCACAAAATCTGAAGCATACAGTTGCTTGGGCTATGTACTAGCACGAAAGAATATGACAGCCAGAGCTCTAAAGTTGTTGCAACAGGTTCCCGATTATGCCAAGGAACCGTATCTTGCACAGGTACTTGGTGGTTGGGCTAAGTATCATCCCAAACGCCTCTTTGAGTCTCTCGATGACCTGCCATCTAAAGAGATTGCATCAACAGCAGCTTTCAGTTTGTTGTTCTACGAACCACAATACGGTCAGTTGAGCTCAGAAGAGATTGAAACTGTGAAGACGTACTTATCCGAAGAAGACGCCCAAAAGCTCGAAAGACACAATTGAATAAATATATGGGACTTGTCTACAAAAGTGCCGGAAATTAATCCGGGTCATTAGCAACTATCACCGCTTCTAAGTCCGCCTTAAATTTGGGAGTTACGTAGATAACGTGACAAAATCGGTTTAGAATTTTGGGCACTATTCTCCATTAAGCCCGTCTAGTCCTTAATCTCTATCATCTTACTTCGACCCTTTCGATCTACGTCCATCCTAAACTTACGATCCTTGTCTTTCTTAGGTGCTGTGTCGGGTCGCTTATAGCCCTCAGGCAATGCTCCAAGATTGAGCATTGCCTTGACTGCTGAAGTTGCCTCAGTTTGATGGACAGTATATTTTGGGATTCGCAGTAGAACCATGTTCTATTGCGAATCTCCGTATCGGAAACATGCGTCGAACGCAGAAGTGATCTTGCTTGGTGTAGGCCCCTACATTCAATGGAGTTGAACTTACCCGAATACCAAGCTAGGGCCGTCACGCTTTCGCCCTATACACTGGTGGCATGATAGTGGTGGTTGTTCACCGCGATCAGACCCCCGAATGAAAGTTTGAACGTATTGTGCGCGCGACCCGAGCCCGATTACTACGTCGTTGTAAGATTTTTTCCTATGCAAATGGTATTGGTCATGTATGGCTCAGCGGAACAAACTTGCATTCCTCGAAAACTATCATCTGTTTCTAGAAAGTCCGTTGTGGACGAAATTTTTCAGCTTTTAAGATATCTTTCGTGTTCCGCGTTCATGTTTCATGAAAGGTGTCTATCAATCTGAGGCAGCTTCATGTTGTTTACTTTTCACAACTTAGTTAGTGTGCATCGCTGCTAATAGTTGTTCTAATTGTCGCTTAAGCGCGATCTTTTTCTGAGATGATTGCTCAGCTCTTTGACGTTGAGCAACAACAACATGCTTTGGAGCGCGCGAAGTGAAATTGGGATTGCGGAGTTTTTTGTTGATCACTTCAAGTTCTTTCGTTGTACGTGTTAATTCTTTTTCAAGTCGGGCGTGTTCTGCACGCTTTTCCTGTTTGTCAACGAAAGGTACGTGGATATACAAACCATTTATTATTTGAGTTGAACCGTACGGACTTTGACTGGGGTCATCTAGCCATTCGGTTGTAGAAATCTTTGCTAGTTTGCACAGTAGGACATGATTTTCATGTTCCAGCTCCCGTTCTTGAGTGCTTCCTTCGCTAAATAACACGGTAACTTCTTTGTTAGGTGGAATTTGCCGTTCCCCTCTGATATTACGCACCGCGCCGATGACGCCTTTGAGCCAATTGATCGCGGTTTCGGCAGCTTGGTCTTCCAACAAATCCTCGCTCGTCGGATAGGACTCCTGCATGATGGATGCGGATTCTCTTCCAAGAAGTCGTGCAACAGTTTGCCAAAGTTCTTCCGTGATAAAGGGCATCGCTGGGTGTAAGAGTCGAAGGATGATTTCAGCCACTTCGAGAAGCGTGTACTTGGTACCGTTCAAACGTGCTTTTTCAGTATCTGAGTCATACAAGACTGGTTTGGTAAATTCCAGGTACCAATCGCAGAATTCGTGCCAAATGAATTCATGAGCACACTGAGCAAACAGGTCGAAGCGGTAGGAATCAAGATGCTGACGACACTCTTGTACTAACACTCCTAATGACGACCGAATCCACCTGTCGGCAAGCGAAAATTCGCGGGGTGCATCAAGGTCTAAGTTTTCAGTCTGTGAGATGGTAAATCGAAGTGCATTCCACAACTTATTACAAAAGAAGTGATAGCCTTCAACTCGCGCTATGTCAAAGTTGTAACTACTCGTCGGAGACGCAATCGCGCAAAACGTGAATCGCAACGCATCGGTGCCGAAAGCTTGAATACCGTTTGGAAAGTCGCGGCGTGTGTGTCTCTCGATTTGTGCTTTGAGGCTCTGTTGAGTCAAATTGCTGGTGCGCTTGGCGAGTAAGTCTTCCAGTGAAATTCCATCAACAAGGTCAAGAGGGTCCAATCCATTACCTTTGGTCTTGGACATCTTTTGACCCTCAGCGTCGCGAATTAGGCCCGTTATGTACACCGTGCGAAATGGGATCTCTTTTGTGAAATGTAACGTAAGCATGATCATGCGCGCTACCCAGAAGAAAATGATGTCATGGCCAGTAATTAAAACGTCAGTAGGGTGGAATGTACGCAAATCTTCAGTTTCATCGGGCCACCCTAACGTCCCAAACGTCCAAAGTGCGCTCGAGAACCAAGTGTCTAAAACATCGGGATCGCGTGTAAGAGGAACCGAAGTCGCGAGCCCTGCTTTGGCGCGCGCTTCCTCCTCATCGCGACCAACATAGACATTACCTTCTTCGTCATACCAAGCAGGAATCTGGTGCCCCCACCACTGTTGACGACTGATGCACCAATCTCGTAGGTCACGCATCCAGCTGAAGTAAACGTTTTCCCATCGCTTCGGTTGAAATTTAATTGAACCATCTTGGACTTTCTTGAGCGCGGGTTCTGCTAAGGGTTTGATATCGACCCACCACTGTTCGGTTATTAAGGGTTCGACGATTTCACCAGATCTCTCGCCTCTAGGTACTTGAACTTCGTAAGGCTCGATTCTGTCCAGAAGATTCTGCTGTTCAAGAGTCGCGACAATTCGAGCGCGTGCGTCAAATCGATCAAGACCGCGAAATTCTTCTGGAACGTCTTCACTCATCGTACCCTGTTTTGTGAGTACGCTAATTCTTTCAAGATTGTGCCTACTACCAATTTCGTAATCATGGAAATCGTGTGCTGGAGTGATTTTGAGACAACCCGTGCCAAACTCCATGTCTACGTGTTCGTCCCCAATGATGGGTATTCTTCGGTTGGCTAACGGCAGTCGAACATAGTGTCCGATTAGATTCTGGAAACGATCATCTTTGGGATTAACGGCAACGGCTGTGTCTCCGAGCATAGTCTCAGGTCGAGTCGTGGCAACGACTAGGTATCCTTCACCGGATTGAGTTCGCAGTCCGTCTTCTAATGGGTATCGAAGATACCAAAGTGAACCCGCTTCGGGTTCTGTGATTACTTCGAGATCCGATAACGCAGTATAGAGCGTTGGATCCCAGTTGACCAGTCGATGACCTTTGTAAATGAGACCTTCTTCGTAAAGTCGAACGAAAACTTCAATCACCGCGCGTGAGAAACCTTCGTCCATGGTAAAACGTTCTCGAGACCAATCGACGGAAGTCCCCAAGCGACGCATTTGCTGAGTAATGATCCCACCAGATTCTTCTTTCCACTGCCAAACGCGTTTAATGAATGCTTCGCGACCAACCTCTGCGGGAGTTGTGCCTTCTTCGCGAAGCATTTCGGTAACGACCACCTGTGTCGAGATCGCTGCATGATCCGTTCCGGTTTGCCATAGTGTGTTGTAATTTGCCATTCTTCTATAGCGAATGACCGCGTCCATCAACGATTGTTGAAAGGCATGACCTACATGCAGAGTTCCTGTGACGTTCGGAGGAGGAATCGCAATGGAAAACGCGGGACCATTTCCTGTAGGAGCAAAATATCCACCGCGTTCCCATTTTTCGTAAAGCCGCGTTTCAATGGCACTCGCATCAAATGCTTTAGTTAGCTGTTTGGAATTACTCATGGTATCAGCCACGCACACTAGTCACAGGTCGAGAATGGGTCTGTTCTCCCAATCCGATATACTAATAAAGGTAGGTTTCCCGTACTTTTCTCGATAACTTGCAAACTTACTCCTTGCTTGCTGTTTCCATTCATGTTGTTGCAAAACGAACTCACATACGGTGTCGAATTGCTCAACACAATTCGGAATATCTTTGGTGTGGTTAATCAACACAGAGCCGCTCTCCTCGAATGTCGGTGTGCATTCCATCGTAACGAGACATCGTTGTTGTATCTCAGAGGCTCGTATGTGTGGTACAAAACTGTTGGTCGGGAAGTTCCACAAGGTCTCATCTAAAAAAGTTAGCTCGTTCTCATTCGCGGTAAGCACATGCACGTTGGTGTTTGCTCGATAATATTCGCATATAAGTTTGCAGATCGCACGCACAAGCATTTTCGGATCTTTATCCGGTATTTCATAAAAAACTATTTGTGGGTGCGACATGATTTTGCGATCGTAACACTGGATTTAGCGACGGGTTCTTCGTCTAATAGACAAGAACATACTCTTCGAGACGCGCTTTGGACAAGGAATTTTAAGAGAGATTCGCGGTGACGGTAGCTTATCGCTACATTATCAAAGAATTGATCATCGTACTAGGTACGGTATTTGTCCTTCTTATGCTCGTAAGTGTTGCCGCTAGGTTTACCGGCTACTTGCAGGAAGCCGCTGCCGGAAAGTTCACAGGCGAAGTACTTTGGACGCTCATGTCTTTGCGTTTGCCAGAATTTGTGCAACTTGCTCTTCCATTTTCACTCGTTATCGCGGTGATAGTCACGTTCGGTCGACTACACGCAGATCAAGAATTTGTGGTATTAGTCATGGGCGGAACTTCCATACTACGCTTAGTTGGATGGTTGTGCAGCGTCGTTGTACCTGTCGCCGTATTAGTGGGAGTTCTGAGCTTAGTCGTGACGCCCGCGTCACGTCAAACTTTCGTAGATTTGTTGGCGAATATCGCAGTTTCACACGAATTCGATCTCGTTCGACCCGGTGAATTTCGCAATTTCTCGAATGACACAAGAACGATTTACGTTGATGAGGTAGACCGCGATGCTCGAATTTTAAAGGGAGTCTTCCTCTTCGAAACTCGAGAGACTACAGATGTAACTGTCATGGCACAATCGGCGACCTTTCTAATCGATTCCGATACCGGACATCGTTTGCTACAGTTACGAGACGGGGTAAGGTACGACGGGACACCAGGACAAACGAACTATCAAATCCTGTCTTTCGAAGAACTATCTTTGCGGATAGACCTGTCGCAGCAACTTGACATCCCTATTGAAGTAGAAGCTTTACCAACAGTTTCTCTAGACCGTTCAATTGGAGAGCACGCCCAGCAATTAGACTGGCGAATTTCGTTGCCAATCATGACGTTCGTTAGTGGATTGTTGGCATTCGCGCTGTCGCGAACTCGACCTCGATCAGGTAGATTTGGACAAGTGATCCCTGGGGTTCTGGCATTTGTGTGTTATTACTTATTACTTGTGCTCGTTCAACAAGGATTGAGTGATTCGAGTGGGTTGAGTTCAGGCATACTCTATTCTTGTCATGTTCTGGTATTTGCAACTGCAGCGACTTTGATACATCGGCAGTTAAAACCACGATGATGCTACGTAGATTCGACATGTACATCATAAAAACGCTGCTACTCAGCATGGTCGTGGTGTTTCTATGCATCGGGCTGTTGATAGCGATGTTTGGAGTTATTGACGAATCCCGGGGCGCGGACGAGACGCGATCGTTTGGGACGATTGTGTTGATTGTGCTGTTTGATTTGCCCAACGTACTCAGTGCTATCACGAGCTACATTGTTTTGATGGGTGGATTGATAGGACTAGGCACTTTGAGTCAAAACTCCGAGATAACTGCGCTGCGCGCTGCCGGGGTTTCACCAACGCGGTTGTGCGTTCCAGTCGCGATCGCGTCGCTTTTGTTTTACGCTGGAGTCTTTTTGGTCGCAGAATTCATAGGCCCGCAACTCCAGTCCATCGCACTTTCATCAACCACAGACCAAGACGAATCTGGAAGTTTTGGTACCCTGTGGTACAAAGAAGGCAATACCTACACGCAACTGCAAGTTGTCGACTCAAATTTAAACATTCACGGGTTGCGACAGTTTGAACTCACACCGCACAGCAAACTACGTCGAACTAGGTTCGCTGCTACCGCGATCCCAGACAGTCAGGATAACGCATACGAACTGAGAGAAGTCAAAGAAACACTCTTTGCAGAAAGCAGACTAGAAGTCTCAGAGCTTTCGGAAGAAATTTGGCAGCTACAGAGTGAGTTGAAATCGTTACCGCAACGTATTAAATACGAACCCGCGGACTTAAGCTTCCGAGAACTTCGTCAGCATGTTGAATACCTACGTCAAGAACAACGAGATCCAACCGAATTTGAAGTGGAATTTTGGTCAAGAATTGCTCGATCTTTTTTTATTATTGGGTTGGTGCTGCTAACGGTCGGATTTGTAGTTGGTCCATTACGCGAAACTGGAATGGGAACTAGAATCGGCGTCGGTCTGGTTGTCGGCATCATGTTGGAGTACTTCCAACGGATGTTGATACCCTTTGCTTCGCTTTACGCAATCCCCGCGGTGGTAGTGGTCTTGATACCCGTATTAGTTGTGTTTACCGTCGGTGTCTTGCTATTGCGACGAATTAATTAGCACTCACTCCCTTTCTGTATCGCACGACACGACTTCCTGATAGCGAGTCCCACCAACCGCGTCGATCTTTATCGATCCAAATCCAACAGTATCCAAGTTCTACTGTAACAATCGATAGCAACTCTCCGTAGAATCGTAACAGAGCACTAACTCGTGAGAACCACTCTTCCGTTTCGAGTCGTAATCGCCAACACATTATAAAACGCGTTTTTCCTTCGGGAGGAAATGAAACTCATTAAATTGGAATTACAAGTAATCCACTAATCAATCAATTGAGTCACCTCAATTGCCTAACCCTCGCGAGGCTGGGTACACTACAATCATCACGCTCCTACACATTCTCTACGACTAAGTTATTCCGTAGTTTAAGCTTCTCAACATTCAATGGGGTAGTTCTATCTTTCTGAATTACGACATAAAATATTAGGGAATTACATACCAAAGTGCCGAACTAAATCGGTCTAAAAGAGTATTATAACCACTGTTTAATTGAATAGTGGTTATTCATGGAAAAAGGTGCTAACAATATCCTTATTTTCCCGTCCCCCGAGAGCGATATGTACGCAGAGCTTCTTTCCAATCATGCTTCAAGATCGCAGGGAAGCTCGGGTGAGCGATTCGATAAAGAGAATCAGCTATTGAATCCAAAGCATCTACCACCTCCTGATTATTCGAGATATGACCCTTCATTTCATCAAGTGTTAGCAGAACATTTTGGTCTTGACCCTCGATATTCACTTGAAGCACAAGGGCTGGTTGATCGGCTTTTGTGGTCGCGTGACGGATCGCATTTACACGATAATAGTTCTTGAAATCATCATCTATCTTATCGGTCATTTAAATATCCTTGTATATCTGAATTAGGGAAGGTGGGGCCTAGGTTATAGTATAGCCCAAGCCCCTGTCGCCGTGTCCTGAAAAGGATAACCTCATGGTCGTTGACAAAACCCAGCGCTATAACGGTTCTGATGGTAGATTTGGTTCGGTAGAACTAGAGTATGGGTCTATCTCATTATCGACTACTTCAGCGTACCAGAATGAGTAGACCATCCAATACGCAGATTGGTCATGTTCGTATAGGTCTCTAATATTGAATGGATATACCCTGTACCATAGAAAACGGGTCTCGGTCATAGTAGCGAAGAACTCCCTTGCGTTGGTCATACCATAGTGTTTTCTTGTTTGGTTAGTCCACCAGGGATACATTACTTGATTGTCGTTATATTCCTTAGTTGCTTTAGAGACCTCATAGGTCACCTCAATATTGGAATTATCCCATCCGTCTTTGATAAACTGATCGTGGAGTGCGTGCGCCATCTCGTGCAGGATTAATCCATGAGTACAGCACCAAGCGTCATCTATCGGCTTCTCAAAGTCTCTAATAATTGCTGAGCCGTCTCGATCTTCGTAGAAGTCATCACCCGTATATCCGTCTTGGACATAACAGGCTAGCCCGCAAACCTCATCGTCCTCATCGTAGTCATCATTCACCCATATATCTACCGTTCTTATTAGTTTGACCTTGCTGAGGGGTATTACTTCAATAATCTTCTGTAATTGCGATCTGACGTACCAAAGCATATCCTCCGCCTTTTCGGGGTGATCGTCAGTGTCTTGAGCCGACATATATACAGTAAATCCAAGTATCTGATGTTCGTGATATTCAGCATCAGTATCAGACGCTACTTGGGGGAGTTCGGTGTCGGAGTCTATTACGTGCGCGTGTAGACCCAGTGTGAGACCGCATAGTATTGCAGTCGGTATGGCAAATTTCATTTTTAAACCTCATTTTTCTGACTAAGGGGTGAATATTTGCAATTAATTCATCCGTCCCGACAAAAGTGGTGCCGGGCTTTGTCAACTACATGAGGTTATGAAGTCCTACCTATTCACTCAGGTCAGATCGCGTATCTGTCCATTAATGAGCTGTTCTATTCGGTAGGAAACCCGACAGTAAGAATCAGGCGCCACATGTAGTTTGACAACTAATATTGTACTTAGTTGCTGGATATTTTGGTCTCAGCATTCTTCATCGGCATTTAACAGCAAATATTCGTCCCTTAGTAAATTCAGATTTACATTGGAGATTAATATGAAGAATGCACCAGGGCAGTTCTTTAGGAAGGGTATATCCATCCTTGAACTGTTCAAAATATTCCCTGACAGTGAGACTGCTGAAAACTGGTTTATCGAAAGACGTTGGGAGACGAACCAGTTTGCCCTCATTGCGGGTCAAAAAATGTCCAAAGCGGAGCTAAGCATAAGACTATGCCGTTTCGCTGTCGAGAACTGTATTGTGGAATGAGATTTAGTGTACGTGTTGGTACAGTCATGCAATGTTCCAAACTGAACTATCAGATATGGGCTATAGCCGTCTATTTATTCGTGACCAATATCAAGGGTATTTCGAGTATGAAATTACACCGAGAATTGAGTATCACGCAGAAGTCGGCTTGGCACCTTGCTCATAGACTTCGAGTTGGACTAGAACCCAAATCAATTCAGGAATTTCTTGGCCCTGTAGAAGTAGATGAAACCTATATAGGTGGAAAGGAGGGTAATAAACACGCCTCAAAAAAGCTACATGCAGGACGCGGGACTGTCGGTAAGATCGCCGTTGTTGGAGCTAAAGATCAAGACACTAATACAGTCAGTGCTGAAGTAGTAGAACGTACTGATTCTGATACCCTACAGGATTTCATTATCCGACAAGTAGATCAGAAGGCTACTGTCTTTACTGACGACGCTCGAGCTTATCAGGGAATGTCCTATACGCACAAGGCAGTCAAGCATTCAGTAGGTGAGTACGTAGATGGTATGGCTCATACTAATGGTATTGAGTCCTTTTGGGCTTTACTCAAGCGTGGTTATCACGGTGTATACCACCAAATGAGTAAGCAACATCTATTTCGATATATCGGTGAGTTCGCTACTCGACACAATATCCGTAAAACCGATACGATTGACCAAATCGCTTATCTCTACGGACAGATGGAAGGTAAGCAGCTGAAATACGCTGAACTTGCGGGGCGGGTTTAGACCTATGCACAGTGTCAAGTGTTTTTAAACCTTTTTTACAAAAAATGTAAAATTTTGTGATTATTAGTGAAATTTTGTGAACTTGAGCATGATTTCATCATCTAATGACCCGAAACTAACCTATTGATACTTGGAGCAAAAATATGGCAATAGCAGATCAACCCCAAGGGGTCTTGCCAATCCGAAAGAGAAAGCAAGACATCTTGAACAGCTCAAAAAACATGTTGTTTGAACTTGATCTAGTGGTGATAGAAAATGATGATGATGGTTTCTTTGCTCACTGTCCGCAAGTTCCTAATGTAGTAGCTGGTGGAGACACCGCTGACGAAACTGCTTCAAATTTAGAGGACGCTTTGAAGTGCCACCTGTCGTTTCTAATACATATGGGCAAAAAACTACCAGTAGAACCTGTATTTAAAGAGCCAGATACTGTCCGAACCATCCATACAGCGATTACTGTAGCCGCATAGTGCCCTTCAATAAACACATTGGGGAACAATTAACATCCAAAACTAAATCACAATTCATTAAAGCTCTCAAGAACGATGATTACCAAATGATTGAGATAAATGGCGCTCAACTATGGTACAAAGATG
Source organism: OMG group bacterium (assembly GCA_012267385.1). Lineage (GTDB taxonomy): Bacteria > Pseudomonadota > Gammaproteobacteria > Pseudomonadales > Azotimanducaceae > Bin55. Next base: position 15,340 of record JAAXGW010000019.1, read on the forward strand.
AAGACTCCGAACCTTTTACTTTCAAAGATAAGAGAGAAAGGATAGGAAGATCAATTATTAGGGAGATAATTAGGTTCACAGGGTGGGACGAGAGAGATCTAAAACGATTGAAGCTGGTTAAATAGCCCGGCACTTTGGTATGTAATTCCCAATTAATTAGTACTCACTCTCCTACTATATCGCACGACTCGACTTCCTGAAAGTAAGTCCGACCAACTGCGTCGATCGCTATCGATCCAAATCCAAAAGTATCCAAGTCCTAATGTCACGATCGATAGTAACTCTCCACAGAATCGTAGTAGAGCTTTACGTAACGTAAACACGCCATGCGTTTCTAATCGCAATCGCCAAGCCAGCATCCCGATAGTCTGTCCCTTGTACATCCAGAAGAAACAGAAGAACGTGAATGCCTCAAGAAAACACAATGTTTGGCTCCAGGCCCCCGTAAATTCTCTACCACTCACAGTAACTATGATGACGATAGAGAACACCCAGATACCACACAGGACTATGGTATCGTAGATAAATGCGCCTAGGCGATACCGGAAAGCCGCTCCCGGCTCGGTATCAAATTTCTGATTGCCACTCTCTAAGAGAGTGCGTTCTTCGCGACGAATCTTAACGGTCCGATACGTCGCGAAGTTGATGGGTCAATTAAGAGGCGTTAGCGTCCAAGTAACTTACAAGGTCGCGTAAGCTGTTGAAATTTGCGAAGTCGTCCGCTGGAATATCGCAATTAAACTCGCTCCCTACAGCTTTTGCGAACGCCATGGCATCCATTGATGATAGGCAGATTCACTAAAACTCGCATCAAAGTTCGGCTCTCTCACTGGATCCAAAAATCTCCTAGCTAGTGAAGCGACTCTATCATGAGTGTTTGACATATTTGTTGTTCCCGTAAATTACTTGAAAAAGATGAAAGACGGAAATTATATCGAGACTTCAATTCGGGCTAATCTTGTTAGATTTGTTCGGCATGATAGACACTCAAGAACTTTCGTAACATACTTTCTTCGAACCTCACTAATCTCGGTTGAGACATGAGAGTTTCGGAGAGGAAGGAACTTATCGAACTAGCACAGAACAGCAAAACCACCTGTTGGTGGCACACAATCTATCAAACGCTCGATAGCCAAGTCGTTCATGTCGATTTGTCAAACAATTTTGAAAACGAGTCTATCGCCTATGACACCTTGGATAAACAGGAACGGAAGAGGGCACAAGCTTTTCACTCCGAAACTAATCGCCGACAATTTGTTCTCTGTCGTGCCGCGTTGCGAGCGAATCTCTGCCTCCAACACAGTCTCGACAATTCCAAATTGCAAGTGTTCGCAGAGCGGAACGAAAAGCCTGTAGCGGTAATAGCGGGAAAGACTTTGATGATTGAGTTTAACGTGAGTCATACTGAGGATCACGGTTTGTTGGCGTTTGCGAGACAAGGTCGGATAGGAGTGGATGTAGAAAATCGTGAAAGCAGACCAGTTATTGATGAAATTCTTTTTTCAGTGTTTTCCCCGAAGGAACAAAGGCTACTTCGACAGACGCCGGAACCTGCCAGACGGCAAATATTCTTTCGTCTTTGGACCTATAAAGAAGCTCTGATAAAGGCGACTGGAGAGGGGTTTCGTCGGGACACCTCAGCATTTTCGATTCCCGATTCTCTATTGGGTCACGCTCGCGCTGCAAGTATGTCACTACACGATATTCCCGGGGTAGTGTGGAAAATAGTTAATCTTGAAACTGATCAATTCGCAGCAGCAATTGCACAAGAACTCGTCGCGTCGTGATATTGGCTCGTTAACGACCTAGACGGAAGCTAACAACATGCATTGGACAGTACCGAAACCACACTCAGAGTGTAAAGTCGTACTTGACGATGGTACCCACATTGTGGTTCGCCAACATGGCAACTCCAACGGTCCTAGATTGCTGATGTGTCACGGTAATGGTCTTGCGATTGATCTTTACTATCCTTTTTGGTCTCATTTTGAAAGTGACTATGAGATTTTGGTCTATGACCTCAGAAACCACGGTTGGAACGAAAGAACTCATGAAAATGACCACAACATCGTTTCGATGGTTTGCGATGTAGATGCAATTTTGGATGAAACATCCAAGAAATATGGTTCAAAACCAACTTTTGGTATTTACCACTCGTTGTCCGCACTCGTCGCGCTGCTGTATTCGTCGCAGATATTCGGTGCTATCCTTACTCGAGAAAATAGTGGATTCGATGGCCTCATCTTGTTTGATCCGCCAGTATATCCGACTGGTCCTGGGGAGAGTAGTGAAGAATTTGATCAAGCAGTCCAGCCCGCGACAGCGCGAACAAACAAACGTTCAGACCACTTTGAATCGCATGCGCAGTTTATAGAACTGATGAACTTTCTACCGGGGTTTTCGAGACTTGTACCAGGTGCAACAGAGCTGATGGCTCACAGTATCCTGCGAGAAAGTAAAGATGGCGGTTACCAATTGAGGTGTCCCAGAGAATATGAGGCGCGACTTACTCGATTCGCACGAACATTTGCAGGGCAAATTAATTTCGATGAACCTCCTCATCCAATTAAAGTAGTAGGTGCAGATCCAATATTGCCATTTTCATATCTTCCTACAGTCGATTTATCTGACATGATCAGCGTCGATTTTGACTTCGTCGCGGATGCGACGCACTACATGCAAATTGAAAAGCCTGAGTTGTGCGCATGGTACGTTGATGACTTCATCACGAAAGTGAGCTCCGCGAGTCACTAAAGGCGTCGACTCAAGGAAGCGTTGATGAAGTAAACTTGTGCATGGAATCACTTACATTTATCGATATAGAAGACTAAACAGAAAAACCTAACAGAAACAAATGAAAAAGAATTTGGGATCAGTAGAACCTATTGCAGTCGTCGGTATGGCTTGTCGTTTCCCGGGCGCACCAGATATATCGTCTTTTTGGAGATTACTCGAAAATGGTGGTAACGCGGTTTTGGATGGGTTGCCAGAATCAGGACCAAACAGGTTGGAAAAACTGTTTGAAAACCGCGGTCATCTTCAAGACGCCTGTCGATTCTGCGCTTATGTAGATGCTATAGATCAATTCGACGCCGGCTTCTTCCGAATCTCTCCAGTAGAGGCAGAGTTACTTGATCCTCAACAGCGAATGATGCTTGAGACAAGTTGGCAAGCTCTAGAGGACGCAGGGATGGATCCTGATCGTTTGAAAGAAAGCTTGACAGGAGTCTATAGTGGCATCAGTAACGATGAATACCGAATGCTCGTCGTTGAATCGGAAGGAACGGGAGAAGCTGCTGAATCTCTTTACGCGTTGAGTGGCACCAACTTGAACGGTACCAGCGGCCGTGTTTCTTTCGTATTGGGTGTCATGGGGCCGGCAAAAGCGGTGGATGCAGCCTGCGCATCGTCGCTCGTGTCTGTACACGATGCTGTCGCAGACCTCCAGCAGGGTAAGGCGGACCTAGCTCTTGCGGGCGGTGTACAAGCGATATTGAATAGCCGAATCTTCGAACTGCGGGCTGATTCGCAGATGTTGTCCCCCGACGGACAGTGTAAGGCATTTGACGAATCCGCTAATGGTTATGTCCGCGGTGAAGGTTGTGGTGTGGTGGTGCTAAAACGTCTTAGCGACGCAGAAGCTGACGGTGATCGAATATGGGCGGTCGTTCGCGGTGCGGCAGTTAATCACGGAGGCGCTAGCGTCGGTTTAACTGTTCCGCACGAACCGGCACTTGAACGAGTGATAGAAACAGCACTTGCTCAAGCCGGTGTCCTTGCCTGTGATGTCGACTACCTTGAGGCTCACGGTACTGGAACGGCTGTTGGAGATCCCATCGAAATCAACGCTGTATCCAGAGTGTACAGTCAAAACCGTGCAAGCGATCGACCACTACTCGTCGGGTCTGTGAAAACAAATCTTGGGCATTTGGAGTCTGCCGCCGGGATCGCGGGTTTCATCAAGGCGGTGCTTGTTTTGCAACGTGGCGTGATTCCAAAACATTTGCATTTCAACAATCCAAACCCAAGTATCGATTGGGACTCGATTCCCTTGACGGTCACGTCGTCGCAGATGGATTTGCCTGATCGTAACGGTAGACGTCGCGTAGCAGGTGTGAACTCTTTTGGCATATCTGGTACCAACGCCCACATCGTGGTTGAAGAGTATCAGGTAGCAGAAACGACTTCATATCCTCGAGACAGAGTAGTAGGCCTCGGTCAAACTGTAACCGTTCCTTCCTCAACGGACGATACAGACGCCTCAGAAGTTGAGAAAGACTGCTGCGAGCGCGAGATTCGACTATTACCTATTTCAGCAAAGAACGAACTTGCTACAAAAGAACTTGCTTCACAATATTTGTCCTGGCTCGATGAACACGCTCAAGAACTTCCCGAAGACGGTGAACAAATTGAAGCATTGCTTTCGGACGCGGCGTGGACTGCGGGTATGGGTCGTAGCCATTTCGAATGGCGTGCAGGTCTTCTCTTCAGCAATGCTACTGAATTAAGGACACGACTCGCGACGATAGCAGAGACAGACCTACAGCAACCACGTACCGCAAAGAAAGTAGCGTTTGCTTATACGGGTCAGGGAAGCCAATGGGCCGGAATGGGTCGGGACTTATACGAACAAGAACCAGTAGCTCGCCGAGTGCTGGACCGATGTGAACAAGTTTTTCTAGAAGAACGCGCACGTCGCTGTTGGATGTAATGTTTGGTCGTACTGGTAATGGACAACTTGGTGATACTGCTTGGGAGCAACCCGCTCTTTATGCACTTGAATGTGCGATTACCGCTTTATGGGCTAGTGTTGGAGTTCATCCTGATGTGGTCCTCGGACATAGTGTCGGAGAAATCGCGGCAGCGCAAGCGGCGAACGTGTTTAGTCTAGAAGACGGGATGAGGTTTGCTTGCCGGCGCGGAGAACTCCTTGGAGCAACCGAACCAGGCGCAATGGCTGCAATATTTGCTGCACCCGAACACGTTCAATCCGCTGTCGACGCAATAAATACCGACGCTGCTGGAGAGACAATTAACATTTCCGCCGACAACGGTCTGCATCAAGTCGTCAGTGGAACAGTGGATGCCGTTGAAACTCTTTCAAAAACATTTGAGAGTGATGGTATCCGAGTACGTAGGATGAACACGACTAAAGCATTCCATAGTGCACTTGTAGAACCTGCGCTTGACGAACTTCAATCTTCACTCGATGAAGTAACCATCCAACATCCGACGGTGACTTTAGTTAGCAATCTGACAGGTCACGTGTTGGCGGAAGAACAACGACTAGACGGAGATTATTGGCGTCGGCACGCGAGGCATCCGGTCGCGTTCGCTACCGGTGCGCGCACTCTTGCGGACCTTGGAGTGGATCTACTTCTTGAAATCGGGCCGCGCTCGGTACTCGCTCCAATGGCAGCCTCGGCATGGCCAGATTCCGCGGCATCGCCAGCTGTGTTATCAAGCATTCGGCCAAGACCCGATGACTCACCGGCTGGAACGGGGAGTTTTATCGAAGCGGTTGCTGAAGCGTATCAAGCCGGACTAACAGTCCAATTTGAAGGTCTATTTGTTGGTGAGACTCGACGACGCATCTCGATTCCCGGTTATCCCTTCCAGCGCGAGACCTATTGGCTGCGGGAGCCGAAACAGAAACGTTCTGTTCAAGGACATCCTTTGCTTGGCTTGTGTCGCGAGTCAGCCAGTGGTGAGATCACATACGAAACCGAACTATTTCCATCCGACCCAGATTGGTTAGCGGACCATCGCGTCTATGAACGCGTCATCGCGCCGGGAGCACTCTACGGAGCGATGGCGGCAGCGTTGTCTCAATCGAGAGCATCAACTCCGGTCATTGTTGCCAATATGCAATTGCACAATGCTCTCGTTTTCCCTGCTGACGACAGTAAGAACGAGAATGAGGAGAACTGCCGCACTGTGCAGGTGGTTTTGGGAGGATCGGGTCAGGAACAAACGGGTCTCCTTCAGATACTCAGCAAGGGACCGGCTGATGTTGATTGGATACTCCACGCGGAATGTCAAGTGTCATCCGAAACTGACTCACCCAGTGTAGATCCGAGCATAGATCTTGAGAGTTTGAAAAAAGAGCTAACTCCCGTGGATACGTCAACTCTATACCAAGCAAGAGCGGCCTCTGGTATTGAACTTGGCCCCAGTTTCCGCACTCTGGGTACTGTTTGGGCTCGGCCGGGCGAAGCGTTAGGTGAAATCTCTTTGTCGGACATGTCGAGTCGATCCTCCTTAGTTGTTCATCCGCTCGTGCTAGATGGTTGCTTTCAGGTCGTTGCAGCAGCACGCATTCAGGGCTCAGAAACTGACGAAACTACGTACCTGCCGTTTGGTTGGGATCAACTGTGGCTGTCGTCCGATCGTTTGCACGAACAGGTAGTGTGTCACGTTCGAATGATCGATACTGCTGATACGTCAAACACTGATTCTGACTCTGCACCAGAAGTACAAAGAGCAGAATTGCGTATTTACGACTTCGAGGGTCGTTTGTTGGGAGGACTTGACGGGTACACCATCAAACGAGCGACTCGCGCTGCACTATTTTCGGCACTCGAGAATGTAAATGACCTTTTGTACGAGGTAGTTTGGCGAGAGAGACCCTTGGTACCGGCGATTGTCGCAGCCGATTTCCTACCACTTCCGAATTCGGTCGCACAGGACTTCAAGCCACTCGCAGACTACCTCGAGGAAGAGGGTGTCCCACGGGCGAACCGGACTGCGCTGCTAACAGATCTCGAAAACTGGTCACTGTCTCGTGCGTGCTGGACGCTCGAAACGTTAGGTTGGAAGCGTGTTGTCGGGCAAGTTGTGCAACCGGAAGAACTTCGCATTGAATTAGGGGTAGACGATGTGCACCAACGGGTATTCCGTCGTTTGCTTGAAATGTTGGCTCGGTGTGGTGTGTTAGAAGAGGGCGAAGACGGATTTACGGTGAAGTTAGGGGATGAAGACCCACTACCAGATGAAGTCCCGCCAGATCCCGATACCGTTGCCGATAAACTAGCCGAAAAACATCCACACGGAGCGACCGAGGTCGGACTGTTTGGACGTTGTGGAAAGTCTTTGCCCGAGGTGCTTCGAGGACAAGCTGATCCTCTTACTTTGTTGTTTAGCAGTGGCTACCCAACGCCGGCCGATCTGTACGTTAGAGCGCCAATCGCGCTCGCAGCGAACAGGTTATTAAGAGACGCGGTGCGTGCACTTTTAGCCAATTTACCTAGTGGAAGACATCTCAGGATCGTTGAAGTCGGTGCTGGAACGGGCTCTGCAACCGCTTCGGTATTGCCAGAGCTTCCAGACGGACGTTTTGAGTACGTGTACACGGACATTTCTGCTGGTTTCTTCGCTGAAGCAGAGTCTCGTTTCGGTGATGCTGGCGGTTGTATTGAATATCGACCCTTAGACATTGAGAAAGATCCTGTCGAACAGGGCTTCGACGCTCATGCCTACGACCTCATTATCGCATCGAACGTGCTCCATGCCACGCGTTCTCTCAATGAAACTCTGGGTCATTGCTTGAAGTTGCTTGCACCGTCTGGACAGATGGTGGCACTCGAAAATCTTCGTGGTCAGGGTTGGATGGATTTGACTTTCGGACAGCTCGACGGTTGGTGGCGATTCGCTGACGACTACCGTCCACATCATGCTTTAGCAGGTCCTAACGTATGGGAACGAGCTCTGCTCGACTCCGGTTTTGAAGCAGTAGAAGTCTTAGGCTTGGATTTGTCTAAACCTGAAGAAAAACCAGATCGAGGCGTAATCGTCGCGAAGGGGCCTGACGAGGTGGTGGAAGCCCCAGGATTCTGGGTTCTTCTAGCAGACGAACGAGGCTGTGCGAAAGAAGTCGCCAACAGTCTTGCAAATCGGAATCAGACCGTCATGCTTGTTACGGACGATGCGCAGGACCCTGTTAGTGTTGAATCAGATCACAGCAACATATTGCGTGTAAGCGCAGATATCGAGTGCCGCGAGTCGTGGCAAAATCTCGTAAAAACGATTCCTGACGATGTAGACTTAAGCGGTATCGTACATTTTGTCGCGCTCGACGGACGGGATTCCGCAGCTACTACAAACGACATGGCACACGACGTGCAACGGACAGTAGCAAGCGCTCTTGCACTAGTTCAGAGCGTAGTCGATTCCAACCTAACTCCCGTCAAGGGTGTATGGTTCATTACCTCCGGTGCACAAGTACTCGAAAGAGAAACTCAGGGATCTTTGGTGGGCGCAACATTGTGGGGATTCGGTAAAGGCGTCGCACGGGAAGCCGCATATCTCAATCCTCGAATGCTCGATCTTGACCCGACCGTGCCCGAACAGGTGTTTGATCTCGTTGACGAGCTAATGTATCCCGACTTCGAAAATCACATCGCTTGGCGCGGGGAGAGCCGCCAAGTCGCGCGGCTGGTTCGCACGGACGACGGACCGGAGAGACTAGATTTGCCCGAAGATTCGACTTGGGTGTTGACTCCTGATCCTGCCGGTGTGTTTGAAACACCACGCGCCAAAGAACTACCCGCGAGACCTCTTGAAGCACGAGAGATAAAGATCGCGGTCGAAGCCGCGGGGCTTAACTTTTGGGATGTGTTCCGTTCGCTCGGTTTTATCGAAGAAGGAAATCTTGGTAGGGAAATGTGCGGACATGTCGTAGGGGTAGGTTCCGAAGTATCTAGTGTTTCGGTAGGAGACCACGTCGTTGGATTGGGCTTTGGGGCGTTCGCAGCGGAAATGATTACCCACGAAGAATTGGTTGCGCATGCACCTTCGGATATTCCAGTGTCTGGATTGGCTACGATACCCAGTGCCTTTGTGTCCGCCGCTCTTTCGTACGAGCTATCTGGTTTAGACGCAAATGATCGAGTACTGATTCACGCTGGTGCGGGAGGTGTGGGTCTGGCAGCTATCCAGCTAGCACAAGCTGCCGGGGCGGCAGTCTTTGCCACTGCAAGTGCGCCCAAGCGTGGCTATCTCCGTAAGCTAGGTGTTAAACATGTCTTCGACAGTCGCCAAACTAAGTTTGGTGAAGAGATTTTGGAAGCTACGGATGGAGCAGGGGTAACCGTGGTTTTGAACAGTCTCACTAGTGAAGGATTCATCGATGCGAGTCTGTCCTGCTTGGCACAGGGCGGTCGGTTCGTGGAACTAGCTCGACGCGATATTCTGACTCCGGAAGAAATGGCTGAAGTACGACCAGATGTGGCCTATGACATACTCGAACTCGATGTTTTAAAGAAAACAGATCCAGAGTGGGTAGGAAGGGTTTTGCGAGATCTGATGGAACGAGTCTCAACTGGTGAACTCACACCCATCGCCCACAGTCGGTGGCCACTAGCAGAAGCAGGTGCTGCGTTGATGTTCATGCGCTCGGCTCGGCACCTCGGAAAAATCGTCGTCACGACTCAGCCTCTCGTCTTAGGTCGACTGAAACAAGACCGAACGTATTTAGTCACCGGTGGATTGGGTGGAATCGGTCTCGCAGTGGCTGAATGGTTGGTGGAGCATGGTGCAGGTACTGTTCTGTTAAACGGTCGACGTCCTCCCAACGAGGAAGCCAAGGAGACTATTCGCGAACTCGAGGAACGAGGTGCAACGATTCGAGTCGAACTAGCCGATGTTTCCGATTCCGAAGCATTGGATGGCATGCTCGAGCGAGTAGACCAAGATTTACCTCCTCTTGCTGGTGTCATTCACAGCGTTGGTGTACTGTCAGATGGCGCACGCACGAACCAGAGTTGGGACCGGTTTGAAACAGTACTGTGGCCTAAAGTTTTAGGAGCTTGGCACCTACATCGTGCCACAGCAGACCGAGATTTAGATCTCTTCATTCTGTTTTCGAGTCGCGTAGGTGTCATGGGCAATCCCGGTCAGACAAACCACGCGGCAGCTAATGCGTTTTTGGACCAACTTGCGGGGCACCGCCGCGCACTTGGACTACCGGGACAAGCAATTGCCTGGGGAGCATGGTCAGAAATTGGAGAAGCGGCGGAACAAAAAGACCGTATTGAGCGGCAAAGATCTGCTTTAGGCGGTCGCTGGTTTACTCCTCAACAGGGAATTCGCGCCCTGAACCGACTTGTCCGACAAGACGTTACAAATTCAGTAGTGATGGCAATGGATTGGTCCGTTTTCGAAGAAGCAGTAGACGACCGACCTGCGTTCCTAGACGAATTACTCTCGTCAGAGGACGATGAGGCAACTGATGGATCGATCTCGACAGAAGATGTACTGGCTCAACTCGCGAGTGCTAACGTATCGGAACGTGAAAACTTGCTTGTATCCTTTATACAACAAGAATTACAAGCGGTGTTGCGCATGCCATCCGAACCAGCACGTTCGGTCGGTTTCTTTGACCTCGGGATGGACTCGCTAATGGCGGTAGAGTTTCGTAATCGACTAAACCGCGCGTTGTCGGGTGCATGTACAGTCTCGAACACGGTCGTCTTTGACTTTCCGAATATTGAATTGCTCGCCAGTCATTTGAACGGCGAACTGGGTGAGATTGAATCTACATCTGTGCCACAGCCGAAACAGAAAGAGGATGACTCTGCAACAAGGATGCAGGCAGCACTGCCAGACCAATCGACGACTCTGCAAGTTGAGACTGTACCTCAGATCCAACCCACGGTTCAAGATCAGCCGAAACCTGAACTGAACATAGAGTCGCCGTCCGATGAGGATCAAATAGCCATCGTTGGCATGGCTTGTCGGTTCCCCGGCGCACCAGACTTAGAGAGTTATTGGAAACAGCTTGAAGCAGGAGCTGATCTGGTGACCGACGGGCGGCCTGATACAGGTCCATGGAATGGAATCATTGGAGATCCTTCTGCCGAAGAATCTGAGTACCGCGTCGGAGGATTTGTTGATGGACTCGACCAGTTTGACGCTAGCTTTTTTGGAATTCGACCGATAGAAGCAAACATGATGGATCCGCGTCAAAGAATGTTGTTGGAGACAAGTTGGCACGCATTGGAGGATGCCGGCATAGATCCGGTATCGCTTAAGGGTGGTCGTGCCGGAGTTTTTGCGGGCATAGGCAGTAGTGAATATCGTGATTTAATAACTGCAGCTGGCCGGGACGATAGTTATCTCGGAACGGCGGGGAGCGTCGCCCTTGGGAGAATTGCCTTTGCATTGGGTCTGATGGGACCTGCGATCCCACTCGATATGACCTGCGCGTCGTCATTGGTGGCAGTGCATCAAGCAGCCGCTAGTCTTCGACAAAGTGAAGTAGACGTAGCATTGGCTGGAGGCGTGCACATCATTCTTTCTCGTCCTGTGATGCGATTCATGAGGGATTACGGGATGCTGTCACGAACAGGCAAGTGTAGAACCTTCGACGCAGCAGCCGACGGCTTCGTACGGGGTGAAGGGTGTGGCATGGTAGTCCTAAAGCGTCTGAGCGATGCCCGAAGCTCAGGGCGACCGAATTTGGGGAGTTCTCAAGGGCTCAGCAATCAATCAGAATGGTGCTGCCGCGGCGCTCACGGTACCTAACGGAACAGCTCAAGAACAACTGTTCGCGGAGACATTGTCTCAGACAGGCTTCGCACCTTCAGACGTGGACTACATCGAAGTTCATGGAACGGGATCAGAATTGGGCGATCCTATCGAAGTGCGTGCTGCTGCTGCTGTCTACGGACGGAATCGAGAATCTGATAAACCGCTTCTGCTCGGTACGGTAAAGACCAATATCGGCCACTTAGAAGCAGCGGCGGGCGTTGCCGGTCTCATCAAAGTCCTGTTGTCAATGCGCCATGAGATCATTCCAAAACAGCTACACTTTAAGAATCCCAGTCCGCACGTCGAATGGGACAAACTACCGGTAAAAGTTACATCTGAACAGACGGTGTGGCCCCAGAGGTCAAATCGTTCTCCAGTCGCAGGGGTCAGTGCATTCGGTATTTCCGGCACGAACGCGCACGTTATCGTCGAGCGCGCTCGTGCACGAGATGACCAACCAGTTGTAGATGGTCAAGAGGGCTTCGTTGCCGGTTCTTCACAACGTATACCTGTTGTGCTTGGGGATTTGATTCAAGACGAAGCGCAGATGGAAACTTTGGCAAGTCGCAGAACGAGGTTTTTACCTCTATCGGGTAAGTCTTACGACGCACTCAAGGAACTAGCGGGTCGTTATCTCGATTGGCTGGACGGGCGACAACAAGCATTGTTAAGTGGGGAAGACGCTGAGTCTACGCTACTAGCGGACATGGCATGGACTGCATGTGTCGGGCGCAGTCATTTTGAGCATCGGGCAGGCATCACGTTTAACGACTGTGCATCGTTAAAAGAGGGTTTATTGAGTGTCGCACGACAGGAAGTTGAACCTGAACGCAAACCAATTGGAAAGTTGGCTTTCACTTTTAATGGCGATTACAAGCAGTGGATCGAAAACGTAGATGAACTGTACAACAGTGAACCGGTGCTACAAGCTGTGTTGAATCAATGCGACCAAGCATTTCGCGACAAATACGATGACTCATTGCTTGAAATCTTAAATGGAGATTCCAAAAATTGGGAGAAATCCGCATGGACGCTACCCGCTGTTTATTCGTTGGAGTGTGCGATCACTGCCCTGTGGAACAGCTTAGGAATTCACCCAAGCGTAGTTGTTGGATATGGTGTGGGTAAACTCGCTGCTGCTCAGGCGGCTGGCGTGTTTAACCTAGAGGAAGGTGTTCGACTTGCCGCATCGTACGGTGAAAGAGCAGGTAAAAATGAAAACGAAGATCGCTCCGAAGATTTGGAAGCTTGCTTGAAAGAATATTCTCTCTCGCCACTCCGTTTACCCTTTGTGAATGGTACCACAGCCAAAATGGTAGACATCGGCGAGAATCCAGACCTGACATCATGGTTCACGCCGAACACTAAAACTGAGCACGTCTCACGCCACGAGGCAGCATTAACGAAACTGGGCGTCGACTCTGAGATTGAAATCAATTCGACTACAGAGATTGTAGAAGTTGTCGCTCGATTGTATGAGGCAGGGTGCGAGTTAGACTTCGGCGGACTCTTCGCCGGAGAGGTACGGCGACGAATTTCGCTACCAAATTATCCTTTCCAGCGTCAATCGTATTGGTTCAGTCACTAAATGTGAACCACTTGTCAATTCGGTGCATAGGATATTCGTGTTGTGTAGAGCAGAATGTGAATCACCTATCTACTCGGAGGTGACATTCAGAAATGCAGTAGGAAACTTTACAACCTGTTATCACCCTGCTACACGATAAAAATTGTAAAAAGTAAATTCACCCCTTTGAAAGGGTCGGTGTCAGGGATAATAGGAAGCAGAGACAGTGTAAAATTTGTTGGTATTAAAAATATTTTTCAACCATACTCTCGCCGACACTTAATTGTTGGGAATAGTGTGATACCATCCCTCCGGATTTATAACCACCAGCGAGTGCAACAGATCCTGTACTAGCGCCTCGGGCGATCAATTCGCTTGCTAAACCTATCCGTCCAGAGTGTGCTGTGAGATTTCCTCTCAAATTCGCGTGTTTGCAAACTGCTAGAAGCCGATTTGCTATTTGTCGACAGGTCAAAGGGATTACAAATCGTCTGGCAATGGTTGGCGCGCCTCCCACAGTTTACGTGCCGCATCTGCACCGCTCGTTTTCAACAATCGATAATCAACAGATCCTTCCTGATTGGATTTTGAACTTCGAACTTGGACCAAGATTGTATCTTTGATTGTTCCGTCTTGAATATCTCCCCAACGTAAATCTGCGACCACAGAACGCCTCATTCCTGCCATGAACAGTAGAGAAATGATGACTCTATCAACTAGGCACCTTCTTTCGCCTGTGAGGCTGTTTCGCGTTTTCTCGCATGTTTTCTGGGCTGATCGCAAGTGTTTAGCAGCGTGATGAAATCTTCATAGGTCAACGGAGAACTTTGACCTCGACCACTTTCCTTCCCGAGTCTGCGAATCCCAGCTAACGTTTCACTGGAAAACTTCCAATCGCTTGAGATTCCCCGGCGTTTAGCCATTCGCTTTATGGCGCTAAACGCTAACTGATACTAGTGGGTGCGAGACGGCGCGAAACATGAAGACCGGAAAGGTATTGTGCCACATGCTGGTCCTGGAAGGGATTAGAAAGCGTGTTCCAACGCGCAAATTGCTTGAGTGCGGATCGATAGGCTTTGACTGTGTTGCGACTAATCAATGCGTTGATGAGCTTAGCAGTCTCAACATCAATTCGCAAAGACACAGCCGCAGATTGTTCCAACATGGTTTGTAGCTGTTGGTTCTGCGTCAGTTGTGCGAGCTCTTTTGATTCTTAATTTGTCATCCGTGACTGCTCTACGATTTTCCGATAACCGTAATTATCGGAAATCACTATACCACATTACACGCACCAACAAAAAACCGCAAAATAAGCCCTGTAGAGGGATTTTCTTCCTCAGAGGAACAATCTTATATCGTCTAGTGGTCGTTGCGTATGGTCGCGTGCGACTGTGTGAGGCTGTTTCACACAAAACTGCCCCAATCGAAACTGTTTCTACGATCAGGGCGAGTTGAGTATTGAAGGGTTCGAAATATCAAGACCCGGGCTATCTAATGCTGATAACCGATCACTCGTGAACAACCAAATATTTTAGAGCTAGCTTTTATATTTCATCTACTCTTTCCTTCCCAAACTCTTTTTCAAACTCCCCTAACAGTTCTTCTAATTTAGTTTTTAACTCTCGTTCCTGCGCGACGAACCCTTTAGAACTCTCTAAACTCGTACGCATCAATGGAATATAAGGAGCCGCTTTTTCTCCATACTTAAGCATCGCTTCGACAATTGGGATCTTAGGAGTACCAAACATCAACTGATCCTTTTCTAATACGGTGACAAGCGCGTCAAAACCCTCGTCTGATCGAAACTCACCTAGACTGCGCGCGGCTAAACTTGAAAATTGTCGAACTGAGCCAATGTGTGACAATATTTCAATACGAAACTCTCGATCTTTGGGATTATTGAATTTACCATGAAAGAGCGCGGAGAGTAAAGGCAGCGGATTATTGGTATCAGATCCTCCCTCGGCTCGAATCTCATCTTCGGTATAAGTGACGCGTTGACCATCAGGCAGCCCCCCGCGATATTCACTTGAAAACACGTCCCAAACAATCTCATAAACTTTCTCATCTTGGGGATACAGGTACGCTAGAGTCAACGGGAGCCCCAGCCAATACGGTCTGGGTAAAACCGATCCAACATCCGTTCCAGACCTCTCTTTGATAGAAAAAACTAAATCTGGGATAACACCGTCTACCTCTTCCTAATTAGTATCCCACATAGCTATCAACTTGTCGTACAAGTCTGGAACATCCTGCAAACGCCGATCAAACTCGGGGAGTTGTCTTTTTTCCTCCACTTGAATTCGATTTAAATTCACATAGAAGATAATCGCTCCAACTGTACTTTCAACAATTTTAGGGATGTTGTGTTTCAAGCCCTGTGAAACTAAAGTGTGGATCTCCTCGTTTGAAACTTCTGGATCGAACAACACCTCTAGTTTGAGCCCACCAAAAGAGTCATTCTCAGGCTGAGCTTCTTCTTCCCCTTGCTCCGAAAAGACTTGCACCGCAAACAAAACGAAGACTAGGTGTAATACCATTCCTTGCCGCACTTTCATCAAAACAGACAGATACTAGAACAAACCAGGGAACAATCTCCTCAACATATTTAACAAGACGGGCGCTAGCTTATATCCTATTCCAAAGAACATTCGGTTTTGAGGATTGGAAAAGCCAGAAGTGTCGATGCCGGCTACGACCCACTCCGTCCAGTGCTGGCAATTTTGCAAAAACAAATGATATTTCCTGTATTCCCATCCATGATATAGGAAACGTTCGTGCGCACGGTGATGGTCACTCAAGGGCACGCCTGCTTTTATTTCCTCATCTAAGTGTTCTTCCGGAGCTTGGTACACCATGGTGCAATAGCGCTTTTGCAGGTTGTACATCTCTTGCACATCTTCGAGGTGTGTGTTGTTTATCATCCTACCGGGTATGTAAATAATTGCGCCGAATAAATAACTTCCCACATGGAATAAATAGAGTGGATCGTCTACGTCAATCGCGTTGTAAAACCCTCTCATTACCGCTTCTTTCGCTTTCTGACCTGGGGGTTTATATCCTTTGGTACGCGCGTAGTAGGGTTCTTCGTGGCGTATGCTCCATAGTGGGTTCACTAGCTCTAAAGTGCTGCTCAATACTTCAGGGACTCCCCCAAAATTGGGTGTGTGACACGGCCCTACCTCAATATAAAATTTCTTCGGGTCTGGCTGACCATCTGGAGGGCTATGTCCGGCAGAAAGATTGTGTGTTGTAAAGGTCACAATCATAAGGACGGAAAAGGCTACCAGTGTTAGTTTCTTGGTATTTTCAATTAATGCCATAACAAGTCTCCTCAAATGTTTGTTTGTGCATCCGATACTCTTGACGACATACTCGAGGGTTACTTATCTCCCAATGTAATCGTTCAAAAATAGATTTTAACAACAATCTACCGTTAAAAGTTAAATCCTGCTTGATTCGCTAAAGTATTCTCTCAAGATCACTTTTTTCGGATAGAATGAGCTTTATGTGTGATAAATCGCGATTGGAGGCGAATCATGTTTTTCAAAAATCTAATAGCATTAGTTGCTTTACTTTCCGTACCCCTCATGGCAGCCGGTCAATCTGACGGATTCCCGCTGTCGAACGATACCTCAGACATAGATCTAGAACAAAACGACGTCGAAACCCCGAATGGGATTGACCTGTCTAGTTGGATCGAGTCTACGTTTCTTGGTGTGTCGGACAACCCGGTGCGTGAACACGCGAACAAACTGATCATTCGGTTAGCTAGTGCTCCCGATTCCACATCGGAACGCAGGCCTTGGCGATCGATAGAAGATCCTGAACGAGCGGGCGTGTTTCCGTTTCAGCCTGTGAGTTTAAATCCGCTCCGACAAACTAATCCTCTTGGAGAAAATTTGATGACAACGTTAGAGCCTGGAGGACGATCGTGTACGCCAATTACGCATTCGTTTCCTACGCGGGATGGTGACCTCGTGATAACCTATTTTGAAACCACTTGTACGAAGCCAGATGGACGAGACTATAAATGGAAATTGGAGATCGCTTTGTTTGGACCTAGCGGTAATGTGCAAGCTGAATTCAACAGGACAGGTAACAAGGTAAAATTTCTTAAAGCTGTGACGAAGCAGAAACTTGAATGTATATCAGGAGAGTGGGAGTCTCAGGCTAAGCTCAGGTACCGTCGGACTGGCTGGTTTCAGAGTTGGGAAACCATTTATCACAACTCGCTCTACTCTGACATTACTTGTCCGTGATGACGGTACTCTGTTTTTTCGCGTCGACAGGAAAGAGTCAACTCTTAATTTGATAAATATATTCATTCGATCACTGAAACCTTGAGACTGGTTTTAGTCGATAGACTATCTGAAACTGAAGCGTGTTGACGCTCGATAAATTTCGGGCTCACGTATACCGCGATAAGCTCACACTCTTGTGGGCGTTAGCGCGTAATGAGTTGCGCGTGTGTGCTCGGATGTCACGGACAAAGTTCGTACTCGTTTTGTTCTGGTTGATTTGCGTGGTGTATTTCGTCTTAGTCACGAACTGGCACATGCAGAATTCAGGTGTCGTACCGATGTACGGTGTGATCAGCCCTCGATACATCGCGAGTCTGTTAGGTAGTGACTTACTTGCATTGTTATGTTTAGGGATGCTGTTGTTCACCTTCGACATAAGGCATCGCGACGAAAGCAATCGTATCCGAGAGATTATTGATTCAAAACCTATCAACAGCACCGAACTATTCATCGGGAGACTTCTGGGCATCTTCCTCCTTGTGGGAACACCGATGTTCATTATCGTTGCTCTTGCTGTCGGATGGGGGGTGATCTCTGAAGTCTTCTCGATCCCGTTTGGGGAACCTATTGAACCTTGGAGCGTCGCGTCGTTTTTGATACTTGATGTGACGCCAAGCTTTATCTTCTGGGGAAGCTTTACTCTCTTTCTTGTTTCTGCGATTCGATCCAGAATACTCGTCTTAGTGCTCACTGTGTTTTGTTTGTATGGCATGGTTTGGGTCAACAGTCGTCTTCCCTTGCACATTTCCACGCCGTTGCAAACGGTAACTGCCAACGTGATTTTTCCTTCAGATCTGATTCCAACATTCTTCACGCTGGAAACTTTTTTAAATCGAATTGCATTGATATTGTTTGGTTTTGGATTTCTCTATTGGTTGTCGCACATTTACCCTCGCAACAGTCCGTCGTCGACTCCTCAGCATAGTAGAGCTCTGTACTGTTTCGCTGGCGGACTCTTTCTAATTCTTGGGATGTTCGGCGCACAGGCTCTTGAACACCAACAAATAGCTAAGTGGATTCGAGTGCATGACGCGCACTTCGATCCCGATTTATTTCCAGACGTTAAACACATTGAAGGATCTGTTGACGTTTACCCTGGACGATCGGTGTCGTTAGATTTGAGCCTGTCGGTCTCTGTCTCGGACCACGATACCGACGAAGATGTACTATTTTCATTCAACCCTGGATATCGTATCGTCAGTCTCTTCATTGACGGGGATGTCATCAAGGACCGAAGTTTTCGGAACGGCTTGTTGAAGATTCCCCGTCATTACTTCGATAGCAAGGAGGTGAATTTGCGACTTCAAGCAAAGGGACGACCCAAAACACAGTTTGCTTACTTAGACTCGGTAGATCGGCTTTCTAAAATCATTGGACCTGAGGTTCGACAACTTCAATATCTTGGGACCGAAAACTACATCTTTCGTCCTGAATTCGTCGTACTGATGCCATGTGTCAAGTGGTATCCAGTAGCTGGTACCGCGACGAAAGAAGACCAATGGGAACAGCGAACTAAAGACTTCTTTACTGTGGACCTAAGAGTGTCGGTTCCCCACAATTGGATTGTTGCAGGTCCGGCACAACGAAAATTGTTGCCCGAGGAGAAGAGGACTACCTATCTATTTCAAACATCAAATCCAATACCGCAGCTCGCTTTGGTCGCGTCAAGGTTTGAGCATGCCTCTTCCATGATCGATGGAATTGAGTTCGAAGTTGTGTACAGTCGACAACATCGAAAGACGTTCGAGACACTGATCCCAACTGGTGAAGACTATCTTGTTCGCATTCGAGAATACTTGGACAAACTCGATTCTCTTAATCTGACCTACCCGCACTCTGTGTTTTCATTGGTCGAAGTGCCCGCTTCATTGCGATCGATCGGGGGTAGTAAAGAGTTGGATCCAGTATTAGGGATGCCTGGCATCCTGATGGTACCAGAGACTACTCTTCCAACAATGCACGTCGCGAGTTTGCACCCTCCGTACGATTTCCAACGCCAAAGAGGACCTCGCCCATATACCTACGATGAATGGATGAGCAGGAAAGTTCGATATTTAGAGGGATATTTTGGTATCGAACTCTATGCAGGGAACCACCTCTCTCACTTTTCACGTTCCATCGCCGCTGATCAATTGAACGCAGTCGGTGCAAATGCAGAACTGCTAAATCGTATATTGAATCAAATCATGCAACTCTACGTCGCTGAGTATGAAGTCGCGTTTGACTTTAAATTAGCTTTGGAACTTGATTTAGTGGATCTAACAGAGTTCGATCCTATTGAGGGTTTGCGTGCATTTAAACGTGTTTTCGACACTGATCGGGACGAACAGTTGCACGAATTGCGGTACGCACGAATGCATAAGGTGAAATCGGATGCAGTATTGGATGCGGTTGAAACTCTACAATTGTCCGATCATGCATCATTGAACGACCTATCAATCAAAGAAGAGCGAGCTCTTCGAGTTCGGTCACTTGCGTTGAGTAAGGCATTGATCGATACGCTAGGTAAGAAATCCTTGAGTGGTATTATTGCGGAGCTTTTAACTCGGTTTCGAGGACAAAATTTTTCTTATGATGACTTCCTCGTAGCGGTGCAATCGCAAGGAGTCAATTTCGAGGAACACTTCTACGACATGCTTCATTCTACTCGCCTACCAGGGTTTCTTGTGTCGGAAGTAACGCAGAGTCGCGTTCAGACGGATGAAGGCGAACAGGCGATCTATCAGGTGAGCTTCATACTGGAAAATGGAGAACCAGTATCGGGATTTTGCAATGTCAAACCTGTTAACAATGATTTCTACTTGGATTTCCCGCACGAAGCTCCCCCGAATCCAGTTTTTGTCGAGAAGCATCAGCGACTAGAAGTGCTTATTGAAAGTGAATCGCCCGTTACCGATATTCTGGTCGAACCGTATCTATCACTCAATCGTACTTCGATAGTAACATCGGTACCACCACCAAAAGACATATCTGATGATACTCCCGATAGCGGTGAGCATCCACGGATCGTATCTATTCTTCCAACGGAGAAATTGCGAACTACGAACGACTTGTCCATAGTCATTGACGATCTCGATTTTGGATTCTCAGTGATAGACTCTTCAGAAAGAAGACCTTTGGTCGGTACATTACAAAATCTATTAAAACGGTTCTCAGGAATTAAAGAAGTTCCTCTATTACGTGGTCTCCCAGAATTTCAGTTTAACAGTGACGTTGTGCCTGAGGATACTTGGGAACGAATGTCACATCGAGATGCATACGGAAAGTATTGGAGAACGCTTGTTCTGAATCGGTTGGGTCGCGGCAAATCATATGCGAAATTTGCAACTCAACTTCCCTCCAACGGTGCTTGGCGGCTCGAGTATTTCGTTCCCCAAGATTGGCTCATGCTCACTCACCACTATTGGCGTTCTTCTCACAAATACTATAGTGGATGGGATAAAGGAGTCGCGAAAATCGACGTACATGCGAACTCAGACGTAATTACGAACGAAATAGACTTTTCTGGTGTGGAATTGGGTTGGTATGAAATCGGACAGTACGACATCGAGAAACCGGACGTAGAAGTTCGACTTTCAAATCCAGATTACAGTGGAGCAGTATTTGCCGACGCTATTCGGTGGAGTCCTGTTGAGGACGAGGACTAAAACAAATTCACGTAATTATCACTTAAGTGTCATATTGGTTTACGGACTTTGCACCAAAATTTATCATGGAGAGACATACACGGCCGCTATGGACACAAGGATGAAGGACGATCATGAATTTTACCCCACAATTCCGGTGTCGTTCAGTTTCAAACGATACGACGAAAATGATATCAGAGTGCTTGACGAAGAGTTTAAAGACAGCAAAATTTTCGACGGAATAGCAAAATCTATTGATCTTCGTAACGATTATGAAACCGGCTTCAATTCCTACTTTGTAACTGCTTTGCGAGACTCTTATGAAGTCCGAATCAAAGCGGAATTTGGTTATTTTCGAATAGATTTCAAAGTAAAACTTGAGAACTTCAATGAACAATACACGTGGTTGACTGAGGTTTGCAAAGACGAAAAGATTGATGTCGCAGTATCAGTCGACTAAACGAAACATGAGCAACAAAGGACTGAAAAGAGTGATCCTTAATCGTTCATGTATCTACGAGTGCCCTGCTTCGATCGGAGCATTTTTTACTAATTGCGGTATTAGTAGTTTCTGCGCTTAATTTTGCTACGTTCGACTTTTCGACTACTCTGGGCGAAAATCAACCTTCATACACGCTCGTAGAGAACCGAAACCGACCTAAGACGACGTTTGTACTCTTTGAAATCAACACTATTACTAGGCAAAAAGATAACCTACGAAATCAATCAAAGGGAACAGTCCATCAAAGTGGGGCAAGTTCAGTTTCATGTTAGAGTTCAATCCTTTTTCTTCCCACACTTAGGTGGCTATCCTCAGAGTCTTTAATCCGTTTTTCTGTTGGTGCGAAATTTTGTATTGGTTATCCACTTGGGACAAACTTGTGCGCATTTCGTAGAACCCATCTGACTCGAACAAGTTGCAATATTGATGCGGTTGCGGCTGCGATAATGAGTCCGTACCAAAATCCGTGGACTCCAAAAGGTTGAACCAAGACTAAACCGAACGTGAGTATGATTCCGATCGGCATACCCACGCACCAAAAAGACGCAGCTGCTTGGATCATGGGCACTGTTGCGTCTTTAAAGCCTCTGAGAGTTCCTATAAAGCTGTGTTGAATGGTGTCTAAAAAGAGAAAAACAGCACATAGCAGGAACAGTGGTGTCGTTAAATTCAAAACCTCGTTGTTAGAGCTGTACACACTAGCTATTTCATTGTGTAGCGAGAGCAGTATCACTACAAAAACGACGCCCAAACCGATGGCAAGAGTCGTTGAAGCCAATGCCGTTTTATTGGTGTTTTGAGTATTTCCTCCGCCCACATGCAATGCTGAACGTATCGTCGTGGCAATACAGATGGAATAAGGAGTCATGAATCCAATGAGCCCCACACTCAGTACGATCTGATGGACCGCGACTGCTATGACGCCCAAGCGTCCTATTAGAATCGTAGCGGCGGAGAAGAAAGCAATCTCAACGAAGATCGTAAGCCCCATAGGAAATCCAAGTTTCGCTAACTGCACGATTGTGTCAAATTTCGGTGTCTCAAGTCGTTCAAACACGCGAGATTCCTTGAGTCGTGTCAAGGAAATCGCGACCACCATGGCAATCAACATATACCAGAAAATAATTGCAGAGGCGATGCCGCATCCAGCCCCTCCAAAACCGTTAAATTCTCCAACACCGAACACCAGAACATAAGTCAACGGAATTTTGAATGCTAGTGCCGAGAGCACGATCAACATCGTCGACAGAGTCATTTCTAAACCCTCGCACAGATTTCGGAGTGCATAGAAAGCTAAGAAAGCTGGGATTCCTAAACTCAAAGCTTTTAGGTAGCCCATCGATATGGGAATCGCCACTTCGTCAACGCCGACAGCGTGGTACAAAGGTTCGAGGTTGTACATGATCGCGATGATCACGAGCACGAGAAATAGGGCGAGCCAGAGTGCTTGTCGCACGATCGGACCTGTCTCGTGAGTTTTCTTTGCTCCGTGAAGTTGCGCGACGGTTGGTGTCACCGCCATTAGCGCACCCATTGCTAGCAACGTTAAAGGCGAAAACGCACTTTGACCCAGAGCCACCCCTGCCTGATCGACGACGCCATATTGGCCTGAGATTACCACGTCCACTACATTAAGTGCCATATAGGATACCTGGGCAATCACTATCGGAGCAGCCAAATACCCTAGCTGTCGAAGTTCGACCAGATAGCTGGTTTTGTTCTGATCTACCGTAGCCATATCACTTTCATATTAGTGTTCAATCAATCGGTCATTGGAAGTAATGTATGACAGTGCGACTAGTTTATGTCAAGGTCGAATAGTCTCGATTCTATGGTTTAGAGTGAATTTGGGTACTGTTCGTGGCTCGAAAGTTTGGGAATCTGTTCACCCATCTCGCGTGCTCTTCAGCGTATCAATTTCAACATTCTGCCTTCGTTTTTGGTACCCAATTTGTGCTAGTTTTCATTTACTATAATCGTCTGGCCCGTGCCTGAGTGGCGAAATTGGTATACGCGCCAGACTCAAAATCTGGTGGTGGCAACACCGTGAGAGTTCGACCCTCTCCTCAGGCACCAACTGGTTTCTCACGAGCTTTTCAATTCCCACCGTAATCGACCAGTAGCAAGGACGCTGATTGGGGATACCTAAAAAGATGCAGTTAAATTCAAAGGGATTTCGAGAATCTCGTTAAGCTGTCTCCTTCGCACAATTTTCAATTCTTAGTAGCAATCAATGTCTGAAAGAGTTTTTTGTAAGTCAGATTTTGATTACCAATTACCTCCCGAACTGATCGCTCTAGAGCCGACGTGTAAGCGTACGGAGAGCCGGTTACTCGTCGTCGGCGAAAGCGAGTACGCACATAGTCGATTATCTAATTTGCCTCTTTTCTTAAGGTCAGGCGACGTGTTGGTCCTCAACGATACGAAGGTAATACCTGCGAGATTGTCTGGAGTAAAAGACTCGGGCGGAAAAGTTGAAATCTTGGTGGAGCGCGTTGAACAAGAGTGTGTTGCACTGTGCCAGGTGAAAGCAAGTCGGGGGCTACACCTTCGACATTCGGTAGCTGTAGGAGATGCTTCCGTCCATCTGCAAGAACGAGTGGGTTACCTGTACCGGTTAGTGTTTGATAAACCTGTATTTGAAATTTTGGAAAAATATGGTCAAGTCCCACTACCACCCTACATTGATCGACCCCCACAGGCTAAAGATTCAAGTCGCTATCAAACAGTTTTTGCCCGTGCGCAAGGAGCGGTAGCCGCACCCACAGCTGGTCTACACTTTGACGAACAGTTGTTGTCAACGATACGAACACTCGGTGTCGAGGTAGTGTTTTTGACGCTACACATCGGTGCTGGCACCTTCCAACCGTTGCGCGAGGAGAATCTGAGAACAGTCAATCTACACCCCGAAAGATACGCCATTTCTCAACAGTCTCTCGATACGATTCGATCTCGTGCTGGTAGGTGTGTGGCTGTCGGTACCACAGTCGTTCGGACTTTGGAACATGTAGCGATTACAAGTATTCTCGAGGGAGAGACAGATCTATTCATTTACCCTGGATTTCGCTTCCAAGAGGTCGACGTTTTGTTGACTAACTTTCATCTACCCCAGTCCTCACTGATTATGCTAGTGAGCGCTTTTTGCGGTTATGGGAGAACGATGCAAGCATATTCAACAGCGGTAAAAAATCGTTATCGTTTCTATAGCTATGGCGACGCGATGTGGTGTGAGCGTGATGAATTTTGAAGTCGTCGCAACCGACGATAACGCCCGTGCGGGCGTATTAACAATACGAAATAATACGGTCCACACGCCCGTATTTATGCCATGCGGCACCTATGGTACGGTAAAGAGTTTGACGCCTACCCAACTTCGTGACGTTGGGACCACCGTTCTATTGGGCAATGCATTACACCTTTCTATCCGTCCGGGGCAAGAGCTAATCGAAGAACAGGGCGGATTGCATCAGTTCATGCAGTGGTCCGGACCGATTTTGACGGATTCTGGTGGATACCAAGTTTTTTCTCTGCAGGAGAAGACAAAGATAGATGACGATGGTGTTTCGTTTCAGTCTCCAGTCGATGGGTCGCCAATTCGACTTACACCGGAGTCGTCTATGGATGTACAAAGAGCATTAGGATCCGACATCGTCATGGTGTTGGATCAGTGTACGAGGTATCCAGTTTCACATGAGGATGCTCGTACTGCAATGATTCGATCGCTGCACTGGGCGCGGCTTTGTCGTGATTCTTACCTTGGAACAGGAGAGCTGTTTGGAATCACCCAAGGTAGTGTTTACGAAGATTTGCGTCAAGAGAGTTTGGAAGCCCTTACTTCCATCGGTTTTGATGGTTACGCAATCGGTGGTTTGTCAGTCGGTGAATCTCCAGACCTGATGTACGATACATTGAGTCGAATAGTACCTTCGATGCCGCAGGAGAAACCCCGATATCTCATGGGAGTTGGAACTCCTAAGGACCTCCTCATGAGCGTGCAAGCAGGTGTAGATATGTTCGATTGTGTTTTGCCAACGAGGAACGCTCGAAATGGCTATGCCTTCACTTCTCGAGGGGTTGTGAAAATTCGAAATGCCGCTCATAAGAGACAGTTGGGAGCCTTAGATCCCAGTTGTAACTGCTACGCATGTGAGAACTTCTCACGAGCCTATCTACACCATCTAGACAAATGTGGTGAGATGCTAGCGTCGACGCTGATGTCGATCCACAACTTGAACTACTATCACAATTTGATGCGTGAAATTCGAGACGCTATCGAACAAGGCTGTTTTCTAGAGTATCGTGACAGGATCGTCCAGAATTGGGAATAGTCGATAGATGAATGTCGAAAGATCCTGAGCAGTTGTTCTTTGTCGCAAGATCATAAGAACCAATAGTTCAAATTTTTGTAATGTTTCAGTCTTGACGCATATCATGAACTATTCGAAAGACCAAGCAAAAATTAACACTTTTTAACTTGATTTGTATGCAACCGAAACCGGAATGGTGACGTTCCTTGTGCGTACTCAGATATCGAGAAATTGCTGCTCTGACCTACATGAAACGTCGTCTACGCGACCTTTCGTATCTCGTTCAAGAGCGTGCAACAACAGTTGTTTCGTGTGTACGCCGAAACCGGACAGAACTTAGAGTGGAGTTGTACGCGAAATTGGAAGCGGTTCACAGCTTGATCTGAGAGAGTCTAAGTTAAACCGTACCTCAATGAAACACTTCTTCGGACAAGATTGAAATTTTCACGTATCCGCGAGTCTGACATAGCACTGTATGGTCGTCTTGGATACACCGAAAATCTGTGCGATTTTGCGTAACGACTGACCACAGCTTCGGAGCTTGAGAACTTTGTCCTTCTGTTTTTGGTTTAACGCCTCCTGACGTCCTAAGCGTTGTCCGCGGGCACGAGCCGCGGACAAGCCCTCGAGAGTACGGGCGCGGATGATATCCCGCTCGTATTCAGCGATGACGGCGAATATACCAAAAATCAATTTGCCGTTCGGACTGGTGGTGTCGATAAGAGGATCCTGCAACGATCGGAGATGCGCGCCTTTCTCCTCTATTTCCCTAGCTATAGAAAGCAGATCTTGTAGGGATCGGGACAAGCGATCCAACTTAACCACCAGAATCGTATCCCCATCGCAAAGCATATCGAGCAGCTTAGCGAGCTCGGATCGATTGCGAGTTGCCCCTGATTGGACGTCAACGAACGTCTCTTCGCACCCCGCGCCCTTCAGCAATTTGATTTGGGAATCCGAGAGTTGTTTGGACGTAGAGACGCGGGAGTAACCGAGGGTTCTATTCATGGTGACAAGGAGAGGTAGCGCAACAGAATTGTGAATTCTAACTTGTTTTCCGAACACTTGCTCTCAACGTGCAATGACGGAAGTTAACGTCCAGAAAACGTTCGTTTTCCGAATTTGAGGAAAAAGGCACGAAATTCCGAAATGGGAGACTCAGACACTATTCAACCGAATGAGCCTTTGACCTCTATCTGTACGACACAGAACAAACATTGGGAGAAAGATTGGAATTTCTCGTGGGAGTGTGCTATACTACTCGGCAACAGACGAACGTAATGTTGTCTAAATAGGCATCGGCGGCTTTGAGTCTCGGAATCACGATACGGCTATGATCGTCTTCGCTCGCATAGAGTAACACCTTGTCTTCCTGCGACACCTTCGCAACGAAATGTAACGCGAGCAACGACTTCCCTAATCCGATCTTCCCGGTTACTAGTGTCAACATTGCTTTAGGGATTAAATCCGGGACAATCCACTCCACATACTCAGGCATGATTGAGCTCGCCGCAACAGTGTGTTGCTCAGGCGTGTATTCGTATTCTTGTTTCGTGCGAATGTCTTTAATATTTTTGTAACGGTCTTTTGCAAACCCTCGAACCTCACACCCTGAGCATTGATACCACCCGCTCGATCGGTGGTAAAACGCGCTCGGATGCTTGTCGCCATTCTTATGACCCTCAGCATTCAGACAGTGGACTTGCACCTTGTCAGTCCCGTTATCCGTTGCAATACGATTGAGTATTTCACTCTCAAACCAGTCTAATCGTTCGTGTTGTTTCTTTTTTTGTTTCGACTCGACTTCCGGGATAAAGGTTAGGAGTCCGTTGTCACACTCACGAACATCAGGGTCATAGGAGAGATAACACAAACGGTTTAGGTTTGTGTTTTGTGGGTCTACTTTGTTTTGCAAATGCAATCCCAACAACTTTAATTCTGCGCGGGTGAGCAGATCGCACTGCGCATAGGCTTGTTCGTGAAAATCGAGTAGTATCTCGTTTTTGAACGCGAACACAACTTTCAGGCCATCGCCTCGGGGACTGGTAAAGACAAGAATCACTCCTTCCACTTCTGCGAGGGTATCTTTGCACCGATTGAGAGGCCCTTGAGGTATGTGGTCAATGTCAATGCACACTAATCCGCTATGTGACGCGACAAATTCCACGCTTTTTTGGCCGTCAAAATATTCCCCCACCGACCAAGCCACTACGGGTAATTGCGCTTTGAGTGCGCGTTGATGCGCATCCCGATCTTCGTCGCGCTCCATCTCCGGCACCGACCGTATCCTATCGATGAGGGAGGGTATGAGTGGTTTTGTGGGTTTCTCTATTCCCTTCGCGATTTTCTCGATCGTGAGCAAGCGCGAGAACGGTTGGGAATGATGTGTAGCGAATGCTACTTTACGCTGGAACGGATTATCCGTATAATTTTTTCTGATTTCATTTATTTTCCTTTTTCGAAAGGGTCGTAAAGTAAATGGGAAACCGCCTGATACTCCACGCCGGGGAACAAGCGCCTGCCCGCATCATTGCGGGCTTTTTTGTGTCAAAATTGACAACATACAGATTATATTTAAATTGTTAGTCCTTTTCTCACCGATAATTTGAACGATTACCCTCATATAAGCCCCTAAAGGGCTTATATGACTTATAAATGACCCATTATGGGGAAGGGTGTTTTTGGCCGGCTGTGAGCGTTTATGTGCGTGTGGGTTCATGCTAGTCCGATGTTGACGCTCCGAGTTTCTAGAACAGCCTCAAATTCTTCGTTTTGAGTTTTTTGATCGAACAAACTCTCTAAAACGGTCAT
>JAAXGW010000007.1 GCA_012267385.1 OMG group bacterium
GTCCATCAAACTGAGGCAACTTCAGAAAGTTAAATCTCAATCGGCTAGGATGAAGGTACGCGTTGCTTTCGTCCTAGCCTTTTTCTCTATTTATGACTGATACGAAGCGAAAGAGCTGGTCTTTACTTCGAAGACCAGAAACAACACTAGAAGTGTTTATAGAACTCAAGCGTAGTTTTGTGAGGCGCTGGATTAGCTACCTAGGAATGACTTTTCTATTTTTCGGTAGTGCTGGTTTGATCGGCTGGCTTATCATTTTGGATGATGTCGACCACGCTTTGCAAGTTTTCTACACTGTTTTGCCCATTGCTAGTGGGGTCATCGGTTACTGGTTCGCGGAGCAACGTATTCGTAAGCAGAATGGGAAGCCCGATAAAGAAGAAGAATAGAAGAATACAGTACAACAATTCAAATTCTGCAAGAAATTCCCAAATATTGAACTCATCTTGTTCCATAGCAAAATCCATTTCAGTTAAAATGCTTTTGCTTATGGAAGTTTTCTTATGCGACCGACTCTAGATCCTAAGAAACACCTAAAGGGTGCAACACCAGAAAAACTGGCACGTGCTTTATTACGACCGCGCGGTCGAATCCAGCCCGTTGTCAGCGATAAGGTCGACACGAAGAAGGTTACGCCCGACAAGCCGTAACACCGTGTCTTGCATTTGTCCAAGCGTGTCTAATTCTCGGATGTTGTGCTTACCAGCGAACTCTTGAACGTATCGGTTCAAGTGCTTCGGACTAATCTTGTGGAACGTGCCTTTATGGGCACGTTTCAACATTGACCAAAAGGACTCCACACCATTGGTGTGTGCCATCATCCTAACATACTCACCTACGCTATGCTTCACGGTTTCGTGTTTGAATTCGTTTTGCACTGTGGGTAACTGAGTATAGGAAGGGTGATCATCCGTGTATATTGTAGCCCCATCTTGCGCGGTATCTTCAACGAAACCGATTAAAGTTGAGGCGTCGGTATTCTCAACGACTTGCGCGCGTACTTGCTTAGTACCACGATCTTTCGCACCAACGACCGCAGTTTTACCCACTGTACCGCGACCTTCCAGCTCTTTACGCTTGGTCTTGGACATGTTCCTACGCTTACCGCCAAAATAGGTTTCGTCCACTTCAATTGGACCTGAGAATTCGTCGTCGGACTCACCAGCCCACGCTTGACGTATTCTGTGGAGCATGAACCACGCTGTAGGTTGCGACACTTTGAGATCGCGATAGAGCTTCATGCTTGATACACTTTTCAAGGAAGTAAGACAGAGATAAATCGCAATGGCCCACTTACGCAAGGGAACGTTGGAACGTGCAATCGCGGTACCAGTACGAACACTAAAATAGGAACGACAATTAGTACACCAATAAGGCATGGGCTTACCACTTTTCACAGGGCTTGTCTTGGTGCTGTTGCACTTACCGCACTTACGACCTTCACTCCAACAAATAGTCTCAAACCATTCCGTAGCAGCTTCTTCATCGGGGAACATGTCAAACAATTCCAACAACGACACACCTTCGCGGTGTGACTTACCAGGGGCTTTCTGACTCATATTTCTAAACTCCTAAAATTCATGCGGTAACTATACCACAAAATTAGTGTTTTGTCAAGTAAAGTTTATAATCTCCATTGCTTATTACTCTGGTTCATATTTGTTCACCGATACTGCATTAGACGAAAACGTTGGGCGTAGTCGGAAGTAACGTGCTGCATCAACTTCTCGATTTCATCTTCGGAATACAACGGTTTGTCGGAAAAGCTATGAAACCGGAGTGCGTGTTCAGCCATTGTCGTGCGCGCTTCCCTTACAGGTAAGGTTGCGATTAGCTCCACTACCCTTTTCGGTGGCTCTTGAGTGACTATGTCAAAGGCTATGCTGTTGTAAAAACTCTCTTGATCTTCCTTTGAAAGTTGTTTTCCTAGTACTAGAGCTTCATCTGTTCTTGAGTCGTAAATGAGTCCAGTCGATACGGTTTCAAAAGCCGCAAGCAGGGTATTGCCGGGTCTAACTCTGTTTAACAAACTAAAG
Source organism: OMG group bacterium (assembly GCA_012267385.1). GTDB lineage: Bacteria > Pseudomonadota > Gammaproteobacteria > Pseudomonadales > Azotimanducaceae > Bin55. The sequence goes on from JAAXGW010000007.1 coordinate 2,037, forward strand.
GCGAGTTCGGTTTTCGTGTGTGCGATCGCGTTGAGAACAACAAACTCCAGCCCTACGCCACGTTCCTCGGTGATCGGTTGACTCAACGCTAAATCAAAGGCTTTGTCCGCATCTTTCTTTGACAAGATTGTCAAGAATGAATTAACTAATTGATCCCGGTACGGGTCACTTTCAGCACTAGACAGAGCCCACTCAAAGGCTTCCTCAGGATTTGAATCCATCCAAACATCCACAATTGTGATTGCCGCCTCTTCCTGAGTTTTGACATCTTGGATATCCAGCAAAACCTCTAACGCGTCATCAATCGAATTCTTCGACAACTGTCCCACAAGGCTCAGGCGTGCAGTGTCGTGCAGTTCGACCGGAATGTCGTCGAGAGATTCCGTGAATTGTTCTGAATCTATTTGCACCCAAGATGCCACAATTTTGTGCTGCAATCGCTCGCGCACGATAGAGGGTTCAAGTGCACGTACGCGTGCTAAAGCACTTGGTGGATCCGTGGTTGCCCAAGTGTTGATTACTGCTGTTAGCATCGAACCAAACACATCGTTAGGAGTTTCTAACGCAATGCTGAATGCGGTTTCAGGATCACTCAGTGCGACGTTGGACAGAATGCTCTTTCTCAGTTCGAAATTTAATGTGGGGCTAGCGATTGAACGGAGTAAATCATTGATCTCAGTAGCACCATGTTTTTCAATCAATGCGTTCGCTACAAGTTTAACGCGATAAAAGTTTTCCGATAGACTGATCGTTGGATCATCGATCAGGTTCGACCAAGCTTGATCGGGATCCGCCAAATCCATTTCCAATTGACGATTAGCTAGCGCGCGTTCAACATAAGCCACATCGCCGAGCTCCTCACCCAATTGCATTAGGGTTGAAGATGACACTCTTGGACTAGCATCGACAATCCCTCTGAGTGCAACGGAGCGGATGGATTCGTCTTGCTCTCTAGCAAATTTGACGGCTTCGTCAAAGTCCTTGATTGCCCATGCATGGATCACACTATAGAGCATGTGCTTAGCCACTTCAGCCGGTTGCAACTCGTACAAAGACACTGTCTTATCAAGATTCATACCAGCTAACCTGGTACTAATCAGCGAGATGAGTTCGGACTTACTTGATTCTTCTTTCGGCGCGTACTTTCTGTGAATGACCTGATCGAACATTTCGATCAATTTAGCCTCATCCGCATCTCCAATGAGATCGTAAGCAGCTCGTAATCGACCGAAATCGTTTGAGAAGTTACGAAAAAGGTCATTGATAGATTCGGCTTTCACCGGATCGACTGTGGGTTGTTGATCAGTCGTCTCTGTTTCAGATCTAACGTCTGACGAGTCGGCATCAATGTGTTGTAACGCACCCGACGCTGAGAGGCTGACAATCAATAAAAACAGCATGAAAAACACAACGAACGGTGTACTCCAGCTACTCTTACTTGAACTTAAACGAGCCAAGATAGTTCTCCTCGAGCTGTTCCCAACTCACTATTTATACCCATGAAGGCTACCTTTCGTCAACATACCCTGTGAAAAGCGTAGTACATCTGATAGTTCAGCCCGCATTGGTTAATGATGGGTTCCAAACGAAACGTCGGTACTCGGTTGCTCATATTCATGAACCTCAAACTCCCAGCCTTAGTCTGTGTTGACTTGACGTTGTTCGTGGTCGTGATTTACCTAACTCTGTAGACTCAGTTTAATTGAAAATAGTTACGAGTTTCGCCTCAGGTTGACCGTACTGAGAGTCGGTCGAGACTTTGTCTAAAATTGAATTCTCGCTCCTTCAAGTAAAACAAGAGACAAAGGAAAGTGTACAAGATTCTCCAATACTCATTACTACTGTGTTTGACCCTGTTACTCTACGCGTGCGATCAAGGTCAAAACAACGTTTACACCATCACTGGGACCATCGAAACAGTTGATATTCCCGTCGCTGAAGGTAGCGAGGAAATACCCGGTGTGGACGAGAATACAGTCGATTGGGGTTCAGCAAAAATATTAGTAACCCGGAAGATTACCAACTCTGTTGGAGAAATTGAGACTGTAGAGCTAGCCTCAGGAACATTCGAGGATGGTGTAGTAACCTTGAATGGTGATATAGAACAACCAACTGAAGTAAAAATCTCCACTGAAATAGACGGAGCAGAAACGCTGACACTGGACGCAGTTATCGCACCTGAGGCAAATTTATCGTTCTTGCTCATCGAATATCCCGCATTCAACTCTGCCAGTATGGATTTTTTCGGTGAATCTCGAAAAGTGCTGGACCCCTCGAATCGATTTTCGGTCTTTGGTGATCTGAGTTCGATTGACGGGGACTTAGAGAGAGCTACCCTGCGAGTCACTGCTTGGGAATACGATAAATTGGGAGAGCGGGTAACTTTGAACTATGGTCGCGTCTTACTCGACGAAGGAAATTTTTTTATTGAAGCAAGCGTCGACGAGCCGAGGGTGGTCAATATTTTGGTGATATTACCCGCTAGCCAAGAGTACACTCAGTTTCATGCAATTGTCGAGCCTGGAGCAGAAATTGAGATTATTCCACAGAGTTCTTTGTTAAATGATCTCTCTCCGGTGTCTGGAACTGGTAAACACGTACAACTCGTAGAAAGCTGGCGACAGAGTGAGGAGTATTTAGGGTTAAAACAAGAGTATCAAATTGCTTATCAAGAGTACCAAGAAAACACACAAAATGGCGAGGACTCGACTAGCATGGCCGAAAAAGAGACTCCAAAGTACTTAGAACTAAGGAGACAATTGAATCGCATACGATACGACTACTTAGAAGATGTAGCATCAAATGCGACAGACCCCATGGACGCACTTCTCGCGCTTGAATTGAGCGCATATTGGGGCAGCGAGGAAGCACTACCAATTTACGACCGCCTAACGAAGAGTCTTGACAAGGACTTAGTGATGCGGCGGGTAACGCATGATCGAAATTTTCACTCTCAAGATCTCGCAAGCCGCGGAATTGATCGAAGTCTAGTGGTTGGAAAGAACGTCCCCAACTTCACACTTCCCAACATAAACGGAGAACAAATTTCGCTAGACGACCTACAACAACAAAACGAGATCGTACTTGTCGAATTTTGGTCGTCATGGTGTGGACCGTGCATTGAGGCCATTCCAGCGTTGAAAGACTTGTACTCCTCCTATCACAAAAACGGCTTTGAAATCGTTTCTGTTTCAATAGACGATGATCAAGAATCTTGGATTGAAGCGTCCGAAAAGTATGAGCTGCCATGGACAAATTTGGGTGAACTAGCGGGGTGGGATGGAGAAGTCGCCACATCTTTTGGCGTAACCTTTATTCCCAAGAACTACCTAGTAAATTCTCTGGGAGAAATCGTAGAAAAAGATCTGACGACGAAAAGGTTAGATGATTGGTTAGCAAACAGATTTGAAGAGAAAACGGAAGTAGACCAAGCGAATTAATCGATCCAACAAACGAGAAACTCTTCAAAACGTGAGTTCATGTGAGTTTTACATTAGTCTAACAAACACAAGGTCGAATCCGAGTATTGTGCGCTTGTCCGTGATTCAGATCTGAGATGACTACCGCGAAAGTGTAAACGGTGCTACACACAGCACTCATAGTTTGACTTCGATACTGAGATGCCTTCAGAAATAGGATACAAAAAATAGCCAGCATCTAGTCAAACGGATGCCATTTTGGTTCGAGTGTTCTTGACTGTCGTCCGCTTCCTGAAGTTGAGTCTGAAGAAATATCTACTAAACTTACAACAGTTTCTCCTTCACACAACACTGGCCAGCCGTCTCTCAGCCAAGGTGGGACGGACGATTCCTGAAAGAGGTTCGCGAGCTTCTTATGCACGCCACCATCCATTATTGACCGCTGATCTCCTTTTAGGTTCAGACGATTTGTACACAGCAACGTGTGCCCTTCTTCAAATCCCTGCGTCGAATTTTTCCAAGTCAAAATTCCGTTGCTTAGTCGAATCTGTTTGCCAACTTCTATTTTCAGCGGCGTAAACTCTTCGTAAACGGGTACTAGGTGTAGTCGTTTCCGATATCGACGGACAAATAAACCATCGGCGACCTTAATTTCAGGATTAGCATCAGCTTTTGCATTGATTTGTAATTGGATTTCTTTCAACACTGTAGTCGGAGGGTTTACTTCGTACGCCAGCAACCACGCGCGGATATCTTCAATGGCGAGTTCTCGCTCGGGTAACGCTAGCGGTTCGCGTTTGACTAATGGAAGCGTAGCTCGTTTGAAGTCAAGTATTCGATGCTTCCCCTGCGGAAACCGTTTTTGAAGTTGCGGTAAGAATTTGTGTCGAATCCAATTTCGATCAAAGCTCGTATCCTTGTTACTCGCGTCTTCTATCCAGATAATTTCGTGCTGTTTAGCGTAAGTTTCTAGCTCCTGTCTTTCAACATGTAATAAAGGACGTTGCAATGTACCAGAGCCGAAGGGGCGGCTTTCTGGAATTCCAATCATCGCGCGTCCGGTGAAGAGTTGCCAAGTCAAAGTCTCGACATCGTCGTCTCGGTGATGACCCGTGAATAGGAATTCGTCCGCTCCTAAACGCTGTCGAAAATTCGAATAACGAGACAATCGGGCTTGATATTCCAGATTCCCCGCCGAGACTACTACTTTGTCTACAGTGAGATCGACATTCCATTGATCAGCAGTCCGCACACAGTGTTCTACCCACCGATCAGAAGATGAGCTCAATTGGTGGTTAATGTGTAGTGCACGAATTCGAGGAACTCCGAATACTTGTACGCTAGCATGCAGCAAGACAGTAGAGTCTAACCCGCCACTATAAGCAATCCAAATCTTCGAATCTACAGGAAGTTCAAGTGCTTTCAGCGCTTCAAGAACGGGACACACCGGAAGCTACAAGTCGTGGTAGTACGCGACTCGTACCGAGTCACTGCCGAACTGATTCTTTAGCTCGTCCATCAGTTCTGGAGAGGCACACACATTCCACTCAGAACCTAGTTCTAATTGCGTTGACCCACCATCGATCGCGCAGTTAACTCGAACCGAACACTCGTTCGCTCGCCACGCTCGCAGGGTATCACGTAATACACGTACTGCATCGCTCCGACCATTCTGATCCTGCATATCAATTTCCACCGTCGCGCGGTTTTCGTTTCGAATCTTTGAGATCGTTGCAATCTTGGTAGTCTGAACGCGCTTGTCTTTGGTCTTTCGCTCAACTTTGACCGAAAAGTAGGCAACAACGATTTCACCAGCTTTAGGTAAGTCTTGAGTCATTGCGTTTTCGGCGAACAAGGACAGTTCTTTGCTTCCATTCTCGTCTTCGACTTGGATCCGAGTGACTCTGTTCCCAGAACGAGTTTCACCGACACGGGCTTCTTTAACCATGCCTGCAACGGTACGCTTTTGATCAGGAGACACCTTGTCTATGGTCATTAAATTTTGGTGTGAACAGAGTTTCTGAAGTTCTGTGCGATATTCTTCAATCGGGTGACCACTGACGTAAAAGCCTAACGCCTTCCCTTCATCGAATAGTAGCTTGCGTAACGCGATAGGTTCTACCTTGGGTACTGGCAGTGAGTTCCCCTCATCATCTGAGGAACCAAAGAGATCGCTGAGCTTTTGTTTTTCGCGTTCGGCTCTTTGTTCCACCGTATGCGTTGCTGTGTCTATCTGCGCGAGGAATTCGGCGCGTTTGATGGCAATGGGCTTGAGTTCTTCTAGGCAATCCAAAGCACCTGCGTGAATCAAGCTGACGAGTAAGTTCCGGTTGCGCCGGTGAAAATCGGCTCGTTCACACAGGTCGAACAGTGATGTAAAAGGACCGGCGGAGCGAGCGTCAATAATGCGTTGCGCTTCTTCCCGAGCAACGCCGCGCACCGCGGCAAAGCCGACGGTAATCTTGTCCTTGTGTCCTACGAAATCCCACTCACTGTCATTTACGCTTGGTTGTACAACCTTTACATCTAAGCGATTTGCTTCGTCCATGATCAATTTGATCACATCTCTCTCACTCTCACAGCTAGCTAGAGCAGCGAGAAATTCTGCTGGATAGTAATGCCTGAGGTACGCGGTCTGATAGGCGACAATCGCATAGCCAACCGTATGAGCGCGATTGAATGCGTATCGTGCAAACTTGCGCATGTCTTCATATATCTCTAATGCCACTTTTTTGCGCACGTCATTTTGGACACATCCCTCGATGAATTTAGGCTGAAGTTCAAGCATCTCGGTTTCGTTTTTCTTACCCATCGCAGAACGCAACCTATCTGCCTCGCCCATCGAAAAACCTGCAAGCTCCCGCGCGAGATTCATGACATCTTCTTGATAAACCATCAGCCCAAACGTTTTTGACAACACTTTCTCGTGAATTGGATGCAAATATTTGACGTCTTCCAGTTTGTTTTTGCGTCGAATGTAGCGATCAGTTACTCCAGTATCCAACGGTCCAGGACGAAATAGAGCAAGGAGGGCGATGAGATCTTCTAAGCCAGTTGGATTGAGGTCTTTGACCTTCTGTCGCATACCAATGGATTCCAGTTGAAAAATACCCGTCGTTTCTCCTTCGTGCAGGCTTTGGAACACTTTCGGGTCGTCCATCGGCAAAGCCATCGGTCTGAGTGGATCTTGCTTCTTGCGATTGCGCTCGGCATTTATGCTTTCCAATGCCATAGCAATGACGGTCATGGTCTTGAGACCAAGAAAGTCGAACTTTACTAAACCAAGTTCTTCGACATCCTTTTTGTCGAGTTGAGTAACCGATTCACTCTCCGAGGTCTCCGTATAGATTGGTACGTATTGATCCAAGTCATCAGGTGCGATGACCACGCCCCCGGCGTGTTTGCCGCGATTACGGACCAATCCTTCGACTTCGATCCCCCGTTGCACGATGGTTTCGACGTCTGGATCCGATCGTACCATCGTCTCTAATTCTGCCACTTCGGCGATAGCTTCGGCTATGGGTATTGGCTGAACACCTCGAATCGGGATGAGATTCGCAATCTTTTCCGCTAATCTTCTTGGCTTCCCCAGCGCGCGAGCTGCATCTTTAACGGCCACCTTGGATCCAAACGTATTGAAAGAGACAATTTGTGCTACGCTTCCGCGACCATACAAGTTTGTGACGTAATCAATCACTTCATTCCTACGATTCATACAAAAATCAATGTCAAAATCGGGCAGAGAAACTCGTTCTGGATTCAGTAGTCGCTCAAACATCAATTCGTACTTGATCGGATCGATGTCGACAATACCCAAGACATAAGCGACCAATGACGCCGCGCCGGATCCCCGGCCTGGTCCCACAGGGATCTTTTGTTGTTTTGCCCAGGAGACAATGTCACCTACTATTAAAAAGTACCCAGCGAATCCCATTTGCTTGATCACATCGAGCTCTTTTCGAAGTCGATTGACATACACCTCTCGGTCAGAAATTTGCTTGTTTGTTTTTTCATCGACGTCGAATACCGCTTTCAATCGTTCGTGAGCAATTTCATCAATCATTTCTTCAGGCGTACCTGTTCTCTCGGTACGAAACTGAGGTAGGTAACGACCGGAAGGAATGTCTACGGTGCACCGCTTTGCGATCTCATTAGCATTTTCTAAAGCGTCCGGTAAATCTTTGAAAAGCTCCGACATTTCTTTGGGCGCTCGCAAATACTGTTGCTCACTGTAGAACTTCTCGTGTGTCCCGTTTCCGATTCGTTGCTTGTGAGCGACACAATATCGAGTCTCATGGGCACTGTAATCTGACGGATCGACGAATCGTATGTCATTGGTCGCGACAAGAGGAATACGAAGTTCTTGAGCCATGTCTACGGCATGCGCAATGTAAGCTTCTTCTTGAGTCCAACCAGTTCGTGTAAGTTCTAAGTAGAAACGGTCCGAAAATATCTGCGAAAATTCAATGGCCGCCTGTGTTGCGCCCTCGATATCGGAGTTAGTAATGAGCCTTCCGATCTTGCCCTGGGTGCCCCCAGAGAGTGCAATCAATCCATCAGCGTGCGTAGTGAGTTGTTGCATTGTGATACAACTATGGATCTCGTACTTGGTATACGCCATGGTCATGAGCTTGTACAAATTTCTCAGACCATCTTGATCCTTCGCAAGAAGTAACAGTCGATCTCGGTTTTCTGCGCCGTCCAATACACGTACATCGGCTCCAAAGATGGGTTTCACACCTTTTGCGCGCAGTTTGTGTTGGAACTGCCAACATGCAAAGAGATTGGTTAGATCGGTCAGTGCAACAGCGAAAATTTTGCGTGCTTTACATCTCTCTGCGAGACGGTCAATGCGAACAACACTATCGACGATGGAATACTCGGTGTGCAGGGACAAATGTGCAAACGATTTCATAGCTGGTCAAACAGGTCTCGAGGCTGAGAATTCACTTTCAAAGCTTCGGCCACGGGGCGAAACGATTTTCGATGAATTGGACAAGGTCCGTGTGTTTTAAGCGCGTCAATGTGTTCTGCTGAATAGTAACCGAAATTCACATCAAATCCATATTCAGGATGTTGTTTTGCATATTCCATCATCACTCGATCACGTTCTACTTTGGCAAGGATGCTCGCGGCACCTATAGCTTCCACTTTCGCGTCGCCTTTGACGACCGTTTGAGTTGGGCACCTAATACGGGGTGCTTGATTCCCGTCAATCAATGCGAGTTCCAAAGGAATGTTTATCTGATCGAAGGCACGACTCATCGCGAGCAGAGTTGCTTGAAGTATGTTCAAGGTGTCGATCTCAACGACTTCGGCTCTCCCGATACCCCAAGCTAGCGCACCGTTTCTGATCTGCTGTGCGAGACTGTTCCGCGATGATGGCGAGAGCTTCTTTGAATCAGTGATTCCCGCGATCTTGTTGCTAGGATCTAAGACAACCGCGGATGCAATGACCGGTCCGGCGAGTGGTCCGCGACCAGCTTCGTCAATTCCGCAAATTCGATGGGTTGCCGGTAAGATTGGATCGGGAAACAAGCTCATGCACGAACAACTTTCTTACCAATCAGTTCTAACACGGCACATGCTGCTTTGTCTGCGTTGTTTTGTCGTAATGTGTAATGTAATCGATCGTATTCTGCGAAAAAGTCATTCTCCGATTGCGAACGATGTAATTCGGTCGCTAGCTGCGACGCTAGAATCTCTGCTGTCGCTCTATGCTGGATGAACTCCGGGACCACATCTTGATTAGCTAGGATGTTGGGCAACGCAACTCGCGGTGTGTGTAGTAAGGATCTAACGATTGCGTAAGTGAGCCACCCTATCCGATAGGTTACAACCATTGGGGTGCGAATCAACATAGCTTCAAGAGTGCTCGTGCCTGATTTCACCAGTGCCACATCGGCCGCCGCTAGTACCAGTTGAGAATTTTTGTCGGTAATTCTGAGGTCGACTTCTGGAAAGTGGCTCTGTTCGTGTCGTAGTACAGCACTAGCTTCAGCATGGCGGCTTGGGACGACGAATTGGCTCGATTCGGGATTGATTTTCATTCGAAACCGATCGCATGTCTCTAGGAAGAGTTCCTTGTGAAAATTCACCTCTGAGAAGCGACTACCTGGCAAAAGTGCGACCACTACTGCGTTTGACGAGAGACCTAAGACTTGTCGCGCATGCTCTCTCGAAGATTCGCGATTCGTGGTTGGTTCGATCTCATCAGCTAGTGGATGACCCACGAATACAGTTCGTATTTGAGCGTCGTTGTAATACTGAGGCTCGAACGGATATAAGGTAAGTAGTAGGTCCGCACATCGTTCGATCCGATTCGCGCGACCGCGACGCCATGCATAGACTGAAGGACTCACATAGTGCACGGTTGGGACCCCGCGCGCTTTCAGTTGCTTTTCAAGCTTAAGGTTAAAGACGTTAAAGTCTACCCCAATCATAACGTCCACGTTTGCGAGTCGATCTGCTAACGACGCGATGAGATTCAGCAATTCGGGGAGCCGCTTTATTGGCTCTAAGAATCCGTTAAACGAGAAACGATCTATAGATTCGAGGGACCTCAAGCCTTCTGTTGCCATCTGGCTACCACCAACACCGAGAAACTCGACATCTGAGTGTTGTCGGCGTAGTGCGTGCATGAGTTGCGCTCCGAGTACGTCCCCAGATGCTTCTCCTGCTACGATGCCGACTTTCATACTTCAGATCTTGGTCAGTGTGTGGCCATGAACGACGTGCCGAAGCCTGAGTTCATATCCAAACGTAGGGAAGTATAGTGGTGCGACGCTCGTGATGCATGAACGTCAGAACGGTCTTAAATCTTGCGTGCGGCGACAAGCAATTCAGTCGTGCACGCCAATACGTCTCCAACGTAAGCATTACAGAGAAATTTTGATGTGTCCCGACGCGAGTGAGTCACTTCACAAATCAAACGCAACACATCACCCGGTACCACAGGTCGTTTGAATCGAGCCTTGTCAGTACCGGCTAGGTAGTAAATATAACCGTCTTGTACGGGTTTAATTCCTCTGGTGATCGAAGCCAGAATCCCTGACAATTGAGCCAACGCTTCGATTATCAGAACGCCCGGCATGATTGGATTACCCGGAAAGTGACCTTGAAAAAACGGTTCATTGATTGTTACGTTCTTTATCCCAGCAATTTTGTTCCCGGAATCGATTTCTGTTACACGATCTACTAAAACGAATGGGTAGCGATGGGGCAGGTACTCTTGAATCTGAATTGTGTCTAGCATGAAATTTCTACTTGCAGTTACTCTTTCTCTTGAACCTTCTTCTCGAGTTCAGACACTCTTTGTACCAGTTCTTCCAGCTTGGTAAATCTTAATGCATTCCTGCGCCATGACTCGATGGGGGCGTGTAACGTCGCACCTTGATAGGTACCTGGCTTATCAATCGAACGGCTGACGTAAGTCATCGCGCCTATGGTTACTCCACTTGCAATGTTCAGCGGACCAGATCCAGCGATGCCTACCCCACCGGCAAGAACACAGTGTGAACCGATCGTCACGCTACCTCCCAAACCGGTGCAGCCACACAACATGGAATGTGCTCCCACGACGCAATTGTGCCCGATGTGGACTTGGTCATCAAGCTTGACGCCGTCTTCAATAACTGTATTTTCGATCGCACCTCGATCAATTGTACTACTGGCACCGATAACCACATCATTACCGATTATAACGCCGCCGAGTTGCTTGATGTGTTGTAATTTACCATCAGAATCAGGGATGAACCCAAATCCATCAGCTCCGATTACGACATTCGCTTGGATTGTACACCGTTGACCAATTACAACGTTATCGTAAATGCTGATACCACTATGTACTTGAGTGTCCTCTCCTAGACTGCTCCCAGCACCGATGAAAGTATGGGCACCAATCTTTACCCGGTCTCCGAGAACAACATTAGGTCCGATTGTTACAAAAGGACCGATCCCTACTTCTGCCCCAATTTGGGCCGTGCTATGAATATCAGTTTCTTTACTGATGTCGCTTGGAATTGTTTCGTTACGAGGGAACAAGTGCGACGCTTTAGCATAAGCTAATGAGGGATTGTCTACTACTAGAGCATTGACCGGGCATTGGTCTGCATCACCGGACTTCAGAATCACAGCAGACGCTTGGGTCTCCTGTAGATAGCCTCGATAATAAGGATTTGAAAGGTGTGTTAAATCGCCCTCTTGGGCATTCAACAGTGTAGCAATACTGTGTATCGGAACTGAGGGATTTCCGATTAGAACAGCATCAATATGGCGCGCGATTTCATCTAACGTGTACACGAAGCGGCCATTATGTCAGGGCGGTGTTTATTCACCTCCCTCCGAAGTTTCATCGGCATCACCTGCTTCCGAATCTTCTTCGGTGTCCGTGAGTTCCTCGGGAAGCCCTTCTTCCATTCTCTCATTGAGTTTTTCGATGACTTTCGGGGTGATGTTGTGCTTGTCGTTTAAATGTAAGAATATTTGCTCTTGAAGGTCAAGACGATATATAGCATCGTACCCTTCGACGGCGATTATGTCCGTCATCACGGCTTGAAAGAGCGGCGCTTGTTCTTGCAAATACAACTGAAGTTTACCAGCTTGATCTGAGTTAAGTTGCTGTTCTCCGCTTTGGAGTCTTGTTGACTTGCTGTTGATGTCGAGCTCTAATGCTGTTTTCTCGATGTCTGACATAATGTCAAGATCCGTTCGGTATCGTGCTGACAAAAGATTAATTTCGTCTTGCAACGCTTTCAATCGATCAATTTCAGGTTGAAATTCTTTTTGCCATTCTTCTTGTTTCGCTTTACCGTCTTCGGTCCCAAGAATTGCAGCAGTAACGTGGATTGCAGCAATTTTGAGTTGCGCAAACGCGGATATACCGAACGTGATTAAAAAACAAGCTACGCCGATACGAAAAATACGAGAAAACATAGGAACTCCCTAATAGGTGGAATACTTGGGCTGCGGGTTCTTGCAGGAAGACAACAGCGAGAAAATTATAGGCACTTTTGAAATGAGTGGAATGTGTTCCATAAGTGGGGAAAGAACTGCCTAAAACCTCTGACCTACTTCGAACGAAAATGATTCAACTTCATCGAATTCGGCGTGGTTAAATGGATGCGAAAATGATATGGACATCGGCCCCATCTGCGTGAGCCATGAAACACCTATACCAACTGAGAAGCGTAATTCCTTGAATGTCGGTGCGAAACAGCCAACGGTGTCTTCATCGCATTCTGTACTAAAGACATTCCCTGCGTCAAGAAACACGACTGATCGAACTTGTCCGAGATTTTCGAGAAACGTAAGCGGGAAAACCAACTCCAGAGAACTTTCGATTTGAACGTTACCACCAAACGGTTGGCCGTGCGGATAGAAGCTGATAGTATTTGCGGGTGGACTACTGCGAGGACCTAGTGTATACCGTTCATAGCCACGAACGGAACCAAAACCGCCTCCGTGAAAATGTTCGAAAAACGGATACTTCTCAGTTTCCCCATACGCCTGACCGAAACCAAGGTTGGTACGTAAATGCCAGGCCCAATCAGTACCTTTGTTTCGGAAGGGAAAGTACCAATCGCCGCGGAAAGTCGTGCGCATGAACTGTAATCCACTACCCGGTAACGAAAGTTCCACCGCAACCTCTTGCCGGTGCCCACGAGTTGCAAAAAGCGTGTGATTTAACAGGTTGTTAGACCACAGTGCTTCAACCTTGTAGTTCAGAAACTTCGACCCGGCGTCGTCAACAAACTCCGAAATTTGTAGTGCTTGGTCGTACCCTTCGGTGACGTCAGTCCACTCTCCTCGGCCAGAAAACTGCAAGCGTTTGAAATCTCCAATCGGAAAACCAAAGTTTGCCCCCGCGCCATAGGAACTCGTGGAAAATCTCGTGAAGGACTGAAGGGAACTGTAATCGGTATCGTTGAAGTAAACACCAAGTCCCCGGCTCACACCATCTTCAGTGTAATAGGGATTAAGAAAACTGAAGTTCCCGCTCTTGGCGTATTCACTGTAATTCATTTGAACACTTAAACTGTTCCCACTCCCGCCAATGTTGGACTGTTCAAAAGAACCACCGATCAATAAGCCACCGTACTTCTGATATCCCACAGTACCGCCAATGGCACCTGTCGGTTGTTCCTTGACACTAACGTTGACGTCTATTTGATCATCAGTACCAATCACTTCCTCCATGTCGACATTAACAGTGTCATTTTCGAAATAACCCAATCGCTCCAAGCGACGCTTCGAAGTGTCAATTAATACGGTAGACGCTCGCGCACCTTCGAGTTGTCGCATTTCTCGCCTTAACACCCCGTCCTGAGTCACAACATTCCCCGTGAAATTAATCCGGCGTACGTAAACGCGCTTACCAGTGTTTACGCTGAATCTGAGGTCGACGGTACCGTCGAGATTAATCTGAGGAATCCCAGCTACCCGGGCAAACGTGTAGCCGTTGTTGCTCAGATAGTTGTTTAAGAATTTCTCCACGGCTGTAATTTTGGCACCGGAAAACGTCTCTCCCTTTTCAATACGGTACAAAGGATGATTCGTAATGAACTTCAACAAGTCATCCGGTTCAAGATCCCCAAAATCTCCGATAACTTCGATATCGTTGAAAACATATTTGTCGCCCTCATCTAACGCGATTGTCAAGTACACCTGTTTGCGATCTGGCGTCATGCTCACATCCACTGACAACAACTGAAACTGCACAAAACCACGGTCCCGATAGAACGCTAACAGTGACTCCAAATCCCCTTGTAGTTTCTGTCTGGAATATTGATTTTTTCCAGTCATAAATCCTAATAGGGTGGGTTCTTTGAGTTCCATGGCTTCCAATAATTCCACCTTGCTAAAGGATTTGTTGCCGATGAAAGTGATTTGCCTAATACTCGATTTCTTACCTTCGTCGATTACGATATTTATCGCCACTCGGTTCGGTTCTCGAGGTTCGAGGTCTGCGACTATTGCCGCGGTGTATTGGCCCTGCGCTTCGTACTGCCGTTCAAGTTCGAGCTCTACTCGGCGGAGCGTGGCTTGCTTAAAAATCTCTCCTTCTCTCAGACCTTGTCCTGCTAAGCCTTCAAGTAGATCTTCAGTTTGAATCGCTTTGTTGCCTTCAATGGTGATTGAGTCAATCCACGGTCTCTCCTTGACTTCGACCACCAGTTCATTCCCGTCTCGTGCTACTGTCACATCGTCGAAATAACCTGTTTCAAACAACTCTCGGATCAATGTACGAATCGCCAACGCGTCGACCTCATCCCCGGTCTGCATCGAAATCTGATTGAATATTGTTCCGGTAGATACGCGTAACAAGCCCTTCACTCGAATGTCTGCGAGGTTAAAATTCTCGCTCGCGCAAATACTCAAAGCAATTGCACATATCCCAATAGCTAACACGGTACGGAGCCCAGTTTGCTTAGTCGTTGAAACCATATTGTTAATTCCTAAGGAAATATCTCTCTATTGTTGATGTGTTCGTATCGCGCGCACATCTACAGCACCACTTTGCTAACGATACTGCACGATAGAAAATCGTTACGAATCTCTTCTCTCCAACACACAATGATATCCGATTTTGCCTAGCTAGGAATGAATCGCGTGATATCGTTGAAGAACACGAGAATAAACAGGCCGCCGATGAAAAAAATCCCCACCATTGTGGCAATTTGTTGTACTTTCAACGGGACTGGTCTGCGCATGATCATTTGGGCAGTCGCGTATACGATATGACCGCCGTCAAGCACAGGAATAGGTAGTAAATTAATCAGACCGAGACTCACCGACAGCATACCGAGTAACGTCACATAGTCCACGAAGCTTGATTGCACGGTCGTCCCCGCGTAGTGAGCAATCGAAACAGGACCAGCCAAATTACTAGGACTCATCTGCCCGGTGATCATCTTGCCTATGGATGTGATGATGAGTGTTGTATAGTTCCAAGTTTCTTTGATCCCGCCCAACATACTTCGAAATATTCCTAGCTGAACAAGAGTTGTTGGATGGCCGAGTTCAACCCCTAAGAGACCAATAATTGTTCCGTCCTCTTGAACAGATTCCTTCGGTGTGGCGACCACTAGGTGGGGGTTGCCAATCCGTTCAAACTGTACGGTTAGTTCTTGGTCTGGCGAATTTCTAACGATTTCGACAAGTTCGGTCCAATCTCGCACCGGTTGGCCTCCCAGTGCGACGATGTGATCTCCAGCCTGCAGACCCGCGATTTCACCTGCGGAGCCTGTTCGTACTGCCTTCAGAACGGGTAAGCTACCGAGCGAAAATCCTAATTCATCGATTAATATTGGATCTTTCTCGGTACTCAACCAGTTATTGATTGCGATTGAGTAATTCTTGTTCGTTGACCCGGTCTGCGTCGTGAGGACTATCGAGCCAGAGTCGCCGATGCGACGTAGCAGTTGAGCCATGACATCGGTCCACTGTTCCACAGGTACGCCATCCACTTGCACAAGCTGTTCGCCTGGTTGTAGCCCGGCGTGATCCGCTGGTGAATCGGGTTCGACCGGTCCAATGTAGGGAATCGATGTCGCTACTCCACCGAGTAGTATTGCCCAAAACAATAAGACCGCCAGCACAAAATTAGCACCCGGTCCAGCAGCAGCGATCAATATTTGGCGCCAAGGCGCAACTTTATCAAATGCCATTGCTTCCATTTCAGTAGTTACATCCGATTGATTGCGCGTATCAAGCATTGAGATGTATCCACCTAAGGGGATGATTCCTAGTACGAAATCAGTGCCAGCTTTAGATTGCCATTTAAACATTGGGGGACCAAAGCCAACTGAAAATCGTAAGACCTTGACGCCTAAGCTACGCGCAACAATAAAGTGTCCGAGTTCATGGACCGATACCAATAGCAGGAATGCGAACACTAACGCGCAGATGTATATCAAGAGTTCCATTTTTGTACTAACTAAGCGCGGGAAATACTGATTTCATTGTAACTACAAGCAAAGACAACATCAGCACGTTGAAGTTCGCGATTTTCTTTGGAATTTAGTTCAAACAACACAAAAATAAGTACAAACTGAAAGTGTCATGAGGGAGTCCAACCGGTCCAGAAATCCACCGTGGCCAGGAAGCAAATTGCCAGAGTCTTTCATATTGGCTGTCCGCTTGAGAGCACTTTCGAACAAGTCTCCAAATATGGCATAAAGAACTGCTATTGGCCACAACCAAAAAGTATGAAACTCTATCCAATTTAATATCTGATCAAACACAAACAAGCACGACAGACCACCGATGAATCCTCCAATCGTACCCTCCCAAGTTTTACTGGGACTCACGGCTGGGTGTAGTTGTCGCGTACCGAAAAAGTTCCCTATTAAATATGCGAAACTGTCAGTAGCTCCTGCGACTGCGATTACGGAAATGAGTGCGTAGCCGCTGGCATCAATCTTGCTAAAGGCCAAGATCGACCCAACTGCTACGATACCTCCAGCAGGTAGTAACAACGCTCGATTCGACAGTATTCTTTGCAGACTTTTAAAGAACAGTACTGCCACAATGCCAAACGTCCAAACTACGAGTGCTGCACCAACGATTACGTCATCGAGATTTACTTCAACAAAGGTTAAGACCACCGCTGCGAGTATAAACAGACCGGCATATACGCACTTAGCCCAGACTGCACTGATACGTGCAATGTCGCACCACTCCCACAATATCGCGAAAAATACGCAACAATAGATAACGAAGAGCCATGTCCACAACCGCAAATCGCGCGTGAGATAGAGAATTGCCAGTAATGCTACCGGTGCGACAATCAAGACTGTGATTAGCCTTGGGAGAAAGGACTTTGGGATCTTAATAAGACGCTCGGGACTTGGTTTCTTGTGTACGGGTACCGAATCGGCGATGCCGAGTTGAATAGTCGTCGAACGCCTCTAGTAGGTTTTCTTGTCCAAAATCGGGCCAATACGTGTCGGTAAAAAACAGCTCCGCGTAGGCGAGTTCCCACATTAAAAAGTTACTCAACCGCAAGTCGCCGCCGGTACGAATACACAAGTCGACTTTCGGAACGTTCATCACTCCCGGTAGGGCAAGATGCCGACTGAACTCCGTTTCGTCAATTGCGTCCGGTGCTAAATTGCCGGTCTCGACGTCTGTCGCAATGGACTTTGCCGCTTGTACGATATCCCAGCGACCACCGTAGTTCAGTGCAATAATGAGTCGAAAAGTTTTGTTATTTTGTGTAACCGTCTCACCTTCCTTCATATGCCGTTGTACTTCTCGCGGAAGCATGCTACGATCGCCAACGAATTCTAATTTCGTATCACGTTCATGAAGCGCGCGCAATTCTCGTTGTATGGTCTCCGAGACAAGTTCCATGAGTAAATCGATCTCAGGCTTGGGTCGTTGCCAGTTTTCTGTGCTAAAAGCAAACAGTGTTAGATGAGTGACCCCAAGGTCCCCACATGCTTCGACAACAGGGCGTACGTTGCGAGCGCCATGGCGATGCCCTGCCAATCCAGGCAACTGTTGTTGGCGCGCCCAACGATGATTACCGTCCATGATAATCGCGACGTGCTTCGGTATTAGGCGTTGTGTTTGATTTAGCTTATCGTTCAACCCACTCGTCCTACGCAGTACCTTCGACCCGTAAACAACTACCCAAAATTCTTAAAACTCTAAGAGATCTTTGACCTTCTCCTCCAATAAGCCTTCGACACTATTGATTTTGTCATCTGTGATTGCTTGAACCGCTACTTCTGCATGATGTCCTTCATCTTCAGTCGCAAGTTTTTCCTTGACTAGTTCTCGAACATCAGCGATGGCATCGCGTCGAATGTTTCGAATCGCAATTCTGGCATTTTCCGCTTCACTGCGCGCCTGTTTGACTAGTTCTTTTCGATTTTCTTCAGTCAACGGTGGCAAGGGTAAGCGGATGACCTCACCGTTGTTATTCGGAGTCAGCCCGATATTACTAGCCAGAATCGCTTTCTCAATGTCGTTAATGAGTGATTTTTCCCAGGGTGAAACTACTAGTGTACGACCTTCTTCAACGGTGATCGATGCCAATTGTTTAATTGGGGTTGGAGCTCCGTAATACGCGAGCGTAACCGTGTCTAGTAGAGCCGGATTTGCTCGGCCCGTACGAATCCTCGCGAACGCTTCGGAAAGAGCGACGCAACTTTTATCCATTCGGGTACTTGCGTCGTCTTGAATTTCTTCGATCATTTTGAACTACTATCGCTTAATTTTCGATCAACGTACCACAGCGTTCGCCAGCGACAACTTTCGTCATTGCTTGCGGGTCGTCGTGTTTGTACACAATGATAGGAATATTGTGTTCCTTACACATAGTGAATGCAATAGCGTCCATAACTTTCAGTCCCCGTTGCAACACTTCATCGAAAGTCAAGGTTTCAAACCGACGCGCAGTTTTCTCAATTGCGGGATCGTCGTCATAGACTCCATCTACCGTGGATGCTTTGAGAACGACCTGAGAAGAGAGTTCGACTGCTCGCAGAGCCGCCGCGGTGTCAGTGGTGACCAGAGGGTTCCCCGTTCCTCCAGCACAAATCACAACATGTTCTGTTGTTAAATAGTGTAAAGCTTCGTGTCTAGCGAAGCCTTTGCTGATTCCGTTAATGGCATGGGGCGTGAAGACGACAGAACTCACATTTACCGTACTCAACGCATCGCGTAGCAGAGCTGCATTCATCACCGTCGCGAGCATCCCAATGTGATCCGCCGTGAGTGGGCTGATCCCTAATTCGGGGCCGACTCTCTCAAGATCCCGACCTCGAAATATGTTGCCGCCACCGGTAACAATCGTGATTTGGACGCCGGCTTCAAGTAGTTCGGCAATTTCTGTGACCAGCGAACGCACTACGCCTACGGCAACCACTCCGGACTGCGACGAATTTAACGCCTCACCCGACAGCTTGAGAGTTATACGCTGATATTTCATGGTGCGGATTGAATTGTGAGGATTTTGTTGTCGATGGACTCAGTCTACTCTAAACTTTCTCCTACCTGGTACCTAACAAAGCGTTCGCACTTTGCGCCTTCCTTCCCCAACAGCGCACCGACTGTCTGATCCCGGTCCCAGATATAGGCTTGTTGGTCCAAACACGACTCACTTGGAAATTTCCGTAGCTTACCTTTGACGATACCTTCCACAATGTGCTCTGGTTTCCCCATTTCCAAAGCTTGAGCTTTATACACTTCTGTTTCTCGTGCTATGACTTGCTCCGGTAACTCGTCGGAACTTACAACGAGTGGACTGTCTGCGGTAACGTGCATTGCGATGTTTTTATTGATCGCACCAACATCTTTGCTGAGTTCGACGATTGCGCCTACGATGCCGTTAGAATGCAGATAGCCGGCGACCACGCCTTCTTCCGTTTGGAGTGTAGCCACGCGGCGAATCGAGATATTTTCACCGATAGCGGACACTAGTTCGTTCTTCTCGTCTTCGAGTAGTGGGATGGTTGCATCGCCCTGCTCGATCGCGACCTCGATCACTCGATCACAAAATTTCACGAAGCGTTCGTTGCGTGCAGCAAAATCGGTCTCCGTATTGATCTCTGCTATTGCGCCGCGCTTTTGGTCATCAGAGATTAGTACCGCAAGACGACCTTCCGAAGCCGTTCGATCTGCTTTTTTTGCAGCCTTTACAGCACTCTCTTTGCGCAATACATCCAGTGCTTTCTCGATATCCCAGTCTGCTTTTTCGAGTGCTTTTTTGCAATCACCGAAACCCACTCCTGTCCGTTCCCGCACTTCTTTTATTTTCGCCATGTCTGCCATTTAGTCTTGATACTCCGTCTTAGGTGTCCTTAGCTTCGTCGGTTGATTCTTCCTCTGGAGGCGAGTCTTCGTCAACCGATTCGGAATCTTGGGTTTCTTCAGTTGATGCGTCAGACTCCTCGGTCGTAGTCTTATCTTCCTCTGAGTCTGCGGTAACCTCCTCCTCCTCGGCCGGAGCTTCATCTTCCTCTGAATCTGCTGAAGCCGCTTCCTCCTCGGTCTCGGCAGACGCTTCTATTTCCGATGTGGTGTCCTCCACATTTTCGGCAGCTTCTTCGGCAGTTTCGACAACCTCTTCTACCTGTGCAGTACTCTCGCCAGCAAACTCTTCCGCCGCAACGCCACCTTCCGCTGTTCGTTTGCCTACCAAAATTTCGTCGGCAACGGCGGCGACGTACAAGCGAATCGCCCGAATGGCGTCGTCGTTTCCTGGAATGACCCAGTCGACACCTTCAGGATCACTGTTCGTGTCAACGACCCCAACTATCGGTATTCCTAATTTATTCGCTTCCACTACGGCAATGCGTTCGTACATGACGTCAACTACGAATAACGCATCCGGGAGACCACCCATGTCTTTGATGCCGCCTAAGCCACGTTCGAGTCGATCCATCATTCGTTGTTTTTGTAGTGCTTCTTTCTTGGTGAGCAAATCAAAAACTCCACGTTCTTTTTGTGCTTCTAACTCTTTCAGGCGACGGATCGATTGGCGTATTGTCTTGTAATTCGTCAACATCCCTCCCAACCAGCGTTGGTCCACATAGGGCATGCCGACGCGCACTGCTTGTTCGCGAATCACGCGCTGAGCGGCGCGTTTCGTGCCGACGAAAAGAATCTTCTGTTTCTGCGCGACCATCTCCCGCACAGCCGCCAAGGCTTCGTTCATCGCGACTAGAGTACGGTCTAGGTGGATGATGTGCACGTGATTTCGCACACCAAATATGTAGGGAGCCATTTTGGGATTCCAGTAGCGCGCCCGATGTCCAAAATGTACGCCGGCGGCTAGCATATCCCGAATGCTTAATTCACTCAATGTTGTTCTCCAGGTTGTTGTGCACCAAAGGTGCGTTGACACGCAATAAGCCATTGAATCCGTCTCCCTAAAGCGATATCACTTTGGCAGACCACCCGCAATGAACTTGGGTTGTTGCGTATCGAATTATTAATCAATCAATGCGATTGACGTTCAGTGTCGGGTATTGTAACCAACGAACGAGAAGTTCTCGTGCATTAGGAGCTATACGAGACATCAACGAGTCTAGCCACCGTTACAATTTTCGCAATTCCTCAATCGTTTCATTCGGTGACTGTCTTTACCACACTCCTTCCCGCGGAGCAAGAAAAAATGCGAGCCGCTGGCAATGCTGCCGCCAGCGTACTAGATATGATCACACCGTTCGTCGTTCCCGGTGTATCGACCGAAGATCTAAATTTTCGATGTCATGACTTTATCACAAACAACTTAGAGTGTATTCCCGCGCCTTTGCACTACACTTCAAGCGCGGACATACCACCATTTCCTAAGTCAATCTGCACCTCGGTCAATCAAGTTGTCTGTCATGGCATTCCTTCTCCGACAAAGGTCTTAAAGGATGGCGACATCGTAAATATAGATATAACCGTAATTAAAGATGGTTTTCATGGTGACACTAGTAAGATGTTTTTCGTCGGTAAGCCGAAACCCTTTGCTAAGCGCTTAGTCGAGATCACTCAAGAGTGCTTATATCGAGGTATTCGCGAGGTCAAACCTGGGGCGAGGTTGGGCGATATTGGATACACAATTCAGTCATTCGCCGAAGACAATGGATATTCTGTCGTGCGGGAATTCTGCGGACACGGCATCGGAAAAAAGTTTCACACCGCGCCACAAGTGGTTCATTACGGTCGTCCTGATACTGGCGCGTCATTGATTGAGGGCATGGCATTCACGATTGAACCAATGATTAACTTGGGGCGACGTCATGTGCGCATCCTGTCAGATCAATGGACAGTAGTTACTGCGGATCGGAAACTTTCAGCTCAATGGGAGCACACAATTCTTGTAACTGCAAACGGTTATGAAGTCTTAACACTTCGAGACGAAGAGCAATTTGTCTGAAGTCTTAGAGCTCTGTTGCGAGCTAATACGCCGCGAGTCGATTACGCCCGAGGACGACGGTTGTCAGCCCTCATCGCTGAACGATTAGTCGCGCTCGGATTCAATGTTGAGTCGTTACCTGCTGGTGGAGTCTCCAACTTGTGGGCGACCCACGGCAACTCTGGTCCATTACTCGTCTTCGCCGGCCACACGGACGTAGTTCCGGTCGGTTCGTTAGACCGATGGACCAATCCACCATTCGAACCTACGATAAATGGAGCTTGGCTCTACGGACGAGGAGCGTGTGATATGAAGTCGGGCGTCGCGTCGATGATCTTGGCGATTGAGCGATTTGTCCAACAAAATCCGCAGCACCAAGGCTCTCTTGGCGTGCTGCTCACCAGCGATGAAGAAGGGATTGCAACGCACGGAACGAAACACGTGATGCAAATACTCAAAGAGAGAAAAATCAACATAGACTGGTGCGTGGTCGGAGAACCCTCATCCACAAGCAAACTAGGTGATACGATTCGCGTTGGGCGCCGCGGTTCGCTCACCGGGACACTATGTGCGAAAGGGACGATTGGTCATGTCGCGTATCCCGAACTTACGCCAAACGTGGTACACGAACTCGTAGCTCCTCTGGAGACACTCGTACAAACGGAATGGGATCAAGGCAACGAGCACTTCCAACCGACCACGTTTCAAATATCAAATATTCATGCAGGTACCGGAGCGGACAACGTCATTCCAGGTGAGTTGGAAGTACAGTTCAATTTTCGGTTTAATACCGAACATACCCCAGAATCTTTAAAAAGAACTGTGGTTGAAACACTTAGCGCGGTAAATCCCAAAATTCATACGGAAATCTCTTGGTGGAATTCAGGATTACCCTTTCTGTCAAAGCAAGGAATTTTGACTAAAACGACTATCGACGCGTTGCAAGACGTAACCGGATGCTCGCCTAAGCAATCTATAGGAGGAGGAACCTCGGACGCACGCTTCATCGTGCCGACTGGCACCGAAACCGTGGAACTTGGGCACCTTAATGTGACTGCACACAAATACGACGAACGCGTTTTGGTGGAAGATTTAGAGGTGTTGGCCCAGGTTTATGAGCGAATCATCGGACGCTTGCTAAGATGAAACGCTGGTGGATCGTTCTCGGGATAGTAGCCATGATCGTTATCTTTGTGGTCATGATCCCGGCTCGAGCATATAGCATGATTTTGGAAAACTATGGAACACATTTACTTGCCACGAAAGGAACAATTTGGTACGGTTCGGGAAACCTAACCGTTGCAGGTAAGAACATTGGACGACTCAATTGGCATTTTCGACCGTTAGAGATCTTTACTGGCAAGTTGGCGTTTAACGTTACTATGCAAAATCAGAACATTCACTTGGCCGGTGTATTGAAAAGGAGAATTTCCTCTACTGAATTTCAAGGAACGACAACTTTGGCAGATTCCCACGTAAACAAGGTTTTATTGCCGTATGAGATTCTTGTCGAAGGTGAGTTTGAAATTAACGATTTATCGGTGAAGATCAACGATAAAAGACAATTGGAAATTCTTTCTGGAAGTATTTCTTGGGAAGGTGGGACTAGCCGCTATCGCGCAGATGAAGAAACTCGAATCTTCGAAATGCCCGCTGTAGCGGGTGAACTAACTCACACTGACGGTTTTGGGGTGCTCAATGCACGCGATCAAGAAAAGAACATTCCTTTATTCACCGCCCGATTTAAACCAGACAGTGGACTGTTTGAAACAGCACTCACACAACATATGCTAGATTTGTCTCAAATGCCCCTAGGCTCCTCGGCTGATTTATCGACGGTCGTGTTGGAAGTCTCCAGGGATCTTTATTAGGAACAGCGCTCGACGAAGCTTGATACAGGATATCTAAGAAATGAAAGTACCCGCAGCTATCGACCACTTGATAATTCCCATACGCCTCTTGATTTTGGGAGGGCTTGCTTTCGCCATTTATTTGGCCGTCCAATTTTTTGTTTGGGGTACAGGTGACGATGACGCCAATTCAGAAGGTCAAGAAGAATTTTCAATACCCTCTACGGTTTCGGTTAGCAAAATCATCAGAGCCAATCTGTTTGGGGAGCTTCCTAAAGAAGAAGTCGAGCAAGTGATTGAAGAAACTACGCTAAATTTAAAGCTCCTTGGGATTTCATATAACGAAGCAGACCCAACTCTGTCTAGAGCGTATATCGTCGGAAGGACGAAAGCAAGAGCTGTGCGATGCGGAGTCGGACAACGTGTGGACGGCGTGGAAATCACCGATATTTTTGAGGATCACGTGCTTCTTCAGCGCGCTGGAAGGAAGGAATCACTCTATGTGGAACAGCGAATACAGTTCATTACTCCAGTAGAAGAAACCACGTTCGTGCCAGAGATTCCCGGCCTAGCTGAAGGACTCATCACTCAGGCCGACCTAGCTGGTTCTGAAGACACCGAAGATTCGACGACAAATTCACCAGAAAGTTGGGTTCGTCAATACTACGACATCTACCGCGAACGAATTGAAGACGATCCGACAAAAGTCTTGAACGAAATGGGGATGTCTCCCGTAGCGGAAGAATCTGCTGCCGGATATCGCCTAGAAACTGTGATGGCTGAACGTCTTGGCCTACGCGCTGGCGACATCCTCCATTCTGTCAATGGACACAGTGTTGGAAACGTCGAAGAAGACCTTGCCCGTCTTGAAGATCATTTAGAAGTTGACTCTCTGGAGTTGGGAATCCAACGAGGAGATACACAAATTACCGTAACTTACAAACCGAGCCAATGAAATATATACTCAAAAAATCTGCACAAGGCCTAATCTTCGTTTTAGGTATTTCACTGATACCGCACCTTTTTGCGCAGGAAGAAGACACGGAATATTCCATAAATTTTCCCGATGAAATTCCCTTGGTTGACTTCATTCACGAAGTGGGCCGCATTACACAAAAGACGTTTATCTACGACCCTGCTCAAGTTCGAGGAGACGTGATCGTCACTGCGGAAACCAAATTGAATGCAGAAGGGGTCTATTCACTGTTGGAAGCGACTCTCCGGGTACGTAATCTCGTGTTAGCCGAGGGTGAAAATGGTGTTGTGAGCATCATCCGTAATCAAGATGCGCGCACGTATCACTTCGACGAAGACGGAGAATTTGACACAGATCACAAGTTTGTATCGCGCGTCATTAGCCTAGAGCATGTTTCCTCGCAAGAAGCAAGCCGTGTCTTGCGACAGCTTGTTTCCGCATACGGGCACTTGTTACCGGTAATCAGACCCAATGCGATTGTGATCGCGGATCATGCCGCCAACGTTGAGAATGTCGTTAGACTCATTCGCCAATTAGACAGCGACGACGCGGCTCAAATTAGTATCGTACTCCCAATGAAACACGCGCTCGTGAGCGACGTGGCACTGATGCTGCAGCGGATCTTCCCTGAAATTCGATCGGGCTTGGGAGACACGGGCGTCGGTCGTCAAATCACTGTATTTGCCAATGAAAATAACAACACTCTGTTCATACGAGGTACAACAAGGGGTATCGCGTTAGTGTCAGAGACGGTCGAAATGCTCGATCAACCCTATACGATTACTAACACCACCAAACACTTCCCTCTGCAACACAGTGATGCGGGACCGTTGGCTGACCTGTTGACTAGCTTGTTTGTACAAGGCGGACCCACTGGCGATCTTGCGGACACGTTTACCGGTTCTCGGGATATTAACATTCAGGCGGACCAGGACAACAACGCCATATTGGCAAGAGCCAATCCTTCGATTCTAGCGGAGATACAGAACGTCATCACACAAGTTGATATACCTAGATTACAGGTGTTGATTGAAGCAGCGATTGTCGAAATCACGGTCGAAGACAACTCAAGCACCGGAGTTGAATTTGGTGGAGTAGATGAGACCGGCGAGGAAATACCATTAGCTTCTACCTCTGTCAACGGCGTGATTGCTGGTCTTCTATCTCGGCTCTTAGGCACTACCGTAGGCACCGATGAAGAGACCAGTACCGGTCTTGAAGACGGTGCAGGTTTGTCTCAGCTTTCAGGCATAGCGACACCAACTGTTGCCATCGCGAAGATTGATCCGGACGGTATCTCCTTTGGCGCGATCATCGCGGCGCTTTCGGAGAATCAGAATTCTAACTTGCTGTCGACTCCACATCTCATAACCACGGACAACCAGCAGGCTTCGATTTTTGTCGGCCAGGAAGTTCCGTTTCGTACGGGGACCCTCAATCTAAACGATCAAACAGGACAGGGTCCGGTATCAACTGTAGACAGAGAAGATGTAGGAATCACACTACGAGTCACTCCTCAAATTCGATCCGATTTAACAGTGCATCTCGAGGTTTTCAACGACATTTCTGCCGTAATTAACCCGAGTTTGGGAATCGGTGAGGCTGGTTTTAGCGACATTGTTACGAATAAACGAGAATTGACGACGGAAATCGTTGCGCAAAACAGACAAACAATTGTGTTGGGTGGATTAATCCGAGACGACGTGACTAGTTCCCTACGTAAGGTTCCGGGACTTGGTAGTATTCCACTTCTCGGTCGACTTTTTAGGAGCTCGTCGATGAGCAAACGGAAGAATCACTTGCTGATTTTCATTCGTCCTACCGTAATCGAAGGTACTGATGACATGCAGACCGTCTATGAACGGAAGATGGGGCGCATATGGCAGGTAGAGCTTGACTCTAAAGATCCACCTGAAAGTGACGAAGTCCCCACTGTCGATGAGTTTTTCGACGGTAGACCGTAGAACTCTTTACTAACGAGTCTGGTAGACGTCGAACCGTACTGTTCTTCCAGAGACGTTCCAATCGGGTACTAGACCTCTAGCATTCTCAGTTCGTCGGCGTTTGACAACGATTCGGTCGCGAGTCCGATTCTTAGCGAGTTCGAAGACTTGCCCAATATCGGTGTCTTTTCGAGCTAGCAATTCGAGTATTTGCATGCGACGGGCAGGTTTTGCGCTCTTGGGATGCACTGGGAACATTGGATCGAAATAAACGACGTCAAAGACTTCATCGGTATCTTGTAAGTATCGTTCCGCGTCGGCACACACAAACTTAGCCGCACAGCCAAGTTCTTGCGCTAAGTATCTCGCCATGGCGCAAACCAAGGGATTTACCTCAAGAATCGTTACTTCACAACCTAACGCACTCAAGGTCAGTCCATCGATTCCCCAACCGCCAAAAGCGTCTAACACGACCCGTCCCGGTCGTGCCATGCAAGCCCTGGCCAAGTGCGTGTCGCGAGCTTCGTCGATCTTCGTTCGAACTGAATGTTCGGAGATTACGAGGGGATCTTCCGATGAATGGCACAAAGCCAATTCGTCACGCTTACATCCCAGATACCAGTCGTCGATGGGTGCGGATTGAATGTCTTTAGACTCAAGATCTAACGTCGAAGCAAGCTCAAAACCCCGATCATCGTCCGATGACAGAAAAATGGGTGTTCGAACGGATTCGATAGGATCGAACTTAACGACCGTCTCGTCACTGCTCCCACTCGTCGAGGTCACGCCTTTCTCGCGAACCAGACTTCTTCGGTCGGCCAACTCTGCGCCCACTCAGCATCAGCCCATTCATACCTGCTAACTCCATTTTTAGGTGCCCCAATTTCAAGCAGTCTTTCGATAACAAAACCGTTATCACTTAGGAGCTCAATCCACTTACCATGAGGCAGTTGAAACTCAACTGTAGGAGGATCTGTCCAAGGGAGTCGATACAGACCTATATAAGGTCGAAGCAACCGAGTCTCATTCCTGCTACAGTCGTCATCTGGACAACACAATTGCGATATTACGTGGCACGTCATAAAGACGAGCTGACCATTTGATCTGAGTACACGGGCGGCTTCTGGTATCCATTGATAAGGATCCGCCCACAAACTTGCACCATATTCCGATATGGCAAAATCGAAAGTGCAGTCTGGAAACGGCAATGTTTCTCCAAAGGACTCGACAAGGTGTACTGTATTCAACGAGTCGGTGCGAAGTCTGTTTGCTGTCGCTAGTTGCCGGGGCGTAGGATCAATCGCAAAACACTCCCCTCCTCGACTAGCCATCCAAGAAGAAACATACGCTGTGCCACAACCAATTTCTAAACACCTTTTACCCACGAGACTGGCTGGTAGCAGTGACACATCTGCATTTGGCCATTGCCAAATCCCCCATACCGGGTTCTGTGATCGCCACTTGGTTTCTGCGTCTTCAACATAGTCCTTAGCTTGGTTGGTCCAAGCGGCGCGATTGAACCTTTGATGCTGTTGTAACGAGTTGGAATCGTTCATGTCGAAATTGCTAGAACTAAAGAGGGTTGATCGTGTCTAAACTGCCAATCACTGCCGTGATTTCACTTGATAGGGCGAGTCACCAGCCACATATAGTGGTAATGCTTGTTCTGGCAAAACACTCTGCGTTTTGCGCGCTTGAGCTAATTCCAGTACTGACTGGGCACGCAGCGTGATCTGCTTGTCGGTAACAACATCTGGGGTTGTCGGAACGTCTCTCTCTGCTACTAGTTTATCTTCGTGTACACATTCCATTACATCGTGTTTCCAGCGAAATTGAGCAACATAGAACCACCCGCGACGAGACCAGCGTACCAGTGTACAAGTCTGTCTTTCCGGATGCATTTGTCGTACCTGCAACGCCATCGCGGCACTAGTAGGTATTACCACAACGTTTATGCCCAAACCTAAAGCTATTCCTTGTGCGATGGATGCACCTAATCGTACTCCAGTGAATGATCCTGGACCCGCAGAAAACGCCACTAAATCGAGGTCGACTCGTTGTACGTCATTACTCTCTAGTAGTTCGTCAACCATTTTGAGAATAAATTCGTTATGCTTTCGCGGCGCAATTAAACTGTGGCACGCAATCTTTGAACCAATATTAACGGCTACGGAACAAACATCAGAAGTTGTTTCTAAAGCCAAAACCTGACACATTCTTATATGTTATCTGTAGAAACCGCCATTAAGAAATTGAGGACCATAGTACCTCAAGTAAAGGAATACGAGACTGTCCCGTTACGCGCAGGCGTCGGTCGTACACTCAAACGATCGATCACTGCACCACAGCACTCGCCGCCATTCGATAATTCCGCCATGGACGGATATGCGCTCTGTGGCCCCGAACGAATCCAGCCCGGTGCAAGATTTGACGTTATTGGTGAAAGCCGTGCAGGACACCCATTCGGCGAACAGCTCGATGAAGGACAAGCCTGCCGCATTTTCACTGGTGCAGTGGTGCCGATTGGTGCAACTACTGTCGTTTGTCAAGAAGATGTTTTAAACGGCGAAGGAAACGTCATGGTGAATCGCGAATGCATCGGTATGGAGAACATTCGTAAGAAGGGAATGGATGCAAAAAAGGGTATGACGATTGCTTCAAATCGGGACGTACTCTCACCCTACTCTATCGGATGGTGTTCTGCTTTTGGGATCACCGAAATTGAAGTAGTCCGACGAATCAAAGTTGCGGTTTTTTCGACGGGAGATGAACTACGCGATCCTGGTCAACAACTCCAACCGGGGCAAATTTACGAATCCAATCGCACGGCCTTGATCGCATTGTTGCAGTCCAAATCGGTTGAACTTGTGGATTTGGGTCAACTTTCCGATAACCCCGATGAGATTAAGCAGAGCCTACTGTCCATCGCAGGTGAGGTAGACTTAATCATCACTAGCGGGGGAGTGTCCGTCGGCGAATCTGACTTTGTGCGTCCTGTATTAGAAGAGATTGGTAAACTCGAATTCTTTAGTCTCGCGCTGAAACCGGGGAAACCTCTCGCTGTTGGAACTATCGAAAATGCCCTGTTTTTTGGTCTTCCAGGCAATCCTGTGTCGACGATCGTTACCTACTTACTATTTGTTGCACCAACCGTCGATTCGATGTCGGGCATTCCGTGGCACCGGCCGACTCATTTCAGCGCAAAGTTAACAACCAAGATTTCACACCAATCTGGTCGGCGCGAGTACCAACGCGGGGTTTTCGTGGGTGATAATCGAGAGCTACGAGTCGCAACCACTGGCGACCAAAGTTCGAATCGTCTGGGTTCTTTTAAAGACTGCAACTGCTTAATAGTCGTGCCCGCGCATCGAGACAATTTAGAGGACGGTGAAATGGTCGATATTCTGCTGTTACCTAATCAACGCAGTGTTTATTAGAATCTGAAGATTTCAATCAGATATTCAGACCACCATTTTGGGAACTGTGGCGTGTCAGAGTAGAAACGATTGTCCAAAAGCGCGAGTGAACAGGAGCCTTCTTCCCTTTTCAGAGTAGTACCGACTGGGGTATTCAAGAGTGACATCAGTTGTGGAAGTGATTCAAAGAGCCAGTTTTACCATGATGCGACAGTGGTCACTAGGACCCCAACTCTCACTCTCGTTTAACGCCAGAACCTGAAGTTGGTCGGTGATTTCCTCAGAGGCGAAAACAAAATCTAGTTGACGCGCGGCAGTGGCTGGCGTCTGTCGGTTGGAGTGGAAAGTAGGGACTGTTTTACTGTCTTTAGGGAGTTCGGATGGCCAGGGCTCGGCTTGTTTCCCATTTGGGTACTCTGGTCCGACGCAACGCAAACCTATCGCTTCAAATCGAGCAAAAACTGTGTCGTATCGAGCACGCCAATACTTGCTACCACCCTCACCATAACCTCGTAATATGTTTAGGTCTCCTGCAGCTATTACCCTATGACCTTTCTGACGACCAGTAAAAATTGCAAGATCAGAAATGATTCGGTGAACAGATGCGTCGGCATAGATCCAACTGCTACCCGTCGAGGAATGAGGTCGTTCCCACTCGGCACACATTGACACAACCACGATTGGATCTCCAGACTCTGGGAAAATTCTTGCTGCGGAGAGAGTGCCCGGTGTACTTAACGCGAATTCTCTGTACGAAGTACTAGCAATTGGCTTTGGTTCTAACCACTCAACGCACACGAGGTCTGAAAGTCTAGCAATAGCCGTTCGCCAGCGGCCTCTAATTCCGGTACGCCATGGAGCAGGGTCAATCTCAATATGTTCAGCAATGTCGGATGGAGGTTTGCAAGTTTCTTGGAGGAGAGCCAAGTCTATGTCCATTTCTCCAAGAGTCAGCCACGAGTCATGTTTGTGTGCCATATTCCACGAGATAATCCTCAATAGACCTTGCTGCCTTTGATTCATTTCACCCAATTGTCATGAGCACACATGTGTGAATTTGTTGATTTGTGTAAAGATCGATGTTTGGGTCTGAACGTACTGTCGGGGACAGTTACTAAGACAATTTACAAGACAAATTATTCGAAAACTGTTTCTTTCACAAGCCCTCAGTTTTCCTGAAGATGAGTAAGCCAATGCTTCAAAATCTATGAAAAGGCTCGATTCATTGGCGAGGAACCTCACTGCCAGGTTTTTTGGACCACCGTCCTAAGTATTTTGAAAATAATTTTCCTAGATCGCTGAGTCTATGAATCGATTTAGCAACATTGCAGAAACTGATATAGTGGATATTCGAGTTCTCGCATTCATACGATTCGGGTTGAATATACACCAGTTTACTCTCGGCAAATTGGACGTCAAAGCAAAATTTAACACCTTCGAAAGCATTCGTCCACCCAGGGGTAGGTTCCGAAAACGTTTTGCTGAAAAGCAGCCCGTCGCTAGGGATTTGAACCAAGTTCAATTGCTCGAGAAGATGAAGCAAGTGCACGTACTTGGGTTTCTTTCTGCTCGCCTTCGCGAGTGCTGGAATGTCTTCAAGAAATAAGTGAAATGGTGTTTTACGCGCACCACGAAGATAACCGTCCTGTTTAACATTCCGCATACCCATGTCCGTCTTCAACTCGATCAGAAACACCTGTCTAACATCTTTCGAAAATGCAACGAAGTCGACGTTGTAATGTAGGTTATTGTCAGAAGAATCTAGGCAAAACAATTCACTCTTTGTAGACTTGTGGTAACTGTAAACAGTATGTTCCCGCACGGGAAATTCTGGAATTACAATCGGATGAAAATCAACCATTGGGAAATGAGCACTCAATGTATCAATCAAAAAGAATTCGAAGAAGGGAGATAAGCGCTCTTCAAGTCGGTAACCAGGGAGATGGCGACGACGGTCGAGCAAGTCAAAAATGTCGCTAACAAGCTTTTTCATAAAAAATATCTTGTCAAAATTGTGCAAAAGTCATTCTATTCACACAAGCATAAAAAGACTCAATCCGGTCTGCAGCAACTACAGTGTCGCCGGTGGGCACTACTTCAGGTGGTTATCGTCAAGTCATTAGGTTTAGCCAAATTTAAAGTCTAAATCCAGTACATGTTAGTCGTCTAGGTAGGGCTCAAACGCTCTCTTAAACGCTATTAAATTCTTAACGAACCACTCATTGATCTCTACAAGAGTCGATTCATCATTCGATATGTCACCGCAGCGATATGTTGCGATGCGAGAAGTTTGTTTATCCTTTTTAAATTCCCACTTTAACTCTATATCGGGTCCAAGATTCTTCTGAATCAATTCTTTGTGTAGGGCAATTTTTTTAAACTTTTGCTTGTTCCAATTTTGATCCCTTGGTTTGTTCAAGCGTAGTTCTACTCGTACTTTGTTGCCTTCTCCGAAATGTGCGGCAAAATTAAGATAAGAGCGTCCAGACCTAAAAAAGCAACCGCTCTTTCGGGGAGCGTTGACTTCGCCAGGAACATCTGTTCCCTTGAGTGCTTCTAAGAGTCCTTCGTAGAAAATTCTGTAGCGCTCAAATCGGTTATTAATCTCTTTTCCGGGGACCTGAGGTACCACTGAGTTTGGTGACTTTTGTTTATTGCAGAATTCTTTAACTTCATTCATGAAGTCGGAGTTTCTTCGCCTTTTCCAGCGTTCTCTTGCCGTTTGAATCTTTGAAGCATCGACAGGTTCCGCTCTTTCCCACTGTTCATTGAACCAACTTTTAACTTCCTCGGCAAATTTCATTTGATCCACTTCAATAGCAGCCTCCATGTTGCCTTCCTGCGATACTCTATCGTCGAAACCTAATCCATTTGCAGAGACATTTGCCGAACCAACGATGACTTGACTTTCGCAGATCCATACTTTCGCGTGCAACCCCGATAGAGTCTTGACCTGAACTTTATTCTTGGATTTCTTCGTTAGTTCCTCGATAGGTTCTGGATTGCAAGCTCCGCTGAGCAAATCGCACAAGACTTGAATTGGTTTCGAGTTTTTTTGTTCGATTCTTTCTCGTAATCGTGTGGTCGTCAACGCGCCCTTTCCCCAATAAGACACAGCGATTTGAAGTCGCGATTCTTGCTTCATACAGAGTAATCGAACACGTTTAACTATTCGTTTGTCGGCATTTTTGGAACTACACGAATGCAAGAATTTCAATGGTGTAACCTATATACGTGACAACTGTTAACCATCAAAATTTTAGAACTTATATGCGACATATGCCGTAAAATCCGTTCCTTTTCAGATTGACGGATACCGAATGTACAAACCTGGCGGCACGATAAAGGACGCGTTAGACCGAATCATCGCGAACGAGTACGTACTCCCCGCTATCCAACGTGAATTTGTGTGGCGGTCAGAACAAATATGTAGATTGTTCGATAGCGTAATGCAGGGGTATCCATTTGGAGACTTTCTGTTTTGGAGGATCGAACCCAAGAATTCTGCGGATTATTCTTACTATCGATTTGTCCAACACTATCACCAAAAAGACAATCCTCACTGTGCTAATCACGGTACTCTCCCTAACCAACCGATTACTGCAGTGCTAGACGGCCAACAGCGTTTGACTGCGTTCAATATCGGTTTACGAGGCTCTATGGCTGTCAAGGTTCCTTACAAATGGTGGAATAGTCCCGATGCATTCCCTACGAAAGTACTCGCTTTGGAATTATTGAACACTTACGAACGGGACGAAGAAGGCAACTGTTACCGGTTCGATTTTGTTGAGGAAAAGCAAATTGGTCGCCAAGGGGACCTTCTTTGGTTTAAGGTATCTGAAATCTTGAACATGTCGACGGGACCAGACATGCTTGATTGGCTCATGGACAAAGGACTTGAAAATGAGCAATTAACAGAAGCCTACCGTGTATTAGATAGACTCTACCGGGTAATTCATAACGAACCGACAATTTCCTACTACGAAGAAACTATACAAGACATTGAGCACGTCTTGCGTATCTTCATCAGGTGTAATAGCGGTGGAACGACCTTATCGTACTCAGATTTATTGTTAAGTATTGCCACTTCACAGTGGAACAACCTCGACGCTCGCAAAGAAGTTCACCAGCTAGTTGATGAATTGAATTCCGTTGGTCAAGGACTTGGGTTGACCAAAGATTTTGTATTAAAGGCAGGACTAATGCTTTCTGACATCGCCAATGTCGGTTTTCAGGTTCGCAATTTCACACAACGAAACATGGTTGTTCTTGAAGAAAACTGGCAACGAATCCGAAATGCACTAATCGAAACCGTTCAACTAGTCACCGGTTTTGGTTTCAACAGCAACAACATACGCGCCGCGAGTGCTCTCTTGCCCATTGCATATTACCTATATCAGATCGATTCACCAACTGATTTCGACTACAGTTCAAAATACAGAAAAGAACGAGAGCAAATTCGAGGTTGGCTAGTTCGTTCAATTTTGAAAGCATCTGGTATTTGGGGAAGCGGTCTAGACACCTTGCTAACTGATCTTCGGGAGTGCCTACGTGAAAATAGTGGGGAACAATTTCCAGTTTCCGACTTGCGTAGAACCATGGCACAGAAAGCCAAGAGTTTGGAATTCTCCAACGAAGAGATTGAAGATTTGGCTGACATAGAAATTTCTGACCGGCGGATCTTTGCACTCTTATCCTTGCTATTTTCGTTCGTTGACTTTCGAAACAGTCAATTTCACATTGATCACATCTTTCCAAAGAGTCGCTTCACTCAGTACCAACTGCGGAAATCAGAAATTTCCGAAGAACAAATTGAACACTATTCCGATTGTGTAAACCGTATTGGCAATCTCCAACTGTTAGAGGGAAACGCCAATCAAGAAAAACGTGCACAGCTCCCAGCAGTTTGGATTGACGAACGCTACAACAATCCAATACATCGCCAACATTATTGTGATCAACATCTTCTCGGAGAAGTCCCAAGAGAAATAAAAGGATTTCCAGAGTTTTATGAAGCACGACGAAAACGATTACATCATCGTATTGCAAAACTCGTGAATTCAGAGTAGCACAGTTTGCTTTGGAGACCCATCTTTCCCTAGAACACAGTACCGTCTATGAATTAAGTCGGCATCCACGGTATGTGCAAAAAAAATGAAATCGCGTAAAGTGCTTCGCACTCCAAAGGCAAACGCACTGTCTTTTCAATCAGTACTTAATATTTCGTTAACTTCCTCTTGTTTGACTTCCAACGTTTTGATGCCGTGGTGCCTACAAAACTTTCGGACGTTCTCAGGGATCGAGTAAGCAACTAGGAAAGCATGTGGAGAGATCTGGTCATCTGGGTAATACTTTCCTTGACACAATGCCTGATATTTTAGAGCTTGGTGAGCTCCGGTCATCGTGGATAGTCCTTCTACTTCGACTTCTACGACACAGTGCTCGCCATTATTCAAAGAAACCAAAACATCGACTCGATCCCCCGTTAAAAAACGGTGTTCCATTGTGGCATTACCACCACCTAGTTGTAATAGATCGGGTCTTTTGAAAATAGCAGTTTTTAGATTTCGGTGTCGGTCACCTTCTCCACCAGGACCATATTTCTGTTTCGACTCAAGTTCATCAAAGATCTGATCGTACTGGTTAGTGTCGCTCGCAATAAAGTTCAATGGTCCACATGAATTTGACAATCTTTCCAGTTTTGCGCGTTCTTCAGCACTTCTGACGCGGGGGTACAGAGCACTGAGATAGGTTAGTACTTCCGCATTTGATATATAACGAACTAATCCGCTACCCCACTTATGACCCGCGCTGGTAGGAGACTTAAATCGCCAGTATAGAAGTGCTCGGGTAGCAGATTCAGAAAGTCTAATAGCTGTATTTGGGTCGCACTGAACCCATTGCGTGTCATCTTCTTCATAAATGTTGACAATTCTTGAGATTGCGAACACCAATCTAGAACTTTCGGGGTTTCTTCGCGCTCGTTTATACTCGGAGACTAATTTCGGATGCAGGGTAGTGAACAATGCAATCTTGCCCACCTTTGCATGATTAATGCGTACCGGTCGCCCTAATCCTCCATCGCGCGGATGAGTATGTCCAGGACTAAACTTCCAATCGTGGGTGAGGCGACTCTCGTAGCATGGATACTCAGGACTGTTGCCGAGAAAACCAGCTTTGAAAAACTGAGTGCATAGATTACGTGGATGCGAACACCAAGGTCGAGGTTGTTCATGAACATTTCGCCTTATGTTTTCCATCGAACATGTACCACCAAAGCCTACATAACCATCTGCTCCACCATCGTTATACGTACATTTGAAAACGACATTTCCGTCATAGTTTCCCACAATTGTTGCTCCTAAAATAAATTTTTAGCGAAAGTATATAGAGCGCTACTGGATAGAAACAGAGATGTGGCATGTTATTCGACGGCTCTGAACTGCATTCCCACTGCAAAAGATAGTAGTGATATTAGCTCAACTTCGTCGGAGACCAGTATGAAATAGTTCACTTGTCTATGTGACAAAACCCCTATTACGACCTCTACCGCTAGGGGACATATTTGGTCTCGTATGATCACCACTTCTGTTGCAAAAGCGGAGTTTTAAACTAGACATTCATGCTTTCTTCTAAACGTCAGCTTTACAGGTTCCTCGATTAAAAAGTGACTCAAAACGAGCGGGCGTAGATCCGGAAGCAATCACTTCGATAACGCTCACTAGAGCATCAATGTCTCAGAAGTACAAAAAAAGTTATATTTAACTTGGCTCAGAATGACAGAAAGCAGTTCAAGTTAAATTGGAACAGATTCAGAATCTGTGTATTCGTGAACTCAACAAGAATGGCTAGTTTCTCCGCGATCCAGACGTTGGATTACGAAGTTGGAGTGATACAAGAAACGTATCGAGGTTGATGAGGTCGCATTAGAATTTGAGATTGTGAACGAGGCATTCCGAGGGATTCTAATTGACAGCTGAAACACTTTCCAACAATCTTCTCAATCGTATGTACCTGTCGAGTACAAACAATTCTTCTGAATTGAGACCCCGATGCAAATACCGCGCTGGAGCACTTTTCTCAGTAGTTCTCTTTGTAGTCTTAACTTTCGCTCAAGAGTCAGAAGAGGATCAGATCGAGGAAGTTGTGGTTGTCGGTAATCTCGGTAGCCTTCCGACTGAGGAAGTGGAAACAATCTACGGGTTCGCAAAAACATTACTACTTACACCGCGATCCGCCTCCTCAGTAAGCGATGAAATGATCAATCGCTTCGGTATTCGCGACATCGATGAACTGATTGCTGTAGCTCCAGGTACTTTCACTCAGTCTTTTTTCGGAGTCGCTGGAGCGTTGGACATACGCGGTACTCCCGGAGAAACCTACTTTCGCGGAATTCGACGTCTAGACAACCCGGGTAATTACCCAACACCTATCGGTGCTTCTGATCGCATCGATATAGTTCGCGGTCCGGCTTCACCTATCTACGGTCCGGCTAAGATCGGAGGATATTTGAATTTCAATCCCAAATCTGCCAGGATCGAACACTCGGGTGAACTAGTTGACGAAAACACCGGCGCGTTTAGTCTGGTCGTTGGAAGTTGGGACAAATTGATTGTCACAGGAGAACTGGGCGGTGCGACACAGTTCAACAACGAAGATTTCGGTTACTACCTCTATGCTGAAATTGAAGATTCTGGTTCCTACTATCGCAACAACGACAATGAACAGACCCTTCTACAAGCGTCATTTGATGCTAAACTGAGCGAACGCGTTCACTTACACTTTGGTGGTATGTTTCACGCGTATGCAGGACAACAGAACGCCGGGTGGAATCGCCTGACCCAGGAACTGATCGATCGGGGAGTCTACGTCACCGGGCAACCACTACCTTTGGATATTGACGGGGATGGCTTCATTTCGCACCAAGAATTTGACATCGACGGGGACGGTTTTACCGACCTTAATCCCTTCGCGGCGGGGTTGGTCCCAGGCAATTCAGCTAGTCTCGACCCCGGTAGACCCGATGGCGATGTGTGTTCTATTGGCGATACTCTTATATTCGGTTGTTTACCAGACTTCCTGCGCCTAGTGAACGTCGGCACTGCAATAATCGACGGTAGCTACAGCTTGACCGCTCCAGACGACACTCTCGAGAACGATGTGATCACGATGTACTTCGATGTAATCAAGTACCCACAAGATCGCCACGGCTGGAAGTGGACCAACCAGTTGTTCTTTGAGGCCTACGATAACCTAAACGAAAACGCCTACGGGTTCTCACAATTTCACGATACTTGGGTCGTAGAAAACAAACTCGTTGCTTCCAAATCTTGGCGTAGAAATGATTTAATGATCGATGTTCAATTGTCGCCATCATTACGCTACACGAACTTTGACCACGCCGATGACTTCACTAACGAATACTTCGACCGTAGGGATCTAACACAACCGGCTGGACCACTAGACTCTCGCTTGCTGTCAACGCAGATCGACGATGATTACACCGAGTATTACATCGGCGATTACATAGATCTTGGTTTAGCCGCGCTAGCCGATTTAACTTGGAATAACGGACTGGGTGTTCTGTTGGGCATTCGCTGGGACACCATCGACATGGAGAGTCGGCAGCCTGTGGACAAGCTTCTTTTCGCAGGTGCAAACAACTTTTGTCCACCTCCGGGCGACTCATGCGTTCGGGAACAAGCAACGAATAGTTTTGACGGTTTTTCTTGGACTCTTAGCGTCAACTATAACCTCGGTTCGGGACTGATTCCCTATATCACAGCTTCAACTCAATCCACGGTTATTGCTGGACAAGGAGCGGAGATAACTACCGATAACATCGCGGACGGTGGCGCATTCGACACTTCCAAATTGCTGGAGATCGGTCTCAAAGCAAGCCTCATTGAAAATTCACTTTATGGGGCTATTGCTATATTCGAACAGGACCGAACGGACTTTTCTGCCCAATCAATTGTTACCAACCAGGCAACGCAAACAGACGGAGTTGAGTTCGAGTTGCGCTGGGTAGTCACCGAACAGCTACTAGTCACCGTAGGTTATTCCGCGATGGAGGTTATTAACTTAAACACACTCAATTGGGGTTCTCGTTTCAGTTTCATTGGTGCGGACGACATACCCGGTGTTGCTCCTGAGATTTTCTACGGAGGATCACTGGTGGGAACGGTGGTTCGGCCAGGTGAGCGAGGTGCCCGCCGCGCAGGCATGCCGAGCACAATCGGCTCAATTACCGCGACTTATGATTTCGGCAACGGAATTGCCATAAGTGGTAGTGCAGTTAATGTGGACTCCGT
The DNA here is from genome assembly GCA_012267385.1 of OMG group bacterium. GTDB lineage: Bacteria > Pseudomonadota > Gammaproteobacteria > Pseudomonadales > Azotimanducaceae > Bin55. The sequence continues at coordinate 41,814 of JAAXGW010000007.1, forward strand.
GCACTCTGGCTTCTCCAACTCCGTATTACTACCAGCCTACACGTTAATTAATGCCGGATTGGTTGTTGAGAAGGGCAGTTGGATGCTCACGGCGACTGCAAAAAATTTGACCGATGAACGTTATTTCAGATCGAATTTCCCAAACTTGTTTGGAGGCGCGATCGTACTACCTGAGCTACCCAGAAACTTTCAGACTCGAGTACAGTATCGCTGGTAGTTGAACGGAATCGATACTTTCGACATGACAGCAATCAACTTGAACCGATTAGACGGACGTTAGGCTTCAGTAGAAACTAGCCCTTCCCTAATACTGGTTCGAATTTCTTCGACCGTAGCGTCCCCGTCAATTTCAAAATATTTGACACTACTGTTCTTGTAATAGTCAATGAGCGGGGCAGTTTGCTCCCGGTACACTTCCACGCGCGCTCGCACTACAGCTTCGCTGTCGTCATGACGTTGCACTAGTGGTTGCCAAGTCACGTCATCAAGACTATCAACCTTTGGTGGATTGAATTCGATGTGATAAATGCGACCACTCGGTTCATGCACTCGACGACCAGAAATTCGACGAACAATGAGTTCATCAGATAGCTGAAGTTCAAAAACAACATCCACTGCGATGTTTGCTTCGTTCAGTCCGTCAGCTTGCCCAACCGTGCGCGGGAATCCATCAAACAAGCAGCCCGGTTCACAATCTGGTTGGCGTAGTCGCTCTCGTACAAGTCCGAGAATCACATCATCTGAAACGAGGTCTCCCCGTTCCATTATTTTTTTAGCTTCTAGTCCTAGTTTCGTGCCTTCGGTGATCGCGCTACGTAGCATATCTCCAGTTGAAATTTGTGGTATTTTGCGATCCTGACAAATGAACTGCGCTTGGGTGCCCTTACCGGCGCCAGGCGGTCCTAAGAATATGATTCTCAAACCCGTGCGGCCTTATTCCGACAGAGTCTCTTCATCGTGGCGTTTCACATCCACGACATCGGGAACAGCGCGTAATCGATTGATTACGTTGCGCATACTCTCTAATCCGTCGACTTCAACCTTTAAGCGCAACAAAGCTGGTTCTCCGGGCACAGGGGCGTGGATATGAGCACCGATGACATTAATAGACATGGCCGCCAAAGCAAACGTTATGTCTAGTAGTAGTTGTGGTCGGTCAGTTGCGTAGACCGCTAGTTCTTCTACGATCCTCTCTGGTTTATCGGGTTCGGGTTGTACAACTTCTGTATCTACTTCTGCAGGTGAGGCTAATCGCATCGGGAGCAATTCGCGTACGGGTTGATCGCCGACGGCGACCGCGATATACATTTCTTCCACGTTTGAGTAGTTGAATGCATGGGCGAGCGAATCCATATCGACTTCGATCTTCATACGCTGACACTCTTCTTCCAACCAAGCCTTTCCTTCACGCGCATTTGTCTCAGCCAACTCTTCACGGAAATAGTTTTGTATGCTTTTGCGCACTCGCGACGTGCGAACATAGCCCAACTCTTCATCCAACCACTGACGTTGTGGAGTCGCACGGGGTGAAGTTAGAACCTCCACTACTTGTCCAGTCTCTAAAGGTTGATTCAATGGTTTTTGCTGTCCATTAACTTTTACACCACAGCAATGATTGCCGATGTCGGTGTGAATGCGGTAGGCAAAATCCACCGCTGTTGACCCAGCAGGCAGATCAATTACATGCCCTTTTGGCGTCGAGATATAGATACGTTCCGGTGCTTCCAAACGTCGGGTAACGTCTATAAATAAATTCTCGGAGTACATTTCATCCTGCCAGTGCAAGACTTCTCGCATCCAGTCGATTTTGCCCATTTTGAAAGCTTCATCTTCGTCTTTGTATGCCCAATGTGCACAGACGCCGAATTCGGCTTCTTCGTGCATCTTGTGTGTGCGAATTTGGACCTCTAGGTTTCGTCCCCGCGGACCGACGACAGCAGTGTGCAATGAGCGGTAGCCATTTGCTTTGGGGTTCGCGATGTAGTCGTCAAATGCTTCGGAAATTGCTGGCCAGGAAGTGTGCACAACCCCGAGAACGGAATAACACTCAGACACTTCGTTGACGACGACTCTCACGGCCTCAGCATCATAGACGGTATCAAATGAGATCTTCTTCTCATTCATTTTTCGCCAGATTCCGTAGACGTTTTTTGCCCGTCCGGAGACTTCCGTTTTGAGTCCCTGTCGGCTTAATCGCCACTGCAGATCTTCACACACTGCTTCGACTTGTTTTTCACGTTCCACGCGGCGATCTTTAAATCCAGCTACGATTTCTCGATAGTCATCAGGATGTAGATAGGCGAACGCCAAGTCTTCCAGCATCCATTTCAACTGCCACACACCCAGCCGACTGGCTAGCGGACAGTAAAACTCCATTACTTCCTTCGCGATTTTCTTTCTATATCGTTCCTCTTGTTGCTTCGCGAACTCCATCGCGACTAAACGTTCGGAAAGCTTCAAGACCGCAACTCGAGGATCGTCAATCAGCGCAATCAACATGTGTCGAACGTTTTTTCGATGATCACGAGATTGTCGATCGAGAAACGGTGCACTAGTCTCAGCTACGTCGTCCGCTTGCGCCATGCGATCTAACGCAGTGACGAGCTTCAGCACACTTGCTTCCTCAAACTTAGCTAGTTCTTCTTCGAACCCACGATCGGCGTAAAACAGTGCGCCAGCAAGCACGACCGGGGTATCAACATTTAGTTGTAGCAATAGATTTGCAAGGTACGATGCTTTGTCTTTGTCAGGTAACTTGGTGACCTGTTTTTCCACTTCGAGCGTGGTCGCGCGAGCACGCGCGTCGCGACGGACGAGTGCTGATACCCAATCTTGGGTTTCAAGTTTCTTGAGCTCTTCAGCATCAAAAATTCGTTTGGGCGTGGTACCTCGCTTACGAAGAGGACTAAACATAAGAATTCAGCTCGTGTTAAACAATACTCTGAAACAAGGCGCGCGATACTATCGGTTGCTCACCGATAAAGTCCTGTAATGCAGTGCGCAGTACTAACTTTGCTGCTTGCCGGGAAGCCGGGGACGAGTAATCGTCTTTTGCCACGGCTAACAATGAAGATCCCTTCATTCCACCGGTCGCATCGGTTGGCATTCGTTGAAAGCCTTGTTGGGGGAGGAATCGGTAAGATTGTTGAGGAACTATAGGGGTGCCTTGCGGCATTTCACGGTCAAATTGGACGGCTAAACCTAAAGATTCTAGCAGTCCACGTTCGAAGGACCGTAAAGGTGGTTCTAAGTCTTCGTTGTGCTGTAGTGCGTCGAGGGCACAGAGATATCGTTCGTAGAGTCCAGTCACAGGTTGCTTCGACCGAGTCGTTCGCATAACGAGTTCATTTAAATACATCCCAGAGAACAAACTTCGACCTGACAGTTGATAAGTACTGACTGGCTCACAATGCGATACATTAACAAGTTCGTTTCGACCACGCCAAGAAAGTTCGTAGTTGACAAAGAGTTCGGCGCGCGACACTGCCGTCGCACTTTGTCGCAAAACCCCACTAACGCGACCATGACTAGCCGTCAACAATTCCACAATCGTTCGTGAGTCTGAATATGGTCGTCTATGTAACAGGACGCCACGATCTTTGGTACCGGAAGCGATCATTGATACCCCAATGCCGCTAACTGTACCCTTTCATCGGTCCAACCAGGACGCGTTTTCACAAGCAAATTCAAAAACACTTTACGCTCAAGCAGCAGTTCGATAGACTTGCGGGCTGCGGTGCCGATGGACTTTAAACGCTGGCCACCCTTCCCAATGACTATACCCTTTTGACTAGATTTTTCAACGTAGATGACTGCATCGATGTGTGTGATGTTTTCTTCGTCTGTGTAGTTCTCCACTACGACGGCGGTTCGGTAAGGTAGTTCATCGCCAAGTTGTCTAACAACTTTTTCCCGCAACATTTCACCTACTAAAAATCGTAACGAACGATCGGTGATTTCATCATCGGGAAACATTTTTGGTTGCGCAGGCAACCACTTGGCAAGTTGGTCAACGACGATGTCTAAGCCACGGTTCTTCAATGCTGAAATCGGAATGATCTCCTGGTAGCTGAATTGCTGACTGGCCTCTTCAAGAACTGGAATGATTTTGGACTTCGGATGTATTTGGTCTACTTTGTTGAGCACGCAGAACACTCTCTCTACCTCGGCAGCTGTAAGGTGTTGAGCCACGCGTTGGTCGGCTTCACACCACCCTGCTGCGTCGATCACATGCAAACAAAGGTCCACTTCCTTCAGTATTCCGATTGCTTGTTGATTCATGTATCGATTCATCGCGTTATCAGCCCCTTTTTGGAGCTCATGCATACCAGGGGTATCGACGAAAATCATCTGGGTGTTGTCTATGGTGTGAATGCCCAGTATCCTTTGACGGGTCGTCTGTGGTTTGCGCGAGGTAATACTGAGCTTCGTACCCAGAATGTGATTTAATAGCGTCGATTTACCCACATTTGGGCGACCCACTATCGCTACATAGCCTGTTCGTTCAGCAGTCTCGTTCATGAGGGTACCAGCCTAAGCATTTCAATTGCTGCTGCGGTCTCGGCTTCTTTTCGCGTCGCGCCAGTACCCACAGTTGTTAGTTCCAAAGCATTGACCACACATTGCACATTGACCTGGGGGTCGGTATGGCGCGCATTGTCTTCGGAACTCATTACTTCGTAGCTTGGGAGCTCACCTAGTTGCTGCATCAAGCGCTCTTGCAACAGAGTCTTGGGGTGCTTATGGATAGGTAGATGCGACACAATGTGGGCAAGCACTACATCGCGTACAGTTCCTAAGGAACTATCGAGATAGACCGCCGCTAAGAGCGCTTCCATTGCCCCAGCAAGGCTGGAATTAGAATGTCCGCCCCCATCTCGTCTTGCCCCTTTACCCAGCAGCATACACTCGTCTAAACCAAGAGTTCGCGCAATCTCGGCAAGGTGGACGTTATTCTCACATTCGATACGTTGTTGAGTGAGCGTGCCGGGATCGGCAGACGGGAGAGTATGGAAGAGTTCATCGGACAATATCAGACGCAACACCGAGTCGCCGAGAAATTCCAAACGCACATTGTTGGTAGCAGAATAACTAGAGTGTGTCAATGCTAATTTAAGGTATTGAGTGTTCGAAAATGTATATCCCAGTCGGTCTTCCAGTCCTTTTAGAGTCTTGACATCATGCGGATTAGAAGCCATTAATAGTGTCAGTTGGTTCGGGTTGTACTAATTAACACGCGAGTAATTGCTCGCACGACTTGTGATTTACTGTCGCGCCCGTCGCATATCGCCGAATGCAGGTCGGAAGTTCGAAAACATTTCGTTCCAACCACGCACGAGAGCGCCGTCCAAAGACCGCCAAATCAACAATGCAACGAACAGAGCTACACAAGCCCAAGTAAGAACACTTATGTCTTCGTGTTCATGTCCCACTACCGCAAAAATCTCAAATCCAGTCATGAAAATAAGCACGTCTAAGGCAATGCCAAACAAGGTGGTTACTACTACTACCGAGGACACGTAGATCGCCGCAAAACGCGCACCAAACTGTTTAAGGATCATCGCGATCGTTGTCGTATTTGTCGCAGGACCCGTCATGAGAAAGATAAGAGCCGCACCGGGGCTCACGCCCTTTAAGACCCAAGCAGCCGCGATGGGCGTGCTGGCACTCGCACAAATGTATAAAGGTACTCCCATTAGGAGCATCGCGGGATACTGGAGCCAAACCGCATAACTGGAATCCATAATCCCTTCAGGTACGGCAAACGTAATGAGTGCACCAAGGAAGATTCCGATCAACATCGCTGTCAAAATATCATCAGCAATATCAACAAATCCGTACCGGAATACATGCTTCCCGATTCGCCCTAGCGTGAGCACTTTCTCACGAGGCTCATGCGACATGACGCTGGACTCGGCTATCGCAGTTTTTGGTCTGAACCAGCCGACCAGTCTCTCTTTAGACCGTATGACCGTATTTACTGTCGCATTCTTGAGTTGCCGTACCGAAATGTGGCAGTCTTGTTCCGTTGGTACGAGATAGTCGTGCGTTTCTTCCTCGCAACAATCGTCCTTTTTGCTGCAAGAGGTTGAGGTGTTAGCTACTGGCACTTCATTCGGCGTTTTTTTCAGCAACCCTATCGCGGAAAGTCCAGCTACCACCGCAGTAACGAACGAAACCAGTGGTCGCACGATTGCCGCAACCAAACCAAATAAAGCGTTCGTGATGAGAATGGAGTCAACTCCGGTTTCCGGTGTGGTAATGAGAAAGGACATACACGCAGAACGAGAGGCACCTTTATGGCGCATCTCTGCTACTACTGGCACCACAGAACAGCTACAGAGCGGTAGAGGAATTCCAAGGGCTGCGCTGGATGAAACAGACGCTAAGTTGTCCTTTCGTAACCAACGCAGGATTGCATGGCGAGATACAAAAACGTGAATAACGCCTGCTAGTAATAGACCCAGTAACAGCCATGGAGGTAACTCAAGCAAGAGTTTTCCAAACTGTTCAATTTTCTCCATCTAATACGTCAGTGCCGTGCGATACTGGTTCTAATTTGAGGGAAACAAATTATAAGTCCGTAAATGGGTTTGAATCGAGCGTGACCTTGTAGTCGATTTGACGGGACATGACCCTATTGAGGTGCGAAAAAATGGTTTGCTCAATTCTCTTGCAGAACAACCACACACTTTGATTATGACACATTTGGATTGAGCGGTTCACTATCTTCGTCGTCAGGAACGCCGTCGTTGTCATCGTCGTCATCAAAGCGATTGTCGATCCCGTCATTGTCGGTATCCAGCGGATACTCATCGTCTTCATTGTCGATTCCATCCCCGTCAGCGTCTGAATCGGAGTTGTCGCCCTTGCCATCAAAGTCGGTATCAAACCACTCGGCAGCGTTGCGTGGGAACGCATCAAGCGTATCCCCGTATCGATCACCGTCTGAATCTCTCCACTCGGTTGCGATAAGAGGAAACCGGTCTCTCGAATCTATTCGCCCATCCTGATCGTCGTCTGCGTCAATGGTGTCCTTGATTCCGTCGCCGTCTTGATCGCCAGCTAAGTTGTTGATACGACCAATTCGATCTCGTCTCCCATCAATTAAATCCAGTGGGGTTTGTTCAACTGACAGTACCAAATAGACGACGCCCGGGCTTTGTCCTTCGTGTCCGATCGCTGGCGCGCCGATCGCGTAATCGTGGGTTCCATCTTGGTTAAGATCACCGACCTGCGCAACAGTTTGTCCCAACCCGTCCAAGGCTTCGTGACCAAGTATGATGTTAAAACTACTGAATCTAAATAGACTCAGTTCGGCGCGAACGTATGCCCGGTTTGGACCATAGCCCAAACGTTCCGAAGATTCCACCATCTGATCGTAAGACGTGTGAAGGACACCGCCTGTCTTTTCGTAATCATCTGCTCCCACTATCAGTTCATGTCTACCGTCGTTGTCAAAATCTACGTCAGCGGTGAAGTTAGCGGAGTATTCCGAAGAATGTCGCAACCCCCGAATCAAGTATGAACTCGGTTGTTCTCTTGCTAGATCGAGTAGAACACGGTGATCGAGTACCGAATCAGCGAGGTCAGCACCTTCCAAATCCTGTCCCGAGATTACGTACAACACACCCAGACTCTCCACTTCTACGAGTAGTTCATCTTTCCCGTCGCCATCCATGTCCCCGTTTGCTTGCACTTCGATACCTGATTCAATTGCAGGGTGGTCTGCTTCAATGACATAGGTGTCGCGCACGATCGAAAAATTGAGGTAGTCGAGGATGCCGTCTCGAACGTTGTCAGCACGATCAAGTTCCTGCAGCTTCTCGAAGGGAGTGATGAATACTGCGCCAAGATCGCTACTTCCATAATATCGCGCTCCGATGGTAATTTCGTTAGTTCCATCACCGTCGAAATCACCGTTGATCGATAAGCTGCTACCGAGACGATCACCTACGTCACCGTCGATACGCCACAGTCCTGTTGGAGAAATTGATGCATCGACATTGATGTTTGCGTTTCGAGATGAAGACTGTTCATTGTCGGTTTGTATCATCGAGTCAAGAATAAGGTAGGCGACACCAGCTTCGTCCGCAAACCGATCTGCACCGATTAAGAGATCGTCTTTCCCATTGCCGTCGAGATCGGCAACGGAGAGACTCACACCAAAAGAACTATCAGCCATGGTATTCGTCAGTTTGATCGACTTAGCACCCGCGCGGTACTGTTCGACATCGATCAGACGGTCTTCTTTACTATCGGCTTGGTCGAGTGCTTGGAAATCCTCTGCGTGCAGGATATAAACCGCACCGGAAGTTAGACCGTTGTCGTTCAAAGCACCGGTGGCGGCGATCACGAGTTCCTTATTTCCATCACCGTCCACGTCTGCAACAGCTAAGGTAGAACCGAGTCTTGAATCCTCGCTGTTGATCACGAACTTCCACGCGTTCGCGCTTTGCGACCAATGTTTCGCACTGATCGACCGGTCCACCGAGCCATCTGTTGAATCGAGCTTCTGGAAGTCTCTACTGGAAAAAATATAGACTGCTCCCGAATTCTTATTTCCGTCGAAATCGTACTCGGGCGCACCGATGGCAAACTCTTGGTAATTGTCAAAGTTTGTGTCACCGAGCGCAGTTATAGCATGTCCAAAGCGATCGTGGCGCACCTCTCCTGCAAGTTGATACGACCGCAAATCATTCTTATCTGGATTGAGTGGAAACGGGTCATTCTCATCTAGGGTACCGTCCCCGTCGTCGTCAGTGTCAGCGTTGTTTCCAATGCCATCATCGTCAGTGTCATAGGCTTCGTCAGGATCGTCTGGGAAGACATCGGAATTGTCTCCCACTCCATCACCGTCTGTATCCGCAGTTTCATTGGGATCTTGTGGAAATTGATCTGCGTTATCTCCAACTCCATCGCCATCCGTGTCAGCAGTCTCGGTCGGATCAAACGGAAAGACGTCTGCATTGTTTCCGACGCCATCCAAGTCAGAGTCTAGGATCTCCGTCGGATCCAAAGGATAGGAGTCGTAAGCGTCGGGGATACCATCGCCGTCATCATCGGTGTCGGCAAAGTCACCTAAGCCGTCCCCGTCAGTGTCAATCCAATCATTCGGATCGTTTGGTAAGGCGTCGACTTCGTCGACAAATCCATCACCATCGGAATCCAATTTGGATTCGCGAATAGCCTCGAACTGCCATTGCACAGTGTTAATCGCGAGCGTGGCATGTGCGGCAAATTCATCTTCGATTTCGACCCCACAGTCGTGCCAAATGCACGAGTCTACGTCAGGATTCGAGAACACACTACTCTTGAAACCTCCGCGGGTACCGTACGACATCACGGTATAAAATTGTTGTGCCACCGAATGCCCGCGTGCAAACCGCCAAGAACCTACTTCATTTTGGTATTCTGAGTGTCCCAAACCAAGTATGTGCCCAAGTTCGTGTGCAGTGACATAGTTTTGACAACCGGTTATAACGTAGGCCGTGTAGAGACGGTCGTGTTGGATCGGCATATATCCCTTCATCCCAAGTCCGTTGAGGTAGGTGTAGCCACAAATGTACTTTGGAGCGTCAAGCGCTCCCATATAGACCACAGCCATATCTGCGCCGTGCCGGTCGCCTTCCTTGTCATAGTCGAAAATATCGATTGACGCAAAGTTGTAATAGTCATTGATCTCAACGGGCTGCATTCCGACTAGTCGGAACCGCGCGGTGACGTCGCTGTTGTTTAAGATGGAATTGGTGACTGCCATGATGTGCCGGATTCTCGTGTACGGATCGCCGCGGTGAGCCGCCGCAAAACCCGGGCTGTAAAGAGCTAGCACGTCAATTTCAGCACTCTCCGGTTTGCTATTCGGATCCATTGGATCAGATCCTTGTTCGCGCTCGTTTAAGTCACTCACTCCATCACCATCCGTATCCGTGAGATAGTCAATCGCTGCGACGGAGAATGGAGCAGATAAAGGAGTAGCTTCCCCAGCTACGACTCGATCTTGGTACCCTCCTGACCGATTCCAGTTGCGATATAGAACTAACCGCAAATAGCCAGACTTCTGAAACGTCGGAGAAATGTCAACTGAGGGTGAAAACGTACCGTAATAAGTCTGTTTTTGAGTGGTTCCGTTAGCGGGAATCGTCTCGCCAACTAGGACAGTACCGGCATAGTAACCGTAAAAGTCGTTTTGATTCAAGTAGAAAAATGCGTCTACCCGAACCCGGCGTGTTTCTTGTTCTCGGAAACTCCGAAAGGCCATTTCTATTTTCAAACGACCGTCTTCTGTGCGTTCGAACGTACAAGGGCACTCGATATAGATGCGATTAGCGTTCGCGAAAATGCTGGGACTAGAGAAAGCGATAGTGAATGCGAGTACGAACGCGCAGAGGCTAGAAATAGTAGGTCGCAAATCTAACATTGTGTTCCGCGTGTTCATTGCACCTCCACAAGCGCGGCTGAGTGCGAAGCTGGCGCTAAAAATTCAGCGACTTTGTCAAGTCGTTGCTGAGCCAGCGTTTACGCGTTTTGAAACATTTTGCGAGGATCAAACGCGTCGCGCACAGCTTCACCTATAAATATCAACAAGCTCAGCATGATTGCCAAAACAAAAAAGGAGGTTAAACCCAACCACGGTGCCTGAAGATTATTCTTTCCTTGGTTGAGTAGCTCTCCTAACGAAGGAGATCCTGGCGGCAGTCCATATCCCAAGAAGTCCAAGGACGTCAATGCTGTGATCGAACCAATCATCACGAATGGTAAAAACGTCAACGTAGCCGTCATCGCATTCGGTAGGACGTGTTTAAACATGATCACTGAATTTCTGACTCCTAAGCTTTTGGCAGCGCGAACATACTCAAAGTTCCGCGTACGTAAGAATTCCGCACGAACGACACCAACCAACGACATCCACTCGAACAGTAGTAGTAGACCGAGCAGCAGCCAGAAGCTTGGATTGAATATGCTCGCAAGAATGATCAGCAAGAACAACCGCGGCATACCGGACCAGATCTCGATAAAGCGTTGGAACAACAGATCGAGCCACCCCCCGAAAAATCCTTGCACTGCACCTGCGGCAACCCCGACAATTGAGGACAGCGCGGTGAGCACGATCCCAAACCACAGCGATATTCGGAATCCATAGATCACTCGGGCAAGTACGTCTCTCCCCGTGTCGTCAGTACCGAGTAGATTTTCGCCGGACGGTTTGGCTGGATTAGATTCCTGTCTCCCGAAATTGACTGTCCTATAGGAAAAGCGTATTGGTGGCCACAACATCCAACCCTTTTCATTGATCATGTCTTTTACTTCTTGTTCGCGATATTCAGCCTCTGTCTGAAAAAAACCACCGTACGTGGCTTCTGGGATCGGTTTTTGAAATATGGGGAAGTAAAGGGTACCGTCATAGCTGACGATCAAAGGTTTATCGTTAGCGATTAGTTCAGCGAAAAGCGAAATGAAGAACAAAGTGATGAGAATCCAGAAGGACCAATAGCCACGTTTATTCCTTTTGAAATTATGGAGTCTTCGTTTTGTCAGTGGAGACAGCTTGAAAAGCCCCCGACTACCACGCGATGCTGTTTGCACCTCAGCCACTAGGTTGCACGACTCTCAAAATCGATCCTAGGATCTACGAAGGTATAGGTTAGATCTCCTATCAAATTCATTATTAGACCCAACAGCGTAAAGAAATACAACGTTGCGAACATCACCGGGTAGTCGCGTTTGAGTACCGCTTCAAAGCCGAGCCTACCAAGACCGTCTAAATTGAAGATAATCTCAATTAACAACGATCCAGTAAACAAGATTCCGACAAACGCTCCGGGGAATCCAGCGATCACAATCAACATCGAATTTCGAAATACGTGACCGAACAGAACTCGTCCTTCTTTGAGCCCCTTGGCGCGAGCGGTCATCACATATTGTTGATTTATTTGGTCAATAAACGAATTCTTAGTCAGAAACGTTAGTGCTGCAAAACCTCCAATGACCATCGCGAAGACCGGGAGTATCAGATGATGAACGCGATCCAAGAACTTTCCGAAAAAGGACAATTCCCCATGTTTCTCTGAGACTAACCCCTGTAACGGAAACCAATCGAAGTAACTCCCACCTGCGAATAGCACGATCAGCATTACTGCGAACATGAAAGCGGGTATCGCATTCCCAATGATGACCACCGCACTTGTCCAGACATCGAAAGGTGAGCCATCCCAAACTGCTTTACCAACGCCCATTGGGATCGAGAACAGATACACGATTATCGTTGTACACAGCCCGAGTGATATCGATACTGGCATCTTCGAGAGGACCAGTTTCACTACTGTTTGATCGCGGAAGTAGCTCTCACCAAAATCGAACCTGAGATAGTTCCCAATCATGAGAAAGAACCGCTCCCAAAGCGGTTTGTCAAAACCGAATTGTTTTTCAAGCTTTGCGATGAATTCGTCGTCTAAGCCCTCGGCGCCGCGGTATCTTGAACTACCACCGGAACCCATCGCTCCCGCCGTGTCAGATTGAACCTCCCCCCCACCGGTACCTGTGATCCGACCAGTTACGGAAAGTTCGGGATCGGTGAGTTCGGAGATGGCCTGTTCGATTGGACCTCCAGGCGCAAACTGAATAACGACGAAGTTGATCACCATGATCCCAAACAGTGTTGGGATGATGAGTAGTAGTCTACGAACGACGTAAGCGAACATCGTTCTCTATTCAACCAACCTTAATCGACAAGTTCAACTTTACTTCAACAAAACCATCCGTATTAATTCGCCAGCCCGTTTTGCTTTGCTTTGGCTTCATCATACCACCAAGTCGAAGCTCCGGTGGTGTAGACGGGCCGAGTTTCCGGTCGCCCAAATTTGTCCCACCAAAGAAATCGAAATGAATTGATATGCCACGCCGGGATGACGTAGTGGTTCCAGAGCAAAACACGATCAAGCGCGCGGCACACCACGATCAGTTCTTCCCTAGTCGTCGCCGCCACAATTTTTTCTATTATTTCATCAACCACTGGGTTTTTTATTCCAATGTGGTTGTCAGTTGCGGTTTGATCCGCGGCTTCAGAGCCCCAGTCGCTTCGCTGTTCATTGCCCGGAGATAGGGATTGCGGGAAGACGTGAACGAGCATGTCAAAGTCTCTTTCGTTGTTCCTTCGGTGTACATAGTGTGATTGCTCGACGGTTCTTATTGATGCCGTGATTCCCACGCGGTTCAAATTTTCGATAAATGGCGTGATAATTCTTTCAAAACCAGGGGATCCCAAGAGAAATTCGATTTCCATTACTTCACCAGATTCTTCGTGCGTGAGTTTGTTGTCTTTAACCGTCCATCCTGCTTCTTCCAGCAACATGACTGCCTTACGGAGATTTTCTCTTATATTGCCACTCCCATCCGTAGTAGGCAAAGTGTATTCTTGTGTGAATACCTCCTCCGGTAGCTGGTCTTTGTATGGGATCAAGATATCGTATTCTTCTTCGGATATCAAGCCTCGAGAAGCCATATCTGAGTTTTCAAAGTAGCTCGTAGTTCGCGTGTATTGACCATAGAACAGCTTTTCGTTCGACCATTCAAAGTCAAAACAATACGCTAATGCTCGACGTACGCGTGGGTCTTGAAATTTGGTCTTCCGGATGTTGAAGATAAACGCTTGCATCCCAGTCGGACGTTCATGTCGTAACAGCTCCTTCTTCACTAGTCCTTCATGAAGTGCTGGAAAGTCGTATGCTGTTGCCCACTTTAAGCTTGAATTCTCTAGTCGTATGTCATATTCGCCAGACTTAAATGCTTCAACTGCTACTTCAGCATCCAGATAGTAGTCGTATCGAAGGACGTCAAAGTTGTTTGTACCGACATTTACTGGTAGATGTTCGCCCCAGTAATCCTTATCTCGTTCAAGTACAACATAGCGACCAGCTTCAAATGATGAGATCTTGTACGGACCGCTCGAAACAGGAGGATCTAGTGTGGTTTTTTCGAATTCCCGATCTTCCCAATAGGCCTTAGAAAACACTGCGACCTGACCCACAATTTGAGGCAGTTCGCGATTCGGTGGTCCATCAAACTCAAACTTGATAGAGTGCGGGCCAAGCACAATTGCATTAACAACATTCTTGTAATAGTGCGCGTATCTGGGGTGCCCATGGTCGACGAGAGTATGAAAGCTGAATTTAACATCTTCTGCTGTAATCGGGGTGCCATCACTGAACCTTGCTTCTGGACGCAAGTGAAATATAGCAAAAGACAGGTCTTCCGCGACTTCAAGCGATTCTGCTATTAATCCATATTGCGATTGAATATCGTCTTCGGCAGTCGTCATCAGTGTCTCGTAAAGATTACCACCTGCTGATAACCCAGCGGCGAAGTCTCCCTTCGCTGTGTATGGATTAAAAGTGTCGTAACCACCAATCACCGCAAACCTCATGGTACCACCCTTTGGCGCGTTTGGATTCACGTAATCAAAATGTTCGAACCCAGGACCGTACTTTGGGACATAGCCTAGAGTTGTGGCATGCATTTTCTTGGTTTTGACTTCGTCGCTCATTCCCACACAACAAACAAGAACGGCTAAAGCGAGGACAAGTGTGTTTTTTACAATTTTCATAGTGGCGTGGTTCCTCTTGGCAGGTCGTTAATTAGACATTAATCTGTCAGCTCTCTCTCAGGCGTCAAACTAAGTGTTCAACACTCTACATTGTAAAGTTTAAGTGCAGGTATAAGGAATATATGAGCACTATCTTCGATACGTTCCGCAGTACCGGTTGAGGATGTCGTTTCAACTATCGCTTTCGGGTTTTGTGTTAATTGGAGGCAAATTCCGTATTCGCCGAATGTTGGCGTGCAGATCCGGTATCGCACGATTCAGAATGCCGTCGTGTGCGACCCGATTCAATCGATAGATCGCTTGTACGAGGCTGGGATACCACTGCCAATGATCTAGTAACTGACCGTTTTCATCGTAGCAGCATTCCTCGCGATTCGCTAGCGTAGGTAACAGTGCATTGGACTTCTCATTGAACGATTCGACTCGCGCCTTTAGAAGTGCCACACCGAAGCTCCCAGTAATAATCTGTTGCACTATCTCGGAATCTAGTGCCTCAAAGTGTCGGCTGTTGAACGCAGCATCGCGCAATGCCGTGGCGTCAACGAAGAGTAAGTCACTTGGAGGAATGTGCGGGCGGGTTCCTTGAGCGATTTCGTCTACGACCTTCATATGTGCATCTAGTTTGACTTTTTCGAATTCAAGCATCTCTGCTAACGCTGCAAGTTCTACCGCAAAATTTTCATAGTGTTGTATTCGTATGTCGCATTCTCTTTGATCTTCTTGGTAATCCGTCAGTACGAAAGCCAGGTATACGCCGAGAAACACTATGAAAAATTCGAACAGGTACTTGAACACGTCTAGGTTCAATACTTTACTAACGAGTGCGAGTGCGGAAGCGAGAAACGCTTTCATAGAAGTACTCCCGTAAATTTAGAGAAAGTCCTATTCTAGCAACCGAATTGGCCGACCGGAGACTATTTATTCAGTTACCAACGGATTACTGTGTTCCCGAAATTATTCCGCTCAAGTGGTCAGATGAAAGCCTCGTCAATCTACACTACACTTGATTTCTTTGTATCTGAACGAGAGCTTGCACGGAAGCAATCAAGGACTCTACGAAAGAGAATTCTTACAACGGACCGACGAGAGTACGAAGCGAATAGATTAGGCGTTTGATTGACGAGAGCAGTCCAATATTCAAAATCTCGACTGCTTATTCTAGAATATGGAGCTTCAACAATACAACGACTATTGACGGAGACGTTGCAATGAACGACATTGAATTAAAACAATTTATGGAGTATCAGGACGAGAAGAAATCTCTCGCAGTGGCCTACGTGCTATGGGCGGCAGTAGGACCCTTTGGGGGACATCGATTCTACCTTGGGAGAACGGGTTCGGCGGTCGCGATGTTAGTTCTTACACTTTCACTGGTCGGATTTATCGTTTCCTTCATTTGGTGGATAGTCGACGCGGTTCTCATTCCAGGAATCGTGCAAGAAATAAATAGGGAATTACTAGAAGATATCATGGCTTGAACTAGACGCTGCTCTGTTTGAGTTGGATTTGAAATCCCCGTGAGAGTGACTAAACTATTTCTGATACTAGGGACCAGAATCTACTAATGGAATGATTAGACGAACCTAGTACTCGATCTATCCGAGGGTCTTGGAAAAGGGGTCAATTCGAGACAGCAAATGTTGCTGAAACGAAGGGATCGGAATAGAGTAAAACGAAAATTCCTCGACCTTCAAGCACCCACTCTCGATCATTCGCATCAGTGCTTTTCCTTTGTCGATGTCCACCATTCCGTCCTCTTCGACTGAGTTTAAGATCTTTATGATGTCCGCCGATGATGCAATTTTGAAGCTTTCATTCTTTCTTTCATTCAACAGCTTCGCGATTCTGTGCATCACAACTCCGGCATTAGGAAATCCCAAAGCTTCGATCCGACCGGAGTAATAGGCGTTTCGTTTGTGTTTTGCACGTTAGTCTACTTGAATCCAATCTTCCTCTGAGCCAAAATTTTTTCCACGTTCTAGTATCACCGCCTTCAGAGTCGATAGATGCGATTGTAAATGGCAGGGAAAACCCTGCGAAGAAATAGCTAGCTCTTGGACTTTCAAATCGACCGAATCCTGACCTGTTCCAATTACATCAACACCCCAAACGTCCAACATTTTTCGTATCGCTGTTTCACATTCGGATTGATTTAGCAAGTCTAAGCTAAATACTTCACCCAATCGAGACAGACCGTGTTTTTGTAAAACCGAGTAGGAGTTCTGTAATCCAGCACAAACGACCATCATTGGATGGTCTGGTGTTCCTATGTGAAACTTACCGAGGATATCGGCTTGTGATTGTTGGAGATTCTGAACTTCGTCAACTGTCACAATGATGGGTTGTTTATGCTTGCTTCGCACTAGTTGATCTAGCCCTTCGGTCAAATCTTCCGTATGTAAACGTAGCCACAAAGCTTCGCCAGACTCTTCTTTCGCTCGAGCAAATTTCTCGATCAGCTGAGTTTTACCAATGCCTGGGATTCCACAGACTAGAACTAACCCAGAAGAACCGAGTTTACGATTGGAGACGACATTGAAATGATTTTCCAAACCGCAAAGTTCTCGATGTCGACCGACAAATACGTACGGAAGATCCCGTTCAGGACGCAAAATTTGCGACTCTGTGCTGTCAAATAGGTTTAATTTCATATCTTCAGTCTAAAACTAATTCACACGTATTTCGTAATCTAAGTGGATTCATGCAATGGTCACTTCGTCAAATGAATTTTCTTACACGTTGCTAGCTAACAGATACTTCTTAGAGTTCAAGGATCAATTTGAACTCTTCAGGAAAGGGTGTGTTAGTTACAAAATACTGCCGTAAATGACCTCATGAATTCAGTCTTGCGAAACGTCAATGATGAGTTTGTATTCAGACTTTTCAGATGTCGACCCGTCTACAAACAAGTAGTAAGTTCCTACTTCGACGTCGCCAGAAAACGTGAAATTGGAATTGTCTTCATCTGCGTCGTCGTTTTCGAACAAATCAAAGCCGGAGTAGTCAGTTAGCCGACCGGACGTATCCGTGTCCCCTTCGGTGTAAACAGTGATCGTGGCGTTATGCCACAAAGTGATTTCAAACACGTCAATGTCAGTCGATATTTCGAGGTGCCCAACCGTGGAAAATTGCCAGGCGCGAGCACTAGAAAACACCGTTGTCGCCGTGTATCGAGTGTCGCCATGGTCATCGTTCTCCTCGAACTCTACGTGCAGCGTGTAGTCACCCGTGGAATCAGAGTATCCCTCCACGCGAATGTAGTAGATTCCGGGTTCGACATCAGCTGTCAGTAAAAAATTTGAACTTTCCCCACTGTCGTCGTCAGAAATATCGACTCCCGTTCCCTCCGATGTCAATTGCCCAGTGGTATCAAGGGAACCCGTGGTGTACACTTCGATTGTTCCTCTCCGATCGACGATTACTTCGAAGTAGTCTACGTCATCAGCATCGTTAATTTCGCCTTCAGTGGAGGATATTAGTTCTATTTCAGTTGCGGTTTCTGACGTATCACCGTGGTCGTCAATACTGAAAGGTGGAGGTGGTACTGGGTCGAACCAAGTAACGATATAGTCGTAGAAGTGCTGAAATTCACCGAAGTAAGCCTTCGAGTTTTCACATTCTTGGTCAGAAGCTGAAAGAACACCGACGAAGAGCGTGTCGCCCGCCTCTTGGTTGTAAATTCTCAGTCCCGCGCCGCTACTTCCACCTTCAGCAGCACCGTTGTCCATTCTCACTTCTATTGCATCTGAGAGTAGAAAACAGTTGTCGTCTTCGTCACAAACAAAGACATTAAAGTTACCTTGCGTGGTGCCAGAGAAGAACTTTTTGCGAGCTCCGTCAGGATGATGCGAGCCCGAACCCGTAGTGTTAGAATTGACATCGGTTGCCCACCACCCTGAAAATGACACACCACCTGGAGCATTTTCATATAAACGAATCAAGCTCTGATCATAAGATTCCACCGCTGCCAGCAGATCTGCCCCCCATAAGTTAAGGCGAAGTCCGACGAAGTGCCACTTCCTGAACAGCTTGGCGCTTGATAGTTCCACCATGCTATCACGGATGAGGCTCCTCTACAGTCGAAATACAATGCGCAGCAGTAATAATGTAAGGAATATAAACACCTTCGCCATCTCCGGAAACATTCATTAGGGTACCAGAACAGGTGTAGCTCGATCCGCCGCTTTCAAAAGTCAGTCTCAGCGTCGTACTGGCATTGCTTTCAGAAATCGCGCCATCGTCAATCGCACATTGCACATCTTCATGGTTTGTGCAATCCAAGGCGTTGGGCACGATCAAGTTTGGAGCTTTGAAACGATGGGCGATAGATAAGAGTTCTAGCTCTACAGCTTGCTTCATGTTGGATCGCGGTAGGCGAATTTCGATCCCGATCCAATCGCCTGAGGCTTGAGGTGACCAATAGAGTTCTTCGTCAAAGCCTTTCTTCGGCGCGGTAAAGTTGTAAATGACGTCATTCTTACCGTGGAGATTCCTGCCATAAAAGGTTACTACAGCATCTGCAGGTAGCTTGAGACGGGTGGAAAAACGAATCGATTCCGCTTGCGGAGAACGAACACGAACGTAAGCTACAACGCCGTCGCCGTCTTTCTTCCAGGAAAGCTTGTTGCTCAGATCACCTAGGTGAAGATGGGGTACGTCGCGATGGATTCCAAATTTGTGAGGTCCATGGGTTGCGGGTGTGTAAGTTTCCTGGCGTTCGTGGTTCGACAGGTTTGGTAGTGTCACCTTGTACTCGAAGGGACTAGGAATCGCGAAGACCAAATCTACTTCCTGTTGTACGCTATTAGTCCGGTTGCCCGGCATGACTGCACCAACATCCATAACCTTACCGCTAGTTGCGGCAATTGCTACTGAACTGAAGTGAGATACTGAGAGTAGAACAATTCCACTGAAGAGAACGAGCGCGCGTCCTATAAGAATTCTTGGATTCGAACTCTGAATAGATTCATGCAGCCCTCTAACCCAATGCTTCAACGTTCGCCGTGGTCCCTAGTGTTTAAATTACATGTCGCTCGCGGAAATGCCAACCTGTACAACTCGCGCTCGATCAACACCGCGAACGGCTACATACTTGAAGGATTGATGATCATAGGTACGATTCATAAACGGCTGTACTACCACACTCGCATCTTCGGTCAATAACTGAGCGAAAGCAGCAGCTTGTTCGTTCCCACTGGGATCAGTACCAAAGGAGAATTCAATGTCGGGTATATTGGTGTATACGACTTGTCCTGTTTCATCCGAAATCCAAAATTCCGATATCGCTGTTTTGTTCGCAATTTCGCCCAGCAAATCGTTAATTTGATCAGCACTGTATCCTGCTTTCAGCGCAACATCTAACAAGTGCGCAGTTAATGTGGCTTCCGCAATCATATGGTCGTTCAGAATAGCATCTGAGTCATTGAGAGACTCCAGTCGAAGTTTTGATGAAGTAGGTAACAAGAAGTCTATGATTCTATTTAACACAGGAAATCCCTAATGGCCTCAATTTTGGAATGTTGCTCAGGAAATACGGCTTACCTTAACAAACATTAAAATTTTTTTCTTGCAAAAAAAGTAGCAACTGCTGAAAAATTAGCGAACGATTCACACATGCGAGAACCTGAAGCACAACAATTGGTCAACGTTCTTTCTGGAACGACAAAATCAACAGTAATCGCGTACGTTCTCTGGGCACTCTTGGGATTGTTTGGAGGACACCGTTTTTACCTCGGGACACCCGTGACCGGCCTTGCCTTGATGCTCTGCACTATTTCATTCATAGGAATACCCGTCAGTCTCGTCTGGTGGGTAGTGGACGCGTTCCTAATACCCAGATTGTTGAAAGGCGAGGAACATTGGGCGTCACCATTGCTCCCAAGACGTGTTATAGTAACAACACCGAGATTTTCGTCCTAAGATTCCCATTGTGAAATTAACGACTATCTGTTTCAAATCAATCGAAGTCAATCAATGATGTCGAAGATTAGCTCGTTAGTACTCATCCTATTTGTCGGATGCTGCGTTTGTTCGTGTTCCATAGTCACCCAAATACCATCTTTAACGCCGGAAGAAATTGAACAGGAAGCGCAAGTTCAAGCAGATCTAAATGAAGAGAGAATGATTGCAGCGACTCAACGCGTTGCCGATGCTTCCTGGCCTTTAATCACTAGTAATCTAGAGCTTTGTGAAGGATTCACGGACTACCAAATAGGTGTCTGGACAGCACGAAAAATTCGAAAAGATTCCGTAACGAGCGCTCGTATTTGGGGGGTTGCAAAAGATTCCCCAGCCGCATTAGCTGGATTGCAAGTTCGAGACATGATTATCTCAATTGATGGCAATAGTACAAAAAATGGTACTCTGGTACGTTCAGAATTAAATCGTGCGCTTCGACAATTCTCGAAAGAAGAGAGAACGGATCCCATTGAGTTCCTAGTTGTTCGTTGGGAGACCGAGTTATCCTGGTCATCCTTCACATTTTCGATTCAACCAGTAGAGACGTGTCGCTCCGACATCTTCGTATCCCGTTCATTAGCATTCCTTGCCTATGCTTCGGGCGATCGGATTGGAGTTGCTACCGGTTTGCTTAACTTCTTAGAAAATGAACCAGACTTGCAGTACATCATCGCACACGAGTTAGCGCACAACGTGTACCGGCATGTTAGGAAAGCTCTTACTCGAGGTATTTTCGGCGGACTGCTAGATGGAATTTCATTGGTGACCGGTTTTTGGACAGACGGTCTATTCGCCCAGCTAGGAATAAGGGCTTACTCCAAACGCTTTGAAAATGAGGCAGACTATGTTTCGATGTACATACTTGCAAACGCTGGTGTAGACTTGAACGGTATAGAGGATGTGTGGCGTCGTGTGTCTGAACAAATCGGAATAAAAGAGACCAGAACTCATCCATCCCGTCCAATTCGATACCTTAGAATGGCGAAAACCCGCCAGGAAATCGCCGAAAAGATCGAAAAGGGTGAACCGCTAATTCCAGAACTCAAACGGCACAAGTAGGAATCGATCCAAGTTCTCATTTGCGTGGCTCTACCTGTAGGGTGATTGAGGTACTTCAGGGCTAGACGCTCGTAGTCTGTCCGCTCATTTCATACAGAATTGCTGAATAGAGTACTAATTCCAACTCTGCTGGTTCGCCTTTGAACCTGAACAGTCGTTGTTATCGCACTACGCTAATTGGGCACTAGAGTCGCCCACAGAAACTCCCAAACCAATGCCTGCATGAACGCTCGTTGTTTATTGTCTGCTGCACCGGCGTGGCCACCTTCTATGTTTTCGTAGTAATGTACTTTGTGCCCAATTTCTTCAAGCTTCGCGACCATCTTGCGCGCATGACCTGGATGGACTCGATCGTCTCGCGTCGAGGTAGTAATGAGTATAGTTGGATACGTCTGATCCGCGCGTACGATTTGATAAGGGGAGAAGTTCTTAAGGTACTCCCACTCCTCAGGCTTCTCTGGATCACCATACTCAGCCATCCAACTCGCTCCAGCTAACAGCAAGTGATATCGCTTCATATCGAGTAACGGCACCTGACAGACGACTGCACCAAATAAGTCAGGTCGTTGGACGTACATGTTCCCCATCAACAAACCTCCATTGCTACCGCCTTGAATACCTAGGTGTTTCGGTTCAGTAATGCCGCGGCGAATCAAGGCTTCCGCAACTGCGATGAAGTCATCATACGCACGATTTCGATTCTCTTTCAATGCCTGGTGATGCCAATCCGGTCCAAATTCCCCACCCCCGCGGATGTTTGCAATGACATAGGTTCCACCTTGATTCAACCAGGTGTTTCCCGCAACTGGTGTATAGGCAGGAAGTAATGAAACGGAAAATCCACCGTATCCATAGAGAAGTGTCGGTCGTATTCCAGATGCATCTCGTTGTGAGATCTGATAGTATGGAATCTTCGTACCATCCTTGGATTCAGCCCAATGTTGCGTGGTCTCTAACGACTCGTTGTCGAAGAATGATCGTGTTCTCTTGAGCACCCGCAGTGACTCGTTCGGACCAGTCATCGATAGACTTGAAGGTTCCAGAAAACTTTCGGAGAGCACGAGTGTTCGGTCACTGTCGTGGATTTCGTAAGAAAAGCCACTTTCATTCAAAAAGCCATTCGATTGTTGAACTTGTTCAAGATCCCAATCACTGTTGTCGCCTTTCGTTGCCACGAACGTTTTTGTACAAACATTTTCTGAGATATTGAGAATCATTGAGTTTTTCGTGCCGCTATGACTGATCAGTACGGAGTGTTCGGTTGGCGCAAAGAGGACTTGGTAGTCTCCCGTACCGGCAAGTATGTCTTCAAGTTGGCCTACCAACATACTACCGGCTTTAAATTGCTCGCCACGGTGGTTCCAATCATGTTTGAGAAGTAGAAACAACTGTCCTCTGTGAGGGCTCGCAATCGCACTGTCAGGTTTATCTAACTTGATGAGCTCGTTATTGCGATATACAAAGAATTCATCGTTAAAAAAATCTGTCGCGCGACCTACGAAGTAGTCGCGAAATTCGGTAAAGGGATCTGCCCATGAATAAACATAAACGTCAGAAGACTGACCTCGAAAGAACTCACGTGAGTCATGTAAGGGGCTACCACGATGCCACTCGCGCATCGTCATGGGATACCCTGAATCCGTTAGAGTACCTTCACCGAAATCAGAACCAATTAGTAGACGATCTGGACCCGCCCAAGTTACATGGGTCTTCGCTTCTGGAACGAAGAAACCGTCGGAGACAAAATCTTTCGTGCGTAAGTCGAATTCTCGAATCTCAATGGCATCGCCGCCTCCCCGCGAGAGTCGGACGAGTGCTTTGGTGTATTCCGGGCGACACATATTCGCACCTGCCCAAACCCAATTCTCGTCCTCCGACTCTGCTAAAGCATCAAGATCAAGCACCACTTCCCAATCAGGTCGGGTCTTACAGTACTCTTCCAACGAAGTTCGTCGCCAAAGACCCTTTGGATGGTCTTTGTCTTGCCAAAAGTTGTAGAGCGTGTTCCCACAGGTTTCAAACATGGGAATCCGATCATCCGAATCTAGAATGGTGCGTATGCGTTCTTGGAAGCCACGAAACCGATCATTCTGAGTGAATTGAGCAACGGTCAGTTCATTTCGTGAACGAACCCAGTCGAGTGCCTTTTCATCATCGATTTGTTCTAGCCAAATGTGCGGGTCAGTACTCATAGAAGTCCTTGATGTAGTTTAGAGTAGTGTGTTTGATTGAACTTGAAGACGACAAATCTTAGTCAAAGTGCTGTATGTTATGAGATTCGTGCCTTCTTTGCGAGTATTTTTAGAAATCAGAAATATTTCCTAGTAAAAATGTGCCAAATCGCATCAGTACATTGACTGCTAGACAGTTGAGACGACTCTGTAGGTTAACTCCAAGACTTTGACCACCAATCCGACACGGATAGGATTCAGACATACAATGGTTGACGCTGAACACAAAAAAATTCTAAACCCACGAAACTGAGAAGACATCATGGATCTGGATGATCAAATGAAAGACAAAAGAAAATCCGTGCGGCGCGTACGTGTGTTCACGCCTTACACGGTATTTCTATCCGTGATGTTTCTTGTGTTGCTTAGTCTCTGATCGCTCTCAAATACTACCAACACCAAGAAGCCGAGCAAGAATATTTGACCATTTCACTGGACGAACTTGGCGTATCAACCCAAATTTCACGTTTTAAGTTAGAAATGCAAGTTCTTGAGACACAAGAGTTGATCGACGATGAATTGGAATTAATCGAGAATAGCAAGCAAAGCTTAATGACGGCGCATCTTATAGATAGAACCGAGTGGACTGCTACAAAAGACGAGCTGTTGAGAATACTATACGGTGTCAGTCTCGAGCCCACCGACCAGTTGTATATCGACATCGAAGCTGCCATAGCCGATATAGATAGAATACTCTCGTCGTAAATGACACAAGTCGTCGAGCTGACGATTGGGTCTAAGTGCGCAAAGACTTACAATTCTTCCGCTTGATTTGCACAAAAATTAGTAGAACGAAATGGCTAAAGAAAGACAGAAAGGAACTTCTGGTTGGGCTTGGTTCTTGATACTGTGTCTATGGTGCTTCTTTATCCTTTTTTTGGGAATTATTAGGATAACTAACCAAAAAATGTATAATACTCATATGAAGTTATCAAATTGTAGTGAGGTCAGAAATGTCTGGTAAGTCCAACCGAGTTGGTTTAGATGTCTTTGCGCTATTCGATATGTTCCCTGATGAAGCGACTGCAACTCGGTGGTTTGAGAGCGTTTTCTGGACGAATGGTCGAGAGTGCGGTCATTGTTTTAGTACGCGTACTTCAGTAAACAAAAGCGGTAAGCCTATGCCTTATCGGTGCAAGGATTGTCGCAAGTTTTTTAGTGTTCGTACTGGTACAGTCATGCAACATAGCAAAATACCACTGCGTAAGTGGGCCGTTGCAATTTACCAAATGACTACGAATCTTAAAGGAACTTCAAGTATGAAGTTACACCGCGATCTTAACGTATCGCAACCTTGTACATGGCACTTAGCACATCGCATCCGCGAGGCCTGGAATCTGTTTGTTTGTGAAAAGTTTGACGGTGAGAATGAAGTAGACGAAACCTACATCGGTGGGAAGGAAGCGAATAAACATGACTCCAAGAAGTTAAAGCAAGGTCGTGGCACAGTTGGTAAGACCGCAGTCACTGGTGTCAAAAATCGTGGTTCAAAACAGATACGAGTAAAGGTCGTAGAGCGAATTGATAGTGGTACTCTACAAGGTTTTGTGAGAGAGAATGTAGAGGAAGGTTCAATCATCTATACAGATGCAGCAACCGCGTATCAAAGGATGGTTGACTTCGAGCATAAATCGGTCAAACACAGTGTTGGAGAGTTCGTAAAGGGCATGGCGTCCACTAACGGTATCGAGTCATTCTGGGCTATGTTGAAGCGCGGGTATATGGGCACGTACCACAAAATGAGCGCGAAGCATTTAGGCAAATATGTCAATGAATTTGTCGGGCGGCACAACATTCGCGACTTAGACACAATCGAGCAGATGATTTGCTTGACGCGTCTGTTGAGGGGGAAGCGATTACAGTTCAAAGAACTGATTGGAAAGTAGTTAGAGTGGCTGAACCGAATTGGGCGAATAAGACCATTTGGACGGGCGACAATCTCCCGATCATGCGGGGGATGAACTCCGCGTCCGTCGACCTCATTTATCTAGACCCGCCTTTCAATTCGAAAGCGAACTATGCGGCTCCGATCGGGAGTGAGGCTGCAGGGGCTGAGTTCAAGGACACCTGGACGTTGCAAGACGTGGATATTGCGTGGCTTGACTTAATTGAAGCAAAGCATCCGCGTCTCAACAAAGTCATTCATGCCGCGATGAGTAAGAGCGACAAGTCGTATCTCATTTACATGGCGGTTCGACTCTTGGAAATGCACCGGATTTTGAAGTCCACCGGATCGATTTACTTGCACTGTGATCCGACCATGAGCCACTACTTAAAACTGTTAATGGATGCGGTCTTTGGGAAAAAGAGTTTTCAATCAGAAATCACTTGGCAACGCACGTCTTCACACAATGACAGGGTGTTTGGGAATGTTCGAGACACCATTCTGTTCTACGGAACTGTGGCGGTAGATTTACCGGACAATCGGTTACCGTTAGATCCTGAATATGTAAGAAAACACTATCGTCATGAAGATTCTCGAGGTAAATGGCGATCTCATGATTTAACTGGCGCTAGAACAAGTTCAGGCGAATCCGGGCAACCTTGGAGAGGGTTTGATCCAGCGTCTTATGGAGGAAGACATTGGTCTATCCCGAAAATCGGAGAGTACGCGAAATATATCGATGAAGTACTAGCGCCAGGATATCTAAAAATCGAAGGTATACATGCCCGATTAGACTTTCTCGACGAGCACGAACTAATTCATTGGCAAAAAAAGCAGGGAAGCTTCCCTTGCATTAAGAGATATCTATTGCCAGATCAAGGCCGGAAACCAACTAATCTGTTTACGGACATTCCACCACTGAGTAAGTCTGCGCAGGAAAACACAGGGTATCCAACTCAAAAGCCGCTGGCTTTATTAGAGCGTCTTATTAAAGCGTCGAGCGAAAACGACGATGTAGTGTTCGATCCGTTTTGTGGTTGTGCGACCACGTTAGTTGCTGCGGATCGTCATAAACGAAATTGGATTGGTATTGATATTTCACCTGTCGCGATGCGTCTAGTCGAGAAACGAATCAAAGATGATCAAGGAATGTTTCAAGACATTCAGTCTCGTGTCGACATACCTGAGCGAACAGATTTAGGCGACATACCGAACTACAACTGCGTAGAAAACAAGAAATTTCTATTTGGTGAACAAGAGGGAATTTGCAACGGTTGTCAGGAATACTTTCAGTATCGACACTTAGAGGTCGACCATATCATTGCACGCTCGCAAGGAGGTGGGGATCATTTAGGTAATTTACAATTGTTATGTACGTCTTGCAATCGTATAAAAGGTCATCGAGGACAGGAGTATTTGTTGGCTAAATTAGCCACGTAAGGAATCTTTATGAAGAAAACTCGCACCATAAAAAACGAACCGATACGCGAACCGCGAAACCCAGAGGAATTAGCACTGGCACTACGCACACCTGCAGCCAGAGCTGCCAGTGCCAAGCGTAAGAAACAGACCAAGAAATAACGGCCAAAACGGGTAATCCTATCTGAGCATTATACGTTATATTGGTTAGTTATCCTAATAACCCCCCCTTTTTTTAGTCTGTACTTTAGTTGTAAATTTCTTCATACCCGATTTGGATACTCCAAAAGGTTTCCCTGTCGGGCTAATGCTGTTGCTGGGTTGTGTGGTATTCTCGCCTATATTGACGACAGTAGTGTGCAAATTACTTGCAATTAAGAAGTCAAGTGAATGAGTTTTTGTACGTAAATCCGTTCAGTTGAGCAAGAAAACATTCCTGAAAGTGTTTTAACGAACTACAACACTCCAAAAAAGATCCCCTTGCTGTCAAAGTCTCTTCCAAAAGATGCTGTGGCTATTAGAACCACCGTTCACATTCTAGAAGACGGAAACGGCTTCTACGGCTCTTGTAAAGAATTTCCGGGCATTGTCGTTGGTGAGTTAACCGAGAAGGAGTGCTTGAAACAGACCCGTGAAGCTGTCAAGCAACACTTGGAAGTATTGATAGCTAAAGGTTTGGATATCCCTGAGGAATCGATCGTTAGCAGCCATAAAGAGATGCAATCTCGCCAACTCAACAGTATCGAAGACATACCTGTAACCAGTCTCTCTGGTTAACCCACATTAGATCAGGGGTTTTGACGACTCGAACACGTTCAGTCATTTAATGCACAAGAACGTAGTTCTTCTAAACCGGTATCCATTCCACCCTAAATCCGACGGGATTCTCTGTGTTCTTCTGCCGTTGAAGTTCTAATGACTTAAAAAAAAGACCCCGAGGGGGAATCGGGGTCTTTGAATTTTAAGAGGTAGAAACAAAACCTGTCTGCGAATTGAACATCGCAGTCCCCCAGGTTTGGCAATATTTAGAACTTCAAGATTGCATTCACGCCTAAGTGCTTGTTGTCTTTCTTGGAGAGCTCGTCCACTTTTCCTAGGACAAAGTTCAGATTAAACAAAGTCTTATCTAGGACTAACGGTTTGAGTTCCGCGCCGAACAGAATGGTCTGCAGATCAAGCGAGTTCTCGCCGAATTCAATATACGGCTTGAACATATGCTGCTCTTGGTTGATCAGGAAGCCATAGGAAATGTTCGTATTAAAGTTCATTCCTTGGCTCAAGTCTAGATCACCACCGAAGGGCAGTTGGCCGACGGTTGCTGACTCACGCCACAAGGTTGCGTCCGTTCGAGTGGTTTGACCCCAACTTGGAGTGAATGAGAGGGAAAGCCCTTTCTCACCTGGTGTCGGGTTAAATACCGCGAGTAGCGACAAGCCTGACTCTTTGTAATCATTCTCGGAATACGTAGCCATTGTGTGGCCGCGAAGATCAAGCGAGAACATCTTCGAGTTGACGCGTACGCCACCGATGAACTCAACGCCTGATCCAGTCGCACCATCACCACCATCGCGGCGATATGCAAGTTCACCGAATGGGCTGACTGAGCCACCCCAGTCGAACGGGATCACGTACGATCCGGCAACTCCCACTCGCACTCGATTGATGGTCGTATCGAGACTGCCTGCTTCGCCATCGCCATCGTCAGTCGCGAGGTTAGCTACAGACACATCACCTTTCACGGCTAAATCAAGACTTTGCATTTGAAGCATTTGGCTCTTGAACGCCAGGTGTCCAAGGCGTACGTTCAAATCGCTAAGGTCAACAAGATCATCGCCATTCCAAACGCTAGCTTCACCGGAACCTATACCTAGCGTACCCCAAACTAACGTACGAGGTGTAACTTGGTAACTTGCATACGGTAAAACGGTTGTGGTATCGGTTTGCAGTTGTCGAACTGCAGTGCCCCAAGAGTAGTCGCTCTCAGCTTCGCTCTCGGACAGAGAAACACCAAACATCAAAGCATCCGTCGGTCTTAAGTCCACGCCTATATAGGTCGAACTGGAAGACGTTTCATACATTGAGCTACTTGAATCTTGTTGATCAGTAGTACCCCAAATAGATAGTGCAAATCTTGAGTTGCCACCCGTCAAGGACGTAGAGAAGTTCTGTGGAATCAAATCGCGCAGTCTCATACCAGTGAAATTGCGTGGCGAGATTACATCTGAGAATAAGTCTCTTGAACGTTTGGCCGTCGGAGCTTTCGCAGTTGTCGGCGTATCAAACACCGGCTCAGCCGTTGGAGCTGGCGTTGGTGTTTGGGGTTGCGATTGCGTATCGGCTACTGCACGTTCCTCTTCCTTGGACTTCTCGCCAATCACTCGACTGAACAGGTTGCGTTCGGAATCTTTGTTTTCAACTCGCGAACCGATTGCATTAGCTACGCTGGAAATTTGAATGCGACCGATACTCGATAGTGCTTCGGTACCAGCAGCTTTGATCTCGCTATTGCTCACAATCGTCTTGAATGATTGCGACGCGGAACGACCACCAGTATCAGTTGCAGTAACAGTTACTACAGTAGTACCGTGAACGGATGGCGTTAAGGATAAGCTTGCGCCATCGACATTCGTAATCGCAGCGTTACCTTCGAAGTTGAACGAGTAGACCAGCATATCGCCGTCGTCGTCAACAAAGTATTCGGACACATTCAGTGAGACAGGTTCGCCACCTATTTGTAGAGTCACGTCAGCGATCTGCGATGCAACCTGCGGACCAGTTTCGACATAGACTTTGAAGACATCCATGACATCTAAGCCAGCTGGATCTGTAGCAATGACGCGCACGGTTGCATTTCCAGCCATCAAACCCGTCAGAGTAACGTCCATTTCGTGCAAGGTTGCAGTTACGACGTTTTGATCGTCGGATTCAACGACGTAAGCAAGCTCGTCTCCGTCTGGATCACTGAAAACGCCTGTAATAGACACTAGACTGGGCGTTCCAACTGTAACCGTCATATCGCCGAGAGAAGTAACCAAGTTAGGTGCCGAATTCTCGGGAGGAGGATCAGTTACAGTTACAGTAAACGTATCTGACACAGATTGATCAATACTATCGAAAGCTGTTACAGTAACGTCGGTCGTACCTACTTGATTCCCCCAAATTCGTAGCGAATTACTGCTTGATCGATAGATGACATCCGCGACATCATCGTCTTCGTTGTCGATTTCAAACGTAAGCGTGCCTTCGTCTTCGAATATATCGTCGAGTTCAACATCGGTTCTTTCGTCGACTTCGACGGTTACGTCTTCAATTTCGGCGAGCAGTTTCGGAGGATCATTGCGTGCTCCGACATCAATGGTAAACGATACTTCTGCAGAGTTTCCAGCAGTGTCGGTAGCTTTTAGGGTCGCTTTAGTTACCCCAGTGGAATGTAGGTAAACATTGATCCAAGGATTGTCATCGTCATCGTAATCGATCGCGGCTGTTGCAATATCTGCATCGTCGGTCTTGATGTCGAGATCGAATGTGTCTCCCTCATCGGTAAATGCGCCAGACGCGTCGATAGGATCGACCGTGAGACCAATTCTTGTCGTTACATCAGCAATCGCATCCGGATGTGGAATGGGCGGATCGTTGCGAACCACTTCAACTGCAAAAGTATCGGACACTGCCTGATTGTTTTGGTCCGTTGCGGTTACTTCGATGTTCGTTTCGCCCGCTTCGTCACCGTAGATGCGCAAGAAGTGGTCTTGTCTTATCACTGCAGTGACAATATCACCATCATCGACGCTAAATCCGTAGGTCAATTCTTCGTCGTAGCCGGCATCACCATCGTTGAAGTATTCATTGAGATCGATGTCATCGCTTCGACCGTCAAACTGTACTTCGATATCTGGTAGACCATCGCCAACGACGGTCGGTGGATTGTTTTGCTCCGCGGTTGCGCGGAATCGCTTAAACACTGTGGTTCCGTCAGAGTCAGTGGCAGTAACGGTAATCCTTGCCGGCGAAGAACCGACGGATTCGCCAGTGATACATATGTCGTCGTTGTTTTGAACTGCGACGCTTACCTCCCCTGGTCGGGTGGACGTAGCAGAGAAAGACAACGCGGGAGTGTCATCGTCAGCATCAGGATCGGTGAAGTGTTCACTCCCCTTGATGATGCATTCGGTGACTCCTACAAGTATGCGTTGATCAGGAATCACTTCTGCCGTAGCCATCGGTGGTTCGTTCACGTCGGTCAAAGTAATCGTAATGTTTAACGCGACTGCAGAGCCGTAGCTGTCAGAAGCGGTTAGCACGAGTTTGAAGACATTGTCGTCGCTCTCGTAGTCTAAACCCTTCTTCTTGACCTTGATCTGTCCCCCGTCGGCTGTGGTAACCACGCGAAAGTAATCCTTACCACCACTCAAATCGTAACTGATGTCGTCCCCGTCAGGATCGGTCGCTTCGTGGGGTGTCCCAACATTTGTCCCTACAGCAGCATTCTCAGCTAACTCGAATGAAACTGCTGTTGCACCGCCGAAGCTGGGCGAATTGTTGGAGTTCCTCACATAAGCAAAAAACGTTTGATACGCGGTCGCGCCTGAAGAGTCGGTCGCCGTTACCTCAATTTCTACTTCTTGAGTGCCAGTCACATCGTCTTCGGTAGGCGTAACAGTTACGATACCATTGGACTCTTCGACAGTTACTGCATTAGAAGATCCAACAATTTCTGCGTCAAAATCTACTATATCAGAAGCACCATCTCCGTCGACCGTGAGATCGTTGAGATCTATTTCTTGGGCGTAATCACCGACTAGGAAGTACATGTTGGCGATGGCCTTGATCACGGGTGTTTCTTCAACGTTTTCAATCCTAACGACGAACGTTATCTCGTGGGTCTTCCCAGCCAAATCCGTAGCGCACAAATTGATTTCATAGCCACCAGGATTTGACTCGTAGTCAGTATTAACTCTAGGTACGTTCGAACCGAAAATTCCATGTTCAGTACCGCGAACAGTGAGTTCATATTCGTGGCTGATATTGGAGATCGTGTCACTTGCACGTTTTTCGGTGATGACACCACCACGCGCGGCGTTGTAGACTTCTGTGTCCTCAGCGCCTTTACAGGGCGTGCAGTTTTTGCGCTGGCTCCAGCACAAACGATCACCCGTTGGGCTTGGATCGTCAGCCGTAAAGGTTAGATTAATATCGTCGCCTTCATCGACAGAGTATGCGCTAGAAGTGTAGTAGGTATTGCCACCGGTGACCTTTGCGACAGTACGAATGATTGGAGCGGCGTTTGAACCATACACCAAGTCTATTCGAACTCTGACTGGATCGTCAGATGCCGACGCTGTGTTACCACGTTGATATGCGGTTACGTCAGCCCACACGGTAATCACACCGTGGTAGCCTAAGAGTGCAAATTGATCGCTGCTGGAATCAGTTGACGGCAACTCCATTCGTGCGCTGAGCTGTCCTCTTTTACACGCATTAGCACCACTCAAACTGAAGTCTACCACTGTAGCAACATCAATGGAGTTGTTGTTGATCATGATGTCGGCAGTTTGGTCTGTACCGTCTACCGTAAATCCTGTATCGTCAATCTCGTAACAGAGTTGACCGCCCGCTGAGGTAGTAAAACTATCGGTGACATCGGTCCTCTTAGTGCCACCGCCATTTGCGGAGGCGAGTGGTACCAACCAAACTTCGTCATCCGAATTGCTAGTTCTGAGGGGCGAATCAGCGACACCGCCTTTAATGACATCCACGTAAACCGTCATCTTGTCGCTCTGATCCGTTGGGTCAGTAACTGTTACGACCAGTTCAAATTCATGACCAGACGATAATCTATCCAGATCATCGTCGTCAACATCGTCGGGTACTGAGATATCACCCGTGTCTTCGTCGATCTCTAAGTATGTCGTCCCTCGATAGTCTCCGCCAGTCATGGAGAATTCCAAGGCATCAGCGTCGTCAGGGTCAATTTCATCATCGACGAACTGGTTCGTGATGTCGATCTCGAAATCCGTTCCAACATTATCAACGTCCCAATCAATTGAAACGGAGGTTACCGTAAAGACAGGTGCGACGTTTTCTCTAATAGTAACTTTCGCTGTGGCGTTAAGGACAGCACCGTCGCTCGCGGTAACTTCGATGCTTAGATTCGCTTCACCTTCACCCTCACCAGTAATTAGGATGAGATCATCTGCTATTCCCGTACCCGCAAGTACGTGCACAACAGAAAATACTGCATCGTTTCCTGAATCAATATCAACTGTGTAGGTAGTATCCGCGGGTCTCAATGTCGAGGGTACGATCCATCGACTAAGGTTGTATTGTCTTGTATGCCCTGCCGTAAGCGGTTCAAGCGAATCCTCTAAGTCATTTACTGGGGCAGTGGTATCGTAAAGTGTTTTCGTCGTAGTTAACGTCGTGTCTGATTTTGAGTCGAAATCTACCCAATCACTAACCTGAACGTCGTACTGATTCCCGGTGGGATTTTTCTTGTAGGAACGAACGCTGATGTTATACTGTGTCGCAGGGTTAAGCCGAGTAATGGTGTAATTGTGAGTTCGGGTCGCCGCAACGAGTCCATCAACTACTGGGTCTGAAAAGAACTCTGCGGTATCACCAACTGGGATCCATCGAACTTGGTAAGCCAGTGGGCTACTAAATTCAGCATCGCTATCAGCCAAGCCTTCCCAATTGACGTAAATATTTTCTGGAGACTCTGCTCCTGCCATGATGTTCGTGGGTGGGTTTAGTTTTCCTGGATGAACAATGATCGTGATCTTTAGTTCGCCTAGATTGTCACTTTCAATTGACAAGGCTCTGACCGTGTACTTAATGGGTGCGATTAACCATGCAGCACTTGTATTATCCCAAGTTAGAGAAGCTTCTTTTAGCGCAATGGTTCGATTGGGAAAAGTACCCTCAACGGCAAGTGTAACGGAGTCAGGATCGCTCGTTGGTCCGAGATTCAAATCACCTGTTTGTGGTAGTTGAATGTTAGAGTTCGGTTGTCCAACTTCATGTCCCTCGTAGATGCGTAGCTGAACAGTACTCGATTGCGCACAGCCGGAGGCAACGAATTCCAGGAGAGTATCAGTTGTATTACTGTCTCCAACATAGAACTCGATATCCTTTCGAGGACTCTCGTCGTCATCGGCATCAAAGTCGCTGTCATCGTCACTATCCCAACCACAGTTTTCAGTGATTGTTGTTTGGGCATTTATCGGAACCGCGGCGAACGCGGCATAGCATGCTAGCGCGATCACCGGTATGAACTTTACCAGGCCGCTTAGCTTCAAGCGTTGATCATTAGATTGTGGAATATCCATGGAATCTCTCCTATGCCAATCCATTGGCAAAAGTAGTTACGTGGGGTACGTAAGAAACACGTTGGTGAGTGTGTATTTGGACAACTGCAGACTGTGTTAAGTTGCATCCCTGTCCGATAGAAGTCATCCCCGCCTCCCTGCGTGGAATTTTGTTTCATAATCGAGCCGGGTCTTTAATCCTTTGGCCTCGGCGGTTCCCTGTGCTTCTAGTTAGCACTGTTCAGTGGATTATGTATGTAACTTACATTTTACGCAGATATGGTGACTAACACAACACATTCTCACGTTTGTGTAGACAGCCCTGCACCACTGTCAATTTGTGTAAGTATAAGGCAAAATACCAGATATTTGCAATATTTTGAAAAATTCTTTGAAAATGTTTCAGCTCATCTACAACTCAAAGTTTGGAAGACTAAAGTTGAAGTTGCTGTTTTATCTCGTACCGGCACCTCTAAAATTCGTTGATTGCAACTTGGTCTAAATAATATTCCAGAGGGTACTGGGGACCTACATTCTTACGCAAACAAATATGACTTCACTAACTGACCAAAAAATGAAAATTTCTATCCAGCCTCGTGTCATTGAGGCTAATAGCAGTGACCCATACAAGTATGACTTGCTCAACCGGAAATCAATGGCCGATGTTCTAACCAATCTAGTTCAGTTTATCGACGATTCCGCTGTGATAGCCGTAGATGGCGAATGGGGGAGCGGAAAGACAACATTTCTTCGAATGTGGTCTCAGCAACTCCGAAAAAATGGAATTCCTGTGGTCATGTTTAATGCATGGGAGACGGACTTTTCAAGTGACCCATTAATAGTGCTTACATCTGAACTATTGAATGGGTTTCAAGAGTACTCTTCAGCGTCAACGCTGAAGACGCTGAAAGAAAAGTCCAAATTCTTGGTGGAAAAATTAATAGTATCAAACTTAACACGATTGGTTCGATTGAGCACGGGAGGATTGTTAGAAATTGACCAAGAATTGTTGAAACAACTTGGACAGGCAAACACTGCAATATCAAGTGATCGACTTCGGCAGTACGCCGAAGGACTGTCTGCTATAAAAGAGTTCAAAAGTGCTTTGGAGAACACAGTTGGCTGTCTCTCTAACAATGAAGAGAGACTATCAGTAGTCATTTTGGTCGATGAATTGGATCGTTGTCGACCGACCTACGCGATCGAGTTACTGGAGGCGGCAAAACACCTGTTTTCTGCACGTGGTGTGATTTTCGTTTTGGGTGTTAACACGTCGCAACTAGTATGTTCGGTCAATGCGCTTTACGGATCTAAATTCGATAGTATCGAATACCTAAAACGGTTTTTCAATTTAGACGTTCGATTGCCAAGTGCCTCCACAGCTCAGATTGTAGAACATACTCTAAAGTCGTTGGGTATAGACTCGATAACGCCTCTGATACCCCATTCTATGGGACCAACAGCGCGATCTAATATGCGCGAATTGTTAAGCGACTTTTTCGACTTGAGACGGTTAGATTATCGCTCGGTCGAACAAGCACTACGCCGTTTAGGACTAGTGTTTCACTCACTTGAACCGGGCAGAGAAGCTTGGAGACCTTTCTTAGTTGTATTGCTAATCTAAGAACAATCAACTTTGAACTATACAAAAATTTTTGCACGATGAATGTGGACGAAGAACAAGTAATCCTAGAGGTGTTTTCGAAACCGGGTGGGAGAAATTGCTTGCGTCTGACAGTGGAACTGTGTTTGCGGTCACTGTAGCGGTTGTTGCTTGGGATCTTCAACGAAATCCCAATGAATTCAATCTTCAATCAAAATTGTGGACCAGTTTAGAAAAGAGATTTGAAGATCAGAGTTTGAGAAGCTCAAGGCCCGCAGAGGGACCGAAACGAAAAATGCTCTACGATGTGATGGACCTAAGTAAGTCCCATAACTCGATCAACTTGTTACGTACGCATGTTGTTAACAACATGGTCTCTTTAAGGACTGTGATTGATCAAATCGAATTGCTAGACATTTCTCTGCACGAAAGCGAAGGATGAGTACCTGAAAGTTAGAATCGAATTGAATACGGAACTTTGGATAAAGTTAAATTTCAACGAGTTCGCATCCATTCGTTAATCTTTTCACAGTTCGTGTTCTGACCCCTAGCAAGCGTAGCCTGTGGTGGTACACTCCAAGTAGTATTCTGTAGACTCGAGAGAACCTCTTAGAAATTTTGGATCAATTTCGATTTAGTTTTAAATAGGAACCTAAGTTTACATAAGAGTCGCTATTGGTTCGATTCATTGTCGAATACATCACAATTTGGACATGACCATCGTTTCCCTTCGGGACGGTCTGGATGAATGTCGTTGTTCAATAGACTTGGATCAAACTCGTGGTAGAGAAAACATTCCCAGTCAAAATTTTCCTTAAGAGTGTCGCAATACATGAACATAAACTCGGGGTACTTTTTTTCTCTTGCATGTTGTCGCAGTCGTTCGTTTAAATCGCCGTCTGACCTACCTACTCGTTGAACAAAAAAATCACTCCATGTGTCAGAGGTTTGTCCTAGGATATACACACCTAACCTATCTGTTGCCACATGATTATTTACTACAATCGAGTGCAATTCGTATGGGTTTGACACATTTTTCTCAAATTCTTCTTTTGTCATTTTTTTATTGATTAAGTCAATATGTTGCCGCGTCTTTACGCTTCTACGATCTCACACGCTTAGATTTTGTAGAGTTAACGATTTTGAAACGAAAATCCATCGCGTCGTTTGTTCAAGATGCAAGGAAGACAACGAACTATTTTGATCAACATCGAGTGTTTTGTTTGGTTGAAATAAAAAAAGCGGGTTCAATTGAACCCGCCTTTTCTTGAGTTAGAACTCACGCACTAGTGTTCCTAGTGCGTGAGGTTAGTTAATGTTCGATTAGAACTTGAATAGTGCTTGAATTCCTAGCTTCGGAGCTACCTGATCAACACTATCGTCGCTCGCGTTAAAGAACATCTTCATGTTCATCGTGCGAGGTCCAGCGATAAGTTGTGTTAGCTCTGAACCAATCATCACAGTCTTGCCATACCAACCCGTATCTTGTACATCAACATATGGGGTCAGCAAGTATTTGCCATGATTGAGAGCGAAACCATAAGCTAGCCTGGAGTTCAAAGTCATGCCATCGCTAACACCAAAGGAGTTTCCATGAGGTGTAGCGGTTACTGTAGCAGCTTCGTTCCAAATCACGCTGCTGTTCTGGGATGAAGCACCCCAGTGTGGCGTGAACGAGAACGAGAGGCCGGTTGCTTCGCTTGACGGGTTGATGTTCACCATCAGGCTTACGCCGCTTTCGCTGAAGTCTTCAGCGGAGTGGGTCGCAAGCGTGCGTCCTCGAGCTTCAATGGTAATCGTGTTGGTATCAAGTCGAACACCACCAGCGACTTCAAAACCATTTCCGGTGAGGCCGTCGCCACCGTCATTACGGAATGCGAGTTCGCCAAACGGAGTGACTTTGCCACCATTTCCGGTATCAACGGAGAATGATCCTTCAATACCTGCGCGAATGCGATTCACGCCAGCTTTGAGGCCATCAAATGCGCCGTTACCGTCTGCGGTGTCTAAGTTAGCAAATGCGGCATCGCCACGGAATGCTAATTGCAAGCTTCCAGCTTTCGCAAATTCACGACGTCCGCCCAACATGTAAAGGCTGAACGATAGGTCGCTAGATTCTGCGTTAGCATTGACTACGGTCGTATCCGCATCACCAGAACCACGACCGACCACACCCCAAACAGAGGTCTTACCATCAACTGGTTCAAAGCTGAAGTAAGGCATGATAGTGGTTAGAGTCGTGTCTAATTCTTGCGATGCAGTACCCCACCAGTAATCGCCCTCGGAAGTATTTCGAGCTGCGGTTACACCAAAGATCCAGCATTCGTTGGTTTGAACATCTATGCCTAGGAACATTGAGTTGGCGCTGCCGTCATAGCCTTCGCCTTCAAAGTTCTGAGCATCGACCGTTCCCCAGATGGAGAAGGAGCCGATTCCACCGTTACCGTTCAAGATACGGGAGAAGTTGTTCGTGAGCAACGAGTCAACGGTCGGTAGATTAAAGTTGAAATCTACGTCTTTGTTGGCGCTCGTGTTCCAAGTTGAGTCTAACAAGTCTTTCTTGGCGTTGAAGCCCATGAGATCATTGCGTGCTTGTGTAGCTGCATTACTCACCGTGTCCTTATCTGCAACGGGCATATAGCGATTGAAGATATTTCCAAAGCTGAAGCCCATGCCGGTGTCTGAACGACTGGATTCAAGTCGAGAACCTAAAGCGGCAGAGGTGCTGCTCACGTGTGCTCGCGCAGTTCCAGCTAACAGGTTCACACCTGAATTACGCAGGTTTTCGTCGCCTACCGCGATTGAGAACGTTTGCGTTGCGCTACGTCCTTTCGGGTCAGTTGCGGTAACCATTACACTGGTTGAACCACGAGTGTTTGGAGACATTGAGATGTCAGCATCATGGTGATGTGTTTCGGCAATACTAACTGAGGCAGCATTTCCAGAAGTTTCGATCGTATAGGTCAAAACATCGCCATCTTGGTCGAAGAAGTATTCGCCAACACTGAGCGACGTTCCTTCACCACCAATTTCGAGGGTCTGATTCGGAATCGTACCAATCGTAACCGGGATGGTTTCAACTTCTACGTCGAATTCGCCAACTACGTTGAACTCGCCATCGGTTGCGGTAATCTTGAATACTGTTGATCCAGCATTCACACCACTAATGGTTAGTTCTAAGTCAGATAGATCCACCGTAGCAACGTCAGTATCTTCAGATTCTGCCGTGTAGGTCAGTTCGTCGCCATCAGGATCGGTGAACACGCCTTCAATCGAAACTGAGATCGGTTCGCCGGCTGTGACGGTCTGATCATCCAAGGTACCAGAGAGTACTGGAGCCGAGTTTGTCGGTTCCGGCGGCGGCGGTTCCACCACTGTTACATCGAAAGTATCGCTTGCGGTTTGACCGATGTTATCAGTTGCCACTACTACAACAGTGGTCGTACCAGTGTTGTTAGCATAGATGCGAATTTCGTTCTCACTAGCACGATAGAACACATCAGCGATGTTTTCGTCTTCGTTCTTGACTTCGTAATCTAGACTACCTTCGTCTTCAAAGACGTCTCCTAATGGAATATCATGCGATACACCCTTTTCAACTTCGACATCCTCGATTGCGTTTGCAACCATCGGAGGATCGTTACGCGCAAGTACGGTAAGATCGAAGGAATTGCTCGCATCATTGTTAACCGAGTCGTATACAGTCACAGTGACACTCGTCGTACCTGGTGAATGTAAGTGCAATACAACCCATGCACCACCTTCGTCATCATACTTGATCGCAGCGGTAGCGATGTCAGAGTTCTTGGTCGAAACATAATAGGTTAACGTATCACCTTCGTCGGTAAACGCATCTCGTGCGTCGACGGGATCATACTCCTTACCGATATATCGTTCTTCATCATCGAACGCATCATAGTTAACAACAGGAGGATCGTTGCGACTGACTTCTACTTTAAAGGTGTGAGATACACTTTGGTCGTTTTGATCGGTTGCCGTAACTGTTACGTCAGTAGTTCCCTTCGAGTCCCCATAAATACGTAAGAATTGGCCATCAACCAAAACGCCGGTAGCGACACTAGCTCTAGCGACCTCAAAACTAAACATTAGCTCTTCGTCGTAGGCGATATCGCCGTCTTCAAAGTGTGCGGTTAGATCAATATCCGCACTACGACCATTCTCTTGTACATCCTGATCAGGAATTCCATCACCGACGACGACAGGCGGTTCGTTTGCCTCTACCGTTACCCGGAAGGTCGTTGAAACACTTTGGTCTTCTCGGTCAGTTGCAGTTACCTTGACCCGTCCCGGACCACTTCCAACACTGTGACCGGTTATGCAAATATGCTCGTTGTGCTTGATAGTAACAGAGGCATCACCGGGGCGCGTGGTTGAAGCTTCAATAAACAAACCAGACTGTTTATCTTGTTCATCGGGATCTTCAAAGATATCACTAGCCGACGCGATACACTTCTCAACGCCCACCAAGATATTTTGATCTTCGATTTTAGCAGGGGCTCCGGTCATGTCTTTGACCAATGTCGGTCTTTCGTTGACATCGGTAATATTAACAGTAATGTCGAGATCGGAAGCACCACCATATTCGTCCGTGACCACGAGGGAGAAATCATAGGAATTAACCTCCGCCTCATGATCCTTAGCTCTGATCAGACGAATGCTAACATCGTAACCGAGTAACGTCGTTTGGCCGGCGGAATCCGGTTCGGATCGAACCGCCCTCGCAGAAGCAGTGAAATCCCTAGATCCACTAATGGTAGCTACCAGTGTATCTCCCTCGTCCGGCTCAGTAACTCTAATGGTAGTACCTACTGTACCAGTCTTGTTTTCAGGGTAGTCGAAGATAGCCCCACTCAACCCGCTGGCAAATGTAGGCGCGGTATTTTCGTTCTTCACAGTAACGGTGAAATTTTTCGGATCGGAGTACACCGTCTCCGTACCATCGGAAGCGGATACCTCGATTTGCCAGGTTACCTTCCCGCCTTCGTTGGTTAAATTAGATGCGGGAGGGGTGATAGTGATCTCGCCTGTGTCCTGATCAACATCCAACTTAAGCCCTGGGCAACCACCCACACACGCGGCGGCGTAAGTGAGGGCGTCGGCATCACCGTCAGTTGCCCGTACGTTTACTGTTTGTGAGTAGTCTCCAACAAGCATGAATAAATCAAATTGGTTGCCCGATCCGGAACCAGGACGCGAGATTACTGGCGTTTCCTCTTTATCTTTAATCTTTACCTCAAAAGGTAGCGAAGCGGTTGCGCCCGATAAGTCGGTTGCACAAACATTAAACTTGAACACACCGTTGTTACTCTCGTAATCGGTAATAACCCTAGGGGGACTGCCGCCCCATCCTGGCTGAGTACCACTAATAACCAGTTGATACTCATGAGATTGACCGTTGTTAATCTCCGCTGAAGAACGTCGGCTTGATGCCGTGATACTATCCGGCGTGGCAAATCCACTGGCTCTGCCGTAGTTGGGTGCCCTATCGGTAATTCCGGTACAAGGAGTTGCTCTACAGCTATACCGAGAAACATTCCAACACAAGAAATCACCGTTGGGTTGTGCGTCATCTGCAGTGAAGGTTAGTTTAATGGAATCTGCCTCGGGGATTTCGTAGTTACCAGTCGCATGATAGACGCTGCCGGCTAAAGCAACATTGCGAATCGTAGGTGCGGCATTGGTGCCATAGACCACATTCACGTTCACTGCTGTTGCTGCTGTTGGCGCATTCGCTGGACTCGCGGCCGTGCGTTCTCTTGCTTGTACTTTGATAGTAACAGTTTCGATCCCGTATTTCCCAAGCACCTTGAAACCCACTGCCGTCGGATCCGATGAAGGCAGTACCATCTTGATTGAGAGCTCAGGTCCGTTACACGTTGCGTGTCCCGGTGTTCGGCCGAGTTCTCCTGTTGCCCAAACTTCGCCGCCATCTTCACTTCCTACCTCGATGGTACCATCGCTTGCAGCACCTACAATTTCGTAACACAGAGGATCGCCTTCGGGATCGCTAAACTTAGATGCTAAATTGATCGTCCGTGTCCCGCCGCCGTTTGCTTCAGACAGCGGCGATAACCACGAGTTATGCAAATTTGGATTAAATCGTGATGCCGCGAGCACCGGGGGAAAATTCCCTTCCGTGGACACTTCAACTATGATGTCTATCGTATCCTTACCGCCAGAGACGTCGGTAACAGTGACCCTCATCCCAATCTCGTCGCCGTCTTCAAGACGCTGGACGGCACTTATAAATGCATTATTCCCGAAGGCAGTGGTCCCTGTTTTGACGACAATGACGCCGGTTTCGTCGCCAATGATGGCACCCGCATCATCCCTCTCTAACTCGAAATAATTGGAATAACTTACATAGCCAGAGGCACCGGGGATACTACCTAGTGAGTAAGTTAGCTCTTCGTCACAGTTAATTTCATTATTTTCATTTTCGCCGCCAGTACAGTCGCCTTGGTCTTCGTCCGTCACGTCATGACCAAATTGTTTCATCACGTCGATCTCGAAATTAACGTGACTACCGTCGAGTGCCATTTCTTTATCCACATGCCAACTCAAACTTGCCTCGGTTACGGCAAATCGAGGGGCATGATTCTCTATCACTTTGACCGCCATTACACTGGTGACGAGCTCCACTCCTCCTATGGTTGCTATCAACGTAATGTTGCTAGTACCTTCCGCGAGACCCTTCAAGCGAACTATGTCTTCTGCTTGGCTGTCTGGATCCGTACTAACGTATAACGTCTCTACGAATCTATTACTCGTAAGTCGGTAGGAGGTGACCGTTACCGGCTCATCGGCGGTGCCGCGTATATAACGCTCATACTCGAGCGGTTTGGTGGCCAGAACCCCCTCAATTTCCCTCCCGACGACTGCGAGGTCCATAAAGTACACCTGTGGATCAATCTCAACGGTTTCTCCCGTGGATAATTTGAAGGTGTTATCCGCACCGGTGTATTGCTTCGGCAACGTAAACTCTACGATATCTCCGTCCGCCGATATCCCGAAGACGGCATTGGGCGATTTACGACCGTAATTCGTAGTTGTTCCCGAACCACTTTGACCCGCAACGGTAACGGCATACGTTCCCTCTGGCGTCAATCCAGTGATTCTAGCGCCTTGACGGCCACCTTCGGCGGGGAGAGTCATGTCTTCAGCAATGATCGAAGAGCCTGAACTTGCGCCGCTGGTTGATGTCGTCCATTCAATGACGTAGCTGGTGGGGCTTGTATCAGGATCAGTGGCTTTCTCAACGTCCCACTCCACATACATACTGTTATAGCTTTCTACGACCGCGTGTACGTTTGTCGGTGCCTCATGTGGGGTTGGGACAACAGCTACGTTAAAGGTGTATTCGATAGGCCCATCTTCGGCCGAACTTCCGACCCAGTCTAGGGACAACGTACATGCCACCGCCTCGGTCGGCGTATCTAGCAGTGTTCCTTCTAAGTCAATCTCCCCGTCTGTTGACGCACTCTCGGACCATGTAACCGTAGCGGTCGTGCTACTCCCAAATAGATTTCCATCTTCATCTACCTCTGTGGCCCCGCATGTCATCGAAGGCACCCAAAAGTCTGAAGGAAGGGTGTCCCCCATCCCATCACCATCGAAATCACACAACGGTGCCTGGAATTTAAAACTGGTGCGCGTACCATTGGTTCCTACGGCACCATTGAAGCGAATCGTCTCGGTGGCACCATCCACGGCCTCCAAGTCACCGAAACCTTGAGTACCACTAGTGACTATATCCCAATCATCGGGCCAACTACAGACTCCACTTTTGATGTCCTTGCCGCCAAGGGCTTGGCCAGCGGACATTACTAGCACTCCAACGAGCACTAAACTGAATATAGACCGGAACGAAGCTCGTGCCTCCCCGATCACTCTTTGCGTTTTCATAATAGGGATTCTCCTATTTGATTAGATTAAATACCAATCGTCCACTACGCGAGTCGCCGGTGATCGCCGACCCAGTCGCAATGCGACTAATTGGCACAAAGACATTGACCGACATAACAGTTTGAACCGTCGATCGGTCCACGTATCCCACTGAACGCTCATTGCTGATCCGCTCAATGACTTGTTGGCCTCGAACCGTTTGAAGCAAGTTCGCAAGGAACGCTTCGGAAAGTTGCAAGAACGCCACTTCACTTATTACCTGTACGGTTTGTTCCCATAGGCGATACGGAGTCGTGGTTTGCAACTTTCTTAATCGTATGTTGGATGGGGCACCGTGGGATGATCTCGTTGTGCTCATCAAAGACTTTGCGAAACGAGACAAGTTGGCGAAGTATTGTAGAAATTGAAACATGTAACACAACCCATTGCAACATTTTTTTACAAAATATTTCAAAGTCGTGTTTTGACCCGTTGCAAAACGTTTCGACGAAGACGCTCTATCCCCCCTCTGATAGCGTCTCATCGGAGTGATCCGAGGAGACGCTTGGTTAGTGGGAGAGATTGTAGAACATCCCGGCCACGCATAGCGGGCACTGAGTCTGTTTGCGTTCAAGTGAGTACTCATTCCTTACCTACAGCGAGTATTGTACA
The DNA here is from genome assembly GCA_012267385.1 of OMG group bacterium. Lineage (GTDB taxonomy): Bacteria > Pseudomonadota > Gammaproteobacteria > Pseudomonadales > Azotimanducaceae > Bin55. The sequence goes on from JAAXGW010000007.1 coordinate 86,455, forward strand.
CAAAAATTTCAAAATATTACAAATTATTTCTAAATTTTTAAAAATTTTTTCAACCTGTCTCTGCTTCAACTAACGCAAATCCCCAGGAACATCCCTTCTGTTCGCCGTCTGAATCCTCCAGATTCTGTCCTTCGCTGTATCAAATCAAAGCCTTTTCACCCATCTTTGAGAACTCGTACAAGCCCTTACAGTAACAAACTTAATGCGATGAAAGTTGAATCCCTTCCATCGCCAAACTCCTCCTCCCGAGGAATTCCTCTCCCTTACTAATCTCCACCTGATAGTAATCTCTAACAAGAGCCTTAAGTCTCCTCTCAAGAATTTTGAAACATATTGAAATATTTAACACTTAAATCCGTAATTTAAGTAGCTCGTGCGCGTGGCAAACGCTGCTTTCCGTCAGAATAATACACCCGATTTCACCCATTCAAGACATTATTTCACCTCTCGGGCAATCCGCTACCCCAAGGTTTCAACAACACCTTTATCGGCCATTTCTATTTGCGAATGCAAACTCGCTCGAACCAGTTCTGAATGTGCTAACATATGAACAAACTCTTCTATCGACTTTACGAGGTGATCGAATTGGAAACAATCAATGAATTTTTTTCGTACTCAATAATGCCCCTTGGATGCGGTGGGTCTGGCTAGGATCTCACGTTTTCTTGATCGTTCTTGCTACGGCATGTACGCGTGCAATAGCGAAAGGACTGCTGAACAAATACGTCCAAAAAGGAAGTGAATCGAGGAGGAATGGAAAGATGCACTCAGCCGCGCCGCAAGCAAGCCACTTGATTGGGGGATATGGATCGTCGGTCTAAGCTTTGCTGGCAACAGAATCTACGATGATGTGCTTACAAAACAAACGCTTGCCGCACTGGCTGAGACTGATCTAATAATCAATGAAACTTTACGCGATTTGCTCGCGCACGAAGGAACTGATTCCATCTTTGAACGAGTGGGAACCTTGCGTAGCGTTGCGCTCGTAGTATTGGTGGCGTGGTTCACGAATCGATTCATTAAGGAATTTCAAGACGTTGTTGTATTACCACGTCGGGACGGGACGGATTCGCGCTGGGATTCCGCGACATCGAGCGCAGTGGGAAGAGTATTACGTGCGTCCGTAATAATCACAACAGGTCTACTGATTCTTCAAGCCTATGGACTGCCGATTGAAGGAGTTCTAGCTTTTGGCGGAATTGGCGGTATCGCCATCGGATTTGCTGCGAAAGATTTGTTAGCAAACTTTTTCGGTACTTTAATGCTACTCATTGATAAGCCATTTGTCGTTGGAGATTGGATCCGTTCGCCCGATCGAGAAATCGAAGGGACGGTCGAAGACGTTGGTTGGCGAACCACTCGAATACGGACGTTTGATCGAAGACCGTTGTATGTACCGAACTCTAACTTTGCCAGTCTTACCGTAGAGAATCCAGAGCGGATGGAAAACCGACGAATTTACGAGACGTTTCGAGTTCGCTACGAGGATATGCCAAATGTCAAGAAGATAATTGACGATGTGCGAGAAATGTTGCGGAACCACGCGGCGATCGACACAACACGTACCCTTATGGTCAATTTAGATACTTACACCGAATTTTCTGTGAATTTCTTTGTGTACACGTTCACGAAAACCACGGATTGGACCGAATTTCACGAGATCAAAGAGGAGATACTTCTGAAAATTTCAGACTTAGTCCGCAAAAATGGTGCTGATTTTGCGTTCCCAACACAAACTTTGTACTTAGAAAACGAAATTCCTCCAAGAATACCTGAGCTTTCTACCGCATGATATAGTAATGTGGTTCGATCTCACACAGATGCTGCTAATTAGAGTCTTCTTGTAGTATGTTGCTGTTGTAGTAGTCTTCTTCATCGTCTATAACAATTCGACCCACCCATCGATGCTCCCAATTGTTGTCAGGATCATGGGGACAGAACTCCCCGGCGGTGATGGTGGACGAGATTTCGGACCATTCGGACTCTGCATTCTCTCTCTCCTCCCACTTTGCTTCTTTCACCGTGTATTTCACGTCGTTCACATCTAAATTTAATACATGGTGCATTCCGATATAGTGAGTGTGTCCAGCGTTATTTCGCCTGAATCCACTGTCAAATCATCTAGGCGTTCATAGACGATCTCGCCAAAGAAATTACTAGCGAATTCAAGCGTTTCACCATCCCGCGTAAAAGTTGCAACCATGCGATACTCATTTGAGTCTGTAGGTGAATAAGAACAGAGTTGTGCCGTTTCTTCGGTTCCTTCAATATCTGACCAAGAAGAGTCCAAATTTCGCCGTTGCCATTTTGAGTCGACTACGGAATAATTTACATTGTCTACTACCCAAGCCGATGCGGTGAGGCAACCGTCTTCAGCTGTATCGTCATTGAACTGAATTTGATTCTCTGACGCTTGTAGTAGATCGAGTCGAAGAATCGGCAGTGCCTCAGGATCGGTTAAGTCTGTTACTTCGTTTCCAAAACGCTCAAAAAAGACAAGTCCCTGATCTCTAGTCGCGAGATACACGTGCCGTCCGTCAGGACTTGCTTCGACAGGAGTCGCGCCAAGGCTAGTGCTCGATAGTGTGTATCGTGGTATAAGCCTACCAAAACGATCTCGAGTCCGCGTTCGAGAATTCACGTTGGCTACAAGGTCGCTCAACGACAATTCTCCTTCTTCTGGGGAGTACTCGACTACGTACCCACCGTAGGAACACAGCACATCGACGACGTAGGACCCTGTTCTTGGAATCGCTCCCGCACACGAGACGAGTCCAAGACCAAAAAATCGATCTGATAAGATTGGTTCTATAGCTCCGGTTAAATAGTCGATGCTATAAACCGTGAAATTTGCTTGCGATCGCGCTTCCCTAGTCGCGGTGTAAAAGTATTCATCATCGCTTGAAAAAGCCCCGGTAAAGCTAGGCGTTGAAGTATTGATCCAAGGCTTTGAGACTGCTTGAAATGATCCTTCTCCAACTTCGCGTCCGAGTAGCTGCAATTCGTTCGACTGCCATCGCCACCAATAATTGCCATCGATCGACGGAAATACAGCACGCCCTGTTACCGAATTGTTACCCTGGGAATCTAACTCACCATCCGAATTAAAAGAGTAAACTGTCTGAGAAAAGTTTGTTGAGCGGTATAGGTAGTCTCCACTGTTTCCCATGAACAATACTGGACTTCCATCGCTCTTGTAATTGGAACCGGATCCAATGCTATGTTCCGTGCTGTCAAGGACGAATTCCGAGGAGTCGTCGGAACTAGTGCTGAAAGTCCACCAAGTATCCTGGTTGTACGCATATAAACGATCGCGATACTGATCCCAGACAAGAAAACTCCCGCCGTCAGGATCATTGATCTCCTGCGTCAAAGTCAGACCTCCAGTGGTGAGTTCGCGCTCGAAGACACTGACACCAGCGTTTGTGGAGACAAACAGAATCGTGCCATCTGAATTAAATGCCATGTCGGCTAAACCTGACAACGAAATGACTTGCCCAGATGCATCCCGATGTCCCGCAGCGACTCTACCTCGGTATACCAACCAATTTGGTGAGTCTGTAGTCGACCAATTTAACTCAAAAGCTGAACTAGAGTGTGAACGCGTGTTTCCTACTCGCAAAAGCACACTTGAACCTTGCTCAATGTACACGATTACCTCGATACCCTCACCCGGAATCCGATTAGTTCGTGAGGCTATGATGAGATCAGGATTAAGACTAGACTCGGACGAACTAAATGCTGACAAAATTGACGTCGAACTCGCGCCCTCAATCCAAAATTTATACCATCCTGCTTCCGTTGCTTCATAGGAGTACCACAAGGACGAATAGCCCAAGTGAGTACGAACAGACGAACCCGTCGTCGCGAACTGATTGGAACCGACTACATTCCCAGTGCTGCCACTCAAGGAAATAGCTCCACTGATCCAATTGTTCTCAGGAGTTTCCCCCAACGTAGCACGGTGCTAGTGGATGCACTCGACGAATAGGTATATGCTTGATTGCTGTCCAAGGCTCGACCCACAGAAATTGAGTATTCTTCTCCCTCTGTCGCGTCAAAAATGAATTCCGGCCCCCTTGCGACGACATTGTTAGTTCCTGCATCGATCAACTCAGTGTTCCTACGCTGGTGCCGGAAAAGGCATTTAATTGAAGATCCGAACGGTCCCAATACCAAGTGTAGAGCCCATCTCCTGGCGCGGTCCATTTCCGCCATCCCGTCTGAATACCCGTAGCTTGAGGTTCGTTGGGCTCGACGCCTAAGGAATTCACATGAGATAGAAATACACTTCCACGCTCGGTCGCTGTCCATTGCAGCGCGGTATCAAACCAGTCCCAACCACCGCGTGCTTCCGTTTGCTGTGCCCAACTTAGTTCGTCGAATTTCCAGCCACCCGAAAGCGAGTCCGGAGAAGCCACCATGATGTAATAGACTTCATCCTGGGCGGTAGCTACGGAGACCGGTTCGCCCGGGGCGGCGATACCAGACACTAGTCTTAAATCAGCTATCGAGTCACCTGAAAACACTAATAAGTGCACAGTTTGAGCATCCTCTATTTGAAATTCCCAATCACCGTCCTCTGGTGCTGTCCATTGATACCAAATAGTCGACGCCAATGTGCCATATACTTCCCCTGGTTCGATTGTGGCTCCTAAGTTGTGCCCTGCTACAGAACCGGATTCCCCCGTCAACGTGGTCGCATCCGCAAAGTTATCATTCGGTGGTCTTTCACCAAAGAGCCAATTCAAGGTTAGCGGCATGGAGGCATTTGAGCTACTGACGCGAATACGATACTCCTTGCCCTGCTCTGCAAAAAATTGCACGGACCAGTCGGCAGAACCAATGTATCGAGCGCTCGCGATACCACAACAGTGTTCCGTTGCTAGAAAAACATCTACCTCAGGCTTAAACGAATCTATATACCAACTTGGCAATCTGATTCGGGGGCTAACTACAAAGGAAGCTAGTCCCGATTGTTCCGCAGTCCATTGAAACCAAAGAGACTGAGTGGGTCTCTGACCTGTCGAATTCCTAATCGGCTCACCTGATTCTGAAGTTGCTAAGAGCGTGTCTATTTCCAGAACCCCTCCGTCGCTTTCTAGTACGGTAGGTGAGTCATATTCGTCGTTGGGCGGTGTTTGTGTCTCATTACTAGGCTCGTCATCCGATTCCAGTTCACGAAAAATTATCGATGTACTCGCGCTTCCCCCGTTCCATGCAGTGACCGAAAGGTATATGGTCAATGGCCCGTCCGATTTGGAGGCAAGATGAAGAAATACTCGCTGCGCTTCACCATGACCGACTTCACCCAAGTAAATATCGCGAACATGTGAATGATCGACGGTGATGCCGTCCTCTCTTTGTACGGACCCTCGATAGTGTCGAAAGAAGTCCATTGTGTCCGCTTCCGCAAAACCGAATGATTCACAAGGCTCATTGTCGGCAGTACGACAATCGACATGCAATACGGAACCGGACGCAACATAGCCATCTGTCGATATCGACAACTCCCACGAGATGGTTGTGATCATCACCTATAGCTACTTCGTACACAGATTGGTCCGTATCCAATGTGAGCTGAGGTGTGTCAAAACCTCGAATCATCGTCCATGCGACCGCGGCACGTGGTGCTTCACCGAAAATTCGTTCTCCCGATACTTGGATTCGGTACGTACCCGGTTCAGGATCTTGAATGATCACCCACTCAACGTTGTCAATCTTCGACTGAGACGAATGCTCGCCACAAGGCGATGATCCACAGTCCGCATCATGGTCTAGCCAAAGATCCAAATCATTTAGTACTGTGCTGGCTATCGTGTCAGCGGGTGGTTCGTCCCAAGTCAGTACTACGTCAAGTCTCGTCGTTCCCGCCGGGACCTCTATGTCTTCGTAAGCATATTCGTCACTTTCCAACGTAAGCGTCGCGCCAAAGCTAGTCCAACCCTCCGGAACGTCGTGGTTGACAATGCTGGTCCGAGCCGAAACCAAGCCCATGCCGTATTTGGCTTGCATCGTCCCCGGACCGTTGGTATTGTCCTTTGGAAACAATTCCTCCGCATTGAGCCACGCAGCAGGTTTCACGGCACTCGCCATCAGTCGGGCTCGAACCAAGGCCGGTTCCTCGCGGTGGGCGGGGGAAGCATCCATAAGTAGAGTCGCGATTCCCGCAACACAAGGAGTGGACATGCTAGTTCCATTCAACGCACGATATCCATCGTAAGACCCGTTGCCTTCGGTCGACAGGACAAAGACACCAGGTCCAACCACTAACGGTAACAATCGACCATCAACCGTTGGGCCATGACTGCTGAAATCGGCCAGATCGCCATTGTCATGAACAGCTCCTACTGCTAACGCGTTCTTTCCCGAAGCGTAGTTCGAGTAACCGTAAATAGCGGCATTCGCGTTCGATACAACATACAACTGTCGGTGCGACCAAACGATTGAGTCTAATTTTCTAGGACCTGTCGCTCTACCATCATTTTCTAAGCTGCGACTCGAAAGGCTCATATTTACTATTAAGGGTTTCACTTGGTCAGCAGACCATCCTTCTTCTGGACACGACGAAGGTTTTGCCAAAAAGTCCATACCCTGAATTACGATCGATGTGCTTCCAAGACCTTGGGTTGTTAGTACTTTGGCAAAGCGAATATGCTCGACACCAGGCGCGACTCCTGCGTACTTTGGTTGAAAGTAACCGTTTCCCACTATTGTGCCGATCGTATGAGTTCCGTGCCCACGACTATCATTCCAGAGATCGTAGTCTTCATCCTCAATGAAATTACTGCCACAAATGCTCTTCCTATTGGACGAAAGAGCGACATGGTTTGCGTTCAATCCCGTGTCCATGCCCCCAATTGGGACAGAACTACCACTGAATCCAGTGTAAGAACCGAATGTGCTAGCCACCGAGCGAAGAGCGTCGCCGCCCACCGCAGGTATTGCGGAGTCGTGCGAAGCCCTCACCTCGCTAATGGGTTCAACCGCCTGTACAAAGTCTAACGCCAAGAGATCGGATATCTGATCTCGTCGTATGACTGCGGCAAAGGTTCTTATTGACGCGTCGAAATGACCTACCGCTAATCCAATTTTTTTGAGTTGGGTTCGAAACATGTTCTCCATCTTTGAAGTAACAACAACCACAAAAACCGGTGTAAGTGTTTGTCGGGTATTGTGTTCGATCATCTCCTCAAGATCACTACTCAACTTGTGAGTCGGAGGCAATGCTCCGATTCCTCTTACCCAAGAAAGTCGCGTAGTAGCGGCCAAGCTATCGCGATTTTGAGGTACCCTTAATCGAATCAAATCACCACTTTGACCCAACACGCGCACACCATACCGACGTAGGGTTTTCTCTACTTCAGATGACTGCATTGGATACTTCAATTGAACCCACCCGAATGTCCAGTCTCGATTTGCGTTCTCAGCTTGCTGCAGCAACGCATCAATTGAGGAACTGTCGTTTATCCATTCGTGCCCATCAAACGCACCGACTCTCGAAGACGCGATCGAATCATCTACTTCCAATTTGGCCTGCCGAAAACTGTTGCTTACCGATACAACCGAATCGTACTGAGTATCAATTCTCGAACGAGGAGATGAGTCAGTTACAAAGTTCGAATCGACATCGACTTTGGGTCTGCTTGCACCCACCACAGATTGCTTCTTAGTTCGAGTTTTCTCATAGTTAATAATTTGTTCGATCACGCTTGCATTTAGATCAGGGTTATGCTCTCGAACATCGCTATCTGTCTCCCTATTCGCTGTCCGTGAATTGACGATCACCACGAGAATGAGGACGAAAATGAGCGATCCGACTCCAAAGAGTGTGGTACACTTCTTTCTAAGCTGATTCATAATTTGCTGAACGAACCCATTGAAATTACATTGTAAGTGGAATATTTAGCGGACATCTACAACTAGAGAGTGATGAAGAACCCTTGTTTTGGTTGGCAGGCTCGGCTCTGTGGAATACAGAGAGCAGATCGTAACGTTAGAAAATGCTCGTTAGAAAAAACTCCTTGCTTCCGCATATTTTTAGCAGTCGATCGAGAGCGCGTGTTGCTAAGAACCAAGATTCTTTCCAAATTTCCAGACTTTTTTGGTTGGACTAGTCGTCGACTGAAGTGGAAATGGACGATGAAATTTAAACGAAGAGTGTTGTTGTGGCCGGTATCCGCGGTCTCTGGATTTGCACTTATCCATATCATGATGGGTTCTAGTCGACCTGAGATGCTTCTTCCAAATCCGCGACTCTATGTGACGCACGCGATAAGTTTGTTAATTTTTACTATCTGTCTGCTCGTTATCGTCCACATTTTTCACGCTGAGAATCGGTACAACAAATCTTTAGCTTCACAGCGAGATTCTCAACACACAAGACCGGAATCAACTCACAAACACGATGAATCAAAATCCAAACAGTTGGAATCCGACTACTTGAAATTTGATCCACAAGACCTATTTGTAATTCTAGATGATTATCGTTCTCATTCTGTTAAAACGTAAATATAAAGGAGTTTTAAACATGAAAAAACTATTAGTACTACCGTTGGTGTTACTTTCGTTCTGTGTCATAGCAGACGAACGAATCATTCTCGGGGCTTTCGAACGAGAGACAACTGAAGCAGACAGTACGATGTTTGGAGTTACTTTCAGTGCCGAATCAACCTTAAATGGATTTGGTGCAAGGTTGTACAATTTCAAAGACGAAGGTCTCTATCTCGGAGCGGGTTTCAGTTTCGGGACAGGTGATGCTGATCTTTGTGCAGATTCAATCTGTGTTTCTGGAGATGCTAGTGGAACATTGTTTGCCGGGGAAATCGGAAGGAATTTAGGTCAATGGACTCCTTTTGTCGGTGCGTCCTTCACCAGTTCAGAAGTAGAATTCGCTGGTGAAAGCGAAAGCGATGAGACATGGGGTCTAAATGCCGGAATGTGGGTGGAACTCGACACTTTCAAGCTTAGGGGAGCGGTCGTTAACTTAGACGACGAAGACGGCAGAGCAATCTTCGGCGGTCTCCTCTTTCAAATGGATAACAATTTTGCCGTAGGTGCTGAATTCGGTATGCTGCTGGATGACGAAGTAGACGGGTTCAGATTTGCGCTTCAATTCGGGAGAAAGTTCTAACTTACAAAAATTTGCAGACCCATAATTGAAGTGACTTACGGGTCGCGATTGACTTGATTGCCCGCGACCCGTCCCGCCTCCGTTAGACTCCAACGAAAACTTTAAAGTTTAGTTGGTTCCAAGGGAGGTCTCGGTTAACGTACTTCCGTTTCTCTGCTAGAGATTCAGTTAGCTACCTTCGTTTCATCGCGAGCGACGACCGGGGTGATGCCTATCGACATTTGTGTCGCTAAATATCTGAGCTCCGTTCAAACAATTTCCGTACTATAATTCTTGAGTACTTTCAGTGCGAAAGTAGAAACAACTTGAGGCATTCAACACCATGAAAAAATTTTTATTACTTCCGTTAGTGTTGCTATCGTTCAGTGTCATCGCAAAAGAGCGAGTGATTCTCAGTGCGTTTGAGTACGAAACTGCAGACCGTGATCACTTTATATTGAGTCAGGAATCTTCCCAAAACGGAATTGGTGTAAGACTTTTTGACTTCCGAGACTCAAATCTCTACGTGGGAAGTGGTATCTCGTACCTGACAGGTGACCTAGATTATCAGCTTGAACTTCAAACGCCGCGCACCACGGTGTCTGCCGAGATTACTAATTGGAAGAGCTTCTTCGAGGTAGGTTGGAGTTTTGGTCATTGGACTCCATTCATCGGTGCATCCCTCACAGGTTCAGAACTTAAGATACACGGTGTGCGCGATGTCGATGAAAGTAGGGGGTTCAATGCTGGCCTGTGGTTCGAAAATGAAACGTTCAAGCTAAGAAGTGCTTTAACTGACGTTGACAACAGTGACAACAGAGAGATTTTTGGCAACATCCTTTTCAAATTTGGAGACAACTATGTCTTTGGCGCTGAAGGCGGCCTTTTGTTGAACGATGCAGAGGATAGATTCAGCTTTTCATTTCAATTCGGCAAGGTCTTCTTCTAGCTTACATCGGCTTACTAGTCTCAAATTGGTGGAGTCCTGCTAGTAAAGACTCCCTGCAATGTCACTGACATTTATCACGTACTAGACTTTAGGGTAGTCTGAGTCATGGTCCCAGTTTCTGGAATACCATTCGCAACACCTCTAATCTCAGACAACAATTTTGGTTTCCAAACTGAAACTTCATCGTCGGTACATGCAAAAGCGATACCTGTACTGCTTAATGTCTCAGCTGCGATTAACCGAAGTCAGTTTAGTTGGATCGAATTGCCTCTTATGTGTTAAAAGGGGGTTCAACGGTTCCGATAGATAGAACCAAAGAACTCAAAATATAACTTACAGCGGACGTTGTTGCAGGTTGTCTCAACCCACAAAACAGCTTAATCTTCTTTGGCGTCAAGATGACAACATCGACGTTCATGCTCGACAGGAACATCGTTTGAGAGTTCATCGACAGTTCTACTTCCGGGAACCTCGAGGATTTTCCATCCGGACTACCGTTCTTGACTATTTCGCTGCTCGTTGAAGGGCGGTCGCAGACTTTATGTCTAATATCTAGGTACACGTGGTCAAAAATTTCCGATTTTGTACTTGTAATCTCTCGTTTTGATGCACCACTCGACGACACCTCATTCGGTCTCTTCATGGAGAACAACATGAACCACTACATCATCTATTACTCGCTTAACAACCAAAACTGGAACGGCTACATGGAAGTGGAGAATATGCTCGCCAAGTGTGGCGATGCTTGGAAGACAAACTCAGACCCAACGTTCGTTAGATTAGACTCGGAGTTAGGTCTCAAAGCCATGCATCATCGAATGCTGTTGACTTTAAACGTGAAGAACGGCGATACTTACTACATTGCTCAGATTCCTACTACCACCTACCAGAATGGTTCGACGAGGCTCAATAGACTAACCAACATGGAATTTGGCACGAAATTGAAAGCTGACTGAAGAGATATCAGCGCGCCGATACCCCAATCCGCCACTCTTTCAGTTGCGAATCAATTTGCCTTGCATGAGTTGCGTACGAACACCGATAATTCCAACAGGAAACATTACATCTGACTAAGTGAATACTATGTGTTCCCTAGTTGGATAGAATTCGTAAACCCCATGTTCACGTTGGTTTAGCATCATTAATCCACGAATACTATTGCTTGTGCTTTGTGGCCTGACGTTGGCAAGTTGCGCGTCAATTCACTCTCCTGAACCTGGAGGTCCGTTATATGAGCAATCTGTTAAAGAGACTCAACAAGCGATTCTCGAAACAATCGAAAAAGAGACACTACTAAGAGGACTCACTTACCCAATACTGTCGGCCAACGCGGATTTGTGTGGGGCGCAGCGCACATACAAGCTAGGGTTTGAGTGGATCACTCTAAATGACCTAGGCAAAGTCGGTCGCATTCAAAGAGATGCTGGCGCTGCAATAGGTATCGGAACCTACCCTTACATAACTGTAGTTACACCTGGATCGCCGGCTCACCAAGCTGGACTCCGGCAAGGTGACACCTTGGTGTCTCTCAATGAATCCCCCATAAGTGAAGATAAGGAGAGGAATTTCATCCCGTGGCTCGAAAGTGGAAGTAAGGTCGTCCGAGCATACCGACGAAATTTGGACAGATGGCTCAACTGGACCGTGCTTGGTGGCACGGCGGTATCGATTGAATACAACAGAGGCGGAGACATCCACTCAATTGAAGTGCAACCAAGAAAGCGGTGTGACTTCAATATTGTGATAGTAGATCACGAAGAATTGAGTTCGCGCGCAGTCGAAAACACGATCTTCTTTCCTCTGCACTCTTCGACTTTGCAGAAAATGACACGGAAATTCAGTTCATCATTGCGCACGAAATGGCACACAGAATATACGGTCATAGAGCTGGAAAACTCACACCGTTAAGAGCACTCGCTCTTGGCATTGATGCACTAATGAATTATGGTCTGGTTACAACTCAGATCGTCGCGGGAATTATTTCCGGCGATGACTTGGATGGACAAGTGTGGGCTCCGGGCGCGATATTTTCCCACCAAAATAATCCGCCTTATCGGCATGTGTTGGAAAAACAAGCAGACTACTTAGCAATGTACATGTTGGCTCGTGCAAATATCGACGTCAGTGATATTGACATTTTTTGGGAGCGTATTCCAACTGACTCGCATCTCATGGAGATCCATGTAACTGAAGAAGGACGTATCGATAACATGATGGCGATACAAGAAGAATTGAAACAAAAAATCGAAGCAGGCTCGACGTTGAGTCCATCAAAGGATCGGAAAGTGCACAGCGAGAGTGATGGCTCACAATAGCGCGAGAGGAACGTGCACTCATCTGACCGGAATTTCGTTTTGGATGAGAAGGAGAACGTCTCCAACCCTACGGTAGGACGACACTAGTTCAAGGCATCGGGGGGATACTCAGTTTGCGACAAATAAAACTAGTCCTCGCACAATCCATTGTCTTGAAGGGCTTAAAGACGCCTTGCGAAACAGTACTGGCGTTAGCGTTGAAAGTATATTTGATAGACACACCACACGCACGGTACGTTTTTTGCTTCTTTAGCAACTATTGAATTTGAATTGAGGAATTTCAAACATGAACACTCCAACTCAGGCAATTGCAAAAACCATAGCACTTCTCGCCATAGTATTCGTTAGTCTCGGGGTGAATGCGGCCGAACGTCAGTCCTACTTTGCAGTGGAATATGGTCAGATCGCCAACAAATTTACTGATGTGTTTGAAGGACCGTCGGTGCGCGCTTCCGTAGGCCTCAAGCTAAACCGTAGTTTTGGTCTTGAAGCTGCCTATGAATACAGTTCAGGTGGAACTGCGACAGACAATCTCTGGGATTTTGATTCCACTGGTACGCGGTACTTTGACGATATCAATACCCTCAGCGTTTTTGGAACTGCCGAATGGGACGTGAACCCTCGGTTCTCTTTCTTTACTAAAGTTGGAGTGGCGCGCGGAACCGTGGACTACACCATACCCGATGCGATTTATCGACCAACCTCGGATACTTTGACTGAAACCAATGTAGTACTAATCCTTGGTGTCGCCATGCCGATGAATAGTGAGTACGACGTTACTTTTTCGGTCAAGGAGAATTTCAGCGCCAATTTCTTTGGGCTAGGAGACAGTTTCGACTCTTCGACCGTTTGTGTTGGCTTTCGCCGCAGGTGGTAAATCGGCACAACCACTGAAGGGTAGTAGTACCGATATGAGAGCTAGCCAACCGGATAGGTCCGAACCATCCTAAAGTACTCGACCTATCCCAACACGTTGTAGTTCCCATCCAGAATTAGTCGTGTCGAAACAAAGAGTCCCAACAACGGGCACAAGAACCATGGCGCGTTTGTTCCTAGGATGTAGAGGTACAGATCTCTTCTAGGGATGTTGACGTGTCGCTTCGCGACGAAGAAACTAGTCCAGTAGACGCTTGTCATATAGACCCATTGCCAACACAGCATCAGCCCTATCATGCCTACCAAGTAAGCAGGTACGATGTACGCAGTATATGTCGCATACAAAAAGACTGTCGGTAGCAACGTGACGAATCCGTTGGCGATGTCGACGTTAAAGCCGTATGTTCGACGGTCCGCAAGGATGGATCATACTGCGCATAGGTAGCCCAGATGTCTGCCCAGGTCTTTGAATTAAAAGCCTGCTTCAAGGGTATCTTGGTCGTGAAAAATTCAACATGTGGGAGTCTGCCTGTCTGGACTCGCCGTTCACGCCAATAAGCCGTACGATTCTCAACTCGCGTGCGTTGCAAAAATAAACATGCTTCCCACCAGCAAATTAGGATGTTGAACGAGAAGAACACGCTCAGAATCACGTAAATAGTGCAGAATTCTTGCTTTAGGTAGTAACGTGTTCCAAGACCACAAATGATCAAAATCGTCACACATACAGCGGTGAATGACAATACGCGGACTTTCGGTCCTTTAGAAACCTCTCCTTCGTCGTTTAATCGCCTCTCGGAGGACGTGCTATCTTTAGTTTGACTCATTAATGCACTTGATTGCTAACTTAGTTACGTTTTGAGAGAGAATTCAAAGAGGAAAAACATATCCAAGTCGAGTGTGAAATTTTCCACTAGTATGATGCTCACACAATCGCCCTTACCTCTGCATGAAGGACAAATTCATACATTACATTTTTGTGATTGAAGATCACCGACGTTTCATGGATTCGACTCGCAGACAAGTCGTGGGTAAGAATTTCGAGACTACAGTAGAGAGTTATGCTGCTTGCTGATGGTAATCTAGGTGGCAGCAGCCAAGCGAAAGTTGGTCCATCCCTTGTTGAAACGCCACAGCGCTACACTTACACCGAGAAGAACCGACACAAATATGAACCAAAAATGTCTGGTGAGGTATAGACCTACAAGAATAGAAATCGCTCCATACTTGGTCATCGGTAAATCATTGCGGACAAAGATGTCCTGATATGCTTCATTGATCGCCTGTAGTGTCGCGTTGGATATGCTCGCTAGCACGTGTTCGTGAAATAGAAGAGTGCTCAGAAACGGTATCGCAAACCAAGTAATCAAAAACACAACCCCGCAGACAACGATTGCCTTTAGCAGACAGAGAACAAGCCCTACTGCGGGGTGAACACCGAAGCTGTTAGTCATGATCTTCGGTACGTTAAAGAATTTGTCATTTCGATTTCATAGAACAGAGTGATGAACCAGTAGTTTGTACTCCTAGGTGAAGTACAACTACGGACACACAAACGATTATAAAAATTTTTTCTACCGCCGATCTCTAAGCAAAGATATTGTCTTGAGACTCATAATCATAAACAGAAAATTTGGGAGTTCTCGTTCCCCTAAATCTTGAGCGAGACTCATTGTTCAAATGTTCTCGATTGTCTCCTGCACTGCAACATCGACAACTTCGCGCAATGCCTCTTCAGTAGACGTTTGATTGAGCAGAGCTAATCTGTATTGATCGAGCTGACGATCTGCGCTCGTTCCATTTCTCACGATTTCTCGTGCATGTTCGATCTCATTGACGCAATCTAACGCTTCCGCATCTTCTTGAATTTCAGAAATTAGTCTATCCAAAATGTCAGCTATGTCAGTACGTTTAGCGTCATTTGGATCAGCTAGGAATGCGAAGATACCGTATCGTTGTGCCTGAAAACGGTTCTCAAATATGATTTCCGTCAGAATCTCGTCGGACACCAGGGATCCCGCGGACTGAGTTCTCATGATTTTTCGTATCAAACATGCATAGAGTGCTACCAGAGTCATCGTATCTTCCACTCGGGGACAAACGTCACACACTCTCAATTCAATAGTAGGGTATTTGTTTGAGGGTCTGATGTCCCACCACATTTCACCCGAATCTCCGATGAACCCCCACTTTTGCAACTCTCGTTCTAACGACTTGAACTCTTCATAGCTTGATAGTGCTCTGGGTAATCCCGTACGGGGTATTCCGGCCAAAAAGTTCATCCGAGAACTCTTGTACCCAGTCTCTAACCCTTCCCGAAAAGGCGACGAGGTGGACAGTCCCAAGAACAAAGGAAGATAGTGTCGTACGATGTTCATGACCCGAATTCTCACATCCGGGTCTCCAAATCCGGCATGAATGTGCATACCACCGATCAACATTCTCCGAACGATTTCTTGATACAACATCGCGGAATTTTCATATCGTTCTTTGGGTGTGGGTCTCTGATCCTGCCATGCAGCAAATGGATGAGTCGATATCGCCACAATGTCGCAGCCAAATTTCTTAGCAGTTGTATAGATTGTGCTTCGAGTCTCGAGTATGGCCTCGCGTACTTCTTTGATGGAATGACAAACGCGAGTGTTGGTTTCGATTTGTGATCTTAGCAATTCCCGAACGACGTTGTGAGGTTCGGAATTTCTCTCACACTCGTCAAAAATCTGTGGATCGGGGTCCGAGATTAAGTCTCTCGTCTCAGGGTCAATAAGAAATGCTTCTTCTTCGACTCCAAGTGAAATTTCTAGACCACTGTTTTTTACCATGCGATAGAGCTGACCGCTGTCCCCATTTGATTAAACGTGAAAATCCTACTGATAGTTTCATTGATACATTGACAGACAGATCTAGTTGGTAGACCGGTGCTAAAACACACCCGAATGTTGATGGGAGTTTGAACACCGGACAAGTCATCTACCATCTCCCGCCAGCTGCTTTCGTGTACGGCTAAGTCCCACATTCGTATCTCACTTTTTAATAGGATCCGATTTAGACTCATGATTCCAATCCAAAGCTACAGATCTCAACTACTGAACTTTAAACAAGCTATTCAAACGCACCAAACTCGAAGCACTGAATAGCACGTGTAGTACACTCGTCTAACCATGGTTCGAATCTTTCTTTCACCGAGTCTGCGGATTCGCGATAATTGATAATGAATGGTTCCTTGGTCAAGCGAATGGGAGTAGTTGTTTCGTTCTTGACTTCCTCGGAATGAACTTCCTCAAACCAAAGTCCCGAGCAAGCTAGCAATCCATTGAAGTCCTGACCAAAGCCATGGAACGAAATAAGTAGGACTCCATGTAATCCATCCCGCATATCAAGGCGAAGCCACGAGCGATACGTTCTTGTGTCTGCGAAGTAGCCTAATTGTTTCGCGACTTCTACTATCTGATGCCTGTAGTAATAGTCAGTTCGAGTACGCTCATCACCTGTTGCAATTCGAAACTCGGCACTCGGCAGTAACGGGGGACCTAGTTCTCTGGTAAGTTCTTTTCGTAAAAGGGTCAGTTGTTCGTAGGTAAACGAATGAAGCTGTTGCGCAATTTCGATGGCTTGATTTAATTCCCTCTGTAACGAGGTTTTTCGCTCCTGCAATCGACGACGTGTTTCTGATATTTGTTGTTTTCTCTCTGAAGCTCGTTCGGTTATGCGCGCAATCGATAAAGCACTGACGAAGTTCTTTTTCTGCATTTCGCCAAAAAAGGCAGCCAATTCATGAAGCTGGCCATTGTCAGCACTTTCCAAAGCTTCAATGTATCGAGCGCAATCTTTTTCGCGAACGATTAGTGGAAACCAATCCACTTGGATAAACACTAGAGACGCAAGTGCTCGCGCTACGCGGCCGTTTCCATCTTGGAATGGGTGTATGCTTGTAAAACCATGATGTAACCAAGCTGCTTCCACCTCAGGAGCGACATTGTCCTTGTAGTGCTTTTGATGTAAATCGCACAACTTATCCATTTCTGCGCTAACGTGTTCCGGAGGACAATATTGGTGAACTAGTCCGTTTTTGCGCGTCGGATTATTAGGTTGTTTTTTGTATTCGCCTCTTAGCAGAGGTACTTCGATCGTTTGTCCAAACTTATCAA
Organism: OMG group bacterium; assembly: GCA_012267385.1. Classification (GTDB taxonomy): domain Bacteria; phylum Pseudomonadota; class Gammaproteobacteria; order Pseudomonadales; family Azotimanducaceae; genus Bin55. The sequence continues at coordinate 103,855 of JAAXGW010000007.1, forward strand.
TTGCTTCGCAAGTGTCCTGATGACTAGTGATCAGGCCGTGTAGTTCTTTGATGTATCCCGGTGTCAATTCACGCACTTGCTTAACAAAACTAAATAGGTGTTCCAAAGCAGACTCGTGGTCTTTAATTAAGAGCTCTATCTGTTTGGCATTTTGGGATGTGTTCGAAGGAATGTAATCTGCGACAATACCGTTTGTAATGAGGATCTGAGTAATTCCACGATCCAGAGTATAAAGTCTCTCGATTAACCCAGTCTCAATCGCCCATTCTCGCTTAAGTTCGGTTTCAAATTGAGCAAACGACCGTCCGCTTTGTATCTTGTGTTTTTGTTCTTCCCAAACACCGTGTAAAGACCGGAGCTCCTGCATCGCAAGTGAATCGGGAGATTCATCGTAATCTCGTACGCGCACCCAAGAAGTTTTTTTTCAGATCGTTCATTTCGTCGGATGGTGTCTCACTGCAGCGGGCTTCCTACTGTACCATGTTTGAATGAACAGTATGTAAGGTCTCAGTGACCCACGCCAGCAGATCCAAAGATAAAAAAGCTGAAGTATCGTTGGATTGGTTCGAATGCTCTAATTGAACTAGCTTCGTAGATTTTGCTGCATGTATTCCGCTATGAAATATTTTATTTTTTGTACAACTCCAATTAGGTAAACAGGTACAGTCGGAACGATAAATCGCTCTGTATGTAGATTTGAATGGAATGCTCGAGATTGTTGGCGCGTTCTTGTTGAGACGAACCACAAACTCGTAGCCTACCAAGTATCGTTCTGGATACACTATTGGGGAACAGACATTCAACACGAATGGACTTCGTCGAGGTTTGAAGAATCTGATAGTGAAGATTCAGAGTCGGAAATTTAGGACTCCGTCTCGTTTGATAATCCTCCTTGACGTTCATTACTTCATTCATCTCGTCAACGAGTTCCCCACAATGACTCCGAACAATTACACACCAAACATACAGCTGAAGTACTCTTAAAATAATTCTTCAATGTCGTCGTCGAGGACTCGACCAATGAAAAAATTTGCATTAGTTTTCTTGCTCATCGTGGCTGTGCCGGCAGTGTCGCAAATCAGCGACAAGTGGTATCTGCTCGGAGGCATAGGTGGTTACACTAGAGTTGATTTTGATACCGAACCCATATGGCATGTAGGTGCTGGACTTCAGATTAGTGAGAGATTTGGCATTGAATTAGCCCATTGGCCTGGATTCAGAAGCCTAGGACCGAATATGGATGACGTGGAAGTTTCCCATACGGCCGTAACCGCCACATTTAGAGCTTGGCGAATTTATCGAAATCCCGACGTGCAGTTCGTATTCAAAGGTGGAACTTCCCGTGTCAAATCGATCAATCACGACGAGGTTGGTACGCCCGCAGTATCCGTGAGCCCTTTTATTATGACTGCTGGTATTGTCATTAACCCACAAGCAAAACGTTCGTTTGAATTTTCGGTAACGAGGTCACAGGAGAAGAGTGAACTCTCTGATACGCTCAAAGCTTCCCTGCGAATCAGGTTTTAGTAGGCGATAGAATTCAAGAATTCTGCTTTGACAAACCTCTTAGAGCTGACTTGTGCAAATCAATGTTCTAGCTGTACTAGAAAGACGGGAACGTCTGGCTAGAAAGAGTAAACTAACGAGAGTCCCACTGAACTCTTCGTATTGTCGGTTGTTGCTTCGACCTTGAGGGACAGGACCCCGCCTCCGAGTGGTCTGAAGGTCGTGTTGGCGTTAAAGGGAGGATTCTCAAAGTCTCTCTGAATGTAGGCTGAGAGCTCGGTTCTACATGAATCCATGTCCGCCCGCTGCACCGAAGCACCGATTTGGTACTGTTCTGACAAGCGATAACGAATCCCAACCTTTCCAACTGTCCCTTTTTCTTCGTTGGTATAGGTAGTTTGAGATGGTGGTCGATTCGAATCGAAAATGGAAATCGGAGGTGCAAAAATGTCTCCGCCGCCCCCACCGATCACAATGGGTCTAGAGGGCCTCGTAGATGTAGTTTTAAACTTCGCGGCACTACTTCCTTTCCCGATCCGGAAGTATATTGAGATGGTTTCTGTCGAGTAATGCAAGCCCAATCCCGCAAAGGTTCGGAGCAGCGAGAGTTCATACGCAGAGTCGTCTGACAAGTCTCTCGATTGTGTGAAGTCAGCCCAAAAGTGAAAGCCGACTTGGTTGTTTTGCGAAGAGTTTCGATACAAATTCTTTGAAACATTGATGTCGCCGAAAAGGTTTAAATCGTCCGACAAGTACTCGGAATCTTGGTCGGAAAGAGACACCCCCATGTCCCAATAGTCGTAAGAAATGTCGTCGGCAGGATGAACCGCTAGCGTAAAGCACAATGAAATAACTGAACACCACCCGAAATGGACGAGTTTCATAGATTCTCACTACCTCTCAATTTCCTCAATGTGAAGTTGCCTCTGGCAATCGAAGCACTACTAGTAAAGAGACAATGTAACCACTTATGGAGTTCCTTTTCTCTAGTCGTGATTCTCCTCAGAACCGTGTTCGCTACCGCCGGATTCGCCGACTTCTGGGTGTGCGCCCCAAGTATCGAACTCTTCGTCAACGGCAGTTAGACTGACTTCCATAGATGCACCTGCATCAAGATCGCTTGGCTCCGTAGGACCCAGTTCTGTGCCATTAGAGAGATGTACTTCCACTCTGACGAGCTTGAGAGTTTCCTCGGTAGTGTTCTCCACGGTCCCGGTGAATGCTTGCGTTTCGCCATCATAATTCAAAACTAGGCGGGCTCCGTTTCTAGTCTCGTCGTAGGTATCCGTTTTTGCGTACTGCGTTCCTGATTCCTCTCCAGACTCTTCTCCTCCGGTTCCTTCGCCTGAGTGCTCGCCGTCACTGGAAGCTTCACTTCCGTGCTCTTCATCGCCGGATTCACCCGAGTCGACCTCCGCACTTTCTTCTGTGTTTGAGTCATCTTCTTCCATATTACAAGAACTCAATCCAAACACCAAGGCCAAGATCAATCCCAGTATTAAAAGGGCGGTTTTTTGTTTCGTCAATTTTTCTCCTTGTTCCTTTTGTTTGGAGTCGCTTTGCTCGAATTCTAAGCGAATTCGGGACTAGATTCAGGGACCTAGCCCCTCAGTTCGATGATGTATACGGAATACAACTAAGCGAGCTAGGGCAAAGCTACGCTAATGGCGTTGAGAATCTATTCTGACGTACGTGAGGGGCACACCAGCAGTGGTCTCCACGGTTTCACCGGGAATCGAACACGCTCCTACCTCGACAAGTAGAGTGAGGCGAGCGTTATGTCGAGTTCAATGTTAAGTTTTGGTCTTTTCTACTGCTACTCTGATTCCTCTTCGGACATGTCATCGTCGGAAGTTTCATCCATTTCCTCCTCGTCCATGTCGGCATCATCCATGTCTGAGTCGTCCATGTCGTCCATTTCCATATCAGCATCGTCCATATCAGACTCTGCGTTCTCCATGGTTTCAGCGTCTGCTTCCTCTTCTTGCTCGGCTTCGTCCCCGTTTGCGGAGTCATCCTCCGTGTTACAAGAACTGAGTCCGAACACTAAGACTAGGATCAATCCCAGCGTTGCGAGGAACGTGTTGAGTTTCTTCATGTTATCTCCTGTTTCTGAAGTTAGGGTTGAATTGTCCAACCAAAAGCAAAACGAAACCCGTATCCGGTTACGTCTTGAGTGAGTGGGTAGGTGAATGAACCGTCAATCGAGAAGTAGCTCTGCAATGTTCGTTGGAAACCAGCTTGAATAGCCTGGTTGTCGTTATTGCGCAAACCACTAATTTTGAACTTTATTTTTGTATCTTCATTGAACTGGTACCACGAACCAATTCCTAGAGCTACGTCCGTCTCGTTATCAAATGCAGAAGGGATCTGGGACTCAATGTCGGATGACGAAAATTCAAGGAACGGCGTCCACTGGCGTCTCGACCAGCCAAGCTCCACGTTCAATTCGTCCACTGCAAGATTCACACCAGCGCAGTCCTCAACCACACAAACGTCATATTCCCCGTCAGTGCGTTGAAATCCTACATTAACGTAGAAACCATCGTCTTCAAATGACTGAACGAACACTCCGAAGCCAGTTCGAGAACCAGAGGTAACGGTATCCAGTCCCGACGATGTTTCCCCCGTCTCTCCAGTGTTCGAGGTTTGGGTTGTTTCAGTATCCAAATAATTAAAGCCGCCGAAGATTGTGACTTCTCGGGCATTAGTTGAAAGCGAGAATGCGAGTACACTCAATACCAAAGTTGTCGAAATGAAACGCATACTTCTAACGCCATGTCCTTGGTGCATGTGTTGAAGAGTAAAGTATACCTACGAGTTAGATTGGAACAGTTTTGGGAGCAATCTAGTTTCCAAGTCTGATGGTGCGTCTACGCTTACCAAAACTTAATTCCGCCAATCTCCTTTGGTCAGAAGATCATAGCCGCCAAAAAAGACATCATGATCGAGAACGAGAAGGCCAGAATCGCACAGATAATAAAGAGCACTAAAAACACAGCTGCGAAACCGATGTGTTCGATTTTCCAAAATTTCTTTAACCTGTCTTTATCCAAGGTCAGATGTCTCCTACTCCAGAACGACAATCGATGAAATCAAGCATTCCGAGAGTTCGGTTGTTTGCAATGTGGTGCCTGAGAAGGATTGTACGAAAACTTCCACATCGGATAAGTCAGCAATCACACCGACAGTTACAGTATCTTGTAACAACGCTAACAAATACACTCAAGAAATTTCTGATCCGAACATCTACCGAGCGGTTTGCTATGACCAAGAGCGATTGAGTTCCTCTTCGTTCACTCTTCTGTTCGGCCCATTACCTGGCCGGTAAAACGAAACTTTCGCCCTAGTCGAAGCAGCTCAAGAGGACTCTTGTACAACTTCGGCTTGCTGCCACTTTTCCCTACTGGATTGAACGATCCGTTTTAGCTTTCTGACAAACAAATATGAAGTAAATACCCCGAGAAAATAGCACCCAATGCCAAGCCAAATAGTTCCACTTGGTCGCCAGGCAATCCCAAATTTCCCTTGTTGGTTTTCCAAACTAAGGAAGAAGACCAAAGTACAAATTAATGTTACCAATAGTGCCCCGATTGCTGCTCGGTTGCTGAACTTATGAAGATGATCTAATCTTCGATACAGGTCCTTCAATTCAAATTCGCGACTCAATTAGCTTCCTCCCTGCACCCATGTTGATGCATCAGCTGCCTTAATCTTGTGGAGTTACTTCGCCAGGTAAAAAGACTGGAATGCAAGTCATGCTTTCCCGCTGCTCGAAATCCAAGGAATATATCTATTTGTGTTTTTGGTGTACTCCACATACTCATCTCCAAACACGCGGACAAGGTGAGGCTCTTCAATCTTTCGCACTTGCAAATCTATACCGATAAACGCCAAGATGAAGCAAATTACCATGAACGTGTGTGGAAACAGAACTACAAACCCAAGACCAACAATCAACATACCAAAATAAATCGGGTTTCGACTGAAGGAAAACATTCCGTGAGTGACCAGTTCGGTCTTTTCGGTTTCATCAACGCCGATTCGCCAAGACTTTCCCATTTGGTACTGCGAAACCATCGTCAACGCGGCTCCTATGGCACACAGTGTTAGACCCACGATGTCACCGACAGTTGCTAACTCAAAGTGAGGCTTGAGCGTTCCCAGACTGTCGAGAATCACTATCGCCAAGACAGCAAGAAGAACAAAAATCTGTAGGTATGTCGCTACTTTCTGTATTGGCGAAGACAATTGCGTCGACACTCGAAGACCTGTATCGCCTGTTCGCTGTTTTTGGATCGTGACACGGAAGCCAAAAATTAAAACCGTTAGCACGATGTAGCACATTAGAGCCATTTGCGTCCTTTTACGTACGTGGGGGCACTATGGTATGTGTACCAAAGTCGCTTTTATTCCGCAGATTTTTCATAGCGAAGCACTCACTTTTTCAACACTCAACATCTTAACCAATTGATCGGTCAAGTTTCTCAAGAAACATCGACTAAAAACTCAACACAGTAACTGTTCAGCGTCGAAAACGTTCTTGTTGATACCAGCGACAAAGCCATCAACAATTTAACCGTCAAACCGATGCAACTTGAGCAACTACTCTAAGCATTTGGTACTGCATCTCAATTCGCCATCATATGATTGTTTATATCGTTATCGACATATTTTTAAATGTGCAAAATAATCATATGATGAGATTTAAAGAGTAGTAGAACAGTCGCGATGGAACAATCCGGTGAGCATCGAAGATTCGATTCGCCAACAGTTAATCACATTAGCGCGCAAGCCGAAAGCTCAAATTGTCATGCACACACAGTCTAGTCCAACAGATTGGCGACCTGAAAGCGTACGCAAACCTGATGGAGATTTCGAAACTCATTACACATCCGAGAGCGCTTGGGAACTGATCGCGACACAATTAGAGGCCGGATGTGAAGTCAAGACCGTTAATCTTCGAAAACCAGCTGGCAAGAAAGCATACGTTATAAAAGTTGACTTGGGAGAGCACGAACGCGTCATTTACGTCAAGGTACAACTTGGAACGGGAAAAATCATCGGTCGCAGCTTTCATTACTCAGAACATCCAAAGAATCAAGGTGACCAACATGGAAACAAATAAGTTTACAACCAAAAAACATACGAAACTCAACCAACAGAGGTCGTGTCCGCAATGCGAGGACAATCGAGTTACCACCTCGATTCAGGACTATGAATACGTCTATGGCACCGGAGAATCCACCGTTAGACTGAACGTCAAGATTCCAGTTCACAATTGCTTTGAATGCGAACTGCAATATACAGATTGGGAAGCAGAGGAGATTAAACACAATGCGTTGTGCCAGCACTTCGGTGTTCTAAATCCCAACCAAATTAAACAATTACGCGAGCGATACGATATGTCACGTAGTGCTTTTGCTCAACTGACAGGTCTCGGAGAGGCGTCGTTAAACCGATGGGAGAAGGGCATAAACATTCAAAATCTCGCGCACGATCGGTTTCTTCGTCTTCTGAATGAACCTTCGATCTTAAAAAAGTTGCAACGAACTGTTTTGAGCCTCGAAGCAAAAAGAGAGGGATTACCTGAAAACATCGAACCATTCCGACACATTGAAAATCGAGAAAAACTCAGGCTGGATCAGAGTGTATTTGAACTAAGAACTACTGGTTGATGTATATCACCACTTTTTACTCTTTCAAGGGAGGTGTCGGTCGTTCAATGGCTCTTGTTAATGCGGGTATAGAACTCGCCCGACGCGGCCGTCGTGTTCTGTTGGTTGACTTTGATCTGGAAGCGCCCGGTTTGGACGCGTTCAAGGCATTGACGCCGAAAGAACCAAGCTTGGGTGTCGTGGACTTTGTCGACTCCTATCTTTCGAGTGGAACTTCAGATGACGTCGTCAAGTACGTGAGCGAGTGTCACTTTGAGCACACTGGAAAGGGTGAGATTTGGCTCATGCCCGCGGGAGGAAAGAAGTCTGACTATGTATGCGTGTTTCAGAACATTGATTGGGGAAATCTGTATATGAATCAAGATGGCTATCTTCTTATTGAAGATCTCAAACAACAGTGGATGGATGAGATTAATCCTGACTATGTTTTCATTGACTCACGTACTGGACACACCGATGTGGGCGGAATCTGCACACGCCAACTCCCCGATGCAGTAGCAATCTTTTATTTTCCGAACGAACAGAACTTGAGAGGTGTTAGCAGAGTAGTACGAGACATACGATCTGAACGGGATGGTCCTAGGAAGAAAAACATTCAGTTACATTTCATCATGTCGAACATACCAGACATAGACGATGAGCACCAGACTCTAGAAAGAATGATTGAAGCGTTCAAGACAGAGCTTGATCTCAAACAAGAGCCAATGATGGTCCATCGCTACGATAGCCTTTCACTTCTTGATCAAGCCGTCTTCACACAGAACCGTCCAAAGAGTAGGCTAGCGCGAGAATATCGAGAAATCGTTGAACAGATTGTTAGTAAGAATTTCTGTGACCGCGATTGAGCATTAAAGTTATTGAACTACGTTGAACGAGGCTGGCATCGAAGAAAATCGGGACATTCGCGACGGCTTTACTTTTTCATCCTCGGAACGGGATGTTAGTTGTAAATAGACGTTCTAGAAACTTCAAGAAGTCAACTTAGTACTGTCAACAAACGCTCGACCCAAAGGACAAAACAGGTACGAAGAAAATGAGGTTGGGATTGCGGCAACTCGTACACCGAACGTGGATGTTAAATTATCGTTTCACAACACTGAGACATGCTCAAATGCGAAAAATCGGCAGAGATGAACTAAGAAAACTCCTCGAAGACGCTCTAGGTCAAGCAATGCGAAGTGCCAACGATGCACCAGACAATCAATCGAAGAGTGCGAAATTCGTCGAGTGTCTCACAAATAAATTTAGGGACTACTATTCAACGGATGACTTGATCGTTCGAGTAGCATCCAAGGGTAACCCTCGCGAGTTCCTACATGACATATCTATTTGTCAAGTGGAAGAAATTTCGGGTCCCGTGAACGAAGCGGAGATTGACCGAGTCGTGAGCGTGTTGTGGCAGATAGAAGTCGAAATGTCTGACACCGGAAGTGAAGTCATGCACGATTTGAATAAACTTCGCGCGGGTGCTGTGGATAGCGACAAAATGTTTGTGGTGAGCAAGTCCTGGTCCGATACAACAAACCTCACCTGGCTTACAGAACAAGTACTTGGAATTGCTGAACACCAAACTGGTCGATTGTTTGTTGCATTCATAGCACATCCAGCGGATTGGGGCGACTCCGATGCTTCTGTCGCCTTACTAGGATACCCCTATATTTAAGTACTAGTTATCGGGTTTTTCGAAGTGTTACTAAACAGGTAGGGAAGAGCTTCTGCCTAGCCTTCACCAACTTAGATTGGGAACACTGAATACAACTCTAGAACTTCTTTAGGGCTTCGAGCAATCTTACCATAGCCAGAGTGTCGCGTTCGCAGTACGCGCGGAGATTCTCGAAAGTCTGTTCTCGATCCCCGTTGTCGTTGGTCTTTAGTGCTTGCATGTAGTGAACAGAAGCCGACTGACCATCGGCGATTTCAAGATCTTCGTAGCCCAATCCTGGCACCAAAACGGGTAGGACACTCTTAATCGAGAACGACCCACGGAATTCTGGATGATAGATCGAGTTCTTTACGACTCGATGTAAATCAAACAATCGAGATGAGATTGCTGCGATTTCTTCCGCCCGCTCAGGTACAGCTTCGGCCAAAGAGTTCAGTACCGTTCGTTCGTAGTTCGAGTAAGTACAAATCGATCCCTCGTCTCCTACCGCTTCAATCAGTTGTGCGACGATATGAGGGCGCGGATCGTCGTCGTGTTCGTGCAGATAGTCTACATGCATTATCTCATCCCGTTCGTGTTCCGTGTGAACGGAGAACAAAAAAGGAACAGCGTCGTATGGGCTAGTCCCGACAAAACGAGGGATCGGAGGTGCGAAAGTTTCGAAGTCTAAGTATCGAACAGGCGATTTAATCTCAGCTAGCATGACTGAAATCTCCCCATGGACCACGCTGTCTTGGTTTAGCACTGTTTGATGTACGATCTTCTGTAAGTTCGTCAGAGGAAAGTCGTCCGGAATGTCCCTTATTTCTTCGATGCCAGCCTTGTTTAGTTGCGCGCGTCGAGCGCTGCGTAGTGATGGAAGTTCATCGATCCCGTGGTCCGGATAAACATCATCTCTGGAGCAGTGTTCATGGTAAGGGCAGTCGTAGGGAGTAAAGCAGTGGTCTCCCGTTTGAACGTTGGGCGGTTTCCCAGCAGAAACCAAAGCCTGCATCTCGCGCGCGTCCCCACTGACAGAATCAAGTAGATCTTCGCACTGTTCCAAAACATCGTGTAGCTTGAACAGTTTATTTAGGTCTAGCTGTTTTCCGTCGAAAACGTACGACCGATCCAAAGTCATTACTGCTGCTTCTCAAACATCCAACCCAGTTCCACGTAGCACCGACAATTGAAACGCGACGTCAAGAACAAAGACATCCTTGAGATTCGTCGTGGACTTGACTTCAATCAATCGCCACCCACCACTCGCGAGTCGTTCGATTATGTCAGCGCGTGTCAGCAATCCTTGATGTTCAAAGGCTGCCTCAAACAACGCGGGCGCGTTACCCTGTTCGAGGACTTGACGAGTCTCTGCTAGTGCTTCGGCAATTTGTAAGTGGGTTTGCGCAACGAAGTGTCCGCCTGGATACCGTTTGCAAGCCAATTCTCCAACTTCATGCCCAGTGTCGAAGATTGCTTGAAGTGAGGTACCGGGATCGCTCGCAAAATCTCGGGCGTGAAAGTCGTACCATAGACGTAAGTGGCATTGGGATCCCGAGATAAAGCGAGATTTTGATAGAGTAGGACGGTTGCTCAAATTTGTAGTTCTGGCATTAGAAGGACCATCTTGGGGTAACTGTAAGGTATGATCTATGAATCAAACAGGCCACAAATCGCGCAAAAAAAGTGCATACGTCGCACCACTAGGTGCAACGCTTGGCTTTGTACCGAGTGTTCTTCGACTCGTTCTACTTAGAGGCTTTCAGCTTGCCTTGGAAGTACCCGAACATGCCGATAAACGCAGCAAATAGGAATGCTAGAGCACCCACTCCATAGTACGGTAGCCGCCGATTGTTCGCGACGAGCTCTTCCATTTGACTTTCCATTTCTTTAGATGTCCGTGTTATTTCAACAAGAGCTTCATTCACCGTACTAGCTACGACGACGGCGATCGCTTCTTCGTCAGGCTCGCTAAGACTGTCAAAACGCGCATTCAATCGACCTTCCAATTCGCGGATATCTGCTTTAAGCTGAGCCTCCAAATCAAAAAGTTCTTGTTCGATTGGATGTCGTTCTGGGCCAGGGTGGGCTCCAGCCGAAATGACGAAAAGCGTTGCTAATACCGAAAGGACTAAAAGTCTTATTAAGTTCATTTTTCCTCCTCAAATTTCTTTACTCGCGCACGTGTCATTGAGTGCACAAATTTTCCGTGCGCGTTTCATCTAGCTAACTCTTAGTATAAAGTATTTGAGGCGATTGCACGAGGCGAATCGAGATTCTTTAGATACTAAGCTCAAGCACCAAAAGAGGGCACTAGGTAAACGACCCAGTTATTCTCGTCCGTTCTGCCGACTATGACGAAATGTTTGGGATGATCGAAGTTGCGGCTAAGGCTGCGGCAACCGCTTTATCTTGATCCTCTTCCCTCTTGGGCATGGTGAATTCGACCCGCTCCCACGAATCTCGAAACTGTAGATTGAAGAAACCGCGATTTCGTAGCAACTTCATACAGCTCGTCAGTGCTTGAAGTGGGTTTAACTCTGACGCAGGTAGCCCGCCACGACGTTCATGTTCTCGCAGAATCATTTCTAGGTACGCTTCGAGCCCGTCAGTGTGGCCCACTGGAAAGAGGTCAGTGTTAAGTAGATATTTGTAGAGTAGCTCGACACTTAGAGGAACGTCTTTAACTTCTATATTCACGAGTGGCCTTCTTTTAACTGAGCGTCGCTTCTGAGATTAAATTGATTTTTAAGTTGAGTGAGAATAGAGAGTTTCTAGCGTATAGTCAAGTTCGTATTCCAAAAAAAAACGGAAAAATACTTATCGAAACAAACCGTTGCCACCGCTTATAATGGAATGTTAGAGGTTCACTCGAAACCGCCAGTGCTTCCTTTGGAATTGCATTTTCCTAATTTATTAAGATCCACGAAATTAGCGCGAAGTAGACATATTTTCAACGAAACAGTCAACTAAGGTACAGTATGATCGATCATCTTCACACGCAGTTAGCGAACGCCACGAATGCGCTTTTCGATTCAAAGAACGATTGGGAAGAATTGATCAAGAAGGATCAAGCAAAGGCGACCCGATCGATGGTCAATTTACACAAAAACATACTCGAGGTCCACGTTCTCGCTAGCCACCTAATGATGGACACGGAGCGGCTGATTGTGAAGTCCAATCCACAGAAACGATGGTGGCGGAAAGAAGTAGTGTCATCGGGACCACAAGTCGTCTCGAATCGAGAATTAAAGCAGATGCGCCGAGTTCATAATCAGATATCGGATAAAGTGTACGAGAAATTGAAGAAAAGAAGCTTGGAAAAACAAATACCCTTGACCCGTGATTCTTTACTTCGAGTTGTCCACGAAAACGCGGCCCTGCTTGGAGTTGCCGCAGGAGCCACGGCTGGAGTGATCGCAGGTAGCTGATCGCTACTACAGCATGTTGTTGGATAGCCAGTTCGCCACTTGGTAAACGGTGTTGGGCGACGAACAACCACATTGTTGGAGTGTGTACAACTTACCGATTCTCGACCATCCTACTGACCTCGCTTTAGTGGTAATTGTTGAGGGTAGTCTTGTTCGATTACAAATAACCTAGCGGCGAAAAGACTGTAAATCGCCTGTTTCCATAGTCGCGATACCTCGTGTTGCTTCCCAAAAGTTGTACTGACTATCAACTTCCAGTACGTCTTTGAACCAAGGTGATATTGGCCCCCTCTTGGTGAATTGTTGGATATAGAATTTTGTACTCGCTAACTCTGCCTCTGCAATAGGAACGCGGCCGTCCGTAACGAATACAAAGGCGACGCGGAACTCCCTCTGGGAGTGTTCGAAATTTGGGGAACGTGGGCCTAACTGTTTGACAATTTGCTTTATACTCCACGTCGAAATCTTACGAGCTTTAAAAACTCTGTGCCCGTCCGCGTCCGTCTGTATGTGGCGGCGTCCTTTAGTCCATTTGCTCATCAGCCACGAACCGTCCTCCGCTACCCAAATATCAGGTACTTCACTTGAAGGTATAAACCCTGCTAAATACATCTCCAATGGGCTGTAGGGTACTGACTCCATTGCTCGTTGTGGAGCGAAGTTCCCAGCAGAGTATTTGCGGTCACCTAAAAACTTCAATTCATCCAGCTGGAATCCTCCAAGTTGTCCACCTACACTGCTGAATCCCCAATGTCCGTGTTCAGTAGATGGAATCACCTCGAGATCAGACTTCCAAAGATGCATGACCTCGTGTAGCAAAGTTTCATCGTGAATGTGATCTGGGTGTACTAAACGTACGACTCCCTTGAGTCTATGCTCTGATCCAAACAGTTCCCCTATGTCAAGTATTTCCACACCTATGCCTGCAACCTCGCTCCGGACCACCTTCATTCTGCCGGAGTAACCATCTCCCCACAGATCCGCGACATGTTCGGGGTTGTGAGCAATAAGAACTAATACATCAAACTCGTCTTCATAGTGTCGGTAAAACTCTCGACAGATACTGATCGTTCGCGACATGTTTGGACCAAAATCTGTCTTCGAAGTCTCCATCACAACTAGGTTTTCCAAATGTTGCGTGATCTTCGCACTCGGTAGGAAATAGACATAGCCACATCCACTCACCAGCACAACGAAAGCAAGCACTAATACGCAACGCGAAGTGCTGCTCCACGACTTATCTTGAAACAATCGTCCCATCGTCTTTGCGATTAAACTGAATCTCTAGGTTTGCTAGGACTTCAAACAGAACTCTCATTTCACCGTCTAAAGGACCGAAGATCGCTTGGGTCCAAGGTAGCAATACCTCTCGTTGCTTCCCAAAAGTTGAGTATGTCATCGCGCGCTTCCCTTTTAAACCAAGTTGATACCGAACTCTTCTTAGTAAACTCTTCGATGAACAATTGGGTTGCGTCAAGATACACTTCGTCAATAGGCTCTTCACCGTCCGTAACAAGAACGAAAGCGATGCGAAACTCTTTCTGAGACAATTCAAAAGTCGGTGTCCGAGGACCCAATTTCTCGATGATTTGCTCTATACTCCATGTTGAAATTTGACTAGCGGTAAAAATCCAATCGCCGTCTGCGTCTTTTTGATGTTGAGGCCGTCTTCCAGAGCGTTCACGCATCAACCACGAGCCATCCTCCGCGACCCATATATCGAGTACTTCTTCAGGCGGTATCCACCCTGCTAGATACATTTCCAGCGGACTGTACGGTACCGAAGTCTTTGCGCGCTGGGGAGCGAAGTTACCTGCCGAGTATTTCCCTTCTCCTAACGAAGTTAGATCATCTAGTCGGAATCCACCAAGTTGTCCTCCTACACTACTGAATCCCCAATGTGAGAACGTCACAGTCGGAATGACTTCGAGATCGTTGTACCACAAATGCATGATCTCATGCAACAACATAGAATCGCTGAATATTAGTTCAGGATGTATTAAAGAGATTACTCCCCTCAGTCTATGTTCAGAACCAAAAACTCCCCCAACATCAACTGTGCTTGAGCCCGTTCCCAGTTCAGCGTTCCTGACCACGCTCATTGTGCCTCTACGGCCCACCTCCCATTGATCCATGATTCTGTAGGGATTGTGCGCTATAAAAACTAGTAAGTCAAACTCGTCCTTGTAGTGTCGGTAAAACTCCCGAGAAAGAGCGGTTAATCGTAATTCATTAGCTCCAAAGTCTGTTTTCGCTGTTCTCATCACTACAAAATTTTTTTTGTGATCAATGATGTCGACTCGTGGTAAAACATATACCGTGGCGCACGCGCTCACTAGTGTTAAGGAAGTCAGTACGAGTAAAAGCCGCGCAGAGAAACCACCGATTACTGATAGTGAAAATTTTCGCATCTCAGACTAATTCTAAAAAATTTTTGTTGCAGCAGGAAAGAATTCAGAGATTAAAAAGAGTCTCTACAGCGACTGCCTCTTGAACTATTTGTGATTGACTTAAGAGTGTGCTTACGCACCGAGCTCAGTAACGAGTTCAGAAAGCGCTATTTCTACGACAAGACTTTTGGAAAATTAAAGTTGCTTCAGGAATCGTAATCTGACCGAATCATGCCCTGACCCCAACTCTGTTGAAGGATTGGTCGAGAATTCGAAAAATCTTCATTCCAAGCTACTTAGCAACCAAAATCTGCGCGCCGACATGAGAACACTCTAAAACACACTCATTTCGGGAGCGTGAATGCTGTTAACCTCGGTGTTAACGAGTTGTATTCAATACAGGTATTGGAGAAAAAACTTCGAAACTCGAATGTGGTATAATGGTATACGTATCGAACTCACGCAATCTTTTCGACTCATCGCTCCCAGTCAGCGAAGGAGGTGCCACCGAAATCTAGCTTAAATTTATTCAATTTTTACTATCCACTTTTTACTGTTAATATTTATAGGATAATATATTGAACACTACTATATCCCCTTTCCCCTCTGAATTTCAAATTGGCAACCCGACGATTTGCGATAATCTCGCTATCGTTCCGTTGCTAAACACCAACGACGCCCACCCAGACTACTTTACATTGGACGAAGGCTTAGACGCTTCTCTTTTCGAAGTCGAAGAGTTGGATGCGGGTGCTAGCGTTAATGACATCCTTTTCCGTAATCAGTCCGACAAGTTCGCATTGTTGTTTGAAGGAGAAGAATTTCTTGGTGCGAAGCAAAACCGTATTTTGAACGTGTCGATTTTCGTAACGCCTAAAACCAAACAAACAATTCCTGTCTCCTGCGTTGAGGCTGGACGTTGGCGACACCAACACCAGAATCGCTCAAAACGACGTTTTCGTGCTGCGAACAGGATGCACTATGCACGCGGACGCGCGTTTGAGAATCAAGCAGTATCTGCTAGTCTCGATTCCAACCACGAGTATCGCAGTGACCAATCTGGTGTTTGGCGGGACATTAGCCTCAAGTCTAACCGAATGAAGTCGCATTCGCCGTCTTCCGCGTCGGACGCGATGTATGTTTCTGCAGCATCGAAAACTGAAGACTATCTCAAGTCTTTCAAGCACGTACCCAACCAAGTGGGATCTGTGTTCTTGATAGATGGCGTAGTTTCGGGACTCGAACTGTTTGCTAGCGAAGCCACCCACAAGAGGATGATTCAAAAGTTAGTCCGAAGCTATGCACTTGATGCTATTGATTTAGCCATGACACGTCCCAAGGGTGCGGTTGAACCAACAAGCAAGTTTACGAAAGAGCAATGCTTATCGGCTACTGAAGAGTTCACTAACAGGCTCAAGTCGTCTTGGACTAAGCGATTTGACGGTGTGTGTATAGGTGAGAACTACCGATTCAAGGACGACCACCTAACCGGCGGAGCTTTAGTGCATGAGGAACGAGTTCTCCACCTGTGTGCGTTTGCGTTAGATCCAGAGTTATCTGCCGCTGAGGTACATGCAACTCACTAAATTTTCTGCAATTCAGAGTAAGCACAAGATCAGAGCTCCGGTACTGCCGGAGCTCTTTTTTACTCGTATGGAAGTACTTTGGATAAGTTCGGAAAGCTAGTGTTTGACTACATGAGAACTTGCAACTAACACAAAGTGGGAGAAATTACTTGAACGCTTAGGAATCAGTAATTAAGAAGTTGCCTGGATGAACAACCTAACAATTTCACGAGTATAGACCAACACGAGCAAGAAGTACGGCAACGAGCCGAAGCCGACACAATACGCCCACCCCTTTGCCGTCCAAATGCGTAGTCCTTGTATCGTGAGAGTGGTGGTCCAGACTATTGGTATTAAAAAGCCCAAGCCGACCACTAACGCACCGACGGTAAGCGATGGATTCATCGATTCAGAGTACACCTCAATGAACGTGCCAGCTCCGTCGACCAGGATGATGGGTACAAGTGTCCAACAAGCAAAACCAAACCAATGTTCCCATTGGATGTCGTCGATACGAAAGCAACGCGCGATTACGAAAAAGTAAGTGCCAAGCAAGACCACATCGAGAACATATTCAAAAACTGCAAAAGGCACGCGTATTAGATATTCCACCCAATCATAAAATTCCAAATCTGCTAACGGATGCAGAAACCACTCGCCGGGACGCATCTGTATTTCCATTGCGTTCGCCCAAATGATCGGTGGTACTACGAGCCAAACAATCGCCGCTGACACTATCGAGACGAACAAAAGCGGTACGAGGATTGGAGTGCCAGGAGGTTTGATATCTTTAAACACTGCACTTGCAGAAAAGGTATAAATCTTGCCGATACGTAGCCAATCGAATTTTCGAGATGGGTTCATTTCAAGTCACTCATCAACAATGGTTCCACGACTAGAGGAATGAGACTGATCCGCGTTCAAGGTCGACCTCTGGTTGCAATTTGTACTGTCGTCCTTTGCAATTTACACTCCTTGAATGTAGTCTCAAGATTTCTCAGACTGAAACTACGAAAACGCTCCCTTCATCAACTCCACGATTTTCTCTACTGAAAAGAGTACGTAAAGCAAGTACGGTATTACGCTGATGAGGAAGGTAATACCTTTCCCCTTTGCAGTCCAAACGCGTAAACCCTGTTGAGTGAGAAACACAGTCCAAGCGACCGGCAACAAATAAAACAAAGCAACGACGAAGATACTCAAGACGGGATATGGGTCATCGGAAGCCTCAAGGATTGTTATGAAAAATCGAGCACTGGGCACAATGATCATTGGGACAAGTGTCCAACACGTAAAAGCAAACCATTGTTCCCACAAAATATCGACTCGATAATATCGAGCAACCGCAAAGTACCAAGAAGCAAGAATTACCGCACCTCCAATGTAAACGAAAAGGAATGCAGAAGGGAGAGGAACTAGTAAAACGAGTAAATCTTGAAAAGACGAAATACTGAGCCCTAGGTTCAAGCTAAACTCACCAATAAATGGGATCGTGAGCACACCAGTGGTGGTAATTACGTAAAAGGTTAGCCACAGCATGAAGGCCGAACACAAAACGAACAATGCAGGTACCAACATCGGCGTGGCAGGTGGTCGAATCTCTTCAAAAACTTCTCGGGACGAAAAGGAAACTATCTTCAATAATCGTTTCCAGTCGTCTTTTCTCGAGTTTTGCATTTGAAACTTGCGTGTGTTCGTTAATTAAATGGCGATGACAAACGCTATGACTTGGTGTTTGTGAGTGTCACGCAGAACCCAATATTGCCTGAGTCACTGCACTTCCTCTTGATCCTCTCCTACACCGAGATAGATGATATAGCGTTCTCAATCTACTAGCAGACCTTTATTCTAAGTCTGCAAAGAGCGATCAAAATAAGTTGTGTGAATCGGGGACTTTAACGCAGTGCAAAGTTCAAAACTGATTTAAACCTTAATGAATTGGGTGAGGGGACACGCAAATGATCCAGTTACGAGCTCTATAAACTGTCCTGACATCTCTTTAATCAACTTATCAGGTCATTTAGAACGTTTTACTACTATATACAATGTCATTTGACAGTCTGACTGATTGCACCTTTACTGTTAGAGTTGTTCATCGGCTCGAGTCGGAGGACACGAAACTGTAGTCGGCTACCATAGCACACTATACAGGGACTAGACGTTGAGTCTAAACGAATCCGACCAACACTCACTCAACCGCAGACATCCAAATGCTGCAACCCCGGTTCCGCAGAGCTTGGGTGTCGCTGCCCAGATCGCTTGCCTGGTAATCCCTGGTATAGTGATGATTCCTACTGTCGTGTTTCGAACTGCCGGCCAACCCGAGGAACACCTGCAGTGGGCGGTATTTGCTTCGGTGGCAGTATCCGGTATCACGGCGATCCTGCAGGCTCGGCGGATTGGTAGGTTTGGTGCGGGGTACATACTCGCAGTGGGACCATCAATAGCAGCTATCGCCGTCAGCATTGCGGCTCTAGCCACGGGTGGTCTAGCGTTACTCGCGACGTTGGCGATCTGTTTCGCTCTGGTTCAGATCTTGTTTTCTACACACCTCTCTGTGCTAAGACGCATACTCACGCCAACCGTGACTGGCACGATTCTAATGCTGACTCCAATCACGATCATGCCCGTCCTGTTCAATCAACCTGACGTAATGATTGGGAATGGATCTCAATTTGGAGCGGCACTCAGCGCACTAGTCACCATGAGTCTCATCGTCGGAATCACGTTAATCGGAAAGAATCGGATGCGATTTTGGGGACCGGTTATTGGCATCGTTTTGGGCTCGATAGTGGGAGCAATGTTCGGTTTGTACGACACCGACCGTGTCGTTGCGGCGTCTTGGATTGGGATGCCGAATCCAGAATTAGTCGTCTTAGACCTACAGTTCAAATCTGAGTTTTGGGTCTTGCTTCCCGCGTTCATCTTGGTAGCCTTGATCTGCACCATGCAGACGATCAGTGGCGCCGTTGGAATTCAGCAAGTCTCTTGGGAAGAACCTCGTGCGGTGGACTTTCGAGCTGTACAAGGAGCAGTCGCTGGAGACGCGGCAGGCAACTTGCTATCGGGCTTAGCATGTACGATGCCGCTCGGTTTCAGGCCTTCAGGCGCAGCCATGGTGGAGATCACTGGGATTAGTTCTCGCCGCATCGGAGTCGTGCTAGGAATCCTGTTAATCTTTCTCGCGTTCGTTCCCAAAGCGCTCGTAGTGATCCTTGCTATTCCAAGTCCGGTCGTCGCGTCTTTTATCACAGTGACAATGGCGACTATTTTCATTATTGGCGCGCGAGTGATTATTCAGGACGGAATTGATTTTCGTAAAGGATTGATTGTTGGGATATCCTTCTGGCTCGGTGTCGGATTTCAAATCCAAGCAATATTTCCAGAGGCCGCACCGGAATTTGCGCGCGCGCTCTTGCAAAACGGGATGCTCGCAGGCGGTATCGTCGCGGTCGCGTTGACCACACTTCTAGAACTAACAAAATCGCGTCGGCACCGTATAGAAGTGGGATTTGATGAATCGGCCTTGCGGGAAATATGGATGTTTATCGGTACCCTCGCATCCCGCAAAAAATGGGACCTTCAGTTGGTTAATCGACTCAACGCCGTCTGCGAAGAGATTTGGTTAACGCTGAACCGCAACGAAACACTCAGTACTGAAGTGGGGAGACGTCTCTTACTAACAATATATAGTGAAGATCGCGCGATTGTCTTGGAATTCGTATCGTCAAAAGGTGAAGAAAACATTCAAGATCGGATAGCGCTGTTGGGCGAGGCGAATGCTGCAGCTATGGTCGAACAGGACATCTCGTTGCGTTTGTTGCGTCATCTTGCCTCGTCCGTTCGCCATCAACAATACTACGAAACGGATATCGTCACAGTTCGCGTAGACTATCGACAGAATCTGCCTGAGGAAGCAAAGTAGAAACACTCACTCTCTTACTTAAAGCACCCTAATATACACTGAGAACTTTCAAGAGGGCTAGCGAATCCGTGCTTAAAATTCCTGACTTCTCTTAGACAAAAAATTGGATCAAACGATGTACTTTGTAGTTATCGCCCATCACGAACAGGGTCGAGTGAAATCTGGTAGTGACGTTCAGTTAGCATTTGCAGACTTTTTAAGTAGTCATCCCGAACATCCTGATGTTGTCGTCCACAACGCCGGTCCTACTCACGTCGACGATGTCAATATAGTCGATGGATTCCTGTTAGTAGTCGAAGCTTCCTCAATAGAGACTGTAAAAGCATTTATTGCAGATTGTCCCTACAGCAAGGCAGGTACACTCGCACAAACTCACATTCGGATGTGGGACTGGAGGACTGGAAAACCGGGCGGTTGATCAACGACCAAATTTAGTTCGAATCGCGACGCGCTCGTAGAAAAGAGCAACACGATCTAGACTCTCACAAAATGGCCTAGGTAGTGTCGGCTTTCGGCTCTTTCATGGTGTGGACGAACGCACGCATCGTGAACGAGACGTTCCGTACAACCTACATAAGCAACGTTGGGTTTTTGCGATATTCGAAGACACGGAATGCGGCTTTCGGCGCGTTCTATATACCTGTCGGCAACTTCACAAGGATGAAGATTGCTCGGCGAGTCCACGAACTTGGCCATTTCCTCTATCGGGACTAGCACCAGAAAAACGTACCGATCTCCTGGACCACGGTTCACGACGATTCGGTTTCGGCTCTTCCATCTGGATTGAACGTCGTGATCATCCCAAGTGTCCAGGTGCAATCCCAACTTTAACCCCGTGGTTTTATCAACGGTAATCGATGGACTGTTGGCGTAATCGACGGATGCATTCAGCACGCTGATCTGAGACAAGCTCTTAAACGGCGAGAAGTCCAAAGTCTGATCCGATTCTGGCTTGCAGGGGAAGATCGCAACAAAATTGAGCTCATCCTCAAGTGATAGCTGTTCAAGAGTACCGGTGTACTTCTTGACCTCAACTTCTTCTAACTGTCGAAAGTCGGCGGGTAATTTCGCGTTGGGTCGATAATCGACAGTGTCTGAAAAATTTTCTTGCACGGAAACGAGAGTGTCACTGTACATGATCAGATCATGTACTGACCCCAATCGAGGGCCGTAGAAAACTTTCACTGAAACTTGTGTAGGTTGAGCGCGAACACGCTCTGCTCTACCGACAATTATTAAAACCTACGAATCGACGAAAACGAGCGAGTGAAGTAGGTTAAACTGCTTAGACCAACTCCGCACTGAGAGTAGACAAGGATTCACCCTGAAGGGCTAAGTGTCGCACAACGTGGGTATAAAACTTGTCTAATCCAGCGCAGTAAACTGAGGGATTATCAAATCCACCCGCGCTTCCGTATCGGTGCTCTGGTTGGCCACTTCCACAGACATCGTGCCAGCAACAATCTGAACACGCGGTTGCAGGCGTATTTTTACCGTATACAAAATCCTGAAATATCGGATCTTGGATAACCTCGCCGATACTTGTTTCTTTCACGTCTCGATATTCGTATCCACTCCAAAACTTCGTGGACCTAATAGTGTCCTCCGGTCCCATACCACCTTCGGACGAAACAGTTACCAAAAGATTTTCTGGAGTGTATCTCTCGCTACTGAATAGAAAGTTGCCGTAGCCATAAATTCGGGCTAGGAAGTGATCGATAATCCGAACGTTTACGGAGTCGTCATCGTCCACCATTTGATCGAAAATATCAATCAAAAAATCCCCATAGGCTTCTGCGTTGCCGTCAAAATTGTCATGATTCATGTCCGGAAGCAAAAAGTCGAAATCATCTACGCCGAGCTCTTCCCTGAAGTGAGTGTAGATTTCTTTTGCGTCAAATTTCTTATCCACGACAGACAAGATCATCGGCGATTGTTGGAGGCTTTCCTGACACAACTTTATGCCTCGCGCGGTTGCTTCATACGACGATCTACCCTGGTGGTCGCGGCGGTGAGCATCGTTGTGTTTTTGAGCGCCGTCAAGACTGATACCCACCTGAATGCCGTGCCTTTTAAATATCTCGATCCATTCGAGGTCGATCAACATGGCATTGGTCTGCACCGTCAATGCTAAATCTACAACGGGGTCCAGATTTGATCTGATTTCTTCGCAAATACTATTGAAGCGATCTTTCGGCATCAGCAGAGGTTCACCGCCGTGTAAGTGGATAACTATTCTCCTCAGCTCGTATTCAGCTGCGAACTCTTTCAGTCTCGCTACTAGAACGTTGATCGTGTCTTGGGATATGAGCGCGGAATGAGATTCATAGCTATCGTCTCCGGCATTGAAGAAATAGCAGTAGTCGCAATCGAGGTTGCAACGTTCCGAAATCTTTAGTGTGATCGCAAGAGTATGCAGGTTGCGAAAATCGACCTTTACTCGATCAGAAGAAATTAATGTCTTCGAGGTGTGTGCGTTGTCGTACATTGATCTCAGAATAGGTGCAGTCTAAACGCTAGAAACAGGAACCAAAGTTGAATCTGAAGATCGATACCGAGTTTACTCCCAGACAGTCTAGAACTAGTCCGGTAGACCATCGAAGGCAGCTGCGCTCTAGCCGAAAATCAATCTCGGGCACCCAAGACGTAACGATAGGTGATCGAAACTACTATGTTTTCTTAAGAAGCAGTTCGTCCTCAAGAGGCTAGAGTTACGATTTCAGGTGGTAAGTCCTTTAGAAATTCCTAGCTCTTTTTTACTATTGATTCAGTACCTGGAGGAGCTGAGACGAAATTGCCCCCAGCAGTTACTGATTCAGATCCGGGCGGAGCAGAAACAAAATTTCCTCCAGCTGCTACTGATTCTGTGCCGGGAGGAGCTGAGACAAAATTACCGCCAGCTTCGACATAGTTTGAAACTTTCTTCTGTAAGTTTTGACCGAGATCTTTACCTGTTGCTTCCTTCTGATCGTGGGCTGAGATCCCCAATTTCTCGCGAAGGCGTTGTAATTTTTGATCTTCCATAAGTCACCTTATCGATGCAGTTTTAGACTATTCAATTATATATCACGCTCACAACCCTCAAGACCAGTGCCATAACACGTAAATCTAAGAGTTTGAGTTTTTCTAAATTCTCGTACTAATAAAATTTTTTCTCTGTTTATCTAACTGCCGAACAACATTCAACCCATGTTTTGTCAAAAAAAACTGCGTGATTTGGATCCCGATGTTTGGGAGGCGATTACTGCAGAAGATCGTCGTCAAGAAAATCACATCGAGCTCTCCGCTTCTGAAAATTACGTTTCTCCCGCAGTACTCGAAGCACAAGGTTGCGGAATGACGAACAAATACGCCGAAGGCTATCCAGGCAAAAGATATTACGGGGGGTGTGACTTTGTCGATCAGGTAGAACTATTAGCGATTAATCGTGCAAAACGACTCTTTAGCGCCGACTATGCGAACGTACAACCTCATTCGGGTAGTCAAGCTAATGCGTCGGTCTACTTAGCGTTAATCGAACCCGAAGACCTGATACTGGGTATGAGTTCTACTCAAGGTGGGCACCCAACACATGGTTCTCCCGATAGTTTTTCAGGTCGAATCTACAACTCGGCTCACTACGGTGTAAAACAGCATGATGGATTAGTCGACTACGATGACGCATTTGAGAAAGCTCAAGAACACAAACCGAAAATCGTGGTTGCGGGGTTTTCGGCTTATAGTCGTACGTTAGACTGGGCCAAGTTTCGCGCAATTGCTGACTCCGTCGGCGCATACCTGATGGTGGACATGGCACATGTCGCCGGCTTAGTCGCCGCCGGAGTTTATCCCAACCCCATACCTTATGCAGATGTCGTTACTACCACGACTCACAAAACACTAGCAGGCCCGCGAGGAGGGTTAATCTTGGCACGCGCAAACACGGAAGTTGAGATGAAGCTCAATTCTGCCCTCTTTCCTGGGACACAGGGGGGACCCTTAATGCATGTCATCGCAGCGAAAGCAGTGTGTTTGAAGGAAGCCGACACACCTGAGTTTCGTGCCTATCAATCTGTGGTGGTTGAAAATGCCCGCGCCATGGCTCGAAAGTTCATGGATCGTGGCTACACCGTTATTTCAGGAGGCACCGATATCCATATGTTCTTGGTAAATCTTGGTGATAACGACGTCCCTGGTGAAATTGCTTATGGAGCTCTCAGTCGCGCTCACATATCCGTGAACAAAATCTCTGGTCGTAGGAACCCGCGCTCGCCGAGAGTGCCGAACCGTCTCCGTATTGGTTCAGCGGCGGTAACTCGTCGGGGTTTTGGTGTGCAGGAGTGTTCCACTCTAGCAGATTGGATGTGTGACATTCTCGACGATGTCGCCAACGAGGATAAGATCGCTTCGATCGGGAGAAGTGTACTTGAACTGTGTAAGAAATTCACTATTTACGCGCCCAGCGTACGATGAACTAACAGAGGTTCCTGCAACCCAGAATTTGCTCACAAGTCGGTTGCGTCGGTGTGCGCTTCAAACAAATTTATAGTGTGTTAAAATACAGTGTTTTGTAAGAGAATACGTACTAACTAGCATTATGCAACCAAAAAGGAAGTTGTTCTTGTTTGATCGCGAGAAAACACTAATTGTGCTTTTGGGTGAACTGGGAACACAGGTTTCTCGCACTGATTTCCAGAAATTGTTGTTTTTGTTCTGCGCAACCGTGCAATGTGGTAAAGCGAAAGGCTCAGTGACATCTACCTATGAATTTGTTCCTTATAAGTTTGGTGCGTTTTCGTTTACTAGCTACCATGATCGAACACGGTTAGAGGCTAAAGGAGTCGTCGACCCAGCGATGGACGATTGGGCATTAACCAATTATGGAAGAGAGCTAGCTAACCAATTGCGGACTGATGACGTCCGATATTTTGTGAAGCAGTACAAAAATATACGCGGAGACCGACTCATCGCAGAGACCTATAGATGCAAACCCTTTACCGCAATAAAGTCGCAAATCATAGAACGGGTACTCAAAAACGATCCGAGCACAAAGCTGCGTATTCAAGCAACCGTTCCAAAAATCCAACATCATTCTTTGTTTACCATTGGATATCAACAACGAACACTTGAGAATTACATCAATTTATTACTTCAAAACTGTGTCAACACTTTATGTGATGTCCGGAAAAAACCCGTGTCTAGACGGTATGGTTTTTCGAAGAAAACTCTCAGCAATGCGTGCGCGAACGTTGGAATAACTTATACTCACCTGCCACAACTTGGGATTGAGAGCGAGCATCGGAAAAATCTTCAAGATAGCATCAGTTACGCGAGTCTCTTCACACGATATCGAACCATTACACTCCCCAAGGTTGAACAAACCGTCGATCGAATAAGTGCCGATGTTCGATCAGGCATTCGCTTAGCATTAACATGCTTTGAACGAGAGGCTCGAGAGTGTCATCGATCGGTCTTGGCAGACACCATAATGAGCCCTAACGTCGTGGTGGGGTCAATACCGACATGTAGTACGGGGTATTCGGTAGGAGAATCGATGCGAGTACGACACTTATAAAAGTATGGAGCTGAACACCGAACGACTTCTAATTACTGTTAAGAGTTATCCGGTCCTTTCTAGTAAGTACGTTGAACTAGTCTGCACCGCGGGACTTCGAGAAGACGGCTCGTGGGTACGCTTATATCCTATACCTTTTCGAACTCTTTCTCAACCTGAACGATATCGAAAATATGACTGGATTGAGTGCGTTGTTTACAAAAATCCTAAGGATAAACGACCAGAATCCTTTTCTCCTCAAGATTATCACAACATCACAGTGTGCGGGCACGTGGGAACTACACAAAAGTGGAAAGAACGGAGAGAACTCATATTGGAGAGAGCAACGGTATACGATGACTTGGAGACTTTGATCCGCTACGCAAAGTTGAATAAGACCACTCTAGCTGTGTTTAGACCTTCAGAACTCGTAGAGTTTGAATGCGATGCAACCGAAGAAGATTGGAATCGTGATAGACTCAACGCGGCTAAGCATGCTCTACAAAGAAACGATCTGTTTGACGACAATTCCTGGCGAAATAAACATGAGCTACCTCAAAAAATTCCGTATGACTTCTTTTATCGTTTCAATGATAGAACCGGTAAGCAATCCAAACTAAAGATTCTGGACTGGGAAATTGGAATGTTGTACTTGAACTGTCTTCAGAGTGCTCAGGGCGACCGCAATATTGCCTTACAGAAGATGCGCGAAAAGTACTGGGATTCTTTCAATAGGAAGGACTTACACTTTTTTCTCGGAACAACCCTTGCATTTCAAGATATTGGGACTAATCCATTCACAATCGTGGGCGTGTTTCCAATTCCACATAAGCCGGTTGATTT
This sequence comes from OMG group bacterium, assembly GCA_012267385.1. GTDB lineage: Bacteria > Pseudomonadota > Gammaproteobacteria > Pseudomonadales > Azotimanducaceae > Bin55. The sequence continues at coordinate 130,368 of JAAXGW010000007.1, forward strand.
GTTCGACGGATCATAAGGAATTCAAGTCGAGGCTCATTACAACATTACGGAGTTGAGTACGGTTCTCTAAATTTCTGGTAATGTTTCCCGCGACTACAGATCGAAAATTGAAAATGAAAACAATGATGCAGTTTGAATCGCGAAGATAACTTGTACTAAAGAGTTGCCGAATTGTCTGGACACGGCAATCGATACTATCAAGAAAAGACATCAACGGAGTAGAACAGCATGAGGGTCCAATCAACACAAGAAAACTCTCGGAAATTGCGAGTGTCAATATGGACTTGGATTACCGTGCCTATCACGATTGTTCTGACAGGGTTCGGTGTGTACGTCGTAGGTTGGAGATTTAATACTGTTTTGCTGCCGAATTAGGGTACTTGACTTCCGAGCAAGTATCGAACTCCAGTCAGAGACAACTGATGAATAGGTCGATCCCACTTTGGGAGCAGCCATACGTGCGATTACTGACTTACGGCTATAGATCAACGATCAATGAAGCAATTGATTCAGTTGGTGCACAGCCTCGTTTGTTTTGGGAGTTACGTAGATAACGTGACAAAATCGTAAAATATTTGTAAATAAATCGACACGATCCTTGACAAATAACTCCCATATCTGTTGTACTAACACTTAGTAATTTGACTGTTTAGGAGTTCGATATGACAGAGCGTAGAGCGAAGAAATTAGGGCTGTTCGATTTGATGGAGATGTATCCTACGAAGGAGTCCGCGATTGATTATCTCGGTCGTATGCGATGGGGCGATACAGTTCATTGTGTACGTTGTGGTAACTATGAGGGGATTACTCCACAGGAGAAGCCTTACGGCAAATTCTGGTGCAAATTCTGTCGTGAGTATTTCAACTGTTTTACAGATACTCCGTTGTATCGTCAGAAGATCAATGACCCTCGCAAGTGGATTTATGCTTGTTATCTCTTAATGACCGCTCGCAAAGGAATTAGTGCTCTACAGTTAAAGACTGAACTCAAAGTCAATTACAATACAGCGTGGTACATGTTACACCGATTGAGAGTAGCATGTGGCAGTAACATGGAAGTTCTGCGAGGTGAGATCGAAGTGGATGAAACCTATATCGGTGGCAAGGAAGCCAACAAACACGAAAGCAAAAAACTCAAGCAGGGACGCGGTACAGTCGGTAAACAAGCGGTCCTAGGCATGAAACAACGTGACGGAGCGGTCAAAGCAACGGTTATTGATACGCCCAGTCAAGCCAATATCCATCCAACAATCTACGCACATGTAGAACATGGCTCTACTCTATACACGGACGAGCACAAGGGCTATGATGGACTAGACGGAGTTTTCTACAAGCAGAAACGCGTCAATCACTCAGCTAAGCAGTATGTCGATGGAATGGCACACACCAACTCAATTGAGAGCGTGTGGGCGGTTCTAAAACGAGGATACTACGGCACTTATCACAACTGGTCAATGAAGCACTGTCGGGCTTATGTTGACGAGTTCGTATTTCGTCTTAACGAGGGAAACGTTAAGAGAGATACGCAAGATCGACTGGACGATCTGTTTAGGTCAATGGGCGGGAAGGAGATCACTTACAAAGATCTCACCTCAAGTGTCTGAGCACCATTCGGTCAATCAGTTAGTCATCGATTGTCCGATACCTACTGATTTTGTAATAGACAACGGTGAACGATACCTATTTGTAAGCAGTAGACAGCGAGATTTAACCCACGCCATTCACAAGTACCCCGCCAAGTTTATTCCTGACTTCCCGAATTGGTTTATCCGCAAATATACGAAGATAGGCGATTGTGTCTTAGATCCATTTATGGGCAGTGGAACGACCAACTTAGAAGCATCTTTGTTGAATAGACAGAGTATTGGTGTAGATATAGATGCCTTTTCTCGGTTTATTGCATCAATTAAAACCACACCTATTACCGACCGTGAATTAATGCATCCGCACGCGCGTTTAGTGTCAAAAATTGAGCAAGGATATTCTCGGAACAAAGAGTACCCAGTTCCTGATTTTCCCTACCAACAAAACTGGTTTAAAAGTCATATTCTGCATGAATTAGCATACATCAAACAGTCAATAGAGAGCCTTGGTTGTTCAACTGCAGTACGAAATTTATTTTTGCTCAGCATGTCGGCGATAGTTAAAGAGGTTTCTGAAGCAAACCATAATTGCCTTCGGACATGTATAAGACACAATAACCGTAAGCATGTAATGGCGGGACAAGCATTACAGAAGTTTATTAAGCAGTTGAACTACAACGTTCGTGCTGTTCAGCAATTAAACTCAATACATAAATTAGGTTCCGTGTCGATCCTTGACAATGCTGACGCTAGAGAATTACAAGGCGTACCTAACAATTCGGTTGATTTAGCAGTGACTTCGCCGCCATATCTCAATGCGATTGATTACCCACGAACTCATCAACTAGAAATGTATTGGTTGGGATTTGCAAATGGTTCATTAACTAAATTGAAGGAAAAGCATGTAGGCACTGAAACAGTCAAAGCAGCGTATTACAGATCATTCGTAGGTACTGGTTGTCCTGATGCGGATTGTGTGATACAGGAAATATTCGATTCTGACAACCGGAGAGCAGGCATAGCTTCAAGATACTTGTTAGACATGTTCGCGAATTTAGACGAAACCTATAGGGTGCTCAAACATGGTTCTCGGTACGTGATCATTATTGGCAACAACCGTGTTAGAGGTCAGCTATTCGAAACTTGGAAATATCTCACGTGGTACGCCCAAAAAATTGGTTTTGAACTAGAGTACAAATTCATCTCCGGAATAATCAATCACTTTATGAAGATACCAAGAGAAGCACAAATGAAAGATGACCATGTATTGATTCTTAGGAAATAATTGTGAGTGCCCAATCCGATCCATTTCGACTGTTAGAACCAAAAGGTAAAGACATTTCGGTAAAAGGTGATTCGAATGAGCACCGGGCAGTGGCCACTTTGTTAGAAAGAGGTTATAACGCGTCTTTAGTTGATTTAAAAAACTCAAAGTATGATATTGTTATCGAGGTGTCGAGCACTGAATTTTTGCGGTTACAAGTTAAAACTGCTGACAGTGGAAGCATATCTCTCATAGGGGGTGTTCGCGGTGGTCGTGGGGCTATTCATTCGGACGCAATGAAGTATTGGTATACACCAGAAATCTGCGACTGTCTTGTTGGTGTGGTCTCTGATCGAAATAACGGAGGCGACACCATTGATTTTTATTTTGTACCTACCTTGTGGATAGAGAATGTTTTTCAACAATCTATAGCAGTCAAGAAGATACAATTTACGAAAAATAATTTTGAGTTGCTTGAGCTTTGCAGAAACGGAGAGTATGTAAACCAATTATTCAACGACGTTAAGGTGAAAATGAAATGACCGACAAACAACAAGCCGAACTCGATAAAGCAGTCAAGGCAATGCTCAATCTTGGAGCATTGCCTGAGGGCTATAAGCGACCCGACACAGCACCTAAGAAAGACAAGGATCGTAAGTTTAGGATGGACGTAGATCGAAAGGGTCGAAGTAAGATGGTAGAGATTAAGGACTAGACGGGCTTAATGGAGAATAGTGCCCAAAATTCTAAACCGATTTTGTCACGTTATCTACGTAACTCCCTTTGTTTTCCTAGTCTACCAAGCTTGTACCGCCAAATAAATGATGTCTACTGCCGTCAATACTGCGTAAATGAAATAAGGTATTACAGTGACTATCACACAAAAGGACATCCCTTTTTCGGTCCAAATTCTCAAACCCTGTACACAAAGAACGACCGCCCACACAAGAGGCAATGTGATGAATATGACGATAAGAGCAACGAAGAAGATGGGTGAAGGATTTAGAGTATGACCCCAGACGCTCAACAAAGAAGTCCCAAACAGCGTCAATACCATTGGAATGTTTATCCATGCAGCGAATCCAAGCCAATGTTTCCAAGGTATGTCTATACGAAAGCGTCGTCCGATTATGAAGAAGTATGTCCCTAGCAAAACCAACGTCACAAAGAGTGCTAAAACTGTGGCAGGAACCCAAATTACGAGCGCTAATATAGATGTAAGACTAAACTCAACTAGCTCAGCTGGAATGATGGAATCATCCATTGAATTGACACCGATGATCGAATAAAGAATCGGCATTAGCACCCAAAGTATCAGCGTGGAAGCTATACAGACAAAGAGGACCGGAATCAATATTGGCGTATCAGGCGGTTTAACTAACTCAAATACGTGCCTAGACGAAAGGGTGTAGATACTCCACAAATGCTTCCAAATATGCTTATTCATCAGATTCATTTCAAAATTGCCAGTATTCATTAATTGAATGGAATTCAGGGGTTAATCGAATTATGGGCACGACTTTATTCTAGTTGTTTTTTCAGGGTAATTTCAGATAGTAAATCAGAATATAGGACGTCGAGTATCCTGGCTTCCGGAGAATGTAATAGACGATCCAGTTCAATCTAGACCAACGTCGAAGCAAAATGTGCTCACAAAATTCAACTAAATCCGTGCTTAGTTCCGAAAATTTACGAATTACATTTTTCTTGGCAACAGAGTTCGCGAACTAAATTGAAAAGGTCGATGGATACTATCTAGAAGAGCCGCCCACGGAGTTGTACTGAATGACGGTCCAATCAACACAAGAAAACTCTCGGAAATTGCGAGTGTCAATATGGACTTGGATTGCCGTGCCTATCACGATTGTTCTGACCGGGTTAGGTGTGTACGTCGTAGGTTGGAGATTTATCGGTTGGGTCGTCGGTCTAGTCATGAGCGTCGGTCTATTTCTTCCTACACTGCTGACGGTACACGTCCTTGGCTTCAAAATAGATTCGGATCTTGGTGTTTTAAGTATGATAGGTTGGGCAATTGTGTTGTACGTATTAATCCCTACAGGTTTCGTGGCAATTCGGAGATGGCGTATGCGTAAAAATGCACAAAAGTCGACAGGACCAGGGAACATCGCGTAGACGTACTGAGTCACTTAGCGTGTCTCAGCTGGTGCGGGCGAATTCGTTCTCTGCGTACCGTAATCAGAATTCCCAATAACTTGCATTCGAATAGTGTAAGTACCGAGAGTCTCCCCTAGGCAACTCTATTCTCTCCACTGAATTTCCCTTCCCAAGGACTGTCGTATCCTTTGCGAAGTCTGTTCGAGAACCTGTTTATTACCTATGTATTGAGTTATATTATTGTTAGCATAATATAAGTATTATATTCTAATATAATATAATGAAATGCTTCACGGATATAATAGTCTAACAATAATATAGATCGAAATGGTTTCACTTAGGTGAGAATCACTGAATTTGACTAGCTACGACTCGACCCGCGCCGGCCGTTACGAGAAACGAAGCCAAGGGATCCGCGCTTTCATTCCTGAACCCTTGCCGCCAAACCCACGAATTCGACTTACGAGCGTTCTAATAAATGCTCTTTCTCAAGCAGAACATTCTCTAGAACGACTGAATGGATCCATTCTTACACTAACTGACGCCGACAAGTTCGTCTCTATGTACATTCGACATGAAGCTGTACTTTCGAGCACGATAGACGGTGCGGAGATTAGACTTCTGGATCTGATCGCAGCGGAAGCCCGTATTTCCACGAATCAGCGCAGTAACGACATGGAGGAGATACAGAACTATATCTCGGTTGTGGAGCGTGGTCTTGAGCTATTCGATGCTTCCCAGTCATTGACTTCGAGCGCACGTGAGCTTCACAAACAGTTGCTTCAACACAAAAATGAATCGAGTCTCATTCTGGGCGAGTTCAGAACGAAACAGAGTTGGATTGGTCCTGCAGGCTGTACTGTTCATGATGCTACATTCGTACCGCCCCCACCAGAATTAGTCAATCCGCAAATGCAAGCTCTAGATCAGTTCTTCGCAACCGATATCGGACTACCACCCCTGGTAAAGATTGGATTAATTCATGCACAGTTTGAGAACATTCACCCATTTCTGTACGGCAACGGTCGAGTGAGCAGACTGTTGTTAGCGCTTTTGCTAACTAAGAGCAATTTAGTCGAAAAACCGGTTCTTAATCTCTCTTGGTTCTTCAATCGCTACAACCGAGAGTATCACGATAGTTTGCAGTCGGTGCGAGACAATGGCAATTGGGAGGATTGGCTGTTGTTCTTTCTAAAAGCGGTATCGCAGGTAGGTAAATATGCCTCTATCACCGTTCGACGCATCGTAGAGACGCGAGAAGAAAACCGTCGCATGATAAACGATAATCTCGGCCGTTTAGCAGCTAATGGACATCGACTACTCGACCGACTGTATGAGTTTCCATTCGTAAGCGTGAACGAAGTTCGAGAGCTTACGGGAACCACGTTCGCGTCCGCAAATGCACTGGTTATACGCATGGTCGAGTGTGGCTTGGTGAGGGAATACACCCAACGAAATCGTAATCGACGTTACTTGTTCTACTACTATGTAGAGCTCTTCAAGGAACGCTAACGGTTCGATGCATAAACCCTCACGTTGAATCTGAGTCTAACCTCTCTGGATACACTCCGATTGGTCTTGCGCGAAGGAATACTAGATGAGTGAAAGAACCAGAACTTCTTGAACACAAGAGCGTCAAACTTGAGGTCACGAAGCGCGTTTTGAACATTTGTCCTAATCCAGATGAATATACAATTGAGTTGATCGCATAGAACTACAACTATATTCAAAGGAATCGACCTGCTGTTTCTTGTGTGGAGTCAGGGTAATCAAAGACTAAGTGAGATTGTCAAGACGAAACTGTGTATCGAATCACGACAAAATCTAATATAAAGCAAAAAATGAAACGACTGACAACGAAACACTTTCTACTATTGATCGCTTTATTGATCTTTGGCTGTTTAGTAGCTAGCTGTGCTTCTGTGCATACTACTAGCACGCCTAATTTTGAAAACTATCAAAGCCACCATCAGACAATAGCGATTATTCCGTTCGATATCTCCATTGACAACAAAGCGTATGAGAATGCATTCATATCTATATCCGTTAAATCTTGGAAAGAGATAGCTCAGCGGAAGGAGGAGTCTTTTCGAAGATCGTTGTTCACTCAATTGTCGCTCGCGCAACAGGCCGGACGATACACTGTCGAGATTCAAGATATAGACGAAACGATTACGTTGTTGCAGCGGGCATCGGATACAGGCATGATTCCAAAAAATTTGGCGGTTGTCTCAAAATCGAAGATCTGCGAAATACTCAAAGTGGATGCAATTATCTCAGGAAGTATGGCGGTGACCCTCTTAAGAAGTACATGGTCGCAAATTAGGTCGCGGATCGGATTGGGATTTGGACCTCCGGATCGAACCGACATCACCGTGTCCATACATGAAAGTGAAACCGAAACATTGATTTGGAACTACGACCTTACCGCGAGAGGAGTGTTACGCCATAACTATGAGGGGGTCTCAAAAAGACTCAAGAGGGAGATAGGGGATATAGCACGGAACTTCCCGTACAAAAACTAGTCAGCCCTCAACGGTTTGTGGTTGTGTGAGATCTTCTCCGCCCAATCACAAATAATGTAGTGTGAATTAGTTGAGTGTAAAGATTGTCAGGTCACAACTGAGTTCAGAGACAAGCTGCCTGTGTAAGAGTTCCGCTGACTGACTAATTCACGACCCGCATGCGGTGCCTGCAGATTACCAGTTTGGAAAGAAGAACGAAACGATTGCCGCGATTATTCCAATAGTACTCCAATCTTCAATGTCATTCATTGAGCGACCCAACTTTTTACGCCTATTGTGTTTGCGATCCAACGTTTCACTCTCGAAGTTCGAATCGTCCAACGTTTCACTCTCATACTCATAGTTCGAATCGTCCAACGTTTCTCTTTCGAAGTCGAAATCGTCAAATGTTTCACTCTCATAGTTCGAATCGTCCAACGCTTCACTTTTATCTTTCGAATAGTCCCATGCTGCAAGTTTGTCTTTAGGTAAAAACGCTAAACACCCAGTGTTGAGTTGGCGAATAGCGATATATCCATTTGGGACTTTTTCCGGGGGGGGGGGGGCGATGTCTTCAAACCAGTTATCACACGGTGCGGAAAACAACGGCTTGAGTTTGCCATGATATATCATAAGATCTTCCACGTTTTGGACCACGACCGCGGTACCCTTCCCGCGAACTTGTGCGTCAGTCAATCTTGACATTGCATTTATGCTCTACGTGTTAAACCCAACATTTCATCTAATTACATAGTTGCTAAGGCTTGGAAATGCTACTTTAATGCAAGCCCCAACATGCACTCTTTACGTTTTCACTCTACGTGTTTAGATTCTATAACTAACAATGTTACCCCGAACGTAGTCATTGCACAACATGCGTTTGGTCTCTCGACTTAGAGAATACCTGAGTCATGAGACTGTTCGTATGGAATGCAACTTTAGCTCCATGAACATTTCAAGTAGGGGCTCAGCCTACAAATCTCGGAGTATTTGTTTCGCTGCGTTCTTGCCAGGTATTCCACTCACACCTCCGCCCGGATGTGAACCAGCACCGCAATGGTATAGGCGCGAGACGGGTCCGCGATAGGCAGCATGACCGAACACTGGTCGATTAACCCACAATTGACTGGGACTGTGAGATAAGTGAAAGATGTCACCACGAGGTAGACCAAACTTGCGCTCAAGATCTAATGGCGTGAGTATTTGTCGGTCCACAACTGCATCAGAGAAGTTAGGAGCATATTGATCTATTGTTTTGAAGACCGTATCAGCCGCGTCGTCCCGATCTATATCCCAATCCCGTTGGTAAGGGAAGTATTGGCAGAATAGAGTAGCTACGTGCTGACCAAGTGGAGCGAGAGAGTCATCAACTGTTGAAGGGATCAACATCTCGATCACCGGTTCCCTAGACCAATCTTTAGTTCGCGCGTCTAAATAGGCAGATTCCATGTAGTCCAGAGTTGGACCGATTACGATCCCAGATTGGTGGTGGTCTTGAATCGCGTCGCTAGGTTTACACACAAACTGCGGTAACTCCGACAATGCTACGTTGATTCGTAATACTGCTGACTCGCTCTTTAGGTTCTCAATACTCTTCACGAAGTCTCCATCTAGTATCGATCGGTCGACAAGATCCAAGTACAGTTGTTGGGGAGCTAAGTTTGCAACTATTGCTTTCGCACTTCTCAAAGAACCGTCGGCTATCACAGCACCAGTGGCTTTGCCGTTTTCAATGCAGACCTCAACTACATCGGCATTAGTTTCGACCGACACGCCAAGATCTTCCGCTTGTTTCAGCATCGCTTGAGTTATTGCTCCCATTCCACCGATCGGGTGTCCCCATACCCCTCGTTGACTAGCGACCTCACCAATAGCGTGATGGAGTAGTCCGTAGGCTGTACCTGGGGAGTGCAATGACGCAAAGTTTCCGACTACGGCGTCAAATGCAACGGCGGCTTGAATGTGAGGATTCTCAAACCAACTTCCAACAAGATCTGCGATGGAGGAAAGAAAGTGTTTGGACAATTCTCGACGTCGTTGCGTGGAGAGTTTCATAACTTCACGTGTAGTTTCGAGCGTTTGGACCCATCCCTGAACACCCATGCCTTTGTACGGCGGTGTACGATGCATTTGAGGAATCACTACATCGCCAATTTCTCGAACCATTGCTTGAAACTTAGGAAGTGCTACAGCGTCGTTCTCCGAAAATCGTGCAAATTCTTCTTGGGTGTCTTTTGGGTCGTTGAAGATCGACAGAGACGCTTCATCTGACAAAGGAAAAAGTTTGCTAGCGGTCTCGGCACGATTCGCAAACCGTGTTCGAACAGCTTGAGTTCCCGAATGATTTGACTATCAAGCAAGCCGACTGTATAGCTCGCTGTGGAGTTGCGAAAACCGGGACAAAACTCCTCTGTGACGCACGCTCCGCCTACGGTATTCCGACGCTCTAGAATGCGAACTTGCAACCCTGCCATCGCGAGATAGCAAGCGCAAACCAATCCGTTATGCCCTGCACCGAGCACAACGACGTCGTCTCGAACGCTCTTCATCGACGACTAAGAGAAAATGCTAGATTGAGAAAGTACTTTATAACTTCTAAGTCCAGCATTGACATGGCATCGTCGTCCGCCGCCCGTTTGCGATACCATCAGCCTAAACTCCCAAGTTTTGAAGACTCGAAGCTAGTTTAACACTTTGAACTGTCGGTGTGCTGACTAGTTGAGCAATCGCTCGACCTGAACTACTATAGTCTCAGATAGGCTTTAAAAAGTGAACTTTATCACAACGTTCAACGATAGATGTTTAACTTTATCGTCAAACATTTGGGTCACGCTCAATTCTGCGGAAGTCTTCTTGCTGTCTGGATACGGGATGGGCGCTTCATAACCGATTGATACTACCGGAGAATAACCCTCGGCCTCTCCTTCGAGTCTCCAATAACGGAATAGAACGTTGTCTGCTGGATCGTCCAACGTTAGTTCAGCGGTAACCTGGTGCGCGAAATATTTGGCAACACCGACTTTCGCAAATAGAGAACTCGCAGGCTTTATGTCGTACGAAAACTTACCCAAGATACCAACATATACATTACCTTCAGACGAAATCGAGTAACGCAATATTCGTTGGTCGATGTGTTGTTTTAAATCATCAAGTACTGCGTTCGGTGCGATGGCTGGCGTTCGTTCCACGTAACACTCAAGTCCAAACCATTCGTTGTACTGAGTACCCCCGGCAAGCCGGAAGTTTGAACCTCCACCAACGGACGCATCGATATTTTCTTGAAAGCCTGAAAAGCCAGCAGAAACAAACGCTAAATAGTCGCGCCCTTTCTCCTTGGGGCTGGAAAGCGAGTTCAACTCTTTGGTAGTCTCAACTTTCACAGCTTTGGTGTCAAGCTCTATTTGTTCCTCAGCGAAAAGCTGACCGGAAACTAAAAGGGCGAGAATTGCTACAACACTATTGACGGCCGAAAATTTTTTCATTTCAATTTCCTTTCAGTAAATAAGAATTTGGCGTCGTTACGCTCCCGAGAGTTCCTCCCTGTCGGAGAGTGCTCGTAAACCTATATCGTTCACAAACAAGAACACTTTTCAATAGACTCGATTTTATCTTAATAGTTTCCATACATGGGTTGCAGACTCAGTTTCTCTGAGGACACAGCTAATTTCCAACTACGCGTCTACAATCAAGTCATGACCGAAATCGCGTTCATAGCTGATCCGATCCCTTCCCTCAACGTCGCCAAAGATTCGACGATCGCGATGTTTCGTGCTGCGATACTTCGGAATTGGAAAGTCTGGGTTATGGAACAACGCGAACTTTATTGGGAGAACAATGAAGTGTTTGCTCTCGTTACCCAGCTGGACATGCATCATAAATTTCTTGACCGCCTCGATCCTTCAGTTCTTGGGGAGGAACCTTGGTATCGTCTAAAGGGCACTAAACAAAAACGTACGCTTGCATCCTTTCAAGCCGTGTTCATGCGCAAAGACCCTCCTTTCGACATGGATTACATTTACACAACCTATATGCTTGATCGCGCTGAAGCCGAAGGTGTGCTGGTTGTGAATAAACCGTCGAGTCTAAGGGACTTTAACGAAAAGTTCTACGCGACGCACTTTCCTGAATTCACACCACCGATGGTAGTAGCTCAAGACCTAGATACGTTAAAGCAGTTTTACTTTGAGCACAGGGACGTTGTATTTAAACAATTAGACGGAATGGGCGGCAAGGGAATCTTTAGAGTACGTGAAGATGACCCCAACCTCAATGCCGTACTGGAGACATTGACGGCAAATGGCACCTCCCCAATAATGGGACAAAAATTCTTGCCTGAGATCAAAGCTGGCGATAAACGCATTCTGATCGTCGATGACGAAACTATCCCATATACTCTCGCACGCGTACCACCCGAAGGCGAGACTCGCGCAAATTTAGCAACAGGTGGAACTGGCATACCGCAACCATTGTCTCAAGAAGACTTGGAGATGGCTAATGCGTTGGCATCGGAGTTTCAAAAGCAAGGGCTTCTTTTCGTTGGAATTGACGTGATCGGTCCTTACCTGACTGAGATCAATATTACCTGTCCAACATGCATTAGAGAGCTTGATAAAGCTTATGACCTTGATATCGGTTCTCAACTTATGGATGCTGCAGAACGCCACATGTGATCGTAAAACTACCACGATGAATAAACAAATCAGATTCCAGAATTGGAAACAGTGAGTCATACGTCATGAAGTTCGTTCGCAACGACACGAGACTATTGTTGATCGCTTTCGTCGGGTCTGTAATCTTCCACACGCTAGTCATATTTGCGATCGACTTTCGGTTCGAAGCGAGTGATCGAGAACCACGTGTATTAAATGTCCAACTCGTTCCTCAAACTACCTCGTCAAGTGTGCCAACAGGCACACCCGAGCAAGAACTCGACGACAATACCGAAGTGCTTGAACCTAATGTTGCCAACTTGACTCCAGAGCCTGTGTCAGAACAGACTCATACTCACCAAGACAATAGCATTGTGCAATTCGACAGAGACACGAACCTCGATGCTGATGAATCAACCGAAACCTCGGTGACGAACGTCGAAGTTGCAGAAGCTCCAACCGAGATCGTCAATGTTCTCGAACCAAACCTAACTTCGAACGAGCACCCTCAAATATCGATGCATGAATTGCTCAAAGCTGCAACAGCGATCGCGCGAGAACAGTCGAGTGAACAAACCGTGCGAAACATTGAAGACGATGATGCCACAAATACCGAGGAAGAGTTCTACCTTAAAGCATGGTTGAAGAAAGTTCAGGAGATAGGACAATTAAACTATCCTCAGGAAGCCGTCGAGAAAAAACTCTACGGAAAATTGCGACTCTACGTTTCGATCAAACCCGATGGTTCGGTTAAAGAGACTAGAGTAGTCCGTTCTTCTGGGCATGAAGTGCTCGACGAAGCCGCGAAAGACATCGTGAATTTAGCTTCGCCATTTTCAGTTTTCCCGCCATCGATGCGGGAATCTATGGACTTACTCGAAATAGTCCGTGAATGGGAATTTCGAAAAGAAGCGCTTGTCCCTTCAACGGATCCTGATGAAGACCGATGATAGTCGCTAGTTCGTCAAACTCCAGCAGTCAATTAACGTAACCTATATTTGATGTGTGTCGAAATCTATTTGTTCTGTACAGAGGTTTACATTCTTGAGATATCAACAAAATAGTGACCCTTTGTAGAACTTTCTTACGTAGTTCGTGCCATAATAGGTTTGGAGAAACGATCCAATACTTTCAGTTCCTAGTCTAAGGAGGAGATTTTTGATGCAACGTATTCGTGTCGCCATTTCTTGCTTTGCCCTTTTGGGTTTGGTTTGCCTCAGTGTGTTTTTACATCAGGTGATATTCAAGCCTGAACAACCTCAGGAGATATCAGATACTGAATTTGAACGCACTTTGATTCCAGGCATATCCGACTCCCAAACCGGAAGCATAAATCAAATAGGCAAGTCTCAGCACTTCTCAGAAGAAGCTCCCGATGTAGTACCAGCTGAAAGTCCAAATCGTTCATCCAGACACAGTACGGAATCGGTCAATGTAGGAGTAAAGACATTTGAACTTACTGACTTTCGCGGTGAAATGAAAAAAGGCAAACTTGCGAAGCCACCTTCGGTGGACCTTAGCACTCATCCCAGCCTCTCATGGTTCACCAAGGACGCTTCTACAATCTCGTTTCCCGACTCAGAGGAGAGTTCAGACCGAGACTATTTTTATGCGTGGATTCAACTCAATCCGAACCTTTTACACACGGTCGAACGCGATAGCTTCCAGTCGCTGAAAGTCGAAATATACGCTGGTAGTGGTGAATATCGGCGTATAAGACTACCTCGCGATACCGCTAGTTTGAAAAAGTTGCTAGCACATGAGGCAGTTCTCGCGCTCGGAAATAAACCGATTAGCGAAAAGATCGGACCCAACTTCCGAGACGAAATTTACGCCAGTGTTGGCTCTGAAATCAAAGATGTGTTTATTACGCTCATGACCACTTCAAATCTCTCACATTGGCGAAGCGAAATTGAGAAACTCGGTGCAGTTATCGAACACTGGGATCCAACGATTCGAGTTCTAGTAGCTTCTGTTTCAAATGGAAAGTTAATTGACCTCGCGGAGTGGGACTTTGTGCAAGCAGTAGAACCTGTTGGAACACTAGAACTAATGCTTGACTCTGCGGTGCCTGTGTCTGGTGCAGACGGACTTCGAACCCACCAAGCCATCAATGGTAGTTTTACTGGAATTGCAGGACAAAACATCACTATTGGAGTAATAGATACTGGATTAAATCTAGCACACCCGGATATTTCTGCCACCCGCGATAGTATTTGTGGTAAAAGCTTTAACACTATGGACAACGGGCAACTAGACACCGACGATCTTTGGGTCGATCTCGAAGGACACGGTACTCACGTAACAAGCATTTTTGCCGGTGCTGGAGTCGACAATCGAAGTCGAGCTGGATTTGCACCTAGTGTAAAACACATTCGATTTGCCAAGGCTTTTGCCAAGACTTCTGGTGGGACCGGTGTTGTTCCTGCACTCAAGTCCATCGATTACTTCACCGAAGAATCTTCGTGCGAGTGGAACGGGACGGAATCAGCTGCAATGAAACCCAATGTAATCAATATGAGCTTCGGTCTTACCTCTGCAGACAGTGGATATCTAACTGGTGCGAAAAAGTTGGATTGGGCAGTTTGGAATCACGACCAGGTGTATGTCGTTGCCCAGGGCAACTCGCGTGGTTCCGGCTACTCGCATTACGCTTCCGCGAAAAACTCTCTTCCAGTAGCATGGTTGACCGATACCCTGTTCGCTAACTTTTTCAGTAGCTTTGGTCCGACGGTCGACCGGCGAATGATCCCAAAGGTGGGTATGACAGGAAACTCGGTGCTAGCGGCTGACGGCAATGGTGCAGAGTCTGGTTACATAAACGCCAGTGGGACGAGTATGTCATCGCCTGCGGTTGCTGGTATTGCAACTCTTCTCATGGGAACGGACGAAGGGTTTAAAACTAATCCCGCGTTGGTGCGGGCACAACTTATGGCGACCGCGATTAAACCAGATGCATACTTTGACTTGGAAGCTTTCGCTCCAAGAACCAATACCCACGGCACTGGATACGTCAATAACCAATATGGCATGGGCTCTGTTTCAGCGAGAACAGCAATCACACAAGGTCCAAACGACGAATGGTCAAGTCACAGTGCGGTGAGTGAAATCGAAAACGACGAATACGCATACATCGAAATTGAAGTACCTGAAGACACTGATCGTCTAGATATTGTCTTGACTTGGGATGAACCACCAAACGACAACGTTGGCTCCGCAGTGATGGCAGATCTTGATCTGTATTTAGGCCCTGATGAAGACTGCAATGTTACTGAGTGTGGCGAATATGTTTCGAGCTCTCGTATTGATAACTTGGAGTACCTCATAATTGACAACCCAGAGGCTGGGACCAAGCGAATCACCGTAATACCGCACAACGTCTTCCAGTTCGCACCGCGCATTGCTGTGTCGTGGATGTTAATCGCAAATTCTACCCCTCAACTGGATATTGAGCTCGAATCGGATACCCTAAATACAGCGAATACCAGAAGACCTCAGCTTGAACTCACTGTTTCCACAGATGAATTTGTCGCGGGAGGAGCTTCGCTATACATTACATGTCGCAACCAGGAACCTGATGATTGTGACTACTGGGACGACGACGACGAATCGTTATGGCAGCCTGGAAGTCAAATCACACGAGAAGATGGCACGTTTCAAGACCTAACTGGGGTTTATATTGGCGATCCCCTGTTTTTGGGAGAAGTCGTATCCGGTGAGGTTCAAAACGTAACTTTGGTATTTCCACCGGCGATGAAGACTGGCAGTCACCAGCTCTATGTATCGGTAGCAAGCGCGAACGCAATGTCCGATGTAGAATCGGTTGATATTCTAGTCGACGGTCAAGACTTGCCTTCTCCTTCCACGGCTCTTTCAAACAACTACGCGAACAGCGCGATCGAATTGGCTGGCGATTCTGGTACAGTATCTGTCGATCTGGCAGCCGGAACCCGACACCCGGGGGAACTCTACATAGACACCGAAGTTCTGGCTGTCTTCGTCACTCAGCGAGGTTGGTCAATAGAACAATACTGGAATTTCACAGAAGGTTACTCCCAGTCGCGTAGCGCATGGTACAAACTCTCATCAACTACTGCTGCGAAATATGGTATTCAAGTTACCAGCCAACGTCCAAGAGACGCGAACGTGACTTTCCAACTGATCTCTGCAGACAACATATTTCTACCAGCAGCAGGGAATATTTGGACTACCGACAAGCTTGAACTGTATCTACAACCTGATACAGATTACTATCTGAGGGTGAATACTTTCTGGAGTTTACGAGCTCCTGAACTGGAGTTCACGTGGCAAAAACTAGACACGAAGCCAGTAAACGATGACTTTGCTGATAGTATCGCCCTCACTGGTGAGAGTGGCGATGTAACAGGCAATAATGCATACGCAACGGTTGAACAAGGTGAACCTGGTGGGCACGTGTCTGTCGGTACGACTTGGTTTACTTGGACAGCACCCTCGGATGGTGTTTGGACGTTTGAAGCAGACGCGCCTTACTCCAACGACTCACCACAGGTATTTGTGTTTCTCGGCGATTCATTCGACGATCTTCGTTTAGTGTCAGATCCTTCCTATTACGATGCAGACATACCCGTATCAGAGAATCAGGAGTACAAGATCTGTGTCAGTTCCAACGCACAATTAACAGACTTTCAAGGGACTTATGAATTATCTTGGGAGGAATCGCCAGATTCGGTTCTGATGAGTAACGATATGTTCTCCGAAGCAATTGAGATTTCTGGCGCACAAGGGAGCAGAACGAAGTGTAATCCGTGCAGCGGAGTTGATCGTACCATTGAAATGGGTGAACCAGCGGAAACAACTTCTCACTCGCTATGGTGGGCATGGGAAGCACCTGGTACTGGAAAATTCACATTTCGCATCTCGGATGCACAAATTGACACTCTAAGTGCCTTTGCTGGTTCAACACTCAGTACTCTGACTCACCTCGCAACCGGACCTGAGTTCGTCCTTGACGCAACTAGCGGCACAACATATTACATTGTGATCCATCGAAATAGCGGTTTAGAGTATTCGCGCGACAGGTCGGGTAATTCATTCCTATGGGGTGCTACCCCAGAGTATGACCGAATTAGTACACCTCTCGCCATGAGTGGTACGACCGGATCGACAAGCATGGCGTTGAAATATGCAACCACGACACCCGACGAATCACCCGCCAATGGCCTGACCACTGCAGGTGTTCATTTATCTGGTTGGGGATCGTGGACTCCTGTAGGAGGTTTTAATGGATGGATGAAGTTTTCAACTGAAACATGGGAGGAAGCAAGTCTAAGAAGTGCCACCGATCAGTATTTTCTTGCCATTCACAAACGCGATGAAACCAATGATAGGTGGGATCTCATAGCTTCCACCGATCGATCATTTATTATCAGCGGTAAGCCAGAGGCAATCTTTAAACCGGAAGCTGGGACAGAGTATCTGGTGCAAATCGCGATGCGTAGTAATGAGACAGAGTTCTCGACCCGTCAAAGTGAGATCGACATTTTTTGGGAGGAATCGCGCATTCCTTCTTGGATAACGAGCAGCCTTGACTTCTACGAAATTGGCAGTCCAACAGGACACAACATCGAAGAACTGATAGATCCCACGGCAGGAACGATCGTTGGTAGTGACCTCGACAAAGTGCTAATCGCCGTCGCGGATGAAATGCTTGTTCTTGAACTCTCCGATGAGGATGACACAGACGACCTCAATGTGCTCGAAACGATCCCGTACGAAGACGCCGATGGAGAAGCAGTTGACGTACCCCCCCTCTCGGTGCTAGGTTGGAATACTGCCCGCAAGGCGTTATACGCGCCCTTGGCCACTGACTTTGTATTGTTCGAGGGATTCGATCAGCATACTCGGGAGGTCTCCAATTGCAGTGTAGCTAGTGACTTCCGACAAACTCCGACCCAGATTTTGTATGACGGTACTGGTCGGTACGTCTATAAGATTGGAGACGGAACGATTGCGACCTACCGCGTAGACGGACCGTGTGAATTGACACTTCGACAAGTAGTGACATCTTCTTTAGAACCCCATCCATTGAAATTGGATGATCGACCACTCGCAGAATTGGAGGGTCTACATTCAGTAACCTTTGATCCGCCCCAGAATTTGCTGTATGGACTATCAGACGATCGAATTTTTACGTTCCGAAGAGACAATCAAACGGGCCTACTCAGCGAAGAGTCCTCAATCACGCATCAATCTTGGCTAGCACGTACCGATATCAATGCAAACTCAAGCCTATTCGATGGTGCAACCATAGCCCTCGACGCTAGTGGTGATTTTCTGTTCGCGGTCGGAACGGACAATCCCGCTGTCGCGGTGTTTGATCTGACGTCGGACCGCCCCAACCCAACACCTATCGCCGCTATCGACGACTATTATCTTGAAGGCACATTCTTTAATTTCTTCGATTTCTTCGCCTCTCATATTCGACGACCACCTGCTTGGGACTCCGACGCATGTCTTGTCACCGCGGTTCACAGAACCGAATATCCTACCATCGAAGTTTTCTGTCGCTACCGTAGCTTACCGTTCTATGATGTGCCCTCCATGAACTACGTGGTTACCTTCGATGAGTCCACAAGAGAGTTGTATATTTCCGACTGGTCCTCGGACGAGCAACCGGACCGATTTGGAAACCAACTACCACGATTTAGAGAACCGGTAGACATGTTTGGCGTGAGTACGCAGAATGGACAATTTTCATACGTAGTGGTCGATGATTGGATAGATTCCATACATCGCTTTGAACGAGTAACCGGTGCTAACGACTCAATTGAGAGACCGACGTTTGAATTGTACGACCAATATTTAGTGCGCTTAGTCGCGATGGATGTTGAACCGAGTTCGATAAAGTTAGACACTCTTAGTTTTACCCAATGTGAATCATTCAACAATCGTCAGATCGGGGAAATTTCCTACACGGTGAATAACTCAAAATGGCAGGTCCGCAATGGTCTTGGTCAAGCTTGGCTCGATGTTGCAGGAGAGACAAGAACGGATAATCAGTTGTGTCCGTATGATCCTCCCGACGCGCGGGACTATCGATTAGTATTTGAAATGGTCATCGATGGATCAACCGGAGAGTATTCAAGCGACGTGATGGTTGAACTTCCGGCGTCTAATTGAGCCAAATATTGGTAAGAAATTTCCTGATATAGAAGGTGTGAGTGACCCCATAGTTAATACGATAAGTTCTTAAAATGCTTGGCTCCCACTCCCCTTTTAAACTACATGACACGAGGTACTGTCTCATGAAATATGCAGTCGTTCTTTTCTCCCTCTTCGTCGTTGTCGCCCCTTGCTCGACGCAACAGACGCA
Organism: OMG group bacterium; assembly: GCA_012267385.1. Taxonomy (GTDB): domain Bacteria; phylum Pseudomonadota; class Gammaproteobacteria; order Pseudomonadales; family Azotimanducaceae; genus Bin55. The sequence continues at coordinate 149,837 of JAAXGW010000007.1, forward strand.
ATGGTATGTATTGGGCGGTTTTGTCAATTTTGATGAGGATCTCGAAACCGGTGTTGGTGAGGGGTCTGGATTTCGGGGTGGGATAGGTCTGCAAATCAGTGAACGCTTTGGTGTTGAGGGGTTCATGGATCTCGCACCCGAAATTAGTCCAGACACCATACTCAATAGCTTGACTACGCCGGTGAGCATTTATGACATATCGACTGTAGGAAACACCTACATCTCCCTAGGCGGTACGCTGACACTTCCACTCAGCAACCAAATTTCCGGCATCTGGAAAGGTGGGATTTTTAATTATTCGGTCGAACTTGAACGGTTTTCCGTAAATGAGATCGACCTTTGCGCGTCAGTAGCGTGCGAAGATAGTGGTACCGATGTGTTCGTTTCCGGGGGTGTAATGGTTCATATCAATGAGAAAGCTTCGCTTGAATTTTCAGTAACGCAGTATAACGGTGATGCCGAAGCTCAGACGGTTAATACAATTTTTCGATATCGCTTTTAACTAAAAGAGTGTAGAGCTTGAAGCAATATAACAGTCTTTTATTTTGAAGGGTGTTCCGACACTGGGTGCCTAGCTCAAGAGCAATGTATCTTTCGCACTAGACTAACTAAAAGAAAAGCCGTTTTGAAGACGGCTTTTTCATTACAGTCTGATACGCCTACAGAGCGTCCCTAAACATCTCAGTTGCGTACGCGGGGCACTTCTCGGTTTGGATTGGTGACCTTTTTTGTCTCTTCTTTGTCGACACGATCAACAATCACTGCATCTGAGTCCTTTGAGGACGAGCTGTCGTCTTCATCATCTTCGGGCTCGACGGTTTCTGGTGGTGGAGGCGTGGGAGTCGGTGGCGTTGTTGTGCTAGTGTCGTTCGGTGGACGCGACGGAGGGTCGGATGGAGGTGGTGGGGTACGGGGTGGAACGCGAGGATTAGGCGATTGCCATTGCTCATCGTCGTCATCATCGTCGACCACGACATGACGCGCAACTTGAAGCTGTCTCGTCTCGATTCTGATAAAGTCTTTTGGCGAAGAAGCTCCCTCATCGTCAATAGCGTAAACTCGAATGCGGCGCGAATGTCCGTCAATTACGTCAGGTTTATAGACCACGTTTAAATTACACCAAGCACCGTCCTCAGTCTCGCATGCACCTCCTGTGGTAAAGGATATGGCATCTGTGACACTTGTCCCATTCACTTTAATGCTATCGGCTCTTCTGTTGTCGATGGTTTGAATCACGAAACTCTGAATAGTACCATCAGGATCACGAACTCGCAGGGTGAAATTTACTACCCCCGCTGATCGATCATAACTGGGTGTTGGCAACCGCACGACCGGTGGTGTGTTAATTACTTCGATTGTGAAAGAAGCGAAAGCACTCAATCCTGATCGATCACGCACCTCTAGACGGTAGGTACTGACCCCGCGCTTCGTCGCTTCGAAGCGCAGAAAGTCTAGCTCATCCACCGTACCGCTATTGGGGTGAAATCTGCCATTAGCACGCGGAGTTTGTCTAATTTCAAATCGGTCAATATCGTTTTCGGGATCGGAGACTCTAACGTCAATATCTAGTCGTGTCCCGACCGTCGTTTCAAATTGAGTCTTTCGCAAACGGATCGTAGGTGGGTCGGGTTGTTCCGTTACGGTTACAGTAGTTGTTGCTTCGAGACTTCGATCGCCCTCATCATCGATCGCGACCCATTGGAACGAGTCATAGCCGGAGAAGTTTTCCTGCGGAACGTAGAGCCAGCGACCACTTCCAATATCGTCGACTCTGCCATGCGAAGGGGATTGAACGATAGTGTAAGACACGATAGAACCGTCAGAATCTTGCGCTCGCAGATCAATGTATATGCCTGTGCTGTCTTCAACGGTAACCCAATTTGAGGAATCCGCAGTAGGACGGTCATTGACTGAATCAACGGTGATAGATACAACGGCGGGCTGCGAAACACCACCTTGATCGTCTATCGCAACGTAAGCGAACGAATCCGTACCAAAAAAGTCCTTAGAGGGTCTGTAAGTTCGTTTTGATCCTGAACCACTCAGTGTGCCATGCGCAGGCAACGTCGTGATGCCGAAACGCGATATCGTTCCATCTGTATCAGTTGCTTTAAGATCCACTTGAGTATCGGAGTCCTCAAGCATCACTACATCCAAGTCTTCTACTGCGGGAAGAGAGTTATCCGGTACGTTGGTTGAGGCTATATTGTCGGGTGTGGTCGTTACTTGCCCGGATGTTGCACTGGGAACAGTGACAGTGTCACCAGTGTCTGACTCTTCGTCTAGTGATACTTGTTCTTGGGGACGTAAACTAACTCGAACAGTCACTTTCGCTTTAGCTGAACGCAACCCAGATTCGTCAATAGCGACATATTTAAAGCTATCGTCGCCCAAAAATCCAGTACTGGGAGTAAATCGAAATTTCGCGCCATTTAACTCCACGTTACCGTACCCTGGAGGGGTCGCGATTTGATAGTCAACGACTTGTCCGTCTACATCAATCGCTTGCGGATCAATCAGTACAACCATGTTGACCGCTGTTGTTGCTTGAACGGGTTCGGCGACTGGGGGATCGTTAACCGCGGCGATGTCTATTTTTACGGTAGCGGGTTTGGATACGCGACCATTTCTACGCAGAGTTACATACTCGAACTCATCGCCGCCAAAGTAATTTGCTGGTGGAGAGTAGTAAATATTCGGTGGCGTGCCACTAATTGACCCGTGTTCAGGAAACGTCGAAATTTGGAAGGAAACTTCACGATCAGAAGTTTCAGTAGTTGAGAGTGTGATCGAAGCTGATGTATCTTCTTCAATATCAAACTCGAGAGCAACGGGATCAGGACCGCGGGAACAACCAGTTTGTATTAGGAGACAAACACCCAAAATCGAACAAATACCAACCAATGGATAGTGCTTGACGCTACACTTTGAGTTGAGTTCAAAATTTGCCATTGAGCCCTCCTTGTTGTGACGTAGACAACTGTAACGGATTTTAGTTGCTAATTCACCTCTCCTTCGCCGAAGGTTGGTCAAATCCATTCTGAACTTAGTCTTAAGTCTTTTCGAGAACCTCTAATTTCGTTGGTCAATCGATACATGCTGGGAAAATTTAGGATAAGTTTGAGAAGATCTCCTTTAGAGAGAAAGCTGTTTGTATACCAATCATCGGCCCAATCGTTGTTCGGTTCCGACTGAAAATAGGACCATTTCATGATTGAATATTTGAACCCGTTGTGCTCGACGGGCTTCTTCTTGGTACTAGCGATCACGATGTGATATGTCGTGCGCCACACGTAATGCCACTGCACTCCATCGAACACAGGTTCAGGCATGGGGTGCAAGATATCCTCACAAAGAAACATAGGGAATGCTCCAACTTGTGAAAACGTCCTCGCATGTACCTGATCGATTTGAAGGAATTTCACTATTTTCAAAGCAACGCCACGGCTTAAGCGTAGGTTCTCATTCTTAAAGCTTTTACATTCAACGACCTGTCTGGAGTAATCATTAGGATTAGCAGGAGCACCGTCTATAACGCCATAGTCGTCTTTTCGCTTATACTCATTTTCCACTCTCATCAGCCCCACTATTTCCTGCGCACGCAAGATCGCCCACAACTCCATTTTGCCGTACAGTACTTCGTCAAAGTGATCTTGAGCCTCAGATGGATGACGAACACACACACCAAGATGAGTTCCCACCCGTTGCAACATGGACGCAGAACTGACTTCCTCAAGTTGTAAAGTATTGGTGACTTTGATCACACGGCTGTTTGTTCGTAACCGGTGTCGCCGTGAAAAAGCAATAGATTTTGACACCAGTTCCTTAGTTTGCCGTTCCAGAGTGAAAAATTCTCTGTGATGTGGAATGGACCGCAACAGCTTTTTTGCTTTATGCCTTATCTGAGAATCTGAGTGTTGTCTACTCACGCCTAGTACATATCCGAGACGATGCACAGTTTGGCATATGCGCTCACGCACACACTGTTTGATTCCACGGCCATTACGATTTTGCGGGTGAGTTTTGTACCGGTCAATAGCGTTTTTCAGACGATCTACTAGAACTTGTCTGTCTTTTAACAAAACATCACAGGTGCCGATGAGTTCATCGATTTCATGACGTTTCATAATTTCGTGCGTGTGCGGTCGTTGTAAATTTCAGGTGGCTTTCATTGGTTAATTGACTCAACAGAACTACGGTAGGACTTGTCGAAGTCTTTGTTTGAGACTCTTGAGGTTTCCCCTCCGCTAAAGTACTCGGAAAAATTCTTCCGCTAGTGCTTGAAGTTATCTAGCGTTTTTCTGTAGCCGAGAGCAAAAACGACTGACTTGAGACTCTGTATCGTTAAATCAACATGGCTCAGTGCTATTTGTTTTACCTTCTAATTTTGAGAGCACAGCCTAGCTCTTGTTGACTGAGTACGTGACATCCACCTCTATAGGTGTCAGTGGTCGCTAAATCTCAAATACAAACCGGATTAACACATCCGCAGATCACAAAAAACAGCGAACTCCCTATATATTCCGATTTGGACGAGAGTAGTTTACCAATTTGAGACAAAAAAGTATGTTTGTCCTATATTTATTAAATATTTAAAATATTATGTCGTTGTCCCAACTGTACAGGACATATTATTTCGCTGTCTTTTTTGTCGATTTCAAGGACGATTTTGGTTAGTAATTTGCTCAAAGAGTTCTTCTTGAGGTTGAACGAAAGTGCAAGGATGTGTCGCGAATGCTCCCGATTTTCAGACGGTAAACAATCGAGGGTTAGGTCTCAAAATTTTCTTTAGGTCAGTCGTCAAATTTTGAAGTAACCTGATAAAAGTTCGGTGTGCTGAGAACGAGATGAAGGACTTCACCTATATTCAGATGGTTTGCCATAAAGTCCATGTCCTCCCACCTGTCCTTTCCTCGTAAGCATAAATAAGACCACTTCATATTTGCAGAAATAAACCTTTTGTCTTTGAACTCTTCTTTCTTCAGCGTAGCAATCGCGATGGAGTCTCTCGCTCTCCAAACAAAATGAAAATCGGTACCTACAGATATTGGCTCAGGTACTGTATGGTTGATGTCTTGGCGCAGGAAGATTGGATACGCTCCGACTCGAGCGAACGTCTCGGCATTCACGTGATCTATGTGAAGGAGCTTTAAAACTCGTAATGCTACTTTGCGACTTAAGCAAAGAGGATCGTTGTGGGCACCACAACATTCTTCAAGAGTTCTTTGGGCTTCGTTCACAGTTCTTCTACGTCTTCTTCCCATAGAAACTTGTAGGAGTCCCACTCTTTCTCCGTTCAGTTCAATCACCCACAGTTCCTCCGAGCCGTCAAGTACGTCGTTCAAATAGTGGCGCGCGGTTTCTACATCTTTCACACATAGACTCAGCTGCTTGCCCACCTTCAACAACAAACTCAGCGATCGAACTTCAACTAATGTGAGAGACTTTGACACGACAATCACTCGACCCTTTGCTTGTCGTCTCTGTTCATTTATCCGCCAGGAGGCCTTTCGGACCCTACCCATGAAGTTTGAAGCCCGACTGGACAGTAGCGAAAAATTGTTATGAGGAATCGATCGCAAGAGTTTCGTGGCTTCGTGCTGGATTTGCGGATCAGGATGTTTTCGTCTTAGTCTGAGCGCACTACCAATGTGTTTTATTGTGGTCCGAGCACGTCTTCGAAGTCCGTGTCGTACGCCCCGCCCATCGCGGTTTTGTGGCTGAGTCTCGTGCTGTCGAATCATTGCTACTAAACGGTTGATAAGCTGATGTTTTTCGTTTGTCGAAACCTCATGGTTGCTCAGGAGTTCATCAATTTCGCGATATTTCAAGTCAATCGTCCTGTTCGTTTCGAAGAGTTGGAAAAATTTGGGTTCAAAAAAACTTAGTGATTTACTATGCTATTATACGTTTTACTATTTATTTGTCAATAGTTATATTTATATTTTTACACGTTGAAAAAGTTTGTCATTAATGGCTAATTTCGAACTTTAGACAAGCTCTAAATAGCGACTTCTTCCTTGCGCCGCTCAACTGACCGCCAACGTGTGATTAACAGGTAAGAAACACGTCCTTTAACAGGATGGATAAGGGTAGGTCAAGCTCTCGATCACTTGGTTTAGCTAATATCACTGGCTTCGACAGAGCGGTATTCTCAGAAGTAAAACGTTCACACCCGAATGCGGACTACTTTTGAGCGTAGGCAGGTTCTTCACGCTCTTCATTCGTTCCGTACCATGAATTGCCAAAGCCGTTGGTAAACTCAAGGTGCTTTGACTCTTTCCACTCATAGAAGAAAGGTAAGCGTTATCCCTCCTCGAAAGATTCTTAGCGAGTCGACTTCTCTTTTGCTGACATACCCGTCGGGAACCTCATGACTTCGGAGCACATCCAAACCGCCGGTCGCCTCGAAAGTGTCCACCTGAAAGAATTTCCCGCGGAAACCAATTGACATCGAGTCGTTGACTCTCAGATCCAGTCCGGCAAAAATTTGCAACGTCGGTGATGAATCGGTAAGCGTTTCGTGTACCGAACTAGTCGTACCAGCTAGATTCCGTCTCACCTCTTCCGAGTTTGGTAGCGTACTGCCGGTACTAATTTGAGTCCAATCGTTATTTCGAACCCAAATCCTGCCCCCGTATATTGAAGTTTTTGTGAGACCCAAACCCACGCCTAGAAAGGGCTGTGTTGTACGTCCTGGTCGAAAGCTGTACCTTAGGTTTGCAAACAACGAGTGTGATGTGACTTTTCCAATGTGTTCTTGCGCCCGATAAATTTCGTTGCTCAGCTTGTCTCTCGCAACTCCTGAACGACTTCTAATCGATTGAGTTTGATCCAGAGAAGACTCGCCGTACGAGAACTCAACCTCGACTGAGAAGTTCTTCCACAACCCAGTTCCTTCAAAATGCCGACCCAGTATTGCAGAACTTACTATACCCGATCCGCTATCGAACATCGTTAACCAACCTGTGCCTTCCGTTGGACAACCAGCTATTCGTCTCGACTCCTCGCTAGGATTGATGATTGGATCGCAAACACTCCCTTGATCCGTCGAAGAACCAAGAAAATCAAAACTTGAGGTAGAGGTTAAACCCAGATTCGTGCTGATATACACGCCTTTGAAAACTCCAGCGTTAACGATACCGGAGACGAGGCAAACCGACCATATCAAGATCGATGTAACGATCGTCTTCTTCATATTGCTATTCCTTTATTAGATTGACCAACTTCTCAGATGTTGTGGTACAAGGATACTGCACTTTCAAGTGTCAATCGAAAGATTATTCATTGCTGGCTCGCTCTGCTAGCTCAAAACTCGCTCGAACAGCTTCGCGCATACTCTGTTGCTGGTACATTTTTGCATACAGTCCGTTCTGTCGAAGCAGTTCGACGTGCGAACCGAATTCGACGATACGACCGGCCTCAACGAACGCGATCTTGTCGACGTTACGTATTGTTGATAAACGATGTGCGATGATAAAACAAATCCGTTCCCGCAGTAACTGTTCAATGCCCTGCTGAATATGCTGTTCGGTGTCTGTATCGACCGAACTCGTAGCTTCGTCAAAAACCAAAATCTGTGGGTCAGATAACAAAGCACGCGCAATCGAAACTAATTGTTTTTGTCCAGCTGACAACTTGCTTCCTCCAGCTCCAGCATTAGTCTGATATTTGTGTTCCATCGCTTCGATGAAGTCGTGCGCGCCCGCTAAGTGTGCTGCGGCTACAACTTCCTCATCTGTAGCTTCAATACGACCATAGCGAATGTTTTCTAGTATGGGACCGGAAAATACGTGCGCGTGCTGTAAAACCACACCTAGCTGTGAACGATACCAATTGAGCGGAAATTCCCGATAGTCTATGCCGTTCACTTCGACGATTCCTGAAGTCGGCTCGTAAAAACGGCACAGAAGATTTACTAGAGTTGTCTTCCCACCTCCGGTCGGACCCACAATCGCCAATGATTCACCGGCATTGATTCTTAAGTTGATGTCGTGCAGAACCGGTACCCCTGAGTCGTAGGAAAAGCCTAAATTTTTGACTTCGACGGATGAAATTTCTTTGGGGATTGCATAGGTGCTGTTTAATCGTGAAACAATATCAGGTTCAGCATCCATAACCGCCAGCACGCGTTCGGCGGAGGCTTGCGCAGTTTGCATTTCAGTGAACCATGCTGCCATTTCCATGGCCGGTTCTAAGAAGTACCGTACCCACATCATAAATGCAAGAAACACCGTAACTGCAAAGACTCCCTGCACGACTTCTATACCACCAACCGCAAGGGTGATACCAGTGATCATACTCCCCGTAGTCATCACAATGGGGACGTAGACGGCTGATATCGTCAGGTTTTCGACGGAGGAGTTGTAGAGTTTGTTGGTTGTTTGTTGGAGATCCTTGAGATGATTTTCTTGTTGGACGAAGGACTTGCTCGTTAGCACGCCCATGATGCTTTCATTGATCGTGCCTGTGAGAAATGAGTTTGTTGCGCGTACTTCCCGAGCAGTTCTCAATATAGATCTTCTGAGTTTCACGGTGATCCAAGCAATCACAGGAATAAACACAAACGCGAACAAGGCTAGTTTCCAATTTAATACTAACATCACTATAGCAAACGACAACATCATCGTGGTACCCCACATGAAGTCGAGAAACGCCCAGGTCAAGATATTCGACAGGCGTTCGCAGTCCGACATCAACCGCGACATCAGCCAACCTACTGGCCGTCGATCGAAAAACCGAAAAGACTGTTGCTGAATGTTGCGAAACGCATCATCGCGAATGGTATAGCTCGAGTTCGACCGAACTTTGCAGACATACATCACAAAGCCTCCGACTACCGCACTGGCTAATAGACCAGACAACACCATCAGAATAGCCCACAGAGTGAGGTTGGCCTCGGGACCGTTCGCTTTGATGTCTTTGACCATGCCCCACGTTATTAGCCCGGGAAACAGTTCGGTCGCGCCGGTGACAGCCCCACAAAATGCAATAATTGACAAGTGCACTTTGTATCTTAGGATGTACCCGAACAACCTGCGCCAAAGATGAAATTCCATCTGCGCTTTTTCGGTGTCTTGAAACTCGTCCTTTAGTTCTAAGGCGTCTGCAGAAGTACTTTCAGCCATTTGCTGCAAGCTCCGTTTCGTATTGAATCGTCTCGTCGAGTAGACCTTGGATGTCGCAAAGTTCGCGATAAGGACCCGGGACGGAAAACAGTTGGTTGTGGGTACCGACTTGTACGATTTGGCCGTGTTCCATGACCACGATACGATCTACATTACGAATCGTCGTTAATCTATGGGCGACAATGATGGTGGTGGGTTGGTGTTCTTTGTTCGCGAGATTCGCCAGAATTTTATTTTCCGTGTGAGTATCCACGCCCGACAGAACATCATCGAGAATTAAGACTGGAGCATTAGAAACAAGTGCGCGAGCTAGAGCCAAGCGTTGACGTTGTCCTCCCGACAAGTTAACACCACGTTCCCCGATACGCGTGTCATATCCTTTCGGAAACCCCGTTATGGTTTCGTGCATCAGTGCTCTTCGTGCCACATCAACGAGTTCTTGGTCGTTGGCTTCACGTTTTCCTAGGAGCAAGTTCTCCCTTACCGTACGTGAAAAGAGAAAAGGTTCTTGCAGCACACAAGCAATCTGCTGACGCAACCAATCCACGTCAAAGGCATGAATGTCCTTCCCATCCAACGAAATACTTCCACTCTTGATGGGATAGAAACGCAAGAGCGCGCGAATGAGCGTTGATTTGCCCGATCCAGGAGGACCGACAATACCTATCTTCTCCCCCGGTTCAATAGTTAGTTCAACATTCTTGAGACGTTCTGCAGTATCGTTGTAGGCAAGCGATACATTTGCAAAGACGATTTGTCCTTGCGTACGTGGTTCTGCCGGTTGCGGCTGAACGGTTTCTTGTTCCGCGTTAAGAAGGTACTTAACACGTCCTAGGGCGACGAGAGTCTTGCCGGCGCGCTCAACGACATCAATTAGTTGGCGAATTCTCCATACTACTATACTCGAAAGGGTGATGAACAACAACAACTCGCCAGTCGTTAGTTGTCCCCGCGACAGTAGATAACCGCCACCGACAGTAACGATGGCTATCTGCACGGTACATACGAAATCACTGATGCCCCAATACCAAGACTCGTAGTTCGTCATACGAATATATTTGTCCCGAAAGTTTCGGTTCTCTCGATCAAAACGTTGGTACTCAAAATCATCTCGTGCAAACGCTTGTACGACACGCACACCCGTGAGATTTTCTTGCAATACCGCGGTGAGTTTGCCCTCGGCTTCATCTGCAGCTTTAAACAACTTGGCAACAAACCGAAAGAAGAAGATACCGCCAGTAACAATGATTGGTAGGAGCATTACACTGTAGAAAGTCAGTGTGGCGTTACGCCAAAATAAGATCGGAAACATCACAAACACCAAGAGTAACGCTCGCGCGAGCGCATCGACATCGTTGTGCATGAACTGTCTTAAGGTTTCCACGTCGGAAGTGCAGCGTTGCACCAAGTCTCCGACCTCTTCGTGGTCAAAGAACTTGGCTTGTGCGTGATTTGTGTGGTCGTAGAGCGATTCTCGCAGTCTGCGAGCAAACCCTTCGGACGCTACAGCAGAGAGCCGTCCTCGAAGAAATTGCAGAACACTCGCAAGAATCGTGATGATCACGCCAACAATCGCCGAGACTACTAAATAGCTCATAAACGGTGTCGCCGCGCCGAAGTGCTTTGCTAATTGGAGCAGGTATTTGTTTGAATACCCAAAATCCTGATTTTCAACCACATCAATCGCGTACATCGCGATTACGGGAACCGCCATCAACCCAACTATCGCAAGAGTCGAGCACGCAGTAGCAAGCACGTACAGCGTCCGATGCCCACGCGTGATCGACCACAGACTGTGGTATGAATGCTTGTTGTTATTAGGTGTGGTTGCCATGTGTCTGTTTACTTACGGATGTACGACGCTTTAGGTTTCTGCGTCGCATTAGAACGAATTGCCGAATATTTGCCAACCGTTCCGACGAGATCTATCCCGTTCAATTAGAACTAAGGAAGTCCCGACCTTCGTGCAAAATCTATTCGGACGTTGTGCTCAAATTTGCACCAATGTACGACCTCATAATGAAGGTCGAGTTCCAAAATTTTTTCTACTTCGCGCCGATCTTAAACTCATAGATATATCATTATTGAATGGACGTTGATTCTCTCGTAAACCATTTCTTACTCGCACTCCCGATCCAAACAGACTCTTACTTTGAAGATTCGGTTACACTCCTAGTTAAACACGACCAAGAAGGCGCGATGGGTTTTATCGTCAATCGGCCAACACCAGTCTCGCTGAAGGACGTCCTCGTTCGCGTTGAGCTCAAGACCAAACTTGAAGTCAAGGGTATGATGCTTGAAGGCGGTCCAGTGAGTCGCACCTTCCCAAGTATGATTCATACCAGTGAGTTCAGTACTGACGAAACATTTAAGGTCACGGAAGACATCTCTGTTACCATGCAAGAAAGTCACGGCGGAGTCTACGAAACCTTAAAGGCTATCGCGGAGGGCAAAGGCCCTCAAGAATACCTGTTTCTCTTGGGATACGCTGGTTGGGGTCCTGGGCAACTTGAAAGCGAACTTGAAGACAATGCTTGGGTTACCTGTCCAGCCGACCGACAAATTTTATTCGACGAACCGTTCGAAAGTCGATTACAAAAACTATCTGATCACCTAAATATGGATTTTGACAAGTTTGTGTTTCATGGAGGCGACGCGTAAATGCGCCGTCGGAAGGGTGCTTTGTCGTTCGATTTTGGGATGAAACACATCGGTGTCGCCAGCGTGGAAGTAACCTCGCGCATAGTCGGTCCAAAATGCACTCTGTCTGCTAACCACGGAAAACCCAACGTCGATCAATTAGATTTCTTAGTTGACGCGTGGCAGCCAACGGACTTAGTCGTTGGGCTGCCTTTAAACATGGATGACAGCGAGTCCAAGATGTCAAGAGCCGCTCGCAAATTTGGACAGTTTCTTGAGAAAAGATTTCAATTACCCGTACATTTCGTCGACGAACGCTTGAGTTCCTACGAAGCGGCTCACCGTGAAGGGACACAAAACGCCGATCATGCGCTTGCCGCAGTCGCAATCGGTGAAACTTGGTTGCACGAGTTAATCGTTTCTCGCCGTTAAGTCAGTTGTGTTCGACTCTTCCCCGGAAGCAACAATTCCGACATTAAGTATTGAAGAACGGAAACATCGAGTTATCGATGAGGTCCGCACAACCGCGCTTCGAGTTGGTCGTGATCCTACCCAAATCAAGATTCTGGCGGTGAGTAAGCAAAAGACAGTCACAGACATTCGCGCTATGGTGAATCAAGGGTTCCGCGACTTCGGAGAGAGTTATGTCGCTGAGGCATTGCCGAAACTAGACTCGCTTGCATCCGAAGGGTGCACTTGGCACTATGTCGGAGTCGTGCAGTCAAATAAAACCAAACGGCTAGCTCAACATTTTGACTGGGTTCATTCCGTTGATCGCATCTACATTGGTAGGCGGTTGGCTGACTCTCGCGAAGAATTTTCGACCAAGCCATTGAATATCTGCGTACAAGTGAATATTGACAAGGAACCTACCAAAGCTGGTGTATCAGTGGATCAAGTTCCTGAATTGGTTGACCAGTTGAAACAATTTCCGCAGCTTCAGATACGAGGATTAATGGCTATACCAAACCCAGACGCTCATCCAGACGCGACACGAAATTCGTTTCGACAGATGCGTGAATTGTTTGAAAAATTACAGTCAAAGACTTCAGTACGTTGGGATACGCTGTCCATGGGGATGTCAGGAGACTATGTCATTGCGATCGAAGAAGGGGCGACGATGATTCGGATCGGCACCGCGCTCTTTGGACCAAGAATTTGACCACGCGCGTTGCAATATTGGGTTGTGGTCACATGGGCTCTGCCATTGCTCATGGAATGCTGAACGCAGACACTCTCGACGTATCTCTAATCATCGCAGATCCCAATCTCAATAAACTCGAACATTTTTCGAAGACGGCTGCAATCGCGACGAATGACAACACGGTGGCAGTACAAAACGCGGATACTATTTTCGTAGCAGTGAAACCTCATGATGTGCAATCAGCTCTAAAGCAATGTGCAGAACACCTTGATGACAAGCTCATTGTCTCTGTCGCGGCGGGCGTTCCGTTAGAACAAATAGAAAAGTGGCTGCGCCCAAATGCACCCGTCGTTCGGTGTATGCCGAATACACCATCGTTGATTGGTGCCGGTGTAGCTGGAGCTTTTGCCAACCTTTATGTCACTTCAGATCAAAAAGAGTTCGTCAACCAGATAATGCAATCATTCGGAAAAGTGGTTTGGCTCTCATCAGAGGACCAATTGCATGCGGTCACAGCACTTTCAGGGAGCGGTCCTGCGTACTTCTTTTACATAATGGAAGCTATGATACAAGCAGGGTGTAATTTAGGGCTAGAACGTACAATAGCCGAACGACTCGTCGTGGAAACGGCATACGGTGCAGCTAACATGGTGCGTGAAACACAGCAAGCACCTCAAACATTGAAGGACCAAGCAGAGACGCCCGGAGGAACAACCATAGCGGCCATGACATCTCTCGATAACGACAACGTTCAGGCTGCGATCGCAACGGCGATCGAGAAAGCTTGCGCGCGGTCTGGCAAAATTACCGAAGAGTTTTAGTCACCGTGGCTGCTGCTATTCTTATACTCGTATTGAGATTGTTCGGCACTCTGTGCTTGCTAAGATTCTTGTTCCAACTTGCCGGTGCCAACATGTACAACCCGCTGGTGCAAGGATTTGCGAGAGTTACAAATCCGATTCTTCAACCGTTACGTCGCGTTTTGCCGAAGCATCGTCTCATCGACTTCAGTTCTGCACTCGTTGTTCTAATAGCCTTCTTCTGTGTCAAATGGCTAAGTTCCCCTGACGATGTTGAAGCCGGAGCATTCCACAAACTTCTACTTGGCGGCGTTGTAACAGCGATCAGATACGTATGCTGGATATTCATAGGGTCCATTCTGTTGACTGTGATCATGAGTTGGGTTGCACCGAATGTGTACTCGCCAGCAACGGAGCTCGCCCGGGTTTTAACGGAACCTGTCTTACGACCTCTTCGTAAGGTGTTACCTGCTATGGCAGGATTTGACTTTTCTCCTATGCTAGCTATGGTGGGGCTTTCTTTCATACTTTATTTTTTGCGCCCGTTTTCGTGAGACAACACTCTTAATGGCAAATCGCTCTCAAACAGACGAAACGTCTAGGGTTGTAATCGCTACGCACAACCAACACAAGTTCGAGGAACTGAAGTCTACGTTGAGCGATCTTCCTTTTGAATTTATGCCTCTGACCAACTGGTGGCAAAAGCCGGTGTCTGAAACCGGGAAGACATTTGTTGAAAACGCGGTGATAAAGGCACGATACGCTAGCCAACGAGCTGGAATTCCTGCTATCGCTGATGACTCTGGGCTCATTGTTGACTTGCTGAATGGCAAACCTGGCGTTCACTCAAGTCGTTTTGCAGGTGAGCATGCCACTGACGAGGAAAATAACAATTTACTATTAGAACGAGTCAAGGCGAAAAGAAAGGTTAACGAACCTGTGAATGCCAGCTTTGTCGCAATACTGGTCTACTTAGAGCATGCTGATGATGCAAGGCCAATTATTGCAGAGGGTAGTTGGCAAGGATCAATCATCGACAGTCCTCGTGGTGATAGTGGCTTTGGATACGACCCGCTGTTTCTTCCTCTTGACTCAGATCTCACTGTAGCAGAACTCGGTCCAAGTATCAAGAATCGGGACAGTCATCGCGCCAAAGCCGCAAGGAATCTAGTGCCCTTGCTCTCAGACCAAATAAAAGGTCGTTCCTAGTTGACGCCCTGAACGTTTCAGCCCTTTACGCAGCAAGTCGATACTCAACTATAAGACCTTTACATGGTCCTTGCTGTAAATGAGCGGGCTATACATACACATTCCTTGGTGCGTAAAGAAATGTCCTTACTGTGACTTCAATTCGCACGAGAAGGACTCCGGCTTTGACGAGAACCGATACGTCGCACGCCTGATCGAAGATTTCGAGGAAGAACTGCAACGCGGTGTCCTTCCGATCTCTACGGTGTATTTCGGTGGCGGTACTCCCAGCTTGTTTGCGCCACACTCCTTCGCCGAGATCCTTGATCGTCCTGAACTTGCCAAAGTAACAGAAGTTACCATGGAAGCTAATCCTGGTACGGTTGAACACCGAGATTTCAATGAATATCGAGATGCAGGTATCAATCGTTTGTCCTTGGGTATTCAATCCTTCAACGACAAATATTTACCTGCACTGGGACGAATTCACGACGCGGGCGAAGCTCAAAATGCTTGCCTGCGAGCGTTGGAAGCAGGTTTTTCAAGTGTCAACATAGATTTGATGTATGGACTTCCTGAGCAATCAATCAAAGACGCGCTTCACGACTTGAAAACTGCAATCGCGCTCCAACCCCTTCACATTTCGTGGTATGAGCTGACATTGGAACCGAATACTGTGTTCGGCAAACATCCTCCGAAGTTACCACCTCTCGAAGATCGAATTGAGATGAGTACTCGAGGCGGAGAAATGCTCATGGAATCAGGCTATCAGCGCTATGAAGTTTCAGCGTATGCTCGAGAACACCAAATCTGTGCTCACAATTACAACTATTGGACGTTCGGCAATTACATCGGCATAGGAGCTGGCGCTCACGGCAAACTTCGGCACGAGAAGAGATTTCTCAGAACTAGAAAACCGAAAATGCCAAAGTCATATTTAAATTCCGTAGCAGGCACTCATACGACAATCGAACGCGACGAGCTCCCAGTCGAGTTCATGATGAATGTCTTACGTCTCACTGATGGAGTACCTGACGCAAGTTTTACCGACCAAACCGGATTACCGCTCAGTCAAATCGAATCACAGCTGGAAAAACTACGATCTTGGGGACTGATGGCAACGGGAAGGATTCAACTAACTCCTTTGGGGTATTCGCAGCTTGACAGTGTCGTAGCACAATTTCTGAGACATTAACGAAACTAAAAAGGTCATCCACAGACGCGTAAAAACCCGCAATTCACCTTTCTGTCACTGGTTACAATTTAAGGATAACTGAACAATGTCGCGAACTACAAGTAAGTCTTGAAAAAGAGACCTCAACCAGGAATTCGCGAAGGGGGAAGAACCGATGTATCAACGAGAGCCCACACAAAGCACCGCTACTGCAACTATAGGTCATTTCATTGGCGGTAAGGTAGTACACCGATCGGGTCGAACCTTACCAATCGAAGATCCAGCGACTGGCAGCACAATTCGAGTCGCGGAACTGGCGGACAGCGACACTGTGGATGAAGCGGTCAATATCGCACAACAAGTCTTTCCAGAGTGGCGAGATACCACTCCTTTGAAACGCGCGCGAGTCATGTTCAAGTTTAAGCAACTCTTGGAAGAAAATGCAGATGAAATTTGCAAACTCATTACTCAAGAACATGGTAAAACCTTAGAAGACGCCAGAGGAGAATTGCAACGAGGTATCGAAGTTGTTGAATATGCCTGCGGAATCCCTGAACTTCTTAAAGGTGAGCACACACCGAGCGTGGGTACGAATATCGACAGCTGGTCTCAGTTTCAACCTCTTGGAGTCTCAGCGGGTATCACACCGTTTAATTTTCCAGCGATGGTGCCGATGTGGATGTATCCCATTGCCATTGCTTGCGGAAACGCATTCGTACTTAAGCCCTCCGAGCTTGATCCTTCAGCCTCGATGTTCTGCGCGGACTTACTTCGAGAAGCAGGTCTTCCCGATGGTGTGTTCAACATCGTGAACGGTGACCACGAAGCAGTGGATGCACTCCTAGCGAACCCAACAGTCCAAAGTATTAGCTTTGTCGGTTCAACTCCAGTCGCGGAGCACGTATATATAACGGGTACCAAGAATGGGAAACGTGTCCAAGCTTTGGGTGGCGCGAAGAACCATGCTATTCTCATGCCGGATGCGGATATGGATCAAGCTGCCAATGCTACTCTAGGTGCTGCCTACGGTTCGTGCGGCGAACGATGCATGGCGATCTCCGTCGTGGTATGTGTCGGAGAAGAAACCGCTTCTGAGTTCATATCTAACATTCAACAAGGTCTGAATGACTTGACTGTAGACAGCGGTTTTAGTTCGGACAGCGATATGGGTCCCCTCATCTCAGAAAGACACTTAAACCGAGTAAGAGATTACATAGAAATTGGAGTTGAAGAAGGTGCTGAATTAGTTGTGGACGGTCGGAATCTTGTAGTGAGCGGTCACGAACAGGGACATTTCTTAGGACCTTGTTTGTTCGACCGCGTCAGTCCAAAAATGCGAATATATCAAGACGAAATTTTCGGACCTGTTCTGTGTGTCGTGCGTGCTCAAACACAAGAAGAAGCAATGGCCATAGTCGACGAACATCCGTACGGAAACGGTACATGTATTTTCACCCGCGATGGCGAAGCAGCGCGCTTTTTTGCTGAAAATATCAAAGTAGGAATGGTTGGGATTAACGTACCTCTGCCTGTTCCTGCGGCGGTACACAGCTTTGGTGGCTGGAAACGATCGTTATTTGGAGATCTTTACGCCTACGGGCCTGACGCAGTTCGGTTTTACACTCGGCGAAAGACAATTACCGAACGATGGCCGACGGGCGGAGTGCGAGAGCAAGCGCGCTTTTCATTCCCAAGTTAGAATAAGTCTCGAAACTGAGCATTTGATCTAGACTAATATGCGAGTCGCGAACTCTGCAACAAACGTAGAGACCTCTGACCTGTATGCGATGTATCGCGAGCGACATGCGGAACTCTCTTCCGATAATCAGCTGAGATTACGACGCTGCCTAAGCTGGCTTGAAAAAGCAGCAAATGAACACATTGAGGAAGATTTTGACACCTCGTTCATTTTCCATTGGGTAGCGTTCAATTCGATGTACGCGACCTCTGAGACAGAAAATCAACCCGCGTTGTTCAAGGTATACCTTGAGAAGATCACAGGGTTAGATTACAACCACTCCATCCGCAATGCTTTACAACCGCTCTATGGACCACACATCTCTCCTTTGCTCCGCACTCGGTACGTGTACGGTATCTATTGGAAATACGACCTTGATCAGGACACAAGGAGCCAAACGGATGCCACGTGGGAGGAAAAACGGAAGAACTTAACTAGGACAATTTCGACAGGGTTGACTGCGAGCGGTGATATAAACCATGCTTTAAACTGTATCTTCGATCTTCTGTACGTCCTTCGAAATCAGCTCATCCATGGACTCGCTACCTACAAAGGATCTGTTAATCGCGATCAAGTTCGCAATGGCTCAATGATATTAGCAAAGGCGGTTCCTTGTTTTGCTGTGCTCATGTTGGGCTATCCCGACCAAGATTGGGGTCAATCTCCGTATCCACCGATCAACCGATAGTCGTCGCCTGTATCGAGGTCGCAAATTGAGATCATTTAACCCGTTATATTTCCAAGAGCTCTCAATCGAGAGAGATTGTGCTAGAGCGAATATAGCAAAGACAGTCGCAGACTGAGCCCTCGAAGTTTCGCTTCCGTCCGCCCTAGATTGAGCGACAGCGGACCACGAGCAAGGTTTCTCCAGGTGACTACACCTTCACCAAGACCGGTTCGGAGTTTACTCCGATCCATATACCGCACATCCAAATCGACCTTGGTCCGAGTACTCAATTCCATAGTTACTCCGAGAGATACCAGCCACGTGAGACTCGTTTCGTTAGCACCAGGTACGGTAGTCGTGGTAACCGGAAACGTCATTGTCGTCGTCCCGATTCGATTGTGCGAATACCCAAATCCAGCGCCGATATAGGGCATTGCGATCATCGGGCCTGGTAAGCTCAGACTCGGAAAGTCAAGATAACCAACAAAGGATATCGCGAACGTAGACAACTCTGCCACGACCGATTGCTGCGATCCGGTGGTAAGAAAATTGGTGTTTCCGTTGAAAACGGTAGATGTCTGGTAGTCAAGTAAGAACTCAACGCGTAGGTTGCTGCGAGTCGATAGACCCAATCCAATTTCAATCGATTGAAACAGGTCGAAGCTTCCCTTCGACCTATACGGAAAGCCATCGCCTCCTGTGCCGCAGCCGTACAAAGCTGCGGGTGTACCACTCGGACAATAGGTGTCCATAAAGACTGTATCGTCAAAACGCTCGTGGGCGGCTCCACCACGAAAATAAAAGTCTCCAGCCGAGGCTGAGCTCGTAATCCAAAGCGAACTAGAAACAAGAACGAAAGCCAAAACCCTGCTCAAATCTTTCCATTTTCGCAATGGATTCAAAGCGACGTGGAGAGATAGGGATTTTTTGAATACTTGAAACCGTTCATGAATTAAGAACAGCCAAGTTCGTGTGCGCGTATTAGTTCGGTCATCCATGTCTAACTTGTAACCTCCTGTAAAGACCAACATGATAAGCAAAGACAGGATTCACCCTGTATGACTCATAAATTGTTGGACGACTCTCTCATTGTTAACTAAAGCACATGTCGTGCTAATTTTGTGGTTGTGGAACCGTTTAGCGGAATGTGTATGTGAAATCAGATTGGAAGGCAATGTCAATATAATTGTGGGTTAATATACATTTTATGATAAATAACCTACAATTTTTACCTGCACTCGTTCCGCGAACTAAACTTCTGCAGTGTATTGAGCAAGAATTGGCCCAGTGTCCGGTTGTTGCAGTACTTGGAGCTCGACAAGTTGGTAAAACTACACTCGCCCGCCGAATAGCATCTCAGACTTCAGAACCCCCTACGCTATTTGAACTAGAGTCGCATACAACTCGAAAGGCTCTATCCGAGGCACCAGAATTTGTACTTAGGAATAGTACAGGACTTGTGATCATCGATAACGTTCAAAGGCACCCAGAACTCTTAGCTATACTGAAACGCATCTGTGAGAACCCAAATCGACAAGCTCAATTCCTCCTATTCAGTAGTACTTCTCCAGATTTAACACAAGGAGTGTCTGAATCGCTCTCTCGAACGGTTCGATTTATCGACATGTGCGGTTTCTCGTTGGATGAAATCGGGTTCAACAACCAAAATAGATTGTGGTTCCGCGGAGGGCTCCCTCGTAGTTACCTGTCCAAAGATGACGATGCCGCTCGTCGTTGGCTAAACTCATTCGTACGATCGTATTTAGAGCGCGACGTCTTGTCCATAGACCCAAGAGCGACCCCGGTTTTAGTAGAACGATTCATAGGAATGCTTGCGCGGCACCACGGATACACATGGAACGCGTCCCAGATTGGAGATTCATTGGGTATTCGGGACCGAGCAGTCAATCGGTTTCGAGACATTCTGTCAAACTCATTGATGATCCGTTGTTTACCCGCTTGGTCTGATAATCTTGGAAAGCGGTTAATTAAGAGTCCAAAGATATATCTGCGCGATAGTGGGATACTCCATTTTCTCTTGGGTCTAACTTCCTTTTCAGAGCTTGCGATCCATCCTTGTTTCCTGTCGAGCTGGGAAGGGTTTGCACTTGAGCAAACGTTAGTCGCACATGGTTCTCACGAATCCTACTTTTATCGCACACAACGTGGTACCGAACTTGACCTGTTGCTCCTTCGCAATGACAAACGTTGGGGTTTCGAGTTTAAGTGTTCGGATGCGCCTCGAACTTCAAAATCGATGCACATCGCAATCAAGGATCTAAATCTCGAACATCTTTGGGTGATTTATCCGGGTACGAAATCCTTTCCGCTAACTGAGTCAATTACCACGCTTCCTTTAGGGCAAGTAAGTAGTTTAGTTTTCTAAGCTTTCTATCTTTAGAGCTTAATTTCAATCCCTCTTGTACGCGAAATCCCATATCGATTGTCCTGCATCAAGTGCTTTTTGTCGATAACGTGAGTGCGGAATTGGTTCGATGTGAGCGATGTCAACTCCGTAAAACGAATCATTCATAGAACTTTGAATTTGCTCAGCATAATCTCTCGCATCAGTAGCGAAATAAACAATACCAGTCGCTGAAATTTTGCGATGTACTAGTGCGACAAATTCATTGTCAACCAGTCTTCGTCGGTGGTGTCTTTGTTTCGGCCAAGGATCAGGAAATAGAACATAGAGAAGATCGATCTTGTCATCGGGAATCAGTTCTAGTACGGTCGTCGCTTCGCTCTCAACTATTCGTACATTTCTCAGCTCCGCACGTACGCATCGATTGACGAGAGCGCCTATGCCCGGCCGATAGACGTCAATCCCCAGACATTGCCATGTTGGATTTTGTGAAGCTATTTGCGCGATTACTTCGCCATTACCGAAACCAATTTCGACAAAGACTTTTTCCGTTTCTGCCGTGAAATACTCTCGAATATCTTTCGGTGCTAAACGATATTCAGGTAGGTTCGCGTATCCTTGAGCTTGTGCTTTCGACATGCGCGAGCTACGTCGAACATAAAGTTGTCGTTGGTTGTAGGTGTGAGTGGAATCGGATTCCACTGCAGATGGTACTTCGCGCAAGTGAATTACGCGACGAGTAGATGTCCTCGGATTTTTTCCATTGCTGCTGATTCTAGTTGGCGAATGCGCTCTGCAGACACGCCAAACTTCGAAGCAAGCTCTTGCAACGTTGCCTTTGGTTCGGATAACCAGCGTTCCATCAACACGACTCGGCTTCTTTCGTCAAGTGTTTGAATCGCTTTATAGAGACGTTCGTGTTGTTGAGTGTCCCAATCTTCCTTCTCAAGGACTAGCTCCGCGATGGGAGTTTCATCAACAAAGGACTGCGCGGGAGACCAAGACGGCGACTCGTCATCATCCGACACAGAAGTGTCAAAAGTGACATCGGGTGAAGACATTCTGCCTTCCATTTGCGATACGTCTTCGGTACGAACACCGAAATCCTCGGCAATAGCCTCTGTTTCCTTCCGCGTAAGCCATCCGGTGTGCCCCTTCTTGGCGTCTCGTAATTTGAAGAACAACTTACGCTGTGCCTTGGTAGTAGCAATCTTTACGATACGCCAGTTCTTAATGATGAATTCGTGAATTTCTGCGCGAATCCAATGAACAGCAAATGAAACGAGCCGTACGCCAACATTTGGGTCGAAGCGTTTAACGGCTTTCATGAGCCCAATATTTCCTTCTTGGATCAAATCGGCGTCTGCTAAACCATAGCCGCGGTAGGTACGGGCAATGTGTACTACAAATCGCAAGTGGCTGAGAATCAACTCTCGAGCTGCTTCCAAGTCCCCATCATCATAAAACCGGCGCGCTAAATCCTGTTCCTCATCTGCGGTTAGGATTGGAAACGCGTTAACAGAGTGTATGTAAGACCGAAGGTCGCTACCCGGCGATAATTGATTGATAGGAATGACGCTAGAACTCATTTATAGACTTGATTTCTTTGCAAATACATTAAATATTATATTTATTTAGCACTCTCTGTCTATGAGTGCTAACTCGCCAAAAAGTTCCGCCAAAAGCAGAACAATGCATACTTCTTGAATCAGTTATCTATCTAGGGGCGGATAATCGAAACTCAAGGGGGTTCGCTGGTACCTCGACTTATTTCGATCTTGCACACATATCAGGTTATTCTGTGGAATCAGGCTACGTGTATCAAGAGAGACAGAAGGGAGAAATACAAGTAGTCTCGAGCAGAGCAAATACTTCTATTGAGTCTTGAGACACCGAAGTGTTCCACAGACTCATAGTGCTTCAAGTAGTCTTCTCGTTTTGCATATTCGCAAGCAGCACTAGACCACTTGCAAAGAGTGTAATCACCATGAAAATCAGTATTAACCAACCACAATAAATTGCACCAACTAGGGAAGCACCACACGCGATGGCTGGCGGAACAATCGGCATGTTTTGCAAATTCAGTAACACTGTAACCAGAATGATGATCGACAATATCGCTCCGACAATACCTTGAGATAGTACCTTCCCATGCTGTAAATTTAAAAAGAAGTCTACAACCTTTTTCATGGTCTCTTCTGCGATTTCTCGATCACTTGCTGACATATTGTCGAGCGGCGCTGACGACTTAAAAGCTTCTTCCTTAAACGCCTTTGGATCCTCTTGCGCAACCTTAGCAACGAACGCAACTCCAACTGTGACAAGCGACACTACTATACAAATAGAAGCGAAGATTGCAGCAATAATCTTTCCTGCTTTTCTCATATTAGACAGTGTTTTGACTGATTAAAGAGTGCATTTTAGTTGAAACGCCTGAAACGTATGTCTCGAAGCACACCCGATCCAAGGCTTGACTTCTTCCGGATGCACTCGTCCATTCAAAGGAAGTAAACTCCATTGTCTTCCTACCGATTTGCGGCTCTGTCCGATAGCTGTTATTAGCGTCACAGTGTCATTGAACAAATGACTTTTGACTTAGTTAGAATTTAGTTGTTATGACTCATAGATTCGTTTCCTTTCCAGAGACGAATCATCGGTCTTCGTTTAGCTACGGCCTACAGGTGGCGATTGTCTCGCTGTGTCGCCATCGCGACCGTTCAATTAGATTGAATCCCTGGAGGATGTTCGTCCATGTTTCCTACTTTTCGCAATATGCTACCGAACAAGACCACGCTAAGAGTGCTTACCTTGACCGGTGTGCTCTGTCTCTTCGCGCTTCCCATTTCAGCAACAACCGAAATGGGATATATCTTAAATTCTTTCTCATTCTTGATTTGGGGTGTGTTGGTAATGTGGATGTGTGCTGGTTTTACCATGCTTGAGTCCGGCACAGTACGTACCAAGAACGCATCCGTGATTTGTTTGAAGAATCTTGGTCTTTTCTCTATTGCGTGCATCACTTATTACATAATCGGATACGACTTGATGTACAACAATGTATGGCACTTCATCGGTATACCGTTCGAAAATGGCTTTGGCCATGGTCCTTCGGGAGTAGAAGTAGCAATGCTCGCCGACGTTGCTAACAATAGTACCGAACTCCTATCGGATCAATCCTACTCGACCATGTCCGATTGGTTCTTCCAAATGGTATTTGTCGCAACTACGGCCTCAATTGTGTCAGGAGCTCTAGCAGAGAGAGTCCGATTGTGGTCGTTTTTCGCATTTATCTTCATATTAGTCAGCTTCATCTACCCTGTGGTAGGCGCGATGACCTGGGGAGGAGGTTTCCTTGCTGAACTTACTGAAAAACACGGCTTTATTGACTTCGCCGGTTCAACCATCGTGCACTCAACTGGAGGTTGGGCTGCACTTGCAGGGGTTCTCATTGTCGGACCAAGGATTGGGAAGTTTAGGAAAAACGGAACAGTACATCCTACCCCACCATCCAATGTTCCTTTAGTAACTTTGGGAGTTCTGATCCTCTGGTTAGGCTGGATGGGATTCAATGGTGGCTCCGTGTTAGCAATGGATAGCCCAGCGAATGCGACCATCATGAGCGACGTTATTGCCAACACCGTAATGGCCGGCGCTGCTGGGGTTTTGACCGTCATGGCACTGTCAAAAGTGATTCTGGGACGAATGAGCCTTCTTGCCGTTTTGAACGGTGCGATAGCCGGTCTCGTTTCGATAACCGCTGCACCTGATTTTCACGACATGATCTGGTTAGCGATCGTAATCGGTGCAGTTGGCGGTCTGTTGTGTCTCATCACAATGCGTGTGTTCGATGCTATCAAAATAGACGACGTGGTTTCCGCAATCCCAGCGCATTTAGTTGCTGGTATCTGGGGAACAATGGCGGTCTGCTTCACCAATGCAGATTCCTCTCTCTGGGTTCAGTTTGTAGGCATCGTCGTTGTAGGCGCGTTTACATTCACATTTTCCTGGATCGCTTGGTATCTCATCGATCTGATCTTTGGTTTGAGAATCAGCGCCGAAACCGAAGAGCTGGGTCAAGACGTCACCGAATTAGGTATGGAGACCTATCCAGAGTTTGTTCAAGTGATTGATCACGAAATGTACGCGGAGGAATTGGAGGAGAAAGCGTAGCTCGTGATAGCCTCAGCTTATTAGAGTCTCCCGCCAAGGGAGGCTCTAACTAATCCACAGAAAATTTTTCGATAGTTTCACGTAGAGCGAGTTCAAACTTACTAAACAACTCATCAATCTGCGCTTCCGTTATGACAAGTGGGGGACAGAAACAGACAACATCTCCGAGGGCTCGGACCACGAGTCCACGGTGCAAGCAACGTTCCATGCAGTACACACCAACTTTTGCGTCTTTCGGAAACGACTCTTTCGTTTCTTTGTTTTTGACGAGTTCAATCGCACCTATTAGACCAATGCCACGCGCCTCACCGACGAGCGGTAGATCATTGAACGCTCGTAGTCTTGTCTGAAAGGCCTCGGCTTTGCGTGCAACCGATTGAAACAAATCTAGTCTCTCCATAATCTCGATGTTTCGGAGAGCTACCGCTGCACACACAGGATGGCCGGTGTACGTGAATCCATGAGCAAATATCCCTGAAATTTGCGTCGCTTCCTTAATCCACTCGTACATGAATTCAGGTACGACTACCGCACTAATCGGTAAGTACGCGCTCGACAGTGCTTTGGCTAAACTCACGGTTGTTGGTTTGATATCCATGGTTTGGCAACCGAATGGGCTTCCTGTTCTCCCAAACCCACAAATTACCTCATCGTCAATGAACAGAATGTTGTAGCGTTCTAATACTTCCTGTACCTTAGTGAAATATCCCTCGGGCGGGACGATGACTCCGCCCGCACCCATAACCGGCTCGGCTATAAATGCGGCTATCGTTTCCGGTCCCTCTTGCAGAATCAATTCTTCCAATGCGGTCGCGAGACGCGAACTAAATTCCTCTTCGCTCTCACCCGATTCGGCAAAGCGGTAGTGATGAGGATTACTTGTATGCAAGATCCCAGGAATTGGGAGATCAAAATTCTTATGGAAAGCAGGTAATCCAGTCAAACTGCCAGCACCAAGTGTTACCCCGTGGTACGCGCCCCAACGTGAAATTACTTTTTTCTTTTCGGGTTTTCCAATCACGTTGTGATAAAGCCACATCAATTTGAGTTGCGTGTCGTTCGCGTCCGAACCTGATTGGCCAAAAAACACGCGCCCGTTTTCGATTGGGACAATCGAGCTAAGTTTTTCTGCGAGTAACACGCTTGGTTCGTTTGTTACTCCTGCGAACAACTGCGCATACGAAAGAGTTCGCATCTGCTCCTCTGCGACAGAAACTAATTCTTCGACACCATACCCCAAAGCAGAACACCAGAGTCCTGCCATTCCCTCGATGTATTGTTTCCCGGATGTATCCCAGATGTAAACACCCTTAGCACGTTGTCGAACTAGTGGTCCTGTTTCGTGAAGCTCCGCTAGATTCGTCGTTGGGTGGAATACATAACGCAAATCCCGAGCTTCAATCGATGTCGGTGCAAATTCGTTGTGGAAACGGTCAGTCATAGAATTTAATTTGTCCGATTAGCTATCTCATTCGCGCGCAACTCATCTGTTGTTTCGGTTGTACGCAGGTCGGTTTCTAACGAGAATACTATTATGGCGTTTATTGTCTCAATTGCAGGTTCGGATTCCTCAGGAGGAGCCGGCAATCAAGCAGACGTTTTATGCATAGAAGCTTTGGGACACCACGCACTAAGCGTGATAACTGCAGTAACTGCTCAAGATACACGTGGCGTGCAGCATATTGCACACACCGATGAGACTACCGTCCGATCTCAATTAGACGCCGTCTTTTCTACCTTCAAAGTGGGTGCGGTTAAAAGTGGGATGTTGCCGAATGCTGTTAGCATTCAATCGCTCGCGAAGATCTTGCAAGATCAATCCAACCCTCATCCCTACGTTCTCGATCCTGTCCTATTTGCTTCAAGCGGAGAGCTACTTGTCCAAGAAGAATCGATGCAAGTGATGGTACAAGAGCTGTTTCCTCTAGCGACAGTCGTGACTCCAAACATTTCTGAAGCTGAACGCCTAACTGGCCGAAACATAAACACGCTCGAGGAGATTATTGCAGCGGGTAGTGAAATTTTGAAACTAGGGTGTCGAGCCGTCTTGATCACCTGTGGTCATGCGGAAAGTGATCCTGGCGTGGATGTTTTTCTTGATTCGCACAGCAAAGACGTCCCGTATTACATTCACGGTAGGTACATTGAGGACCGCTCACCACGAGGCACCGGGTGTACCTACGCGTCAGCGATCGCCTGCGGACTCGCCTCTCACTTGACGTTATATGATGCCATACAGAACGCTAAACGATACATTACTTTGGCAATCGCGAATGCCTATAGGGTTGAATCTGACTACTGGCTCCTGAACCATCAGGTCGCCGCGAGCGAACTATGACGCGACCCGTACTACATGTCATCACCGACGAATCGCTCCAACAACGTTTCACCCACGAAGAACTAGCCCAAAGAATAACTGAAGCTGGAGCAGATTTCCTACAGTTTCGGGAGAAACGATTCAAAGACACCCAGGCACTCCTTTCGACGGCCCGGGCACTCCATCAAATTTGCCTGCAATCGATCAACACTCGACTAATCGTAAACGATCGAGCAGATGTCGCCTTCCCGATTGGTGATTGTGGAGTTCATCTTGGAGACGACGATCTGCCTGTCGCAGTCGCTCGTCAGATTTTGGGTCCCGAACGCATCATCGGTGGTACGCTAAACAATCCCAAAAACTTTTCCATAAGTTGGGCTCGACATTTCAATTACTTAGGAGTCGGACCGGTGTTCGGAACACACTCAAAAAAGAATCCAGCACCTCCTTTAGGACTTGATGCACTATCCCAACTTTGTCAGGCTAGCCCCGTTGACGTCATCGCGATCGGGAACATCTCATTGAAAAACATTGACGATGTCCTCGCAACGGGCGTGGCAGGAGTCGCGGTACTATCAGCTATTGTCTGTAGTAACGATCCAGCCAAGCAGACTCAAGAATTTTTAAAGGCTTTAGGCACATGACATCAGTTTCTCGGTTACCACATGTCATGTTAATTTGCGACTATCAATTTTGTGGCTCCACCGAGCGTTGGTGTGAGGCACTACAAACGATAAGTAACGAAGATTGGAACAATGAACTTGCTATACAAGTTCGTATCAAGAATCAATCTCCTACTCAGTACCATGAACTGGCCGAACTAGCTAAGTCGTTGCTGCCATCGACGGTGCGAACATTACTCAATGGTGACGCTGAAGTTG
The DNA here is from genome assembly GCA_012267385.1 of OMG group bacterium. GTDB lineage: Bacteria > Pseudomonadota > Gammaproteobacteria > Pseudomonadales > Azotimanducaceae > Bin55. The sequence goes on from JAAXGW010000007.1 coordinate 178,049, forward strand.
CTGCAGTGCTTGGATATGACGGAGTTCACCTCCCTCAGAGTCGACTTGAGACTCCTTCGATGTACACCGAAAAACTTAGCTGGGTATCAGTCGCGATTCACGAGACTTCGGAGCTCGATTTCCTTGAACCACTCGGCGCTCATTCCATTGTGGTTGCTCCGGTTTTTCGTCCTCAGTGGAAAGCTAGTACGCCTCTCGGATTGTCGCGGCTTCGTACGTTGGTTGTACAAAGCTCTGTGCCGGTCTATGCGCTAGGTGGCATTAACCATAGCAACGTTGAGGCATGTACACAACAAAATGTACATGGTATCGCTGTTCTGTCTTCAGTTCTAAAAGCCCGAGATCTAGTCGAAGCGATCAAAAAATATTTGGCGTGTTTTGCCCTAGAAAGTCCGCTCCAAGAAGCTAGATCGACAGGGGACCAGAGGACAGATATTTCGTGACTAACTGTGACGTTGGTGAAAAAGGAATTGCTAGTTACAGGTTACAATCAAGCGGTTAAATTAAAATCGTAAACAGATTTTTCTTTAGCCGCGTGCAACTACCTCAAACAAACAGCCAATGTCTTTTCGGAGTCTTGGAGTTTGGCACAGGTAGCTCATTGCACGAAATCACAAAAGTAGGCCTTCGTCGGAACTGAAGTCCAATGAAAACCAAGAAAACCGATCGTTTTTCCAATCCAACACGTCGAACAATAGTCAAAGGATTAGCAGCGTCTCCTCTAGTCCTCGCTCTCGGCGCAAATAAACTCGGAGCACAGGAGCTCTCTCAAATGTCTTCTAATACGCAATCCTCTAATTCTGAATTTGTCAATGGCGTGAGCGATTCGCAAATCGTTCTCGGTACCTCAGCGGCGTTCACCGGACCTTCGCGCGGTCTCGGAATTGAGTTATATCGTGGTGCGATGGCGTACTTTCAGGATGTAAACTCGAAAGGCGGTGTTCACGGTCGTGAAATCACTCTGAAACTCTACGATGACGGGTATCAACCCGATCCCGCTGTCAACAACACGACAAAATTGATGCGGGACGATAAAGTCTTTGCGCTCTTTGGGTATGTAGGTACACCGACGGTTACTAGAGTTTTACCGCTACTGAAGAAATTTCAAGACGAGAATTTTCTACTGTTCTTTCCTTTCACGGGTGCTCAGCCTCAACGGCAACTTCCCTATGGTCCGTTCGCATTTAACTTGCGCGCTAGCTATCGTCAAGAAACCGGGGGATTGGTCGAAAATTTCGTGAGAGTCGGGCGTGAAAAAGTTGGCGTGTTCTACCAAGCGGACGCTTATGGTCGAAGTGGTTGGGCGGGATGTCGCGAAGCACTCGCGAAACATAATCTCAAAATGGTAGGTGAAGCCACCTATACTCGTGGAACCCAATATACTGCGAGTTTGAAAGATCAAGTCGAATGGTTTATGCGCGATAAACCGGATGCGATCGTCTGTATCGGTGCGTATGCTGCTTGTGCCGCGTTCTTACGAGACGCTGTGGATGGCGGGCTACAAGTACCAATTGCTAATCTCTCCTTCGTCGGTAGCGAAAACTTACTGAAGCTTATCACGGACACTCACGACAACCCAGAACAATACAGTCAATTCTTGGTCAACTCCCAAGTAGTTCCCAGCTATAACGATCTATCGCTTGAGGGGGTTCAACTATACGACGAGTTTATGACTAAAAACGCACCGAGTGCTCCCTCAGAAGTCACCTCTGACGACGAAGAATACAAAACTTTCGATCGAAGTTTTGTGAGTCTGGAAGGATTCCTGAACGCTAAGTTGATGACCGAAATTTTTACCCGACTTGGACCAGAACCAACTCGAGAAGGAGTTGAAGAAGCTGTGTTTACCATCCAAGACTTAGACCTTGGTATTGGGGAAACTGTATCGTTCAACGAAGATCGTCGACAAGGTCTAGACCGAGTGTATTACACGATCGTGGAAAACGGCAGCTTCGTTCCGTTGAATGATTGGACGGCTGCCTCCAATGGATGGACAGAGGCTGCAAGCTGATGATAAAGATTACAAGACTGTTCCAGTGGACGATATTTGGCGTTATCGGTTTATTTGGCGTGCTTGGATTCGCTAATGCAATCGTAACACTAACAGCCATTGATCGAGACCTAACTCGAGAAACCCGAGAGAACAGCCAAAATATTGCGAAAGCCATCGCTGACAGCAACGTCGATATCTTGCTTAACAATGATCTTTCGACTCTGCAATCGCGGATTGATCAGATGCTACCGCTCCTAGGATCAAATGGCTACATCTACATTACCGACGAGCATAACGAGATAATTGCACATACCTTTGTGCCGAATATTCCGGAAGAGATTTCCAGCAGTGAACCCACCGGAGGAATTATTGAACGCACACTTAAGGGGAAGGGCGACTTTTTTGAAGTAAGTCACCCTATCCTTGCTGGAGTGGGCGGTAACGTACACATCCTAATAGATCAAGATGATGTTTCGTTGCTGATTCAAGGTGCTATGGGCAATCAAGTTTGGCCTTTAGCTATCACGTTCCTAATCGCCATTGTATTAGGCCTGTTATTGGTAAATCTTGCTGCGCGGCCGATTCAACAACTGCTACATTACGCTGTCGCTCTTGCGAAAAAAGAAAGTGTGGACGAACCACAAAACGAAAAGTTACTTGTGCGTAAGGACGAGGCCGGCGACTTAGCGAGGTTGTATCAGTATTTTGCCTTGGTAGCAGATCCAAACCGTTCCGGTATCGACGCTAAGTAGAGCCCAGTTTGTTCCGCACTTTGAGGCAAAGCTAGTGCCAGAAATCACAAAGAACCTGCCAGGGTTGTTTCGTGGGATGTTGTGCATCCTGTTACATCTCTGCTTCGGAACCGTGTACGCGTGGAGTTTCTTTCAGGTTTTATTGGTTGACTTTGTCGGCTGGTCGTATGCGGATACATCGTTATCTTTCGGTATAACAATCTTCACGCTTGGAATCTCCGCGGCTTGGGCTGGAATCATGTTGCCCAAAATCGGCCCTCGCAAACTAGCACTAGCAGGATCAACTCTATTCAGCTTGGGTTATGTGATCGCCGCGTGGGCTTTGCACTCAGAAAACTTGTTGCTCTTTTGGTTTGGTTACGGGTTTATCGGTGGGACAGGTCTAGGCTTTGGTTACGTCGTACCCGTCGCTACGATCGCGAACTGGTTCCCAGGTTCTAAAGGACTCTCTACCGGACTAGTCGTCATGGGCTTCGGCTTAGGCGCGATGTTCCTCAGTGTAGTTTTAGCACCGATACTGCTCACGGTAACCAAACAAGATCTCACCTCGACGTTTCTCTATCTTGGCGTGTTCTTCGCTTGCGTATTAATTCCATCTAGTTTTTTCGTTACCAATCCAAAGAGTACTACGGCTGCTGCCGCACAACACGTTGCAAGTATCGAAGAACAACAAGACCAATATGTACGACGATGTTTGCAGTCTCGTGAGTTCATTGTCATGTGGCTCATCTTCTTTTTCAACATCGCAGCAGGTATTTCGGTAATTAGCTTTCAGTCGCCGTTGCTTCAAGACGTTTGGCAGCTGAACGACGCTAATATCGATCCAGAACGACTAGCAAGGTACGGAGCTTATTTGATTGCTACGAGCTCCGTTTGTAACGGAGTCGGACGATTGTTGTGGGGGCTCTTGTCGGATCGTCTTGGACGCGTCATGGTGTTTCGTATCTTGCTCGCGAGTCAGACCGTGGTGTTCGGAATTCTCATGACCGAACGTGATCCATTGATCTTCTCGATTTTGGTTTGCTACGTCATGCTCTGCTTCGGTGGTGGATTTGCGGTAATGCCGCCGTTTGTGCTCGACGTATTCGGTTCCAAGAAGATGTCTGCTATCTACGGAATCATCCTGACAGCGTGGTCGTGTGCTGGGGTTCTTGGACCACTGTATGTAGGCTATCTGAAAGACAACTATCCGAATAAAACCGTTATTTACTGTTTCCTCATTGGAATAGCATTCCTGTGTATGGGTTTCATCTTTTCGATGCTGCTCAACAATGAACGAATTCGATTGAACGTACCCACAATGGCGTCGACACTGCGGAGGTTTAATATCCCACCTCCTCGCGTCGGCACCAGCTGAGATTAATCAGACACACTACAAACAGAGACGGTGTCAGTCGCGTTATACTAATAACGAAATTAGCCCCTCTGACAATATACTCGATAAATTACTAATCTGAACAAAAAAATGACTGAACGAAAGCTACTCTCCGAAATAGCTTCATTGGATGAAGCGATGCTACGCCCGCTCCCTAGCTCCAAAAAGATGTATGTCGAAACAAACGGCCTTCGTGTAGGAATGCGCGAGGTGTCTCTGTCTCCAACCCCGATACAAGGAAACGGTCGAGAGGAAACATCGGGTTTTGAGATCAATCCAGCGGTCCGAGTCTACGACACTTCCGGGCCATACACCGATCCAGATATTCCAATAGATGTTCGATCTGGCATCCCACGATTACGTGAATCTTGGATCGAAGCGCGTGCGGATACCGAATTACTTGACGACTATAGCTCTTCGTTTGCCAGAGAACGATCTCGTGAAGAGCGATTAGGTCAATTTAGATTTCGAGCTCGGAGCACTCCTACGCGTGCAAAAACAGGTGTCAACGTCACGCAAATGCACTACGCACGAAAGGGTATAGTGACTCCCGAAATGGAGTACATCGCAATTCGCGAAAATCTCGCTCGTACGAATCCGAAATATCGCGAGGAACAACACCCCGGACAAGATTTTGGTGCGTCAATACCACTGGAAATCTCGCCCGAATTTGTTCGCGATGAAGTTGCCCGAGGACGTGCGATAATACCCGCGAACATCAATCACCCCGAAAGTGAACCGATGATTATCGGACGCAATTTTCTCGTAAAAATCAACGGCAACATTGGAAATTCTGCTGTTACCTCCAGCATCGAAGAAGAAGTCGAAAAGATGGTCTGGGCGACACGTTGGGGCGCGGATACTGTGATGGACTTGTCCACGGGCAAAAACATTCACGAAACACGTGAATGGATTATTCGTAATTCTCCCGTACCGATCGGAACGGTACCTATCTATCAAGCATTAGAAAAAACTAACGGTATCGCTGAAGATCTCACTTGGGAACTATTTCGCGACACGCTGATTGAACAAGCTGAACAAGGCGTTGATTACTTCACCATACATGCAGGGGTTCGACTTCCGTTCGTGCCGCTCACGGCACGACGGACCACAGGTATCGTGAGTCGTGGCGGCTCAATCATGGCAAAATGGTGTCTAGCGCACCACAAAGAGAGTTTCCTCTTTACGCACTTTGAAGACATCTGTGAGATCATGAAGGCATACGACGTTTCATTTTCTCTCGGCGACGGACTTCGACCTGGATCAATCGCTGATGCGAATGACGAGGCTCAGTTTGCAGAACTCCGCACACTCGGTGAACTTACACAGACTGCATGGAAACATGACGTCCAAACCATGGTCGAAGGTCCGGGACATGTCCCGATGCAATTGATCAAAGTGAACATGGAAGAGCAACTCAAAGCTTGCGCTGAAGCGCCGTTTTACACACTCGGACCACTTACCACTGATATTGCGCCCGGATACGATCACATTACTTCAGCGATCGGTGCAGCGATGATTGGATGGTACGGTTGTGCGATGCTTTGTTACGTTACCCCTAAAGAACATCTAGGTTTACCGAACAAAGAGGATGTACGCGATGGAATCATCACTTACAAAATTGCCGCGCATGCAGCCGATCTAGCGAAGGGCCATCCAGGTTCTCAAATCAGAGACAATGCATTGTCCAAAGCGCGCTTTGAATTTCGCTGGGAAGATCAGTTCAACCTGGGTCTAGATCCCGATAAAGCTCGTGAATGCCATGACGAAACACTGCCAAAAGATTCCGCCAAAGTTGCGCACTTTTGTTCAATGTGCGGACCGAAATTCTGTTCGATGAAAATTAGTCAAGAGATCCGTGAAGCCGCAGGCGTGCAAGAAGACACGGTACGCATGATTGACGTTGAAGCCGAAATGGCCGAAAAAGCGCGCGAATTTCGTGAAAACGGTAGCGAAATCTACACCAAGGTCTGAGGATTTGCGTGTCGAGATTGCTGGAGCGGGTCTCTTAGGTCGATTACTAGGCTGGCATTACACCCAACATGGTGCACAAGTCCAGCTCTACGAACGCGCATCTGCGGACAACCCGCGAAGTGCTGCACACGTAGCCGCAGCAATCCTTGCTGCTCCAAGTGAACGAACGGAATCAGGCGCACTAATCCTAAGCTTAGCAAAAAAGAGCTTAAAACTGTGGCCCGACTGGCTCGAAGCACTTAAGGTTCCCTACGCGCTTGACGGCTCGATCGTTACTGCTCATCCAAACGATGCCGCCTTGTTAGCTCAATTCATTACAGTCATGAACCGCCGAGAAGTACCTGGAGTTCGTGTGCTCGATCGAAATGAACTAAAAACCTTAGAGCCCGATCTCGCACCTCATTTTCAGCAGGGCGTATTCTTAGAAGGCGAGGGTTGGCTCGATAATCGAGCGTTGCTTCAGTCATTAGAACAGGTATGTGGCACTATCTCCTATGAGACTCCAGTAGAAACCAAAGATCTAAGTGGGGACCTTATGATCGATTGTCGCGGTGCGGGCTCTGATGACCCAAATATTAGAGGAGTACGGGGAGAAATCTTGCGGCTATACGCGCCCGATGTAAACTTGAGACGACCGATCCGACTACTACACCCAAAATATCCGCTATATGTTGCGCCGCGTCCGAATCACCAATATGTGCTCGGCGCTACTCAAATCGAGAGTGAATACGAAGGTCAAGTGACCGTTCGAAGTGCCTTAGAACTGTTGTCGACTGCGTACGTTATTAGCTCAGGTTTTGAAGAGGCAGAAATCTCCGAACTGTCGAGTGCGCTACGACCTGCTTATCCAGACAATAATCCTCGAGTCTATTGGGATGAACAGGTATTACGAGTTAACGGGCTGTATCGTTGCGGTTTTGCGATCGCCCCAGCAATCGTACAACAAGCAACTGCTTTGGTTGAAGAACGATGCGCATCCTAGTCAACGGTGAACAAGTAAGTGTGGATAAATCCAATCTTAGTGAAATATTGGATCAACTCGGTTATCAACCAGAAGACATTGTTGTGGCGCGCAACTTAGAGTTCATTCCTCGAGCTCATTGGGACGATTGCATCGTCAATGAACAGGACTCGCTGGACATCCTAGCCGCGATGTTTGGAGGTTAGACAGATGCCCGACTCGTGGCAGGTTTACGATGTCGAATTGCAGAGTCGACTGTTTCTTGGGACCGCGCAATATCCTTCACCCGCGATCATGCAAGAAGCCATCGAAGCTTCCGGTGCACAAGTCTTAACAACTAGTCTCCGTCGCCAAGCACCTAACTCGGGTGGCGGTCAAAAGTGGTGGCAACAACTCCGAGAATTAAGTCGTCAAATACTGCCGAACACTGCAGGATGTCGCACCGCAAAGGAAGCAGTGACCCTAGCACACATGGCGCGGGAGTTGTTTCAAACGGATTGGATCAAGCTTGAAATTACGGGCGATGACTACAACCTCCAACCGAATCTCTTAGAGTTACTAAGTGCCACCGAGCAACTACACAACGAAGGTTTTAAAGTTTTTGCTTACACCACCGAGGATCTCGTAATTTGCAAGCGTATCCGAGACCTTGGATGTCAAGTCATCATGCCTTGGGGCGCGCCCATCGGTACCGGTAAAGGTCTCTTAAATCCTTACGCGTTAAAAACATTACGGGAGCGCTTACACGATGTCAACTTGGTGGTCGATGCTGGTATTGGTTTGCCTTCTCACGTCGCCCAAGTCATGGAACTCGGATTCGATGGTGTCCTGCTGAACACTTCCGTTGCAAGGTGCGATGACCCGGCGAAGATGGCAAAAGCGATGCACCACGCGTCGGTAGCGGGAAGATTGGCTTACCTTTCAGGTGCAATTTCAGAACGGGAAACCGCCGTCGCTTCGACGCCGGTCATCGGTACTCCGTTCTGGCAGTCCAAGGAGAACTGAGCGCGCGAATCGTCTGTTTGGAAACCCAAAAAGAAGGTCGCGTAATTCTATGTCGTCAAGCTATTGATCAGCTGATCTTCGTTTGGAAACTCGCCGGTCTGATGTTTGGAATACACGAGCTTCCCGTCGACGGTGACATCAAAAATTCCGCCACCACCGGGAATAATTTTTACGGTTGCATTAAGTTGTTGCTCAAACTTAGCAGCTAAACTAGCCGCTTTGGGTTCGTAGCCTCAGGAAGTGCAATATTTAATTTTGACTTTCAAGAAATTCTCCTATCGATTGAGCAGCAATTTCAAACCTAGTCCCTGTTGATGTCCGAGACCTCGTTTGTCCTACAGCCGTATTTACACCGAGCATTGTACGATTTCTGACTTGAGTTGACCATGGAATCTTCACCAAATTTCCATTAACGAGCAACTCTCGGCACCTCGTTTTTAACTCGGGCGCATCCACGTTTCAAATTCATTGATCACTGTTTCCATCGAATCGTATCGCTGCTCGCGATCAAAATTGGTACATTTGAGACAAATACGTTCCAGCGCTTCCGGTACATTCATACTTGGCGCGCGTTCTGAAGGGCGCGGTTGAGCTTTGTTCTTGATGTTCTCAATCACCGTGAGAACGTCGTCGCCTTCAATCATACGTTTCAATGTGAGTACTTCAAATATTAAAGTGCCTAAGCTGTACACATCAGTCCTATGGTCGACATCGTGAGGATTTTCAAGTTGTTCCGGCGACATGTATGGAGGCGTTCCTTGAACAGGGGCTCGGCGAGTCAACGGGATAGATTCATCGGCAGCGTCAATTTTCTGCAACTTCCAGTGCGGGTCGAGGTCTTCCGGCAAAGAATTCTCGCGTGCATCGTCGTCCCATACCTTGGCCATCCCCCAATCCAACACCATCACTTCATCGAAGTCGCCCACCAATACGTTTTCTGGTTTTATATCGCGGTGCACCACCCCGTGAGTATGCGCGTAGTGCAAGCAATGTCCCACTTGAGATAATACATCTACTAGTCGAAAGAGATCGAATTTCCCTACATTGTGGGTCTTCTTTGCTTTGCACATATCCAAGACTTCACGAAGAGTGACCCCATGGACGAGTTTCATCGTGAAGTAGTAGTGCCCCTTTGAATCCCGGCCGAGTTCGTAGGTCGGAATCGTATTAGGGTGTTGCAACATGGCTGTAACGCGTGCCTCACGTAGGAACCTAGCTTGCTCAACGGGATCGGACTGTAGTTCCTTTCGTAGGGCTTTATGACAAATAGTTCGCCGCAAGTGAAGATCGCGACACGAACTGATAATACAGGTCCCCCCTTTCGCAATCGTCTTAAAATACATATACCGCATCCGATTATCGGGTCTTCGCGGTAGATGGATATCTGTTTCTGGGCGATACACCACAGGATATGCATCGGGATGTTTAGGGTATAACACAGTGTTGAGTCTCGTCGTACCAAATTCAGGTAGTCGTAAGTTTACAGAGAAAACCACTGTACGTGGAAGCGTTGTACGTATACAACCTAGGTTCTTTCAAAACTCCAGTATGGCTACTAACCGCGAATATACTGTAAACAAATTGGTTCAAGTGGGATATGAACTTTCATTGCGTCTAGCATGTCATAGTCAAATTCCTTATTATTCCAAACTTATCATCACTTTTTGACCCCCTACATATCTAAGGAGACCGTGTGGTCATAGCCGCTATTCTCTATCTACTTTTACTCAGTGTTGTTTCATTTAACGTGATGCATGCATTGGAGTGGCCAATTTTGTACGCTTTTGTTCCCATCATACTGTTAGTTGGAACTGTTGGCGGGATTCACTTCTGGCAAAAGTCGAAGCGGGTACTTCTTCAAACCTTGAGTTATGTCGGCATGTTTGGCCTTACTGTCGTCGCGTTGACGTTTGCGATTCCAGGTTACGAAATCATTTTTCAAGGCGAGAGTAGCGCTTGGACGACGCGGTTGACCCCGATGTTTGTGGCTGCGATTGCGTTGTATATTTCCGGACTATGGATTGCTGCCGCTGCGATCAACCAGTCCGACGCTTTGGAATGGTTGGCTAAATTTCTCGGGGGACCAAGTATCTATCTAACTATGGTTAGCGCGTTAGTCCTCTGTACTGGCTCAATGCTTGCTCTTGAATGGTTAGGCACTACTTATGAGAACACCAACGCCATCACCAATCGATTCCTTGATCGCGGAATAATCCCACCGATAACGCTCTTCATGTTTTTCTGGGGAATCTTGTTGCTCTTAAGCAAGTGGTGGAACGCAATGTATTTGCGCTGGTCGGTAACCCAGTGGGGACGAGGCACACCTGTGAAGGTTAACTCCAACATTGATCGAGTACGCAACGTCGTCAAAGATGCGACTCGATTGGAAGACCAGCTCAATTTCTTGTGGCGACGCCACATCGAATCCTATCTCCTTCCACGATACATAAATTACGCAACTCCTGTTCTTGGTTTTATAGGAACCGTACTAGGCATCTCGCTCGCGGCGGACGGTATTCGACGTATCATCGCTTCAGACAGTGGACTCGGCGGTCTCTCGACGGAACTGGGCGACGCTATTGCACCACTTGGGATTGCGTTCGATACCACTTTGATCGCACTATCTCTGAGTGTCGGCTTAGCGCTGGTACTCGCCTTGGTGCAACGTGGGGAGGAACGCACACTTACGATTTTGGAAAGATATCTCCGCGATAACGTACGTGTTTATTGACTCTACCAGTTCTAACAGTTCTGACGCTTCTAACGTCAGACCCGGTAGTGAACAACAGGAAGAAAATAGCGCGCCGATGATGGCTGTGTTCGGAGGCATGTTCGCGCTGATGCTTGTATTCTTGTTGGTAGTGAATGTGGTTTCCCAAGCCGCGATACGAGAACGGCTGAAAGAAAGCACCGAAGAAGGTCACTTTCGGATTGAGCGCGAAGACGGTAGCTCAGGGTATTCAATCATTGTGTTTCCAGAGTCGATTCGCATCGTTGAGACTGCTGAAGGCGTCGATCGAGGCGCGATTTGCGACGCTGGCAGTGCATATCGCAGCTACGCGGAACGAGTCTACCGACAACAGGGTGATCAACTCTTGTTTTTTATTACGGAAGGCAGCGTTCCAACAATGGCGGAAGCTAGAAACTGCCTCAGATCAATGTGGCCCAGTCAAACCATAAGCATCGGTTGGGTCATCACTGACAATGAATTCCTCAAGTCCGTAATGCTTGACGAGATCCCTGAGTACATCAAAGAACACGCAGATCGTTCGTTATGAGTTCACCAGCCGCAAGAATTCCAAATTTTGCCGGGATCGCTTTGGTCGACATCCTTGCAAACGGGGTTGCAGTGTTGATCATCGTAATTGTGATCAGTATTGCGGTGCGAGCGGAGAAGGAAGAACGCTATACCGAAAAAGTTCAAGAAATAGCAACCGTAATGACGCGCGAATTCAGCACCTCCTTGGTTCTGAATCGATTGGCTGCAAGCTCACCGGCGCAACTTCACGACTACGAGACCGCTGAGATTGATCAAATCTGGCACCCCGAAGTCATGCCCGTGTTGGAGTTTCATCGTACGTTGGTCCGAGATCCTTATTCGGGCGTCGTTTGGACGCGCGAACAACTCTTAGAAAAACCGAATACGTTAGACCTTTTCTTGGAAGGGATAAACGAATCTGCTCGCCGTTCCATTCGAGGGGATATATACGATGTAGGTACCTACTACCTTGTGATGTCAATTCTCAAGGACCATGGCTTGAATATTTGGCACTGGCACTTTGTTGGGGGATCTGGAGGACTAGCCGGCACAGGATCCGCCGCGGATTGTCCGCCCGGTGTAAGCTTCGAAGACTGTGCGCGGTTGGAAGGAGCAAATTTGGCAGAACTGCCAGGATTACCTGAATTAGAAGGCTGGATTGGCGGTAATTCGAACGATCAGGATCTAACGGACGAAGAAATGACTCCAAGCTGGTCGCCAGAAGATGGACCGACCGGCGAGCAAACCGAACCGACCAACAACGCAACGGTTACCAATCCCGATGTTCCGGAAGGATCTAGCCTTGGTAAAGGCGCGCCGGTTGATCGCTTCGATCCCAGTGCTATGGGCAGTTTTCCAACTGCTCGTCCGCCGACTCAGAGCTCAGGACCTACCGGACAATCTAACTCAAGTAACAGCTTTTCCGAACCTGTCGAGAACGATACGTTTAGCATCAGACTCGCCGATCCTGATTCGCAGAACCAAAGTGGGGAGGGGATCCCTCTTGAGTTGCCCGACCCTGATCAGATTCTTTATGCAGTGTTGATTTTCCTGATCGACATACAGAACATGTTGGACGACGATCAGCCACCTACAAGACTGATTCAAGACTATATGATGGCGCTGACCAACAATGTTGAGCGTATCGATGCACTGCCAGATGAGGACTACGCAATCGTAGAGAGCTTGTTGCAGAGTTTCCTAACCTATTCGGGAACAGTCGATGAAAATACACCTCTCGAACCTTTGGAGGTAAACCTTAGCACTGTTGAAGATCTTGACTACGCTCAGATTAAAGTTGTACCAAACCGCTTGCTTTATGACGTCGAAGTACTTACTGACGAATCGCAAACTGACTTGACGTCACAAGCGGCTTTTCTCAGACTGAGTTTGAACAAGTATCCGGATGTATGGGAAGGGCTCCAAGTTGATCTACACCGCGGGGCTGTATTACTCATGCCAGAGTCCGACACTCCCACTTCAGAACTATCTTGGCGAGCGGTCGCTTATGTTTCTATGTCTCTGAATGACATTATTGTTGGATTTGTGTATGGTTCAATCGACGAATACGGGTTACTCTCAGTTGAAGCGGACAGCAACCGAATTTACATTGGTGCTCAAGAAATAACTCCTGCAACCGAAGGTTGGTTCTTTGGTGTGAAGACTTGGTTAGTTACTTTGTATGTTCTACTCGCGCTTGCAGTGGGGGCAATTTTGATTTTCTGGCGACCAGGATTGCGCCGCGCCTGATGTCATGGCGGATTCCAATCGTAGTGCTCGCACTACTCATATTCGCTCTACTGACAGTCACTTTACTCAACATTGGGCGAACCGACATTGATGCCCATCGAGTCTCCCTCGGACTCCAGCTGAGCGAAAACGAAACTGCTCTATACATTGACGACAGAGTTCTTGCGGCACTAGGGACCGGTGCTCTGAACAGTGAGCTCAGACTACGCTTACAACGACCTCAACGAACCGTCGCGGTTGATACCTTTCGTATCGATAACTGTGAAGTAACACAAGAAAATTATGAACGCTTCGTGCGTTGGTACACGCCTATCTACACAGGGGGACTAGAAGAGCCTCCTCAATGGCTCTGGTCGTTGTCCACTGGACATCGCACCGCGGGTCGACTCAACTCCCCAGCCAGTGGGGTCACGCATGCCGGGGCAACACAATACTGTGCTGAAATTGGCGGACGTTTGCCCACTTCTGAAGAATTAGAAATAGCCGCACGCGGATCGGATGGCCGACTTTATCCTTGGGGAAATGACTGGCGCAGCACCTCTTGGCCGTATATGGAACCCGATCGGAACGCGCAACAAACCTGCGGAAAATTTCCTGAGTCCGATACTCCAAACGGGGTACACGACTTAGCCAACAATGTCATGGAATGGACCTCTGGTACCTCAGCCCCAGCGTTACTCAGTCGAGAGGGCTACATACCGGTACACGGTGCTCCGACGGTGCGCACCCGAGCTCGAGATCTCTATGCCCTGAGTGCCGCTTGGCTTGAAATTAGCCCGGACGTACAAAGCCATCATTTGGGCTTCCGTTGTGTTTACGACGAACCTCCGTGGCGAATTCTCCCGTGGGACGCGTTCCTTGGTCGTACTACCACGATTCGGGGCGGAGTATATCAAGTAGGAATTACACCAGATGCGATAGTTACTCACTTTGTTACCAAAATTCCCGAACACGCCGAAATCCCCATTCAAAAACTTGTGCGATCGACAAAGCAGTTCCCTCAACAAATACGTGTAGACCGATGCGAGGTCAGCCGAGAAGACTATGCCGAGTTCCTAAGAGACCCACTTGTAAACATGGGGCTGTATCGCAATTCTGATGAACCGTCTGGACACTCCTACGTACCGCTGGACTGGGAAGCTCAACAAGATAATCCAGAGTTTCCAGTCACTGGTGTCAGTTGGTGGTCGGCCGACGCTTTCGCTCGTTGGTCTGGTGGACGCCTGCCCACTGCCGAAGAGTGGCGCGCCGTTGCTTCGGGACCCGAAGGACTACTTTATCCCTGGGGAGATCGGTACGAGACTGGATTTGCAGCCACTGGCGATGATGAGAACGGGAAACTAGTGGTCTGCGATAGTGAGAACCTAGATCAAACATCTACCGGTATCCGCCACCTCGCTGGAAACGTTTCGGAATGGACGCGTTCCGTAACAGTTGATCGCGGCGCGATTACGATGTGGGTACAGGGTGGCAACTGGATACTACCAGGTGTCGTGACAAGCCAGACTATTTTTGGCCGCAAGGTAACCATGAATCACCGTTCCGAGACCATTGGGTTCCGAGTGGTCTACGACTGAAGTACCACATCACTTCACCCATACCATTTTCCAAATCACTTCGACACACTCAGTTCGCGATACCAAGACTACTTGTTGCAACAAACACAAGTTGCGTAATACTTTTCTTAGTTGAAAAAGGGTAAAATATTCCTACACTAAGCACGCTTGATGCGCGAGCGACTTCGTCCACTCTGTACGAAGTTCGCCCGATATTCGATTGGATTAAGGGTGAGCAAGTTGAACGTGCGATTCTCGAACTGTCCCATTTCGGTTGCCAGATTGAGGGTCAAACTTGAACGTGCATTTTGTTTAAAGAAATGTGTGTCAAGGAGAATTCATGTATGCCAGTGCTCGACTGGCTACTCAGTTTTAATGAGGAACAATAGGTCATGTTTCGACAAAAGAGATTAATACCCACCATCATTTGGTTTCTGACACTGCTCAGTTTGCCGTTTGCAACTCTGGCATTTGCCCAAGATGACGACGACGACGACGATGATGATGAAACAACTGAAGAAGAGGAATCCACACTGGAAGACGAGCCGATGGAGGAAGTCACCGTAACGGGTTCGCGACTCATACGAACTACGTACAACAACATTTCTCCGCTTCAAATCATCGATACGGAAGTCGAGCGGGAAGCGGGTCTGTTGGATACCGCGGAGATTCTTCAGAAAGCAACTCAAGCACAAGGTCAGCAAATCGACTTAACCTATACTGGCTACGTCTTGGATAACGGTCCCGCCGCTTCAACAATTTCGTTGCGAGGACTCGGTGCTTCAAGATCTCTCGTGCTGATTAATGGACGCCGGTTAGCACCTGCTGGTGTTGAAGGCGCGCCGAGCACACCAGATCTTAATTTGATACCTGGTGCGTTAGTCCAACAGTACGAATTACTACTAGACGGCGCGTCGTCCGTATACGGATCTGATGCTGTTGCTGGCGTGGTAAACGTTATTCTTGTAAAAACTTTTGATGGACTCGAAGTCAACGTCTTCGCTGACATGGACCAGTTCAGCGGTAAGTCTAGCAACAACTTAGCTCTGAAATGGGGCCAGAATTTCGATCGCGGCTTTTATGGTCTGGCCTTTAATTACGATTTCAGTGAAGCCGTGACACGTGCAGACTCTCCCCATTACAAAGGTTGTTCTCACGACGCAGAAATTGATGAGAACGGCGACGTGCGTAAAGCGAGTCTGTGGTTTAAGTACCACTACGGTATGCAGTGGGATGACTGTGGCTACTCCGGACTCCAAGGTGCTTGGGTGACCTCCGTTCCATTCGGCCCCTTGTTCTACACTCCCGGCCGATCGAACGGTGGCTGGAATGATTTCTCGATATCGCGAATTCGATTAGGCGGACGATGGTTCTGGACCGACGAAGATGGTGACGGTTACAACGACGTAACATGGCGAGACCATGCACCCGACGCAAATGAGCAGTTTGCCACTCTTTACCCGGAATTTCGTCGAATGAACTTTATGTCCTTTGGCGAGTACACCTTTGACGGCGCCGCTAACGTAACGCCGTTCTACGAGTTTACCTACGGTTCACGAGAATCTGAACACAACGGTGGTGGCTACCAAGTATTCCCGACAGTAAATGCTTTAAATCCGTTCAACCCATGCAACCCACTTGGAGAGGGTGTAGACTGTGGTTTAGCAATCAACGAGTTTTTTGCGAAACAATCATTTCGAGACATGGTTATAGAAGCATTTGGTTGCGATCCTGGTCCCGGTGGTTCGTGTGACCTGTCTCGAGGACCCTTAGGTCCTCTCTCAGCGCAACCCGTTGTTGTCATTGAAGGAGATCGAAACATCACCACGGTCGACGTTGCGCAAACCCGCTTGGTTGGTGGATTACGTTTTGACATGCCTTGGCTCACTTGGGGAGCTCGACGTGGTTGGACTGGCGAATTCTTCATTTCTTATACCGACTCTACCGGTAGTACTTACCGTGAAGGAATACACGAAGACCGAATGGCGTTTGCACTTGGTAATTTCTCGCTCCAAGGCATTCCTTGTGACGCCGCCCCCGGTGCACCTATTGACCCCGACGATATGGCCGGCTGCGTCCCTGTCAACTTGTTCGCACCAAGTGTTATGGACTTTGATCATCAAGGTGCTTTCGCAACACAGGCGGAGCGAGATTACTTGTTCGTAACTCGTGAATTTGATACGACCATTGAACAGACGTTGGTGTCATACTACATGACGGGGAACCTCTACGACCTTCAAGGCGGAACGGTTGCTGCCGGCTTCGGTGCGGAATGGAGGAAAGATGAAATCGATTCGATTCCGAACCAAGTCGCCGCAGACGGCAAGTTCATCCACTTTTCTGCTGACCAAGGCGCGGCAGGCTCAAAGACCGTGCAGGAAGCTTTTGGCGAAATCGAATTTCCCTTAATTGGCAATATGAACTTCGTAAATGAATTGACCGTGAACTTATCCACGCGATATACTGATGAGGAGTATTCAGGAGACGCTTGGACTTACTCAACCAAGGTTGCTTGGAGACCCTTTTCTTCTCTGTTGATTCGAGGCACAAAGGGTACGTCGTTCCGAGCTCCTAATTTACGGGAATTGTTCCTTCGAGCACAGACGGGTTTCTTGAGTGTATTTGATCCCTGCGTAATTCCAACTGCAGCAATCGATCCACTTACTGAAGAATATCTACCTGATCAAGATCGCCGCGAACCTCATGTTTTAGAAAACTGTCGTAACAACGGTGCTGACCCGTTTGTCATGCGAGGGTTCACTGCGTACTCAGTAGAAATAGCTGCTGGTGGAGCGCTCGACCTCTTACCAGAAACGTCAAAGTCTGAAACTTGGGGATTTAGCTTCGAGCAACCGTTCACCAACGCGTTCGACTTGGCAATTGGTGGGACCGTCTACGACTTAAGTATCGATGACACGATTATTGAGCCTTCGGCTGGATTCATCGTTTCCGATTGCTATTACAGTGAAACAGGTAATAGTCCTTATTGTCAACGGATCACGCGCGACGAAGGTGACGATCCTCGTATGAACTATATCCACCAAGGATTTATCAATCGCGACAACGAAAGAGTGCGCGGGATTGATTTGAACATTGCTTATTCGGATACGTTCACAATTTTTAATCGACCCATAACATTCGGCGTCGATTTGATCACTCACAAGTTGTTAGAACGATCCGATATTACGATTACAGCAATCGAAACTCGCGATGAGGATGTATCGGAATGGTACTACCCCCGATATCAACATAGACTAACATTCCGAGCGGAATTCAACGAAATGCGTTTGAGTTGGAATGTCAGAGTGCTTGGACGACAAGACCAACACGATGATTTTGAAGATTTGCCGGGTTCAGTCTTTCGCCGCACTGCGGACACGTGTCTCGGACCTCGAGAAGAATCTGATATCGATCCAAGAGTATCGGGCTTCTTTTCGGACGACGACTATGTCCTGTGTCGGGATATCGGGTCTGCCGACTTCTATTGGGTACATTCGGTTTCCTTCACAATGGCTCGACAAAACTATTACCTCAACGCCGGTATTCGTAACGTGTTTGACGTAGAACCACCGTTTGTTGATGGTTCTGAAGTGTTCTCAAGAAGTAACGTACCAATCGGTGCCGGATACGATGTCCTCGGACGCGCAGCGTTCCTGAGTTTCACTTATCGCATCGGCGGGATCTTTTAAGAACTACTTCGAAAACTAATCTCTTAAACGAAAAAGTCTCGAGGTGCGATGCACCTCGAGATTTTTTTGCTCGGTACAAACTGAAACCGTTGGCACATCGCTATATCATTAGCTAGTCGAATTGAAAAATGATTACTAACGAGAAAGTTCAAATCTTCAACCGCGATTCTCGCGGTGCCGAGATCGTACCGATAGAAGCGGGCGCGATTGAACAGGTTCGACTAACGTCAGAACTACCGATCGTGCAGAACATTGCGCTCATGCCAGACGCACACGTAGGAATTGGAGCTACAGTAGGATCCGTTATCGGCACTACTGATGCCATCATTCCTGCTGCCGTGGGTGTCGATATCGGTTGCGGTATGACTGCCGCTGAGACCAACCTATCGGCGTCTGACTTGCCAGACTCGCTCGCGCCGTTGCGTGGTAGTATTGAAAGAAATGTTCCTCATGGAAGAACTGGTGGTGGAAAGCGTTCCCGCGATGTCGGTGGATGGAGTAAGGAAATCCCGGAGGAAGTGTACAGTCATTGGCATTCAAAACTTGAGAAGGGGTTTAACAAACTTCTCGATCGACATCCTGATTTGAAGAGAGCGAACCACATTTCTCATCTCGGAACCTTGGGTACTGGTAATCACTTTATCGAAGTGTGCTTGGATGAAAAAAAGACTGTATGGGTGATGCTCCACAGCGGTTCACGCGGAATTGGGAATCGTATTGGCATGAAATTTATCGAACTTGCTAAACAAGATATGCGTCGTCATGAAATTAATCTACCTGATCGCAATCTTGCTTACCTACAAGAAGGTACTAAGCACTTCGCCGAATACGTTATGGCTGTTGATTGGGCACAGCGTTTTGCGTTCTTAAACCGAAAGATCATGATGGAACTAACCGTCAACTCGATTAGACAACATCTCCGAAATGTGGAAGTCGTGAGCGAAGTGATTGAGTGCCATCACAATTACGTCGCAAATGAACGGCACCATGGTAAAAACATGTGGGTTACTCGCAAGGGCGCGCTGCGTGCGCGACGGGGAGATGTCGGCATCATTCCAGGTTCAATGGGTGCAAAGTCTTATATCGTTCGTGGCAAAGGGAGTAAAGATTCGTTGCAAAGTTGTTCCCACGGAGCTGGGCGTGCACTATCCCGAACGGAAGCAAGGAAACGATACTCTGCCGCAGACTTGCGTGCACAAACAGTCGGTGTAGAGTGTAGGAAGGATCACGATGTCGTGGACGAACTTCCAGCAGCATACAAAGACATTGATAAAGTCATGGAAGCGCAACAAGATTTGGTGGAAATAGTTCACACTTTGAAGCAAATTGTGTGTGTTAAAGGTTAATGTCGAGCCTCAGGATAAAGTGCTTTAACATCCAAGAAGATGTTAGCAACGAATAGCTTATTGCTGTTTCTTCAACTCATGTACAAATCTTGTGTCTAATACGGTATCACATAAATCTGTTTACCCGGGGGATGTAGATGTCTTAAAATTAGTTAACTTTTCAAGTTTACCCCACATTGGGGGACAAGTTTCTTCCGTTGAACTGTCGAGAGTAGAGGGCAAGTAGTATGAAATTTAGAGCAAAGAGAGTTATCCCTGCGATAGTAATTGGTATTTGGGCGATTTCCTTTTTCGCGCAGGACGCAGACGAGCCAGTAGAAGCTGAAGCTCCCGAGAACATCGAACCTTATCCACCAGAGGTCTGGGCTGCAAATCCAGGTATGGCTACAGTGAGGGTCTCGCCGGACGGGAAATATCTGAGTTATATCAGTTTTGAAGATGAGAGCAGTGTTGACGGTCCAGTGATACTCGTGTTCGACATCACCGGTGAGAATGGGGAGGAGATGAAACTCATACACCGACAAAAAGCCGATAACATGCAAATTCAGACTTATCGCTGGATCAGCCCCACATCGCTCGTCATGGCGTTAAGAGCACAAGTTCGTCGACAGACGCAAGGATTTAATCAGGGAGTCTTTGCAGGCAAAATTGCTTTAGTTAATGTGATTGACAAATCCATGCAGACTTTTGATGAGAGTATTGCCGGGCTTGCGCACGTGTTACCGCTCGAGCCAAATAAGATCATGATTTCGGTCCAAGAGGGTAGTGTCAGTAGCGGTACACGTATGGCGTCTGCATATCGTCCGCTCGCTTTTTATAAACTCGATCTTAAAACCAAACAGAAGAAATTAGTAATTCGCGCCAAACCTTCACAGTTCGCGCTCGCTTTTGATCGATTAGGAAACCCAGTCCGTTCGCTCGGTTTTGACGAGAACAACGAAGAACTAGTCTATTACTTTCGCTCCGAAGGCTCTACGAAGTGGACTGAATATTATCGACAACACATTGACTCCTACGAACGCTTCGATCCCGTCGGAGTGGATCCTCAAGCTAAGGACCACATCTTTGTCATTGCTCACAATGGGCACGACAGAGCGGGATTTTGGTCGTACGACATGGCAAACAAGCGATTTGCCGAACCAATTTTCCGCACCTCCGATGATGAGCCTGAGCCTGTTCCAGTAGACGATCTATCACCAGTCTTTCACACAAACGAATGGGAACAACTTGGAGAAGTTACTGGAATTGAATTTTTTGCGGGCGAGCGAACGCGAATTTTCATGGACGAGGTTGAAGGCGGGATTTACCATCAGCTAAAACGCGAAGTGCAGAATTCAGCTAACCTCGACATTATTAGTCGTTCAACCGATGGCCAAACATTTGTCATCTTCAATCAAGGACCTCGCGATCCGGGTACCTATTATTGGCTCCACAATGGGAAGTTAAGAGTTCTCGGGAGTATCGCGCCTGAGATTGATAGTGATCGACTAGCAGACGTTGAATATCACAACTGGACGTCGACAGACGGTAGAAAAATCTACGGTTACGTAACCATACCTCAGGGCGACCCTCCGTTTCCTCTCGTCGTTTTACCGCATGGTGGTCCGATGGTCGCTGAAACGGTATCTTACGATCCTTGGGCTCAAATGTTAGCCAATCACGGATACTTGGTTTTGCAGCCTCAATACCGAGGGTCTCATAATTACGGGCTCGAATTTTATAAAGCCGCTTTTGAAGGCGATGAGAGCCAAGCTGGTCGATTGATGCAAACTGACAAAGACACTGGAGCACTGTATCTTGTCGACAAAGGATTAGCCGACAAGGATCGATTAGCAATGTTTGGTTGGTCCTACGGCGGATATGCTGCACTTGTCGCTGCTATTCGAGAACCCCAAATTTACCAGTGTGCAATTGCGGGTGCTGCTGTCTCAGATCCGCTTATGCAGATCAATTTCTATCGCTACAGGGTGCAGGGAGCACAAAAGAAGGAGCAATTCGGTACCTGGCTGACCGCAGTTTCACCGATCAAAGAAGCCGAAAAAGTAAATATTCCACTCCTGATAGTTCACGGTACGGCGGATGCTCGAGTATCTCTCGACCACAGCACAAAATACCGCCGTCAACTCGACAAGTTCGACAAAAAGTACCAATACCTTGAGCTAGAAAATGCCGCGCACTTCTTTAACACTTTAAATTACAGACATCGAGTGGAGTTCTACGGTGAAATGCTTCGTTATCTGAAGGAAGATTGCGGTCCCGACGGACTTTAAAAAATGGCGGTACTCTCCAGGAGCACCGCCATTCTTTGGTTCTATGTTTTGTTGCGCTAACTTTAGCTTTCGACTTTGATGCGCCGAGACGCAATGGTTTCTTGTTTCTTGATTACGATTTCCAATACTCCATCGCGATTTGACGCGCTCACTTGATCCAAGTCGGCGTTGTCAGGTAACTTGAAGCTGCGCTGGAACGAACCTTCAAGACGTTCGAAACGACCAAATTCCTTGTCTTCCACCCTTCGCTCAAGTTTGCGTTCGCCCTTGATGGTCACGCGGTCGTGCTCAACGAAAATCTCAATATCATCCGAGGTTAAACCCGGTACATCCGCGGTGATGACAAACTTTTCCGACTCTTCATGAATGTCCATTGAAGGCACCCAACTATCGAAGGTGCGGTTTACGAATCGTGGAAAAGTATTCCAAATGCCGTTGTCAAGGTCTCGTTGCAACGCTTGAGCAAATGAAACTACGGGATTTCGTTCGACTATTTTCATTATTTTTGTCTCCTAGTTTGTTTTGTTATTTTTTTGTCGTAATAGCTCGACAACCGGTATATATGAACTCGTAAAAAAATTTCAAGTGTCGTGATTTCAGATATATTCCAATCGTGGTTCGTTTCCTCTACGCCGTAGTATCGCGCCTCAGTCTCCCAGTATTCTTTTGCTATCTCCTCTATCGTGGCATAAAGGAGAAAGCATACCGTGAACGTAAGCGGGAACGCTTTGGATTTGTACCACCAGAGATAAAAACTGGTAGTCTTTGGTTCCACACGGTGTCTGCTGGGGAAGCTATCGCGGCTATCCCCATCATCGAAGCGATCCTGCAGAGTCGACCCGGTGAGCACGTTCTTTCAACGACAACGACTCCCACTGGTTACGAAGCAATAAAACAAAGTTTAGGATCTCGAATCGATCTCTGTTACGTCCCGTACGATGTACCCTCCTGTGTAAATCGTTTTTTGAAAAAGACTCAGCCAAAAGCACTATTTCTCATGGAAACAGAGTTATGGCCAAACCTAATCAATCGCACCGCGAGACGAGATACGCCAGTGTTTCTCCTGAATGCTAGGCTCTCTGATAAATCGGCTTCAGGATACGCGCGTTTGAGAGATCTAACGGAGTTAATGCTCATGAACATACGAATGGTTGCGAGTCAATACACCGATACTGCGGAACGGTTTCAATCCCTAGGTTTACCGAAGGAGAGGGTGGTTGTAACTGGCAACGTCAAATTTGATCTCAACGACCAAAACGCTAGCTTACCAGCCGACTTGAACGAATTGATACGACTTCAAGACGGTGGCGCACTAATTTGGATTGCCGGAAGCACACATCATCCCGAAGAAGAAGTTGTACTAGATGCTCACCGGTCTGTTCTGGATCAGTCTCCCAACACAAAACTGATCTTAGCGCCGAGACACGTAAAGCGAGTCCAAGAAATTCTGACTTTGTGTGAGTCTCGTGGAATGCGTGCGTGTTTAATCAGTGACTTAGATCACGATCCCGATGTGTTCGTTGTCGATCAAATGGGAGTGCTGTTCCCACTATATCAATGCGCTTCGGTTGCTTTCGTAGGTGGAAGTCTGCAACAAACCGGTGGGCACAATCCTATAGAACCGGCGTTTTTTGGGCTACCGATCTTGATGGGACGGAATCGGCACAACTTTGCTGAAGTGTGTGCTCGGTTTGCTGACAGAGACTGCTTATTCCTGGTAAATGACGCTGACGAAATCTCCAATAGAGTACTCTACTTTCTTCAAGATTCCGATGCACGAGCGCGTTGTTTCGAAGGCGCGCGCGCAGTCGTACAAGAAAATCAGGGCGCGCTTGAACGAGTCTGTACGCTAGTAAATAGTTGGCTTAACCGAGACTTATTTAGCGAATAAGAAACAGTTCGGACTACTTCCCGCTCATTGTGTTTACTGGTGTCACGACTTTGTCGTGATCCATATATTTATTCAACTCCGAGAGATCGTTAGGATTCAACAAGCCCACAGTCTGTTTTAATTGCAGCATTGACGTGATATATCTGTGGATCGTATTTCGTAAGTTCAACTCAGCGGTGAACAATGAGTTTTGTGCATTAAGCACTTCAATGATGTTTCGGGTACCTACTTCGTATCCTTTTTCCGTTGCATCTAAGGAGGCGTGGTTCGATTCAAGAGATCGCTCTAGAGCATCAATTTGTAATACGATTTGAACCACGTTGCGAAATTGCGATCGAACTTGTTCTTCTACGGTTAGTCGTTGATTGATCATATTTAAGCGAGACTGTTCTCGACTTAAAGCACTCACCCTGTTTTGAGAGATTCGACGACCACCTGCAACCGAAAACCCTATGCTAAAACCATAGCCCCTGCCAATCGATTCATCTATCAAATCATATCCTGTATCCAAACCAGTAAAAGGATCATTAATTGGTCTCTCCCGGTATGAGTAATTCATAGATAGGTTGACGGATGGTACGGAAAAGTAACTTGCTAAAGTGTTCCAGTGACTCCATCGAGCCATTCGATAGTTGCGCTCCGCACTTAATACCCCAGGGTTATTTTGAAGCGCATAGTCGACCCATTCGCCTTCATCGTTAGGATTGGGATTTTCGATAGGAATGTCCTCTGACAAGCGCGCGAGCTGTTGAATAGGCTGTCCGGTTATTCGTTCCAGAGTCAAGAACGCCGTATCGAGCTGATTACGACTCTGGTTAAGGCCTACCTCTAGATTGTCAAAGGAAGCTTGGGCGTTCAGAACATCTGTTATCGCCGTTAGTCCAACATCGTACCGTTGCTTGGTTTGTTGTAACTGTCGTTCATTAGATTCTCTTCGCGCGAGTGCGTTGTCCAATGAGTCTCTAGCCTGTAAGACTCCGAAGTATGCTTGCACGACGCGGATGATCAAAGACTGTTCTTGGGATGCAAAGGACTCCTTAGCACCTTGAAAACTCAACCTTGAATTTCGATACGATATGAACGTCGGGATGCTGAAAAGCACTTGCGATAAATTAACCGAGTATCCCGAGGGAAATTCTTCGCGGGCTTCGTTTACAGTCCACACTCCGTTTGTCTCCGGATTGGCCCCTAAGAATCGCCCAGCTGGGTCGTTCAGAAGTTCGCTGGGATAGGTACGCCGGAATTTAGAAGTACTTCTATTACCTCCACTCAAGGACAAGTTTACTGTGGGTAGCAAGCTGGCTAGACTTTGCCTCGCCTGTTCACCAGCGATCTTTCGTTGTATCTTTGCCTGTGCAAACTGGGTATCGTTCTCGACGGCTAAGTCATAAATTTGTTGAAGATCTTCTGCGCTTACTGAAAGACCAATCGACAACAGCGCGACAACTAAAAGTTTTTTCATCAAAGGGGTACCAATTTAAACTGTTCTGATTTTAGCAAACGAAGTTCACGTTCCTTATGGTCGTTTGACACTTACCTCGTTATACGAAAGTATGCGGGTTAATCGTCGTTAACAACGTAAAAGGTAGTCGCTCCACTCCCAGTTGAAGGGAATGATACGAGCACGGAAGAGTTCAATGTTACATAGATTTTATCAATGTCGGCCGGAACTTCCTAAACGATTCTGGTCTCATAAAGGTATAGAGCTCAATCTTTTTAAGTGTGGACGATCGATTTCTTATTGCAATAATCATGCCATCACTATAAAATTATTCCTTTGTACGTTACAACTTTGCAGGAACATTAACTCTATGGCTCGAGTAACCGTCGAGGATTGTTTAGAACACGTGAACAATCGCTTTGAACTGGTGACCTTAGCAACTAAGCGGGCTCGACAGTTATCGTTGTTGAGCGCAGACCCGTTGGTCGCGCGCGAGAACGATAAAAATACCGTTATCGCGTTGCGGGAGATTGCTGATGGGCTTATTTCGAGTGAAATCTTAGACAAGGACGACGAAGATGAGTTCCAATTCCACCTCAAGCAACACCGATTGCGGTCGGGACTTGGAGATGAAGCAACGCCCCGCGACGCCTGAATCCTATTTTCAGACTGAATTAGAAAAGCGCGCTAGAAAGGAAGAACTAGCCGCTCCAGTATCGGGAATCAAAAAGGGCTACCTTTTTGAATACCTGACACCCAATCAACTGGACTTAGTCGAGAAAGCCTTCGACTATGCGAAGAAGGCACATACCGGACAACAACGACGGACTGGTCACTCCTACATCACTCACCCTTTAGCGGTAGCCAGAATTCTTGCTCAACTACGATTGGACCACCAGACTATTTGCGCGGCGCTATTACACGATGTCATTGAGGACACTAATGTAACCAAAGCAACTCTAGCGAGAACGTTTGGCGATCCAATTGCCGACATTGTCGATGGAGTCTCAAAACTCTCGCATCTGTTTGACAGTCGTGCCGAAGCCCAAGCTCGCAATTTCTACAAGATGGCCTTAGCTATGGCTCGGGACATTCGGGTGATACTGGTGAAATTAGCGGACCGGTTACACAACATGCGTACGATCGGCGTGATGTCTCGGGAAGCTCGAAAACGCATTGCTAAAGAGACGATGGACCTTTATGTCCCTCTCGCGCAACGAATGGGAATCTACACCATTAAAGAAGAACTCGAACGTCTGTCCTTCGAAGCAATGTATCCTTTACGCGCGGACCGTTTGGAACGATATACGACGCGTA
The DNA here is from genome assembly GCA_012267385.1 of OMG group bacterium. Taxonomy (GTDB): domain Bacteria; phylum Pseudomonadota; class Gammaproteobacteria; order Pseudomonadales; family Azotimanducaceae; genus Bin55. Next base: position 204,627 of record JAAXGW010000007.1, read on the forward strand.
TTCGTAAGCCTGATCTTGATTTGATCGCGTCAGTTCAAGACAAATTAAAGGCAGCTTTCAAGGAAGGCAAACTCAAAGCAAACATCGAATATCTCGAACCGGAGCCTTACTCGCTGTACCAATCACTCAAAGGACACCGCATGTCCAAGGAAGAGTACATGGACCGGTTTGTATTTCGTATTGTCGTCGACTCAACCGACGAGTGCTACCGAGCCCTAGGGATCGCCCACAGCATCTACAAACCCAAACTTGGAGCATTCAAGGACTACGTCGCTATCCCCAAGAAGAACGGGTATCAATCACTTCATACCACGTTGGTTGGACCCGGGCCTACAAGCTCCGTTACCTTAAAGTTGCTGATCCGAACAAAAACCATGCACGAAATTGCAGACTTTGGATTTGTTGCGGGTTGGAGAAATCGTCCTACAGAGCAACTCACGGCAGAACCGGTCGGTCCGTCATCGAGCGGATTTCGCGAGTGGATTCAGCACTTGCTTAGCCTACAACCTGGCGGCGACGCCGCACAGTTTCTAGAAAACCTTAAGACCGATCTCTTCCCAGATGAAGTCTACGTTTTCACGCCACAGGCAAAAATTGTTACCCTGCCACTTGGATCCTGTGCCATTGATTTCGCGTATGCTATACACACTGAAGTCGGGGATTCATGCGTTGCATGTCGCATTGATGGTAGGGTCGTACCGTTATCTACCGTGCTCGAGTCGGGTCAGACTGTGAACATCGTCACAGCATCCGAAGCTCATCCCGATCCGGAATGGCTGAATTTTGTGCAGACTGCAAAAGCACGCTCCGCCATTCGAGAACAACTTCGCCAGCGTGGCCAGCAAGAAGCCATTATGCTCGGCAAAACCTTGCTAGATCGAACCTTAGCGGCCGCAGGGACATCAGTTTCTGAGCTGGATTTCAGACGCTTACGCAGAACCTTTAAAGAGTTTCGCGTGCGGCGAATGAATGAACTGTTTGAAGAAGTAGGTCGTGGAAACTTGCCCGCCTACCAGGTCGCACAACGGTTACTTGACGAAGATGTTGAAGATCATGATTCGATTAACCTTGAACAGAGCGGTCCTGTCGTCGTCCATCATAAACAACATCTAGGAGTACGTTACGGTCGCTGTTGCGGTCCAATTCCTGGAGACAGCATTGTCGGCCACATCTCGCAGGGTGAAGGTCTAGTCATTCATCGCGTAAGATGCGGTAACATGAGAAACGTCCGCGATCCTAGTACCAAAGTACCCGTGAAATGGGGTGATGAACCCACTGGTGAGTTTTCGACGAAATTGCGCATCGATGTCGTACCTCAAATGGGCCTCATTGCATCAATCGCAAGCGCGGTCAACGGATTCGGGGCTGGGATTAGTATGATCGATGTCACCGAGCGCTCCCCACAGCTATCGACGATTCGTATGCACCTCTCAGTTACCGACGTAAAACACCTAAAACGAATCATACGAAATCTGGATAACCGGAGTGAAACCTCCAACGTTCAGAGATTCACAGAATAAGGCAACAGGAATATGGCAAAACGAAAATCCATCCATGCCTCGAGCGCGCCCGAAGTCATTGGTCCATACTCGCACGCAGTTCGGGTTGGAAACTTACTCTTCCTAGCGGGTCAAATCGCGCTAGACCCTAAAACGATGGATCTCGTGGATGGTGGTTTTCGAGATGAAGTGAAGCAAGTATTTAAAAATGTCGAAGCAGTCTTAAAAGCCGCAGACTGCACATTAGATGATGTGGTCAAACTCACTGTCTATTTAACCGACCTGAGTAACTTTGAACAAGTCAATGCGATAATGAGCGAGAAATTTAGTTCTCCGTTCCCTGCTCGCGCCGCGGTAGGCGTCGCCGCGTTACCGCGGGGTGCATCTATTGAGCTAGACGTAATAGCCGATATGCGTCACGTCGTTGCCATCTGATCCTGTTTCCTCCATCAGCGGAGTAGGTGCTGATACCGCCAAAAAACTTGCTCGACTCAATGTCCGAACTAAATTAGATTTAGTTCTGCACCTACCTCACAGGTATGAGGACCGCAGCGTGGTCACGCCGCTGAATGAGTTGCGTCGACCCAACGAGTACTACTACGTTCAAGGAGTTGTACAGGATTTAGTACTGAAACAAGGAAAGGGTCGTTCCAGCGCGCAAGTCGAACTTTCCGACGACAGTGGTGGTGTACTCACCTTACGCTTCTTTAACTACCGCCCACGTTGGATTGCTGTTTTCCAGAAGGGTGTCTGGGTTCGAGCTTACGGCCAACTATGGGGGGAATATCGGCGCAAATCGATGATCCATCCTGACTTCAAAACATTCAGCTCAGACCCAGGTCCGCCAGAACCAGAATTTGTACCAGTGTATTACGCAACGAAGGGCTTGTCGAGCAAACATATACGAACATTAATTCAAAGGACTATTCAAGAAGTCAATTTGCTACCGAAATTTGCGCACTCTGGTATGACCTTGGCTGAAGCAATTCAAAGTTGCCACAACCCCAGTGTTACCACAGACGAAGAGAATAGAAAGATTCCTCGACGCCGAGTTGCGTTTGATGAGTTATTAGCGTACTACTTGTTGCAACAACGTCGTCGATTGCAGCACAAGACTTTTACTACCCGTATTTTGGATCGAAAAACAAGGCTAATCCGTGACTTCATGGATTCATTGGGCTTTCAACTCACTGAGTCTCAAGAAACGGCTGCGCGAGAAATCTTAAAAGATATGAACTCGACGCGGCCGATGCTGAGACTGCTACAAGGCGATGTTGGTTCAGGAAAGACAGTAGTGGCTACGCTATGCATCTTACGTGCTGCAGAAAACGGGGTACAAACTGCTTTCATGGCACCTACTGAACTGCTTGCGGAACAACATTACCAGACTCTGTCAGAATGGTTGGATCCCTTAGGGATCAGAGTTGGATTGGTTACAGGACGAATGCCCGCACCAACCAAGCGTGCTCGACAGAAAGCTATCAATTCAGGCGATGATCTTGTTGTCGTCGGAACGCACGCATTATTTCAAGATTCGATCCACTTTAAATGTTTGGGTCTCACAATCATTGACGAACAACAACGGTTTGGCGTCCATCAACGCATGTTGTTACGAGATAAGGGAAACTTACCGCATCAGCTCATTATGACTGCGACGCCGATTCCACGCACGTTAGCCCTGTACTTGTTTGCTGATATGGATGTTTCGCGGATCACGGAATTACCACCCGGACGTCAGTCCATTACTACCACGTTGCATAGTGAGAAGCATCGTGCGGAAGTAATCGAAGCCGTTCGCAGACATGTCGAGCGAGGACAACAAGCATATTGGGTGTGCGCGGCAATTGCAGAGAGCGAGAATGACGAACAAGAGCTCATTGGGACTGAAGATGTGTTAAAAAAACTCGCGGAAAAAATACCTGATGTCCGTGTCGGCCATGTTCACGGTCAGATGAAAGCACAAGAAAAACATTCAGCAATGAGTGATTTTCGAGACGGAAATGTCGATGTGCTCGTCGCAACTACCGTTATTGAAGTTGGGGTCGATGTACCCAACGCAACACTCATCGTTATAGACAATGCCAGCAACATGGGTCTAGCGCAACTGCACCAATTACGTGGACGGGTTGGGCGCGGCGCGACGGCTAGCTACTGTATGCTAAATTACTCTATCCCCCTGTCAGACACTCAGCGTCAACGGTTAGTACACTTACGTGAGAGCCAAGATGGTTTCAAACTCGCAGACTTAGACCTGCAATTACGTGGCTGGGGAGAAGTCTTCGGCACCAAACAATCAGGAACCGAAAACTTTAGAGTGGCTAGTCTCGCCGATGACCGCGATCTAATCGAAGAAGTTAATAAAGTTGGGTCTCAGCTGATATCGAAAAGTCCTGAATTAGCAGGCGAGATAATCGATACTTGGTCCCCTTTTGAGAGCGATTACGCGTCAGTGTGATGTCTTTCAAACCTCAATCATTTCGAAATCTTCCTTGCCCACGCCGCATTCGGGACAACAAAATTCACTCGGCACATCAGTCCAGGAAGTACCGGGAAGTATCCCTTCTTCCTCAAATCCGAGGGCTTCGTCATAAATCCACCCGCATACTATGCATTGCCATTTTCGCATGAACTAGTGATTGAATTTGAAAGTCATTTACTAAAGTGCACAAAATGATACACTTCAGTGTGTACTTTTGTCGAGAATTGAACCAGTGAATGAGCCGTTCCGAGCATACTGGGAACTCATGCGTCTTGATAGACCCATCGGTACGTTTTTACTACTATGGCCTACCCTGACCGCGTTGTGGCTCGCCTCCCATGACTTTCCAAAACTTCATCTTTGTGCCATTTTCATAATGGGTACGTTCATCGCGCGCGCGCTGGGTTGCGTTATCAACGATATCCTGGATCGTGAGTTTGATCAACACGTGGCGCGGACTAAAAAACGTCCTTTAGCCGACGGTCGTTTAACTGTAATGCAAGCATTGATCTGCGTGGCCGTGTTAATTGCCTTAGGCGGTCTACTCATACTCTTTCTCAATGGGACGACACGGATTCTAGCCCTCATTGCTATTCCACTTGCATGGATTTATCCTCTGATGAAACGAGTAATCCCTGTACCTCAAGTAGTACTTGGTTTCGTGTTTAGTTGGGGAATCCTCATGGCAAGCACAGCTGCCGTCCGCTTTGTTACCGCTGAAGTCTGGTTACTATTTTTATTGAGTGTATTGTGGATTGTCGCGTATGACACTCAATACGCCATGGTCGACCGCGACGATGATCTTAAGCTTGGGTTGAAATCCACCGCTATTTTCTTCGGAAAGTTCGATATCTTAGCCGTAGTTGTACTTGATGTCGCTGTAGTGACGCTCGCGGTTCTCATTGGGTTGGTCGCGGGATTTCGATGGTTTTATTGGGTTGGTGTCCTAGTTGCAAGCGGACTCTTCGTATATCAGTGGTTTTTGACTTTCGGTCGAGATAGAGAGAAGGTTTTTGTCGCGTTTAAAAATAACGCGTGGGTTGGCTTCGTCCTCTTCCTAGGCGTAGTTTCCGAGTATCCACCAAGCATCCACTTTTTCTAGTCCACTGTGCTCGCCGGCAACTGATGGAAAAGTCGTTGGAGTTTCTTGGTCGTTGCGTATCGTGGTTAGTGTTTGCGATGGCTGGTTTCACAGTAGTCGTAGTCATAATGCGGTACGTCTTCGAAGTCGGTACGGTATTCCCTCAAGAACTCGTAGCTTACATGCACGCGCTTGTGTTCATGTTTGGACTCTCCTACACTCTGAAACATGACGCTCACGTTCGCGTAGACTTACTTTACAGTCGCCTAGACGACAAGAAACGAGCCCTCGTCAACTTACTAGGACACCTCGTCTTTCTCATACCAGTCGCCTGTACAATCGGTATCGGAAGCCTGGACTACGTACTTGATTCGTGGAGGATTTTGGAGCGTTCCGCAGAAGTCCGCGGTATTCCTGCTGTTTACTTACTGAAGACGGTTATACCGGTATCAGCGTTACTCCTGGTTCTGCAGTCGCTGCTCGATCTCCGTGGATACTTCAACGAGATCAGAGGTAGTTAGTGTGGAACTAATCCCCCTCTTGATGTTCGTCGTCGTTTTCGTGTTTTTACTTTCGGGATATCCTGTCGCCTTGGTGCTCGCAGGAGTGTCCTTACTCTTTGCGTTTGGCGGGTTAGCGTTCGGGGTGTTCCTACCTGGGGATCTAGGTTTCTTACCAAATCGAATGTTTGGAACCATGACGAATGAAGTGTTGATCGCGGTTCCGCTCTTCATCTTGATGGGAGTCACACTGGAGAAGACCAACATCGCGCGCGATCTTCTTCAGACGATGTCGCGATTGGTCGGACGTCTTCCCGGCGGACTCGGCTTAGCGGTTGTGCTCGTGGGAATGTTAATGGCTGCTAGTACCGGGATCGTTGGAGCAACCGTGGTTACACTGGCTTTACTGTCGTTGCCATTGATGATTCAGCAAGGGTATAACCACGGTCTGGCAACCGGGACTATCGCAGCTACAGGAACACTCGGACAGATTATTCCGCCGTCAATTGCTCTGGTCTTAATCGGCGACGTACTGACCAATGCGTACCAACAAGCACAGCTACAGCAGGGTATTTTTTCGCCCAAAACAGTCTCAGTCGGCGACCTGTTCGCCGGCGCGCTACTCCCGGGAATGATCCTGGTGTTGCTATATGCCGGATACGTAGTACTGAAGTCGTTTATATACCCAAATCAAGCACCCAAAAGCACAACCACGTCTGCTCCACTAGACGTTAGATCGTTACTTAGTTTAGTGCCCCCAATCCTGTTGATCATCGCAGTCCTGGGATCAATACTGTTGGGACTTGCAACTCCAACTGAAGCTTCAGGAGTAGGCGCGGTTGGTGCTCTGATTCTCGCCTTCGCTTACCAGACCGTGAACGTGAAAGTCTTACAAGAGATAGCACTCTCGACGCTCAAAACCACTTCGATGGTGTTCTTCATTCTCATCGGTGCATCGTTCTTCGCACTAGTTTTTCGCGGTTATGGTGGGGACGAGTTAATCACACAGTTCTTTAACAATCTTCCAGGTGGCGCGTTAACCGCAATGCTAATTGTGATGGTAACAATATTTTTACTAGGTTTCGTACTGGACTTTATCGAGATAACCTATGTCGTAATCCCAATAGTCGGTCCTGCACTATTGGCGACGGGGATTGATCCGGTTTGGTTAGGCGTAATGATTGCCGTGAACCTACAAACTTCGTTTTTGACGCCGCCATTTGGATTCGCGTTGTTCTATCTACGCGGGGTCGCGCCAACCAGCATTCAAACGGTTGACATTTACCGTGGCGTGATCCCCTTTGTCGCGCTGCAACTCCTAGTGCTACTGTTGCTTGCGTTCGTACCTCAGCTCGCTACTTGGTTGCCTAGCTTGCGCTAAAGTGCCACTAGGAAAAATGCGGAATGTATCAATGCAATCACGTTATAAGTCCCGCGCGTGAAAGTACGCCTCTTCAGCAATTGCGGTCCATTGACTGACTTCGGTCTGAAACTCACGATAGGAAGTAACTATCCGTTTTGCTAAGGGATCTTTATTAGCTAGTTCATCCAACACTTCCTCGGAGATTTCCTTCAACTTAAGTAACACTTCATCCGGTAAGCGTCGCAATTCAACATTGTGTTCTTCCACCAAGGTCTTTAGCGCTGCGTTGTTGCGAGCAATAAACTCATCAAGCATATCTTGATTGATCGCTCGCGATGCTACTTCAACGATCTTCTGTAAGTCCGTCGGTAATTCTTCGAATGCTTGCTCATTGACAATAAGCTCAATCGTCGCACCTGGTTCGTGCCAACCGGGATAGTAGTAGTATTTAGCAATGTCATGAAGTCCTAATGCTAAATCGTTATATGGACCTACCCATTCGGTAGCATCAATGGTGCCACTCTGTAAGGCGGTATAGATTTCGGATGCTGGCATGGTTGTTGGAGCCGCACCGGCCCGTTGCATAACTTCGCCCGCCAAGCCAGGTATACGCATAACGAGACCCTTGAGATCGTGTAGCGTATTGATTTCGACATTGAACCAACCACCCATCTGTACGCCCGAGTTGCCACAAGCCATTGGGATCACGTCAAATGGTTCATACAGTTCACGCCACAACTCCAACCCGCCACCATAAGCAATCCAAGCATTCATTTCCTGCGCTGTCATCCCGAAAGGAACCGTCGTGAATAGCACGGCTGCTGGTGCTTTACCCACCCAATAGTATGCCGCGCCGTGACCCATTTGCGCTGAGCCGTTTGATACGGCATCAAACACTTCGTCCGCGGGAACATACTCGTTTGCTCCGTAGACCTTAATCATCAATCGGCCATTGGACATGGTATCTACCAATTCCGCGAATCGCTCAGGTGCGACTCCTATCGCAGGAAGATTTTTAGGCCAAGATGTAACCATCTTCCACTCAAAATGTTCCTCAAGTGCAGTAGAAGAAGGGTTTTCGTCAGTTGAAGTAGTTTCTGATGTCTTACCATCAAGCATGTAACCGATAGCCACCCCAATTATACAAAAAAACACCGAAAGTAATATCGCGAACACAGCGGCGTGTGTGGTACGCATCGAATTCTTGTTTGTGTCTGTGTTCACCGTAATTACCTCCTATGATGTGTAAGTAACCGCAAGTCGTCTACCAATACGACTTTAAAGGGTAGCGCGTTGTTGATAACGAGATGGGAAGGAGCAGAGTTACTCTTGGACCAAAAATGGCGAACTTGCGAGAAACCATTTACGTGATCCGTCGCTAAATTCAATCTCCACTTGCTTGGAATCAGACTCTCCACGGGTATTCATCACCCTTCCTGGACCGAGTTTCTTGTGTGTGATTCGAGAATTACCGTAATACTGTGCAGTGTTGTTCAAATAAATCGGGGAGCGAACGTACAAGTCATCGCACGTTAATGGTCGTTCCTTTTCATAGGGATTGTCGCCTACCCAGGATAGATATTGCGAGGGTATCTCACGGAGATACCGCGACGGCGTGCGTTTGGTCTCGCGTTGTTGGAAACTCGTCGCACGCGTGTCTGCGAAGGTGACGTACAGTCGTTGCATCGCGCGTGTGATACCTACATAGGCTAATCTTCGTTCCTCTTCCTCGCGATCGGGATCGTTTTTCACCAAGTAATGCGGGAATAAGTCTTCCTCCAGCCCGGTTACGAAAACAACTGGAAATTCCAACCCTTTAGCGGAATGCAACGTCATTAGATTGATCGCGTCGTTATCGTCGTTTCGATGGTCACCGGCATCAAGCGTAGCGCGATCTAAGAAATCTCGCAAGACGGAGTCCGAATCGACTTCCTCTTGATCGATGTCGACATCGAAGGCGGCAAATTGCGCACACGCTATGAGGAGTTCATCCAAGTTTTCCGTTCGCATTCGCGCGAGTTCACCACTTTCGGATTCATGGAACTTATAAAGACCAGATGATCGAACAGCGACATTCGCAACGTCGGCTAATGATTTACCCTGACTTTGCTTGGTGAGTTTTTCAATCAATGCGATGAATGTCCTTACCGCTCGGTCGGCCCGGGTAGGCAAGAGATTGTTCTCAAGTGTATGTTTTGCCGCGTCCCAGTTGGAGATGTTGTTCTGAGTGGCCGTTGTGCGAATCGTCTCTAAGGTTCGAGACCCAATACCTCGAGACGGTACATTAACCACACGCTCAAATGCCGCGTTTGCATGCGGATTTTGAATTAATCGCATGTAGGCGAGTGCATTACGCACCTCCAAACGATCGTAAAACCGAGTACCGCCATGAATGATGAACGGCATAGCTCGCTGATTAAATATCTGTTCGATTATTCGCGACTGAGAGTTGTTGCGGTACAACACTGCGACTTGGTTTGGTGAGAAACCTTTGGTCTCAAGGAGATGTTCACACGTTTGCGCAACGAAGTCGGCTTCATCAAACCCGTTCGCAGCTTTGAAACCCGTAATCTTTTCCCCTTCGTCTGCTTGTGTCCACAACGTCTTTCCAAGTCGGGAAGGATTGTTCTTTATCACGGCGTTAGCTGCATTCAAGATAACTTGAGTGGAACGATAGTTTTGTTCCAATTTGATAGTCTGTACGTTTGGGTACTCGCTCGCAAATCTCCGGATGTTCGTGATCTGCGCACCTCGCCATCCGTAAATAGACTGGTCATCATCGCCCACGACCATAACCCTATTCTGGGTACCAGCGACCATCGTTAGCCAGGCGTACTGAATGAGATTAGTGTCTTGAAACTCATCGATCAAGATATGCCGAAATCGGGAGCGATATTGCTCCAAAATATCCTTGTGATTGAGCCATAACTCATGCGAACGCAACAGGAGGTCGCCGAAGTCTACGAGTCCGTGTTTTTCACAAATTTCTTGGTATTTGATGTATATTTGATACGGCGTTCGCTTACGAGCGTGAATCGTGTTTTCTAGATCCTGCGGACGCAACCCGTCGTCTTTCCAGCGATTGATGTACTGAGCCATCTCACGAGCATCGTTGGTGTGTTCCGTGAGTTCCATCTGGCGTATGATTCTTCTGACCATACGAATCTGATCATCAGCGTCGAGAATTTCAAAGTTCTCTGGTAGTCCAGCTTCACGGTGATGCTGCCGCAATAGTCGATATGCCATGGAATGGAAGGTCCCAATCCACATCGACTTCACGGAGACATTGAGCAATTTCGCGGTACGTCGCTTCATTTCACCCGCTGCTTTGTTGGTGAATGTCATCGCAAGTATTTCGTGCGGGTTTACGTGGTAGTGATCAATCAGCCACGCCAATCGGTGTACGAGTACTCGGGTCTTTCCGGAGCCAGCACCCGCAAGCACCAGCAAATTAGAAATCGGTGCCGTGACCGCTTTTAGTTGTTCTTGGTTTAAGTCGCAAAGGATTGGGTTTTCAGCGGCTGCTGAATAGCTGGATAACGGGATTGTCAATGCGACTTTTCGATAGTAGAAGGGAAAGTGGGAGTTTAAAAAAATTATACACGCTAACCTCGCTGTGAATTCATTCCTTTCTTAAACCAAACCAATGCGAATCTCTCGTGAAGTTTTGCAAAATACTGTTAAAATAAACATACTATTATCACTATTAAACAATGTTCGCTTTCGACCCAGAATCTCACACCGATTTACTGCCTTTCAGGGAGTGCTTAAAAAATTGGTGGGACAATAGACCGTCCGATGTGATAGGGTTGGCACTGTATGGGTCGCGCGCGAAGAACTGTGCAGAACAATACAGTGATTGGGACATTGTCATTTTCACTAGTTCCGAAAATCCGGATGAGGACGCAATTTGTCGCGACCTGCCACGAGTTTATGACAGAGCTCCAATCCATGCTCTCTGCGAATCAATAGACACTGTGAAGTCGGAAGCCGAGTACGGGGGTAGCGTTATGTCTGCCATTGCAGAACAAGGTGTATCTCTGTTCGGCATGACCGTACCGTTCCAGGAGGATACCATTAAACACCCAAGTTACTCTTTGGCGGAAACACTATTTTCTTCCACACTGGAAGCGTTAAAGGGTTTCCTGTCCGAAGCAAACATTCGATTCCTGAAGAAAAAGTCTCGCGACAAAGACGCGACTACTCACTCTACACACGCAGCAGAGTATCTTGTCAAAGCGTTCATGTGCGTCCGGGGAATCAACTATTTCTACGTTCACGATGTGAAAGCGCTTTGTGCTCAAATTGAAGAGGAGATCCCCGACGATCCATTACTCAAACAATTTCAAGAATTGGACGGCTTTACCGCCAAAGGACATACCGGGCCATACCGACTACTTCACCTTCCATCTAAATCGTTGGAAAAGACGACCGAGAGAATCTACAGAGTTTTAGCGCTACTCCCACGACTAGCGATTGAAATCTTTGCTGGGCGCGATGCGCCAATGGACACTAAGAACACGATATCTGATAAGTTATTGGTTCTACAAAAAAGTACTAGTGAATTAGAGGATACTCAATTGCAGAAACGATTTCAAAGCACTCTTAGTGAAATAACTGAGTTCTTCGAATAAGTGCGCAAATATTTGTGGTCCTATGCAAGCATTTGACTCAACTCGACACAACCACCTGTTACCGATTCGGTCTTTACTCCAGAGTTGGTGGGACAACAGACCATCCGATGTTATCGGGTTGGCACTTTATGGCTCGCGCGCGAAGTACTGTGCAGAACAATACAGTGATTGGGACATTGTCATTTTCACTAGCTCCGAAAAGCCGGATGAGGACGCAATTTGTCGGGATCTACCTCGAGACTATGCCGATGCTCCAATCCATGCGCTTTGTGAGTCCATAGAGTATGTGAAGTCTGAAGCTAAATATGGAGGCAATCTCATGTCCGCGATTGTTGAGCAGGCGTTTCACTGTTTGGCGCGACTGTACCTTTTGAGGAGGATACTATTAAACACCCCAGTTTTCCGCATGCGCAATCACTATTTGGTTCAGCTATGGACGCACTATTACTTTTTCTTGTTGAAGCTAATGTTCGTTTTCGAGAGAAAAAGTCTTTCGACAACACGGCTACTACTTGTTCGGCGAATGCAGCAGAATACGTAGTGAAATCGTTCATGAGTGCCCGAGGAATCAACTTTCTCCACGCACACAACGAAAAAGAGCTCTGTAAGCAATTTGCAGCAGAATTTCCAAACGACCCGCTGGTTAGCAAGCTTCGCAAGTTAGATGGTTTCACTACAAAAGGACACAAAGGACCGTATCGTTCACTGGTCATCCCAATGGAGTCACTCAAAAGAACGACCGAAAGAGTACTACGCGTCCTTGACCTCCTACCGATGCTTGCTTCTGAAATATTCTCAGAACCTGAAACTTCAAAGGAAATGCATGCCATCATAAATGGTAAATTGTCTGCAGAACAAGACAGTACGAAGAACTTAATGGATCCGAATCTCAAACAACGGTTTCAGAAATCATTGGACACAGTTCGATCCCATTTCAACTAAATCAACGTTCTTACGATCCTATGCAAGCCTTTGATTCAATACACCATAGCCATCTCGCACCAATCCATACATTACTCAAGAATTGGTGGGACAGCAGACCGTCAGGCGTTGTTGGGCTCACTCTCTACGGGTCGCGGGCAAAGAACTGTGCCGAACACCACAGTGATTGGGATATTGCAATTCTTACCCAAACGGAAAATTTTGACCCACAAGTGATTTGTCGTGAGCTTCCTCGTGACTGTGAGAACGCCCCCATTCATGCGCTCTGTGAATCAATTGACCGGGTGCGTGTGGAAGCAGAGTATGGAGGGAATGTTATGTCGGCAATCGTTCATCAGGGCATCGCACTGTTCGGAAATCCAATCCCCACGACGGAGGACTTCAATCTGAAACCTAGCTACATTGCTGCGGCAACGTCAGCCGTTGCAACTCTAGAAGCACTAGCTGCGTTCTTACTCGGAGCTAATGTACGTTATTCAAAACGAAAAACTCACAACAATCATGTTACAGCGTACTCAGCGAATGCGGCCGAACATCTAGTCAAGGGATTCCTAAGCATACGTGGAGTCAACTATCGATTCATACACGATGTAGCGGGCTTATGCGACCAACTCGAACAAGAGCGGCCAAAAGACTTAATCGTAAAAGAATTACGAAAATTGGATGGATTTACGACCCAAGCTCACAAAGGTTCGTATCAATCGATTCGCCGGCCCTTAGAAGCTCTGACCAAAACTACAGAAAGAGTGTGTAGAGTGCTCTCACTTCTCCCAGTTTTGGTAGCAGAGTGTTTCGAAGATGGTGAGCTTGACGAAGATATTCGCGCAGAAATCTTGGATGTTCTAGTCATACTCAAAGAAAACACTAGTGAGCTACAAGATCCTTCGTTGAAGCAAGAGTTTCAACGATCGTTAGAGAAAATGGATTCAAGTCTCGAGTAAACTGAATTCGTAGCGAACCTATGGAACTGTTTGACTCAACTCAACACGACTAACTGATTCCCATTCATACGATGCGCTTAGCACGCGCCACAATCACCAATTCTTACAATCACTTCAAAGACACCTCGGAGAATCCGTGGCAGAAACTAGACGCGAAAATATCAGCTTGATCGAGCAACTCATCGCTGACTCAAACTTGACGCTTGTACGTAGAGCAATTGGTGCGCAAATCCTCGCGAGCATCGGTTTGATTCTTCTACTAGAGACCGGTTTTTCGCTGGCTTGGACGTGGTGTGGATTGATATGTGGAATTTTGTTCGTATGCTTTGTACTGCAAGTGATTTACTACCACCACAGAAAGAAATCTATCTTGGCGAAAGCGCAAGACTGGCAAACATATTCCAATACTACCACCGCAGACTAGTCTGCTTGTTCCTCATTCAATTAGCTTGAATTAGGGACCACATCCCACTGATTTCCTAGGAAGTACGTTTTAAAGATGTGCTACGCAATTTTGCGTCGCGATTCGATTCCGCTATACGGAATACGCGAGTATGTCTCTATGTAGTCAATCAGGGGCCAAAAGTGAGCTTCAATGCCGGGCCCTAGCCACACATTTTCAAATCACACGCGCTTCTTTATCAGGGCTAAAAGTTTACTCGGGGTAAAGCTCGCATCTTAGAACGTTCGAGCACTTTTGCGTCTTCGTCATTGAGGAAATCTATTACTTTTTCATTCTGTTTGGACGTCAAGTATTCACCCCGGCGATTCTCAATCAGAAGGTACAACGCAGCTCTCGAAGTGACTGCTGCTGACGGCATTTGGTCGAGGGATTCAAACAAACCCGTTGGATCAAGATCCGTCCAAAGCGCAAATATCTGACTAAGGTATTGACCTTTAGCATATTCTGGTATTTGTTGCACCAGCTTCAGTGCCGCGTCGGTCTGCCGACTCTCAATTAGTTCAAATCCTACAGATTTGTACGCTTGAATCTTTGTTGGACCATCTCGAACCTGAGCCATGTATTCAAGAGCTCTATCCATGTCTTTCCTAGCGAGCTCGCCAACAACCCATGCCTCTGGGCCGGTTTCATTCTCGCCTATTGGCTGTTCAAGTGCAAATTGCATAGCACGCTCTAAGTCGTAATCTACCAACGAAAACGAAGCATAGCGGCGTACCCAAGATCTGTCAGCCCCTAGACCGGGGTCACTTACAATCCAGTCTAGTGTTGCATCGATATCTCTTGCTAGCCAGTGATCAACGACAGTTGCAGCGGCATCAACTTTCCTGTATCCCCTTCCCCATTCTTCTATGCTGGAAACTACCGAAGCTGCCTCTTGCGGTGAGTTCTCTGCAATCTGGGAAATAGCTGTCTGAGTAACCAGTTTAGTGAATCTCGTTGGAATTGATTCCATGTCTGCGAAAATTTCGCGTGGCCGGTCAGTAGCCCATGCCTCAATTAACTCCTTTGTTAATGAATCCCGCAATCCCTCCTTGGAGATGGCGGATATTGCATTGAGAGCGGCTTTCGGATCAGAAGTTGCCCACTCCTGTATTACAATTTTGTTCGATTCAATCAAAGGATATCGGTCAAATTGCAACGCATACTGTAACGCGTCGCTTGGGGTGCTTTGTGCAACTTCACGTAATATCGCATTCAAAAACCAAGTTTGCGTTGGAGAATTTTCGAACGTCGTTATGACTTGATCTAACGCTTGTAGTCCTTTTTTCTCAACCCAGACATAAGCAATTTGAAGAAGGAATTCGAACTGTGCGGAGTCGTTCTGCACTCCTTTGGTAATTTCGTTCCACAATAGTCGTGGGTCGTCGATCGATTCGCTTAATTTTTCCATATAGATTAAGTTGATCGCAATCTGCTCATTGCCTAGTTGCACCGCGATCTCGCGACGTTCAGCATCGGTGAGATCTGTTCGTTCCTGCACCCATACGGACCTAGTACCCAGATGTTTCGTATTTCCGTAGGAGTGGGTCACATGGTCATACACCTTCATGAGCGACACTCTCTCAGCAAAGTATTGACAAATCTTCTAGTGGATTCTGTTGAAGATATTGAAGACCCTCCAACGATGCAAGACTCTCTATCAGTGATACGAGGGTTGATCGCGTCATTTGCAAGAATACAGGCGGAAGCCGACAATTGGGATAAGAAGAGGGCAACAGAACTTCAACATTGTTTATTAGCCTGGAGTGAAAAAGCCGGTTACGTGTTTCGAAATGAAGACGAATGACGAACAATTTGGAGCGTATCAGTACTTTATTCTCTGAGGCTCGCGAACGAGTATATATCATTTCCGCCTTCGTGAATTCAGATGTATTAAGCAAATTGTTGTCGGCTTCAAAGAACGCGGTTGAAAGAGCTGTTTATGTAAGGTGGGAAATCGAAGATGTTGCGTCAGGTGCATCCGATTGGCGTGCGTGGGACGTGGCAAAAACTAATAATGTTCCCATGTACGCCTGCACTGCACTTCACACTAAGTTGTATGTCGCAGACGATAGAGTCATTTTTGGTTCAGCTAACGCTACTAAACCGGGGCTTGAAGGTGGTCAACAAAGCAATTTAGAATTACTCGTCGAAACAAACGACAGCATGTGCGAGATTTCTTCTCTAATATCTAAAGTACAAAACATTGCTGTCGAAGCCATGCCCCTAGGATCGGATATCCAATATACTATCAAGACGGATGAAACTGGCGATTCGTCTTCCGATTCCAATCTATTCCTACCAAGATCAGATCCTCGTATTTTCTTAGACGCGATGAAAGGAACTAGGTTACACACGCAAGATACTGATGTTGATCGAACTGCTCTCAAACTGAATCACCGCACATATACCCGTCACGAGATCGTTCGAGCACTAAAAAAGATGACGGTATTCCGAATAGTTCGACATGAATTTGAAGAAAGAGTGCACCCTATGAATATGGAAGAATTACATAAACACATCAAAAAATGTGCTCCGACTCTTTCCAAAGAGACTACCTTGACTCTCGCGCAATGGTTAGGACTGTTCGGAGAAAATACCCATTTAAGTCCATCAAGTCCCCATACCGATCCTCTTTTGTATCCCGGCACTTTGCTAAAAACTGATTAGCGGGCACGATCTGGTGGCTGTAGACCGAGATTGCGGATATTCGGTGAAGTACTTTGCATTCCGAAATTTGATCGACAGCTCAGTACCATCGTGGGGGACTTCATGTCGAAAAGATTTTCTTCAAGTTTGTATAAATTCTGCTATTGTTCTTCTGTTACTTCCTCCACGCTTGTACAACCTGTGCGGTACTGATTGCATTGAAGTATTAGTTCGTCGAATGTCGCCTCGAGTGGTATCGCGTTTATTTTTGGCGAGATTTAGAAACTCGGGTGCGTAGTTTTCTCTGACTTTAGTACCATTTTTTGATTCCATAGATATCACCGGGCAGCTTGGTCATCGTTCTCCTATGGCTTCTAACACACTGAAGTACAAAACCAAATCGATCAACAAATCCTGCTGTGGGACGCAACATGGAGCTCATTGAATAACCGTTGTTTCAAAGATTTACGTTATCGTGAATTCAGCGGTACTCTCGATGAACGGAAGGAATGAAGCTGAACACATTCGATTAATCAAAAATTCAGTTTTTGAGATCCGGTGCGATGTTCGTTTAATTATCCGATCAGCTCCACCGTTTTAGACATGTGATGATCAAAAATACTTCTCATCAATTAGTGTTTCAGGACGCCCGCCATGCTTCTTTAATTCCAGATGGTTGTATTCATCTAGTGATTACCTCGCCGCCGTATCCCATGATAAAAATGTGGGACGATGTCTATTCGCAGCAGAATAAAAGGATTCGTCGAGCACTCACCAACGGAAAAGGTAGCCAAGCCTTCGAACTGATGCATGGGGTTCTAGATCGAGTTTGGAAGGAAGTAGACCGAACTCTAGTACAAGGCGGAATCTGTTGTATAAACATTGGTGATGCGACTCGAAGTATCGGTGACCACTTTTCCCTATATCCAAACCACCAACGAGTCCAACAACAGTTCTTGAAACTAGGATATCAGTGTCTACCTAGTGTACTGTGGCGCAAAGTAACAAATGCTCCAAACAAATTCATGGGATCGGGCATGATGCCGCCGTCAGCTTATGTGACACTGGAACATGAGTGGATTTTGATTTTTCGTAAAAACGGACGCAGGCGGTTTGAGTCTGACGAAGAACAGTTAAACCGCGTGGCAAGTGCCTACTTCTGGGAAGAACGCAACGTCTGGTTTAACGACCTGTGGCAACTACCGGGGACTACGCAACAACTAAATCTGTCAGGTCGTAGATCACGCAGCGGGGCATTCCCATTCGAACTACCGTACCGATTGATAAATATGTACTCGGTTAAAGGGGATACAGTGCTGGATCCATTCCTTGGGACTGGCACGACAGTGTTCGCTGCGATGTCTTCTGAGCGCAACAGCATTGGGATAGAGATCGACGAAAGTCTTCGCGACTTATTTCTTTCGCAAATTTCAACCGAGAAAGTACTCGCGTTGAATCAATATACGAGTCAGCGATTAAAGCAACACGAACAGTTTGTGCGAGAATTCGAAAAACCAATCAACCACTTCAATGCGAACCACAATGTCGCTGTGGTAACCCGTCAGGAGACGCAACTCCGACTTCGCTTCATCGAGTCGGTTCAAACTCGCGACGACCAAACAGTCGTCAACTACACTGACGAAGAACCAATAATTCCCAAAGTGTCTTAGTCGAAATTGCTGAGGTCACTCAACAGTAACTGACTTAGCGATATTTCTCGGTTGGTCGATATCAGTCCCTTTATGGACTGCTATGTGGTAGGCGAGTAGTTGAAGAGGGATGGTATACACAATTGGAGACAACACTCGATGTACGGTAGGTATTTCAATGATTGTTACATCTGGTCCTGGTACAAACTCTGTCCCTTCATCTGTAAATACGTAGAGCTTACCACCACGGGCGCGAACTTCTTGTAGGTTCGATTGAACTTTTCTTAGCAACTCGTTGCTGGGGGCTACAGCAACAACTGGCATCTTGCGATCGACCAGAGCGAGGGGACCGTGTTTGAGTTCGCCCGCCGGATAACCTTCGGCATGTGTGTACGAGAGCTCTTTTAACTTGAGCGCGCCTTCCATAGCAATTGGATAGTGTGTGCCGCGTCCGAGGAAAAGAACGTGTTTCTTAGTAACAAACTCTTCGGCAAGCGTCTGCATCTGTTCTTTCAATCCCAGAACTTGCTCGATTTTTTCAGGGAGCGTATGTAGCGCTCGAACAATTTCGCGTTCTTCTTCTCTTGGGAAACCCCGAGTTCGGGCAAGTACGAGAGCAAGGAGCAATAAATCGACCAACACCGTCGTGAACGCTTTCGTGGAAGCCACGCTCACTTCAACACCCGCCCGCATCGCAATCGCTGAATCTGAATCACGCATCAGCGTGCTCGTGGTGACATTACCGATATTCATGGTGTGCAAGTAATCGCGAGTTTGTGCTAGCCGCAATGCTGCGATAGTGTCAGCAGATTCACCTGATTGCGAAAGCGATAAAAACAGAGAATTTTTCGGCAATGCTGCGTTTCGATAACGAAATTCTGAGGCGATCTCGGCATCACATGGAACACGCGCGAGATCTTCGATCCAGTATCGCGCGACCAATGCTGCGTAGAAGCTAGTTCCACAACCAATGATCGTGAGCGCTTCGGTTTTTTCTAGGACATCCACTGCTTCTATGCCGAATGTTTGGGCTACGACTTCCGAACTAGTAATACGACCTTCCAAAGTATTTCGAATACTCTCTGGTTGCGCGTGAATTTCCTTCTCCATGAAGTGTCGATAGCCACCCTTGTCTATCCGATCACCCTGATCTAAAACAATCTCCGTTTCTCGATCGACCTTATTTCCGTCTCCGTCGAAAATCGTTACCTGTTCGCTATCCAAAACCGCTAATTCATCATCTTCAAGAAAGAGAAATCGGTCGGTAAACGAACGCAAAGAAAGCACGTCGGATCCAATGAAGTTCGCACTCTTCCCAATTCCAATAACTAGGGGGCACCCTCGTTTCGCGGCAACGATCTGACCAGGCTCCGCACTGGACATCAAACCGATCGCAAACGCACCTTCAAGCTTTAACATCGCATGACGAACAGCTTCTGCGAGATTCATCCCACCGTGAATGAATTCCGCAACGAGATGGACGATTACTTCAGAATCCGTGTCCGACTCAAACCGACCACCCCTTGCTGTGATATCAGCTCGTAGTTCCAAAAAATTCTCGATAATCCCGTTGTGCACTAGTGTTAACCGACCGTCCAACATATGCGGATGTGAGTTCCGTTCACTGGGTTTACCATGTGTCGCCCATCGGGTGTGCGCTATCCCAGCACTACCCGACAAAGGATGCCGTTCTAGTTGGTCGACTAGTTGCTGGACTTTCCCAACAACACGGACGCGATTGAAACCACCGTTGTTTAAATCTTGGATTGCGATACCCGCAGAGTCATAACCTCGATATTCCAACCTTGAGAGCCCTTCTAGCAAGGTTGCTTGCGCCGCGGCATTCCCCGTTGCACCGACGATACCACACATATTTAGGGTTTCTTCCTCCGGACCGTTGGTGGCACCCAGTTCTCAATCTCTCGTTGGCGTGTTCTAGACACTACTAGCGAGGGACTCTTGACGTCTCGAGTCACTGTCGTACCTGCCGCGATAAACGCTCCCGAGTGTACATTCAAAGGAGCTATTAATGTGCTGTTTGTACCTACGAAAACATCGTCGCCGATGACAGTTTGATGTTTGCGTTCCCCGTCAAAATTGCAGGTGATTGCGCCTGCTCCGATATTTGTGTTTGCACCAATATTCGCATCTCCGATGTAAGCGAGATGACTTGCCTTCGCGCGCGTTCCAAGTTGTGAACCTTTCACTTCTACAAAGTTTCCGACTCTCACCTCATCGGCTAAAGAGGTACCAGGCCGGATGCGCGCGAACGGACCGATGGAGCATCGTTTTCCTACTTTCGCTGACTCTAATATTGAATATTCAAGTACTTTCGCGTCGGTTCCGATTTCCGTACTTCTTAAAACACTTCCTGGTCCTATATACACACCATCCCCTAAGCGTACTTCTCCTTCTATCAGCACGTTCACGTCAATAACACAGTCAAGTCCTGTTACTAAATTCCCGCGTAAATCGAACCGATCTGGGTCTCGAAGCGTTAGTCCGTTTTGCATTAGTTCACGGATCCGACGTCGTCGCAAAATTATTTCGACCTCTGCTAACTCGACTCGATCGTTAATACCGCGTATCTCGTCTGGGTCTTCGACTGTAAATGTTTGAACCGGAATTCCTGTCTCGACTGCTAGTTGTACGATCTCGGTTAGATAAAGTTCGTTTTGCGCGTTATTGCTAGACAGTCTATCGAGCAATTGTTCTAGTATGGTTCGCGAGACTCCAATGATGCCGCTATTGACTTCCCGAATCGCTTTTTGTGCTTGGGTCGCATCTTTATCTTCGACTATTGCAATCACTTGACCGTTCGAATTTCGTTCGATGCGTCCGTAGCCGCAGGGGTCTTCTAGCTCTGCGGTTACGATGGTAATTCCATCAAGACACGCGCTTCCAGCCTTCTCTATTGTCTGCGCAGACAGCAACGGTGTATCGCCGGTTACGATCACGACTGTTGCATCTTTAGTTACGTGCGGAATTGCTTGCAATACTGCGTGCCCGGTACCGTCCTGAGATTCTTGATGAACCCAGTTTACTGCGTCGTGGTCGAAAGTTTGCTCTGCTAATTCTTGCATCGCAGGTTGAATAATCACATGAATGTGCGCCGGCAATGCTGCTTGCACCGCACGAACCACGTGTGCTAGAATTGGAGAGTCTAACAAAGTGTGGAAAACTTTGGGGACGCGCGAACGCATTCGCGTACCGGCACCTGCCGCTAGAACAACCACTTCAAGCACTTCGGTATTCTCTCGACATCAAAATTTCAAGGGTTAAAGTCGACCACGAGTCTAAGGAAACATATCAATGATATGAATAACCATAGCAAATCCACCAACCTTGGGTGTTTTGAGCTGGCTAACGCCTGCGTTTACGCAGTTCTTCGAGTGTGCGTTGTTGGCCGAGTGAATCTGCGACTATCGATTCGGCGCGGGCGAAATCGATTTCATTTGCTTGCTCATCCATGAGTTTGCGGGCTCGTTCTTGAGTTTCCTTGGCTTCTGCCTCATCAATATCGTCCGCTCGAATCGCGGTGTCCGCTAGGACGATTACCCCGCTGGGTTGAACCTCCAGATACCCTCCAGACGCGAAAAAGATCTCTTCGGTCTGATCTTCAAGTTTGAGTCGAACTGGTCCAGCCTTGATCCCGGTAAGCAATGGTGCGTGCCCAGGAAGAATGCCAAGATCTCCTTCGGAACCGGCGGCTACCACCATCGTAACTTTGCCGGAAAAAATTTCCTGTTCCGCGCTAACGATGCTGCAATTCATGAGAGAAGCCATTGCGCTAAGCGGCTCGCGCGGTTAGGGTTTCCGCTTTCTTACGAGCACTATCAATATCGCCGACCATATTGAATGCCTGTTCGGGGAGATCATCAACTTCGCCATCTAGAATCGCCTTGAAGCTTCGTACGGTGTCTTCTCTCGATACATACTCACCTTCGCGACCTGTAAACTGCGAGGCCACAAACATCGGTTGCGAAAAGAACTGTTGCATCTTGCGCGCTCGATACACCAAAGCTTTATCCTCCTCGGACAATTCATCCATACCAAGAATAGCGATGATGTCTTTTAACTCTTGATAGCGTTGTAGCACTTCCTGCGCCCCACGGGCTACGGCATAGTGCTCTGGTCCGACGATATTTGGATCTAATTGCCGTGAAGTTGAGTCGAGTGGATCTACGGCTGGATAGATACCTAGATCAGTAATCGCACGACTCAGCGTAACCGTTGAGTCTAGGTGTGCAAATGTCGTTGCTGGTGACGGGTCGGTCAAATCATCTGCCGGAACGTAGATCGCTTGGACCGACGTAATTGACCCGGTCTTGGTGGTTGTAATCCGTTCTTGCAAGATGCCCATGTCTTCTGCTAAGTTGGGCTGATAACCTACTGCCGACGGCATTCGTCCAAGCAATGCGGACACCTCTACGCCCGCGAGCGTGTATCGATAGATGTTGTCAATGAACAGCAACACGTCGCGACCTTCATCGCGAAACTGCTCCGCAAGAGTAAGACCGGACAATGCTACGCGTAATCGGTTGCCTGGAGGTTCGTTCATCTGCCCAAACACGAGCGAGATCTTGTCTAGGACTCCCGCTTCCATCATTTCATAGTAGAAGTCGTTTCCTTCCCTAGTTCGTTCCCCCACACCTGCAAATACCGACAAACCCGAGTGCTCAATAGCGATGTTTCGAATCAATTCCAACATGGTTACGGTCTTGCCTACGCCCGCACCACCGAATAAGCCAACTTTACCACCTCTAGCGAAAGGGCACATCAGATCAATAACTTTGATGCCCGTCTCTAAGAGTTCATTGCCACCGACTTGATCTTCGTAGGATGGTGCTTTTCGATGAATGGGTTGTTTGATTTTTGCTTCGACCGGACCCTTCTCGTCGATCGGATTACCCAACACGTCCATGATTCGACCAAGTGTGTCTTCTCCTACCGGAATAGCGATTGGCTGACCAGTATCAACAACCTCTAGCCCGCGGGACAATCCTTCTGAAGATCCCAGCGCGATAGTCCGAACGACACCGTCCCCTAGCTGTTGTTGCACCTCCAATGTAAGATCCGTTTCGACCACGGTGAGCGCATCAAATACGTTGGGTACGCTATCTCGATCAAATTCAACGTCAATTACCGCGCCAATTATTTGAACGATTTTTCCGTTACTCATATTTCTCCTATTGATCCTTAGTTCTTCGTTTCCTAGTCAATCGCTAAATCGCTGCGGCTCCACCGACTATTTCAGCAATTTCTTGGGTGATGGAGGCTTGTCGTACATTGTTGTACAGCAGATTTAGATCGTCAATCATGGCCGCGGCATTGTCCGTCGCGTTTTTCATCGCGATCATTCGAGCAGATTGCTCACAAGCAACGTTTTCAATGACTGCTTGATAGACCTGTGATTCAATGTAGCGTTGGACCAAGCCCTCAATCAACACACTCGCTTCCGGTTCATAAATGTAATCCCAAGAGTGCGTCGTCTGCAAATCGTCAGACTTACTTAGAGGTAACAACTGGCGAACATGCGGTCGCTGCGTCATGCTATTGACAAAAGTGTTTGAAACTAGATCTACTCTCTGGACTGTGTTATCCACAAACTCATCGAAGACGACCTTCAATCCCCCGATAAGCGGTTCGATTTCAGGAAGTTCACCGATATCAGGAATCGCTGCTTTGACGTTGCCACCGACCGACCGGAAAAACGTAATTGCCTTGTTCCCCAATATCGCCAGATCAGCCTGAACGGATTGTTGTTGCCACTGGTTGATATCCTTGAGCAAAGCGCGAAAGAGGTTAGCATTTAAGCCGCCGCACTGACCCTTGTCGGTAGAAATCACAATGTAACTGATTCGCTTAACTTCTTCGAGATCGGTCATGTATTGATGCGTGTATTCTGGGCGCGCACTGGCAAGATGACCAATTATTTGGCGTAAACAGTGAGCATAGGGTCGGGCCGCATGCATGCGTTGTTGCGTGCGTCGCATCTTGCTTGCCGCGACCATCTGCATCGCACTCGTTACCTTTTTGGTATTCTGAATGCTACCGATCTTCTTCTTGATCTCGCGGCCCGCGGCCATTAACTATCTCCGTAAGAATGCGTCGCGACAAAGTCATCGATCGCTTTCCGCATATACGCAACGATCTCATCGTTATAGTCCCCGGTCTCGGTGATCTCTTTCATCCAGTCCCCGTGGTGGGTGTTCATGTAGTTAAGCAAATCGCGCTCAAACTCTAACACTCTAGAAACCGGGACATCCACTAGATAATCCTCGTTCCCAGCAAACAACGACACACCCATTTCGGCAACAGACATCGGAGTGAACTGTTGCTGTTTCATGAGCTCTTCAATTCGTTGCCCGTGTTCCAGCTGTTTTCTGGTCGCTTCGTCGAGATCTGATGCGAATTGTGAAAATGCCGCGAGTTCTCGATATTGTGCAAGTGCTAACTTCACACCACCAGACAATTTGCGGATAAAGTCAACTTGTGCCGCCCCGCCAACTCGAGATACCGAAATCCCCGGACTCATCGCTGGACGCAGTCCAGCGTTAAAACGGTCTGTTTCCAAGAAAATCTGTCCGTCAGTGATCGAAATCACATTGGTTGGAACGAAAGCTGATACATCCCCCGCTTGGGTCTCAATGATCGGTAGGGCTGTTAGCGAACCGGTGCGTCCCTTAACTTTACCGTTCGTCATTTGTTCTACGTATTCAGCATTAACGCGCGCCGCGCGTTCCAGTAATCGTGAATGGAGGTAGAAAATATCGCCAGGATATGCCTCTCGACCCGGAGGACGGCGTAATAGAAGCGAGACTTGACGATAAGCCCAAGCTTGTTTCGTTAGATCGTCGTAAATTATGAGAGCGTCTTGCCCTGTATCGCGGAAGTACTCTCCCATACTGCAACCTGCATAGGGCGCGATGTATTGCAATGGTGCCGGTTCTGATGCCGAGGCCGCCACAACGATCGTGTTTTCTAATGCACCGTTTTCTTCTAAGGTTCTTACGATGTTGGCGATGGTCGACATCTTTTGTCCGACAGCAACGTAGACACACTTGATGCCTTTGTCTTTTTGATTGATCACTGTATCCACAGCGATCGCAGTTTTACCGATCTGTCGATCGCCAATGATCAACTCACGTTGGCCGCGACCGAGAGGGATCATGGAATCGATACACTTGATTCCAGTCTGCACAGGTTCGGATACAGACTGTCGTGCGATTACACCAGGTGCGACTTTTTCTATGGGTGATGATTCTGACGCGTTGAGTGGCCCTTTGCCATCAATGGGATTTCCTAGGGCATCAACGACTCGTCCGAGAAGTTCTAGGCCAACAGGTACTTCCGCGATACGCTTCGTACAACGCGCGGTCATACCTTCAGAAAGGGTTTGGTAATCACCTAGTACCACTGCGCCGACCGAATCGCGTTCTAAGTTCATCGCCATGCCCATGACGCCACCAGAGAACTCTACCATTTCTCCGTACTGCACGTCAGCAAGTCCGTGAATTCGGACGATCCCGTCCGCAACCGAAACAATGGTTCCTTCATTCTGTGCTTGGGAAGTGAGATCAAGATTGGCGATACGATCTTTAATAAGGTCGCTAATTTCTGATGGATTAAGTGTCTGTTGTTTCATTTTTTTCTTTACTTTAACCTAAGTTCGCATCAAGGATGTTTGTAGTTTCTCTAGTTTTCCACGTACCGTACCATCAAGCACAGTGTCTCCTGCGCGGATGAGAGCTCCGCCCACAATTTCGGAATCTACTTTGATGGTCAAATTGATTTCACGTTGGTATTTCTGAGTAAGTGCATCGTCAAATGCTTTGATTTCTTCGGGTGTGAGTTCCACTGCAGTAGTGACCTCCACCGCAAGTGTTTTCCGTTCTTCAGCTAGGAGTTCTTCGAAGGTCGCGCGAATTTCTGGGATCAGATCGAGACGCTGATTCTCCGCTAAAACCCGCACAAACCGTTTCGTACTCTCTGTCAATTCGTCTCCAAGTAAGTCAATCACCGTAGTCGCTTTGGCAACAGTGGTCTGTACTGGTGACGAAATGTAATCACTAAGCTCTGGGGTGCCGATAACTTGACCGAGTTGTTCAAGCGCGCGCGACCAATGATCAAACCGATTACTCTCTCTTGCAATATCAAACGCGGCAAGCGCGTAAGGTCGCGCTAGAGTTGCTGCTTCTGCCAACTTTTAGAGTTCCCGGACGAGGTTTTCAAGCATCGCCGAGTGCTTCCGACGGTCGATCTCGCTGCTCAAAATTCGAGAAGCACCGACTACCGCTAAATAGGCGACTTCTTGGCGCAGATTTTCACGAGCTCGATTGATTTCTTGTGTGATTTCTGCGCGCGCTGCAGTCAGTATGCGCTCGCCTTCTTCTCGAGCGTGATCCTTAGCATCCTCCACGACCATTGTGGCTTGGGCACGGGCTTGTTCAATAATCCGTTGACCCTCTGCTCGGGCATCTCGTAAAAGCACTTCGGCATCAGCATTCGACTTCGCGAGTGCTTCTTCAGCTTTTTCAGCATTTTCGAGACCTTGCGCAATACGTTCTTGACGCGCGCGCATCGCGTTAATGAGTGGTGGCCAAATGTATGCACGACAAATCAAAACAAAAACAGCGAACGCAATTGAGATCCCGATCACTGTCAAATAATTGACCATAGCTTCTTACTCTCTCGTTTAGCCGCTGCCAGCAAAGATAATGTACATGCCAATACCGACAGCCATCATTGGAATCGCGTCGATTAGTCCGAGCACGATGAACATTTGGGTGCGCAATAACGGTAGCATTTCCGGTTGCCGCGCGATCGCTTGAAGATAGCTGTTACCCAAATTGCCCACTCCCATGGCCGCGCCGATCGCCGCCATCCCAAGCATCAACGCGCCGGCAGCAAAGCCTGACATTTTGAGTAGTGTTGATAATAAAGTAGGATCCATATATTCTCCAGTGAATTTAAGATTTAGTGTCCGTCTTCCTCTGGTACTTCGTAAGCTTGTGCGATGTACACTGTCGAGAGTACCATGAATATGAACGCTTGTAAAACGATGACCAAGATGTGGAACAATGCCCACATGAGATGTAACACTCCACCCAGTAGGAAGAGTGCGATACCAGCAGAATAAAGTATGGCGATCAGCATGAAAATCATCTCGCCTGCGTAAAGATTGCCAAATAGCCGCAAGGCTAACGACACTGGTTTCGCCAGCAACGTTACACTCTCTAAGACAAAATTAACCGGTGCCGCGAATTTTGGAAAAGGATGAAATGCTAACTCTGCGAGGAAGCCGCCCGCTCCTTTACGTTTGAAGCTATAGTAAATAACAATCAAAAAGACCCCAATCGCAACACCTAAGGTAACACTGACGTTTGTAGTAGGCACGATCTTCATATATTCGACGTCGAGCCAGTACCTAAATATATTGGGCACCCAGTCTACTGGAACCAAGTCCATGAGGTTCATCAAGAACACCCAAATCAGGATGGTGAGTCCCATGGGTGCCATCCAAGGGTTTTTATGAGGGAAGATATCCTTTGTCGTTGTGTCGACAAATTCGACTATTGCTTCGATCGCACTTTGAAACATACCGGGCACCCCGGCAGTCGCTCGGCGAGCCGCTAACCAAAACAAAAGAAGAAACACCAGACCCAAACCAACCGCCCAAGCTAGTGAATCAACATGAACACTCCAAAAGCCCATTTGAGCTGCTTCTTCAGCCGAACTCGCGAAACCCCAACTCCCATCCGGTCGCTTACCGAACGTTAAGTTCGTAAGGTGATGAGCAATGTACTCCGTTGGGGTTGGTGGTGTGCCGTCTTTTTCAGCCATAAACCTCGATCACCTACGAACTCGACTCCTAAATCAGGACTCGGTCGATCGCGCTCCCGTGAAATTACTTAGGCACATGTTCGCCGCCACGTAAACCACGTGCGCCCCTATCATGCCAAACATACTGGTCAACGGATCTTGATTTAACAATTTAATGACGCCTACCATGCCAAGAATGTACAAAAAAAATCGTATCAGATGAAAAATCAAAATACGACTTGGCGCGTTCGTCGCACGAACTGTCCACGCGAACCAAACGTTTGCTAACACAACTACACCACCACTCAACCAAACTGCAGTCGCGATGGTGGTATTGAACAGACTTATCCCAATACCACCTAGGAAAACCGCTAGTCCTTGGATAACAACCGCCCATAGGTGTGGTTGATCCTTATTAGTGGCTTTTAGATTCTCGTCTGAAGGTTGGATTGGTATAACCTAGCCACCCCCGCGAGGGGTGTAACTAATGTCGTGATTCATCGTGAAAAGCGGTGCGAATTATACAAAGTCACGGCGGTTTAGGAATGCATACAAGACGATTAACAGAGCTTATCGCCGCAATTGATCAAGAATGCCGTCTAATTCGTCGAGAGATGTAAATCGAATCGCAACTTCACCCTTTTTCTTGCTCTTTCCGAACATGCGAATACTCGTGGGTGCTCCAAGCTTTTCTGAGAGTTCGTTTTGCAATGAGGTAACATTCGGATCGAGGGTCTTTTCTTTCGTGACTGGCGTTTCACCTTTGAATTTTTTCAGGAACGTTTCGGTTTGACGTACGGACAATTGCCTTTTCACGATCTGTCTCGTAGCCAAGATCTGTAAATCAGGAGTTAGGCCAAGTAACAGCTTAGCGTGTCCTATTTCGATGTCGGCATTGCGTAGATGCGTACGAACGCGGGGCGGAAGACCTCGTAATCGAATCAAATTGGTTACTGAAGAGCGGGCCTTACCTAAAGCGGATCCTATTTCTCCGTGAGTGAGTCCGAATTCGTCGTGGAGTCGAAAATACGCTTCTGCTTCATCAACAATATTAAGATCCTCTCTCTGTAAATTCTCAATGAGTGCGACAAGCAGTACTTTGTCATCGTCTAGCGGCCGGATCACCGCAGGAACAGTCGCTAATTTACACAGTGCGGCCGCGCGCCAACGGCGTTCTCCGGCGACGATTTGATAGGTATCTGCATCAATTGGGCGTACTAAGATCGGTTGAACGAGCCCAACTTGTTCAATTGTGTTTGCAAGTTCGCGTAAGCTCTCTTCGGGAAACTGGGCGCGAGGTTGGTCCGGATTCGGTTGAAGTTTCTCGATCGGTAGCTCTTTTGGACCGAATTTTGTGTAGTCCAGCGGTGTCTTAGTACTGGTTTCCGACTCCGTGGTCGAAATTGGTTTTAATAGTTCGTCTAAACCCTTTCCAAGAGACTGTCTAGGCATTGATTTGTTCCACTGCGTTGTGTTTAGCATGACGTCGAAGCATTTCATGAGCGAGTGCACTGTGGGCGATCGCTCCTCGGGAGCGAGGATCATAGACTTGTACCGGTTTCCCGTGGCTAGGTGCTTCCGCAAGTCTGACGTTTCGTGGTACGACAGTACGATACACACTCGTTCCAAAATGATCAAAAAGCTGTCGGGAAACTTCCCGCGCGAGCTTGTTTCTGGGGTCGTACATTGTGCGAACGATCCCATCAATATCTAAATCGACGTTCCCCGATTCACGCACGGCTTCTATGGTCTTTAACAACGCACTAAGCCCTTCAAGAGCAAAGTACTCGCACTGCATGGGAATCAAGACGTGAGTAGCGCACATTAACGAGTTTATAGTAAGGATATTTAAACTGGGCGGACAATCGATAATGACGTATTCGTAGGTGTTCTCAGTTTGAAGCAAGTCCCGCATACGATGCGTGCGATCTGCAGCCTCAAGAAGTTGCAGCTCTATTGCCGTCAGGTCCGATGTCGTACCAAGGACATCCATACCCGAGTCTAACTTGTGAACAACATCCTTTAGTGGCGCCCGCCGTTGAAACCAATCCCAAGTTGTCGCTTGATCGGGAGCTTCGGCGACACCTACGTGTGTCGAGGCATTGCCCTGCGGGTCCATATCAATCAGTAGAACTGCTTTTCCGGACCGCGATAGTTCGAAGGCTAGGTTCACCGCGGTCGTTGTCTTTCCGACACCACCTTTCTGATTGGCTACCGCGATGACGTACTTCATGTTGCGCGTTTCTTAGCCACGACAGTTATGAACCCTCTTACACTTGGAGTGCATGAACGTACAACCCCCTTCGAAAAACCTTCGTCTTCGGTAGTAAATCGATCGTTTGTGTGTAAGAGTACCGCCCCGTTTTCCCGGAGTAAAGGGCTGGCTAGAGACCAGGCTTTTTCCGGTGGAGCAACCGCACGGATGCTAATGGTGTCAAAAAGCTGGCTCGAAGAGTCCTGCTTCCCTATGTCGCGTTCTTGTATATCGACATTTACAAGATTTAGACGAAATTTCACTTCCCGAAGAAATCGACACTTATTAGTGCTCCTGTCGATCAATACGAAGCGTACGTCTGGTCGACAAATAGCTAAGGGTACGCCGGGAAATCCTGCTCCAGATCCGATATCCAAATGATTGCCGGACGGTTTGAGAAATGGTTCGAGCACTAGACTGTCATTGATGTGTCGTTCTTCCAAGTGGTCTAGATCACCCTTGGAAACCAATGAGTGCACCCGATCCCATTTTTTGATTAACTTGACGTACTCGCCAACAAGTGCTGATTGCTCCTCCGTTAACGATATGCTTCCGTTCACGCCGAGCAATAAATCAGTGTCTAACTCAAGCAATCTTCCGCTGTTCTCGGTTGCGCTTGACGTAAATTGCTAGCAGCGCTAAAGCTGCTGGAGTCATCCCTGGTATCTTCGAGGCCGATGCCATGTTGTTAGGTTGAGATTCACTAAGCTTTTGTCTTAACTCGGAAGATAAGCCGCTTACGTCGGTATAGTTGAACGGGACCGGAATTGCCATCCTTTCTGCAGCTTTTGCTTTTTTAATTTCTTGATCCTGTCTTGCGATGTATCCTTCATATTTAATGTCTATAGCCGCTTGTTCTGCAATCTTTACATCGACATCTTGCAGCCAGCCCGCGAGTTTAATTGCGCTAACTGTGACTCGTGGGCGTTTAACAAAGTCTACAAGGCGGACTTCTCGGGTAATCGATTCGCCTGTTTCTTGCTCAAGCTTCGGAACTCGGGAATCATTAGGTTGAATGACTGTTCGTTGCAGTTGCTCTTTCACTCTAGTAATTGATAGGTGTTTTTGCTGAAATTGTTGCCATCTTTCTTTGGAAACAAGCCCTAACTCATGCCCAATTGGAGTAAGACGTTGATCTGCGTTATCTTGACGCAAGCGTAACCGAAATTCAGCCCGGCTCGTAAACATTCGGTAGGGTTCGTTCGTACCGAATGAGGTGAGATCGTCCACAAGCACTCCAAGATAAGCTTCATGGCGTCGAGGATACCAGCCAGATTTGTCCGCGGCTTTTAACGAGGCGTTCAACCCCGCTAGAAGCCCCTGGGCGGCTGCTTCTTCATAGCCGGTAGTACCGTTAATTTGACCGGCGAAGAACAAATTCTCTACCTGTTTGGTCTGTAATGTTGGCTCCAAGTCCCGCGGGTCAAAAAAGTCATACTCGATCGCGTATCCTGGACGTGTGATATGCGCGTTGGCGAATCCACGAATTGATCGTACGAACTCTTGCTGAACGTTAAATGGCAAACTTGTGGAAATTCCGTTCGGATAGAGTTCGGTGGTATTCAATCCCTCTGGTTCAACAAAAATTTGGTGCTGGTTACGTTCTGCAAAACGTACGACTTTGTCTTCGATCGAGGGACAATAGCGAGGTCCTATGCCCTCGATTGCGCCGGTGAACATCGGCGAGTCTTCAACACTTCGACGAATGATGTCATGTGTCGAGCGATTCGTATGTGTAATGTGGCACGGTCGTTGCTCAGGATGTGACTTTACACTTTCTATATACGAAAACACAGTATCATTTCCGTCGCCCGGTTGTATTTCAAGATGCGAATAGTCGACTGTTCGTCCATCTAGCCTAGGCGGTGTTCCTGTTTTGAGTCGGTTTACGCGAAATGGTAGTGCCCGTAGTCTTTGTGCTAATACGTTAGATGGTGGGTCCCCGGCCCGACCACCTTCGTGTTGCTCGTGTCCGATGAAGATTCGCCCACCTAAGAAAGTGCCTGTTGTAAGCACTACCGTACGAGCTGAAATCTTCACTCCCGTTCGCGTTAGTATTGTTTGAACTCGATCGCTTTCCAATTCAAGATCAACTACACTATCTTGATAGATTTTTAGGCCGTTTTGTTGTTCTACGATTTCGCGGATAGCAGCCTTATACAACGCTCGATCTGTCTGCGCACGTAATGCTTGAACCGCAGGTCCCTTGCTCGCATTCAGTGTACGAAAATGGATTCCAGCTCGGTCAGTAGCTAACGCCATCGCACCACCTAAGGCATCGACTTCTCGAACGAGGTGAGTTTTGCCGATCCCTCCAATAGCAGGATTGCAAGACATTTGCCCAATCGTTTCAATGGACTGCGTTACTAACAGTGTTGATGAACCCATACGCGCGGCAGCGAGAGCGGCTTCTGTACCGGCATGACCGCCACCAATCACAACAACATCAAACGTTTCCTTGTAGTCGATGATAGGCATCCCCTAAATGTACCGGAGACTGCGACGCAGATGATCCAAGAAATGTGCCCTATGCCCCGTATTCGGTGAGTAAGGATGTAAGTACACCAATGGTCGATCGCACTCGATATCAGAATATGTGTCGGTTATTTCTTCGTCAACTCTACCCACCGACAGTACCCGACCATTAATTTTTACCGAAAGTGAGGTGCGCGCATAAAGCTCACAGTTTTCTATATACTTGAAGTTCATGCTAACATCGACTCTGTCAAACGAATAACGACCTCGTTTTCGAACCGGTTCCGCCAAACGAATCTTAATCGTCTGAGGTGATTGATTCTGTGTATCAATAGTAAATTCGATCATCCAGTCAGTCAGTTCAGTAACCCATCTAATCAACGACGGCGCTTCTGCGAATAATTGGCGATCAAGTGGAAACAAAAAAGTCGTCATTGTTTCAGATTGATTCGAAAGCGTACCTTCAGTTAATTTAAACGGTACCGCAGGGAAATAAATGAAAGGGCTGGTCGGAGCGTAAATCGGCTTTCTTAAGCGACTTTCGTTAGGCGGTTCCACTCGAAAGCGGTGCGTCCCGTTAGGTACTATCTCCCAGTTACCGACCAGTTCGTTGTTTTTCGAAAACTCCCCTTTTACTACATCCGAATGTGTGTAAGTGGATAAAGGGATGCCTACATACAACTTGCTCAGGGCTTGTGCAAGCATTTTTTGATCCGTAGGCATCAACGATGTAAGTTCGAGCTCTGACAATACTTCCTGGTATCTCATCTCTTGAAACTCTTCCTTATCGCGCGTGGCCAAAGCAAATGTCCCGTCTCTCAGTTCTTTTGTTATAAAACTTTGCCAGTCTTCATGCGGCGCGATGTTCTGAACACTCACCATTACTGTGATGAGAGCACAAAAAATCAGAATGTTTTTCAATCGTTTTGACACTGCCAATTCTCTATATCGAATTTGAAGAGTTTAGGTATCGCTTTTTGCACAAGAGTCAGCGCTGGTTGACACATTGTCAATCTTCGAAATTACTGAGTGTATTTCCCCTTTCCCGAAAAATATTTTAGAGGATTCCATAGACATTTATATGTTGAATAGGAAATGACTGTTTCAAGAGAAGAACAATGACCGATTGACTACTGAAATCGTGGTCAGAGGGCACAATTGGGAACTGGTGGATATTCGACGGAAGCCATCGGATACTGCATCGTCACCACGCTCCTACGGGTGTTTATTTACCAACACAAAATTTGGAGAAGATTTCTCCTAGCAAATTTTCTGTACTGGTCTGCCCAACAATTTCTCCCAGATGATGGTGCGCATGCTTCAATTCCTCAGCGACTAACTCACCCATACTATTCGCGAGGAATTCCTCAACCTTTTGAAGATGTTGTCCCACAGCTTCTAGGGCAGATATGTGGCGCGGTCGCCCAGCAAATGCATCGTCAGATAATCGATGTCCTGCAGTCTGAGCGACCATGTCCCGAAGTTCTTTTAAACCCGCTTTGTGTAATGCGCTGATTCTGAGGGTATCGTCACTCACAAAACCAGGTTTATTGCTTGTAAGGTCGCACTTATTCAGGACCATCAAGTGTTTGGTGGGTAATTCACTTGGATGTTTTACATCTTCGTCTTCGGTAACCCACAAGATCAAATCTGCTTTTTCAATAGCTGACCTAGCACGTGCGATGCCCTCCTCTTCTATTCGGTCTTCACTTTGGTGTAAGCCTGCAGTGTCAATCAGCCGCACCGGCATGCCGTGTATATGAATCGTCTCGTTTAACGTATCACGCGTCGTTCCTGCTACTTCAGTGACGATAGCTCGGTCTTCGTTCAACAAGGCATTCAATAGACTCGATTTGCCAACGTTTGGCGCGCCCGCGATAACTACAGTTAAGCCTAGCTGTAACACAGTGCCTTCTCTGGTACGAACAAGCAACGAGCTTAAGTGTGTGCGCGTCGCTTCCACTAGTTGTCGTAGTGCTTGATCCGATAAGAAATCGATATCTTCATCGGCAAAGTCAATCGCGGCTTCAACGTAAGTGCGAACTTTAAAAATGTTTTCGTCCAGTGCATGGACTTCCTTCGAGAACAGGCCTGACAATGATCTAGAACTGGCTTTCGCCGCCTCTGCACTTGAGGCATTAATGAGATCCGCTACTGCTTCAGCTTGAGTTAAATCGATGCGATTGTTTAAATATGCACGTTGGGTAAACTCGCCCGGTTCGGCCATTCGCGCTCCTAACGCTCGTACGCGCTCACAAACCAGTTGTTGTACTACGACTCCACCATGACCATGCAACTCGAGCACATCTTCGCCTGTGTATGAGTTTGGACCTTCAAAAAATAGCGCGATGCCAGAGTCTATCGGCTCGTTCTTTGCATCTCGGAACGAACCATACTCGGCAATTCGCGGATTGGGGTGTCGTCCGAGCAAGCGATGTGCAATTTGTTTGGCATCAGGACCTGATACCCTGACAATACCGATTCCACCTGTTCCCATCGGTGTTGCGATGGCGCAAATCGTGTCGTTCACAACAGCGACTGAAGAGAGTTAAGTAGCTCCGGCTTTCTTTAACGCGAAGTAGTGGTGCCCCATTGAATACAGGTTATTGGTAAACCAGTACAACACGAGTCCGGCAGGCATGAAAATACAGATGACGCAAAACATGATTGGCATGATCATCATGACGCGTTGTTGCATTGGATCCGCCATGGGTGGATTCAAACGCTGCATCAAAAACATGGAGGCACCATTGAGAATCGGCAAGATAAACCACGGGTCCATCGCGCCCAAATCTTGAATCCAGAGCATTAGCGGAGCTTGCCTTAATTCAACGCTTTCAATCAACACCCAGTACAGGGCGAAAAATACCGGCATTTGCAAGAGCATCGGGAAACAACCAGACAAAGGGTTCGCTTTCTCTTTCCGGTATAACGCCATCATTTCTTGGCCCATTTTCTGGCGGTCGGTGCCAAACTTTTCCTGAATGCGTTTGATCTGCGGTGTGAGTTTGCGCATGCGCGCCATGGATCGGTAACTCATCTCCGACAAGGGGAATAACAATGTCTTGATGACGATGGTGAGAAGAATGATTGATACGCCCCAGTTCACGGCCCAAGACTGGATCCATTCCATCACCGCGAACATGGGTACGGAAAGCCACCAAAAGAATCCGTAGTCTACAGTAAGTGTAAGGTAGTCTGCAAGCGGGGCGAGATTTTTTTGTCGTTTTGGACCAACATAAAAAGTAGCTTGGTACTGACCGCCGGATCCTGGTGCAACGGTTTGTTCAGCACTAGTAAATCCATACCAGAAGTCGCCAGAACTCCGTTGTTGCGCGTAGTAGTTATAAGTTCCTTCTTGTGGTGGAATCCACGCTGATATAAAGTAGTGCTGCAAAAACGCGATCCAACCGCCCTGAACTCTCCTTATCGTGAAGTCGTTTTCCCGAAGTTGTTTAAATTTCAACCGCTTATAGCGTTTTTCGGGCATAGTAACCGCGCCACCAAGATATGCAGGCGGACGGAAAAAACCTGTCTTTACCCCATCTGGCGGTCCTTCATCTCGATTTATGTGCGCATAGAAGCCTGCTTTGTAGGGTTGCGTTGAGCTGTTCTGTACGTCATACCGCACCTGTAAATCGTACCGGTCCTTGTGGAAGACAAACGTCTTTGCCACCTGGATTCCATCAAATTCGAAATTTAACACCACATCCAGCGTGTCTTCTGCGGCATCTTCCTCGAGTTCGTAGCTTCTTGCGACCGAGGTGAACACTGGTCTTGATGGTAGTCTGTTCTGCTCGTCGTTGGACTCTATCAGTCCGCTTTGCGCGATGTAAGTGCGTCCAAAACGCCTGTCTAGCAACGTCGTGGGAACATCGGGATCTTGTAAACTGACCGGATACTTAGGTAATTTCGCGCCTACCAAGTCACCTCCCAAAGGATCAATCCAAATCTGCAGGAGAGGGGTGGTTACCTGGATCAGATCCCTATTAATTTCTGTGGTTGTATTACTGCCTGTCGGCCGTTGCGGTGCAACTAGCGACGCGTCTGGAACGTCGCCCTCATCTGTAGTCTGGATACCGCCTTCGGTATTCATCAAATCATTTGGTACGGTTGTGTCCTCGGTTCCCCCATTTGTTTCGACACTTGGTGCGGGAGTGCCCTTGTAGTCTTCCGGGTTTTTCGCCCGTTGATAGCCCACCCAGGCCTGCACCATCCAATAGGCACAGAGCCCTATTGCCAACAAGATTATCCACCGACGAATGTCAGGATTGCTCATGGGCTATCTTGGTTTGTTCGGGTGCGGTGCCGGGTACAAAGTCAACACCGCCTGGGTGTAGAGGATGACATTTGCAAATTCGGCAAACAGAGTACCAAATGCCTCTAAATACGCCGTGTTTTTGAATTGCAGTAAGTGCATATTGCGAACAGGATGGGTAGAAGCGACAAGTTGGTCTAAATAGCGGCGAAATGAATCGCTGATAGCACCGGATCACCTTAACAAGACACCAAGCTGGGAATAGCTTGATTCGTTTCGCTAATGCTGTTAGAGGTGCAGTGTTTTTCAATTAAGTGTCCGATGTGTCAACACGCTGATCCCATGCTTGAAGCACCTTTTCTAACGCTGCTTTTAGTGGGTCGCCTGGTCTCACGTACTCGCGAACCGAAAGAACGACGTCATAGGAGCGAAAGTGCTCTTTGTTTGCTCGAAACCACTCGCGCAATAGTCGTTTAACACGATTGCGATCTACTGCCATCCGAACATTTTTTTTCGCCACGGTCATGCCAAGACGAGCAAACTCGAGGTTATTGGCTTTAGCAACCAATCGTACTGGATATCGAGTCAACTGGATGTCGGCGTCTTGTAGTATGGAATCGAATTCAGCGCGTTTCGTTAAGCGTTGTGCCCTTGTTAATCCGCCGGAATTCCGTGCTGGATTTTTCGGTTGCGCCAAAACCTAAACAGCGATACGCTTGCGTCCTTTGGCGCGCCGCGCGTTGAGTATCTTTTGCCCGTTCTTGGTCGACATTCGCTTACGGAAGCCGTGCGTTCTTTTGCGGCTCACCACGCTAGGTTGAAATGTTCGTTTCATTGCTCCCTTCTCTGTCGTTTCACGGGTAAAGAAGAAATTTTAGTTTCAACCTAAGTGGTGTCAAATAAACACGATGTTGAAACGGTGATCTACAGTGTTTAAGGTTTCGACAATCTCTTCCAATTTTTCAATTTGCGGGTGTTTTTTTGCCGGTGCTCTGGTGTTGTCCACAGCACCGGAAAAATAGTGAAAAATAAGTTGTAGTTGTAGTGTCTACTTTTCGTGGTGGATTAACGTTTGTTAATGCCGATGTTGTAAGGATTACCTAAGCACTACCAAGTCGCCCATAACAGTGTGGAAAACTAGGATAAATAATGCGTAAATATAGTGCTTAAAGTTATCCACAATTTGCTCCACAAGTTTTACACTAGATACTCGATGTTCGAATGCAATTTACGACAGTTTTATCGAAGAAGAACCCATTGAAAAGCAATTGATAAGGTGCTGTACACGCTTTACACTACAAACAATTTTGAGGGTTTCGAGGTGCTAAAAATGTTGTCAAAGTTTCTCAAAAAACGTGGAATTTTTCGCCTATCCATAACGTAAAATTTAAGTTCTGTTTAGCCCACATATTTAATAAATTTTGAGAGTCAGGAAAGGAACAATTGGCCGAGCCAGAGGTATGGAAGAGATGTTTATCGCAGTTCAAACGAGAGGTGTCGACTCGAGATTACGAGCAATTCATACGACCACTTAGAGCGATGAATACGGGCGGCCAATTGATTCTGGTCGCGCAAAACGACTACGTTAGCAAAGAGGTCAATAAAAAGCACCTCAAACGAATCTGTGATCTTGTTGCGCAATTCAGTGATCCAGGCTCCGTCATCAATGAAGTAGAAGTGCGGACGGCCGCCCGGAACTTTGCTAACCAACCAAAACGCAGCTACGGCGGAAACGGTAAAAGTAAGAACGCACTTAAAGAAGAATATACCTTTGAGCGCTTTGTTGAGGGGAGCTCGAACCAATATTCCAAAAAGGTGTCCCAACAGGTTGCGAAATATCCTGGTTCGAAAATCAATCCGCTACTAATTTTCGGATCCACAGGGTTGGGAAAGACGCATTTAATGCAGTCGATCGGAAACTACGTGCTCGAACAGGATCCAACTAAAGCGATCGTGTATATGAACGCGCAGAACTTCGTCAGTGAAATGGTCATGGCATTGACGAAAGACAATGCAACTCGACGCGTACGGCAGTTCACTAAACAATTTCGCCGAGCACAGCTCTTACTCATTGACGACATACATCTGTTTGCTGAGAAGGAACGGTGCCAGGAAGAATTTTTTCATGTTTTCAATCACTTGATCGATTCGGACAATGTTCAGATAGTGTTGACGAGCGATCGTTATCCGCATGAAATCGAAGGCTTAGATGCTCGTCTCCGCTCACGGTTCGTCATGGGTTTCACCACAGAAGTGAAAATTCCCGATCTAGAAACCCGAGCGGCGATTTTGGTGCAGAAGTCGAAAGAAGCGGCGGTCGATTTGGATCTCGACGTCGCACTCTATATCGCGCGCAATGTCAAGAGTAATGTCCGCGAGCTAATCGGCGCGTTAAAGCGAGTAATCTTCAATGCAGAGTACCACGGACACGTACAGATTACAATTCAACATGTACAAGATATTCTCAAGGACTTGTTTGCCGTTCATCGCCGGATGATCAGCATCGAAAAAATTCAAAATATCGTAGCAGAACACTTTCATATTCGACTGTCAGACATCTTGGGTACGTCGCGTCTAAGAACATTTGTCCGGCCGCGTCATATCGCAATGGCGTTAGCTCACGAACTCACAGATTTGCCACTACAAACGATTGCAGGCCACTTTAACCGTGATCATTCGACCGTGATGAACGCGATCGAACGAATCGCGGAACTACGTGAGTCGAACCTTCAAATCGAAGAAAACTATGACGTGATCACGCGCAAGCTAATCAACTAGACCTTGAGTTTCCGATAACATTAAAGTAATAGGAGATGGCTCATGAAAATTAGCGTCAGCACCGACAAGTTGCGAGATGCCCTGCAGTATGTCACGGACGTAATCGAGAGACGATTTACGTATCCAATTCTCAGCAATGTCTTGTTTGAAGTCGGCGAGGACGGAGTCCTACATTTACGAGCCACCGACCATGATTTGTCCCTAATGGCTGATGTTGAAACTATGTCGGTCGCAGAGACCGGAGCGGTCACCATTCCAGGGAAGAAGTGCCTTGATGTCGTGCGGGCATCATCACAAAGCGGTGAAGTGATGATTCACGCCGACTTAGATGGCGTTACGTTGACGATCGGGAGGTCGAAATTTAATCTATCGACAATGCCAGCATCTGAGTTTCCGCAACGTCCGAATATTGAAGCGGATGCCACATTCACGATTTCGACCAAGGACTTTGTGCATTTGCTACAGAGCGCGATCTCAACAATGGGTGTTGGGGACGTTCGACCCCACCTTAATGGCACGTTGATTGAGTTAACGTCGGTACATATCCGGGCAGTATCTAGCGACGGCATGAGCATGTGCATATGTACAAATAAAAACTACTCAGTAGAAGGTGGTGAGATCGTAACTGCCTTGATACCTCGCAAGGCAGTCTTGGAACTAACGAAGGCATTTGCCTCGGTAGAAGACGAACTAGAGATCTCCGTCGCCGCGAACGCCCTTGTCGCGATTGGTTCCGAGCGATCATTGATTACGAATCTCATTGAATCCCCATTTCCAGCTTACATGCGAATCGTACCGGATGCCAGCGACGCGTTGTTGAAGTGTGATCGAAGCTTATTCATCCAAGCGATTGATCAAGCAGCGACGCTTGCGGACACAAGCATGCGGATCTACTTGGACGTTAGCCCCGATAGTATGGAGCTTATGGCGAATACCGAAGCTGGCGATCGTGCCGAAGTTGTTATTCCGGTCGATTTCGGGGACCGCAGTACAAAAGTGGCGTTCAAGCATGACCGATTACGACGAATCTTAGACACTTTTTCTTGCGAAGAGGTTGCGTTGCATCTACCCGAACCTAGAGATGTTGTACGTATCGACTCGGACGATGAAGAAGAATTGCTGTTTGTGGTTTCGCCCATTAGAAGTTGATCCTCGAATCGGTAGAGGTTCGCAATGTTCGCAACATCCAGCATGAGAGTTTTCAACTTCAGCCGACGTTAAACCTCATACTCGGGCCGAACGGCGCGGGGAAGACGACATTTCTTGAATGCATCTACCTGCTGATTCGTGGCAGGTCGTTTCGTCCGGGGTTGTTGAATTCCTTGATGTCTTTCGACGCGGATGACATGTTAGTAACAGCAGTGAGCCGTGCCGAAAAAAGCGCTTACCGTCTCGGTATGAGCAAGGCTCGAAACGACAACATCAGAATGCGACTTAACGGCGCGGACATTAGGCAGATTTCACAGATCGCCGCTCTAGTACCGACGCAGACGTATCTACCTGACTTGTCGGAGCTTGTATTTGGCACCCCGCGTGTGCGTCGTTCGTGGTTGAATTGGAGTGTGTTTCACACCAACAATCAATTTATGGATGTACATCGCTCCTTCCTGCGTATCTTGCAACAGCGAAATAGGGCAATACAGCAGAGATCTGCGGATTTAAGCGTGTGGACCGAGCAATTCGCAAAGACAGCGATTGAGGTCACAGCGATTCGAGAAACACACTTACAAGGGCTGAGTGTCTTTTTCCAAAAAACAGTGTCCTCCCTTGCGCCAGACCTAAATCTGACGCTGAATTACGACTGTGGTTGGCCGGACAATTCGCTATTGGAGGCACTGGAACGGGATCAGGTGCGTGAACAAAAGATCGGACATACTCGAGTGGGACCTCACCGCGCTGATGTTAGGGTGCAAGTCAATAGTGCGAAAGGAGAACTCCTTGGACCAGCACTGAGAATACTATCGCGTGGCCAAGGAAACGCGGTCGCTTGTGCTCTGAAATTAGCACAACTCGAGCACTTACGAGAACGAGGCGTGCAATGTGTGGTGTTGTTGGATGATGCTACGGCGGAAATGGACGAGATTTACACACGCAGATTCTTCAGTCTATTGAATCCAACAGGATCGCAAATCATCGCGACTGGGACGAAAAACGCGGAACGAATACAAGCAGATTTACCCTCAAGCGTTACCCCAAACGTCATCCAGCTGGAAGCAGGCAAGATCGTTGCTTCCTAGCGTATAATACTAGTATGTTCCACGTGGAACATCACGAGCATAGACGCTCGTGCTCATCGAGTTATCTTTGCATAAAAGGGACTTTATGACAGAAGCTGAACAAAACACCTATACCTCAGAGAATATCAAGGTCCTAAAAGGGCTGGAAGCGGTTCGCAAGCGCCCCGGTATGTACATCGGCGATACCGAGGATGGAACTGGGTTGCACCACATGGTTCAAGAGCTGGTCGATAATGCAATCGACGAAGCCCTGGAGGATCATTGTGATGACATTCAGGTAATCCTCCATGTGGGAGATGGAGTCACCGTTGAGGATAACGGTCGAGGTATTCCAGTCGATATGCATCCAGAAGAAGGGGTGTCGGCTGCAGAAGTGATCATGACTACCCTCCATGCGGGCGGGAAATTCGATGCCGACAGTTATAAAGTGTCTGGCGGGCTCCACGGTGTTGGGCTCTCCGTAGTTAATGCTCTGTCATCGTTTTTTCGTTTGACGGTACGTCGAGACGGGAAACTTTACGAACAGACATACAGACACGGCGTGCCAGACAAGCCCATGGCTGTGGCCGGACAAACCAAGCGTCGCGGTACCACTTGCTATTTCGAACCCTCGAATGACACGTTTGGCTCGACCAGCTTCTCCTATGACACGATCGCGAACAAGATGCGCGAGCTTGCTTTCCTCAATTCGGGTGTCAGTTTGAAGCTCAAGGATGAACGAACAGGCGCGGAGGATGCGTATTTGTATGACGGCGGTTTAGTATCCTATGTAGAACACCTCAACCACAACAAGAACGCCATTCATGACGATGTCATCTATTTCCACACGCGCGGGACTATTGGAGTGGAAGTAGCGATGCAATGGAATGACAAGTACCAAGAAGACGTCCGACCCTATTGCAACAACATACGACAAGTTGACGGAGGTACCCATTTACAGGGATTTCGCGCGGCGCTCACGAGGACTCTCAATACCTATATCGAGAACGAAGGGCTAGCGAAAAAGAGCAACGTTCAAACAACAGGAGACGACGCTCGTGAAGGGCTGTCAGCCATCGTCTCCGTGAAATTGCCTGATCCTAAGTTTTCATCGCAAACCAAAGACAAGCTCGTTTCTAGTGAAGCAAGAACGGCGGTGGAACAAGCAGTAGGAGAACAGTTTAATTCTTATTTGCAAGAACACCCCAAAGA
The DNA here is from genome assembly GCA_012267385.1 of OMG group bacterium. Taxonomy (GTDB): domain Bacteria; phylum Pseudomonadota; class Gammaproteobacteria; order Pseudomonadales; family Azotimanducaceae; genus Bin55. The sequence goes on from JAAXGW010000007.1 coordinate 247,824, forward strand.
AGCGAAACTGATTGCCCAGCGAATGATCGAAGCTGCGAGAGCAAGGGAAGCAGCTCGTAATGCTCGCGAATTAACTCGCCGGAAAAACGCGCTAGATCTTGGAGGACTACCTGGAAAATTAGCAGATTGTCAAGAAAAGGATCCCGCGTACAGTGAGATCTTCATCGTCGAGGGGGACTCTGCTGGAGGTTCTGCGAAGCAAGGACGAGATCGAAAAACACAGGCGGTATTGCCGCTTCGCGGTAAGATTCTTAATGTGGAAAAAGCACGCGAAGACAAAATGATTGCCAACAACGAAGTGAAATCACTACTCACTGCCCTCGGGTGCGGTTTTGAGTCTTCGCGAGAGCGGCTGGAAATCGAAAAGCTCCGTTATCACCGAGTCATCATTATGACCGATGCCGATATAGACGGTTCGCACATTCGAACGTTGTTACTTACATTTTTCTATCGACATATGGCCGAGTTGATCGATCGAGGACACATCTACATAGCACTGCCACCGCTATTTAAAGTTGGTCGAGGAAAGTCCGAACAATATATCAAAGACGAAGCCGAACTCGAAGCATACTACTTACGTATTGCCTTCGAAGGAGCATTGATCTATCCAACCAAAGATTCCCCTCCATTGGCACAGGAACCCGTTGCAAGTCTCTCTAGAAAATACTTTGAAGTGTATAAACGGCTTCAAAGTATGCGTCGCGTTTACCCAACATACATCACTAAGCTGTTAATCGAGTTGCCGCCAGTAGATTCTGAGATGTTAGCTCAAGAGGCTCAGATGCGGGACTGGGCCAACCTTTTGCAAGATTTGCTCGCAAGCGAAGAGGGCGTGCACGAGGTCAAACTGCAGTTTGAACCAGAGCACAATTTCTATATTCCTGTCGTCCATCGAGTTTCGCGCGGGCTCGAAAGTGTAACGGAATTAGGAATTAATTTCTTTGAGTCTGGTATCTATCGTTTAATCCGAGAAATTAACGACCAGACGAACGATCTTTTTGAAATAGGAGCTAAAGTCTTACAGGGTAACGCTGAGCACGAAATTGGGTCCTTTGCTGAAGCTTACGACTGGTTGCTCACGCGAGCTCGGGACGGCGTGCGTCTACAACGCTACAAAGGACTTGGAGAGATGAATCCAGAGCAACTGTGGGAGACCACGATGGATCCGAATGTAAGACACATGTCTCGAGTGTCTGTGGATGATGCTGGCACCGCGAACGAACTCTTCTCCACCTTGATGGGCGAAGATGTCGAATCTCGAAAAGCGTTTATTCGAGATAACGCCCTGTCGGTGTCATTAGAGAGTCTCGACATCTAAAGCTAAATTGCTTTGCAGTAAGGTGGTTATTAGACTTCCGACTGCTATCCGTCAAAAAAGTCATCTTTGAATTGTGCTCGTTGTGAACGGGCTTTTCTTACTTTTTGCTCGATAACCTAAATCCAGTCGCAGCAAACAACGGCATCTGCACTACGTTGATAAATTTCCAAAACAACAGATCGTCCTTTCCGCCCACTAGTGTTCCCACAAAGTTATGTAAGAATGCCATTGTTAAACCAACTGAGACATAGAACGCAATGCTTGAGGCTAGTTTGTCCCATGTAATTGAGTCAACGTCATTGTTCGAACGCATATACAGAAAATTTACGACGACGCATATCACAAATCCAACCAAAGAAAACCAATCTAGGACAAACCAGACCTGTAAAGAGGTAATCTGGGCAGATTCGTAGGTGAGCTCGACCGTAAATTGAATAGCGATAACGACCGCTAATGCGATTAGATAAGCACCAAGAATTCTGTTGAATAAATTTCGGGACATAACTGTTACACAACTGAAGGGAGAGCGTAACTTCTAGCAGAGAAGTTGGATTTCTCATTCTGAAACAAGACTGTACGCCGCTACTCGATGGAGTGGAGTAGCGGCATAATCCAGCCTTCCTATACGGTGTTACCGACAGTAACATAGATGCAGGTAAATTTTTACCAGGAAAAATCTTTTACGATGTCGAGGAAGATGACACGGCGACGAAAGTCAACGTGTGCAGAGTCAACACCTCGATAGCTATCGAAGAAGGGGAAGTCTGCATCAAAAATGTTTTGTATTCCAGCAGTAAAGTGCCAACCTGAGCGAGTAGGCGCGTACGAGCCTTGTATATCGACGGTCCTATACCCGTCCACGTCAATCCGCGCGACTCCAGGATTTGTGTTTTTGTAGTCACTCTCGAAGTTCAAAGTCACGTTTCCGTTCCAAGCACCTCGTGTCCAGTCGATGAATGCACTTCCTTTCAGTTCAACAGGACCTTGATCTGTCCCTTGTTGTTCTATGGGATCAATACCCGGACCCGGGATGGTTTTCAACTGCCACGTGTGGGTTCCAAGAAACCCTGTCATGAACTCACCAAAGCCCGTCTCGAAAGTGTATCTCACATCAAAGTCGACGGCTTCGCTGGTCTTCGCGGAAAAGTTTGCCCACTGCATAGATACAAACATCAATATGCCATTTTCATCGCGCCTCACTTGCTTAGGGAATTGTTCCCAATTTTCGAATGCATATGTAGGCGGCCATCCCAAAACTCCACTCAATGTCCCCAGTATGTCTTCGAATTCAGTATGGACCCATGAAGCAGATACACTCAAGCCGGGAAGGTCTTCTGGAGAGTACTCGAATCCCAAAGTCGTGGTGATGGATGTTTGTGGTTGAAGGTCGGGGTTCCCACCAAGAACCGTGACGGGATACACCGATGCAAACTGACCGCCATTCTCAACTGGGTTCAAAGGATCGAGAAATCGGAAGAAAGTAAATTCGCGTTTTGGCGCAAACAATTCGGGTAACGTTGCTGCCAGAAACGCCTGTCCCCACGTACCGCGAAGCTTTAGATTCTCTGTTGGATAGTAGACCACACCTAGTTTTGTCACGAAGTCATCGAAGTTTCGACTGCTTGCAGGATCCAAAATCCCTTCGAAGGGTCCTTCGATCTGATATTTGTCATAGCGGCCAGCAACATAGAAAGTCAACTCATGGATCTCTGCGCGTGCGTTGGCCCCCCGGATCATCGGAATGGAAAGCTCATAAAACAGAGCTGTGTTCGTCGACTCAGGAACTATTTCTGGTGCTCCTGGGACTCGGAAAGTAAACGGATTCAATAGGAAAGAGTCAAAATCTAGCGTATCAGTCCGAGTCTCAAAGCCTAAAGCCATTTCGACCGCTCCACCTCCAATCTCAAAAATCGAACCTGACGCGGTCACGCCCCAAACATTCTGCCTACCTTCTCGTGCACCCCGCGTGGCGTATTGCGAAAACTCGGCGAGAGACTCGCGTTGAACAGTGCCATCACCAAAAGGATTAATTGCTTCTGCTGGGTCGCTGCTAGCTAGCGCGGCTTGAAACGCGGCACCTCTGTAGTTGAAAGAACCAGGGTAGCCGCCGTAGGGATTGTCCTTGCCGGAATTGAATGAAAACACAGCTGACCAATCTCTGAATGTTGACTCCCAGGTTATCGAGGCACTGAGATTCACGCGGTCCAGATCAGTTGTGCGCGCAAAGCCCGCAAGCTTTCCGTCGGCAATTTCACGCTCAAAAGTGTATGCGATGTAAACTTCCTCGCCAAATGGGTTGTAGTAGTTGCTGGCCGGCACAGGGCCACTGAATGAAGCACCGACAGCCTCTTGAATGGACTCTTGGCGCGCGTAGGTTCCAGACAGGCTTAGTGTCAGATTCTCCCCAAATTCCTGTACGAAACTAACATATGCCGATATATGCTCCGATGCAGGTATCGCTTCGCCTGGTGCGTTTGCTGAAAGCCCTTTTGGTAAAAGGTTGAAATTTCCGCTCTGCGTGGCAACCTCCTCATTAGAAACCCAAATCACATCTTCTGGACTGAAGTTGGTACCGTCACCAAGGGGTAGAATGCCATAGGTTGTATTTGGAGGCGCGTTTGACGGCAAACCAAACCTGAGTAATACGCCTGGCTGGCCAAAGGTGTTGGGATAGAGTCTACCGCCTTGTTCGCGATAATCCCCATCCGTGTCTAGCCCCGCATCGCGTGCAAACACTGGTTCATCTTCACGATAGGTCAAGGACGCCGTCAGGTTCCCATCATACCAAGAATATCCGAGAGACTGTTCAAAGACAGTGCGGTGCCCCCCAGAACTGCTATTTTCGTAGCGCAAAGAAGCATCTGCCCCTCGATAGTTCTCCTTCATGATGAAATTTACCACGCCTCCCACCGCGTCAGAGCCGTACACCGAGCTCGCACCGTCAGTCATCACTTCCACTCGCTCGATCGCGCTGAATGGAAGAGTGGAAACGTCTGTAAACGTGCCAGTCTCCGAGGGCGAAGCCGCTAAGCGTTTACCGTTAACTAAAACCAGCGTCGAACCTTCTCCGAGCCCACGCAGATTGAGCGTGACCGAGCCGATCTGAAACCGAGGGGAACGGTTGTCGAGACTACCCCCATTGGTGATCGTGGAAAAATTTTGCGGCAGGAAACGAACTATATCCTCTATATTCGTGAGGCCTCGGGCGTCGATCTCATCGCGTGTAATTTCAAATACTGGTGAAGCTCCGAATCCGGTAGGTAATCGACTACCAGTAACAATTACTTCCTCCATATCCTCTTCGTCAGTTTCGTCGTCGTCCGCGTCCTGTGCGAAGGAAACCATAGGTGCAATGCAAAGGCAAAAAAACACCGCTAGCCAGCGGTTTTGAGTCGTAAACATCCTTTTTCTCCTTACCAATTTCGGTGTATAGAATCACTTGGAATCAAGAAGACGATCGATCTCACTTCTTATTCCTATCAAATTACGTTTTTTTGATTATAACAAAATCCACAGAGAACCGAAGTCTCGTTGATGGTACTACTTGCCACACGTCTTTAACTTCGGCGTACGCGAACAAGAGCGCTCAATCCTCTACGATCTAATTAGAGCTTTGCCGATGAATTAGATGGCTTCCTCAGAGCTCTAGAGAGATAGTCCAACAATGTTGTGAAATAGATGTTCCACGTGGAACATCTAGGGTAGATTCGTCAGCGACGCCAGTACCTTGGCGCAAATAGGACGAGCAAAGTGAAGATCTCCAAGCGCCCCAAAATCATTGCAAAAATGAGGATACACTTATCCAGATCTGCTAACGAATGATAGTTCGTCGCCACGGCACCTAGTCCCGGTCCAAGGTTGTTTAAGCAGGCCGCTACCGCAGAAAAAGCGGTAATCAAATCGAGAGACGACACAAACATTAGTGCTCCAAGCAAAACTGCAAAACACAATACGTAAACGGACACAAAACCAACTGTGGATTCCAACATTCGGTCGCTGATGTTCTTCCCATTCATGCGAGCTTGAAAAATCGCTCCTGGCTGGAGAAGTTGTTGAATTTCCCGCACCCCTTGTTTGAACAATATCACGATGCGAAACACCTTGAACCCCCCACCAGTGGATCCTGCACAGGCACCAATAAAGCTAACATATAACAAGACAACCGGTGCCATACTTGTCCAAGCATTTAAATCCGTGGTGGTAAATCCTGCTGTAGTTAGAAACGAGACGGAATGAAAAATGCCTTCACGGAACAGATTTCCGTGATAGTCACTGTCCAAGGCGAGCTTTATACAAATGAGCGTACACGTGAAAATCAGGGCTACAAAATAAAACCTGATTTGTGCATCGCGGGTGTACGTACGAAAAAAGTGAGAAATACGACCGGTGTGTCTTCCCGGTCGATGAATCGCCGCGTAATGAAGCATGAAGTTGCAACCAGCGATCACGATAAATACGATCATAACGCACTCTATTGCCGTGCTGTCGAAATGTCCGATACTCGAGTCGTGGGTAGAAAATCCACCGATTGCTACTGTTGAAAACGAATGCGCAATTGCATCAAAAGGTGTCATCCCAGCAAGCCACAGGCTTGCGGCACAAAGCACTGTCATGCCGACGTAGATCTTCCAGAGAGTTTCTGCGGTCTCTCGTACTCTGAGAGGCACGGACAATTTGTTTTGATCACTAGAAAGTTCGGCTCGGATTAGTTGTGCTCCACCGATTCCCAACATTGGTAGGATAGCGACCACTAACACGATAATCCCCATCCCGCCGAACCAACACACAATCTGTCGGTACATGAGTACAGATTTGGGCATTTCGTCCAATCCCACCAATACGGTAGCCCCTGTCGTTGTTACCATAGATACCGCCTCGAACAGCGCGTCTGGTACAGAGGTTGCGACGTTTGGTATTAAGAGCAAAGGTAAAGATGCTAAAGCTGATATGGCAAAATACACGAGCGTAACGATGAGAAATGCATCGCGGGCGCGTAACGCCCGCCGTTCCCGGACCGCAAAAAGTCCAAGACCCAGACACACCGCGATACCCGTACACAACGTAAATTGGAATACAGTGGGCTCACCATAAATTAAAGCGACGCCTAGAGGTACGACAAAAACGGGGCTGAACAGGAGTATGGCTGTTCCTAGAACGCCAACGATTACTCGGAAACGCATACTGCTAGTTAAATGAGAACGCGCTAAGTTGAAATAGCCTGAGTACTTTTTGAATCATGGCGGCTTCAGCGACATATATGATGGCTAGATCTTCTTCTTGGAACACGGTGTTGTCGTCAATTTCGATCACTCGAGCGTCCCGCACTATTGCTAGAATCGAAGCGTTCTGAGGAAGGCTAACTTTATTTACTTTTTTACCAGTTACTCGATTTTCACCGGCACCTCCTCGTACCACAGTTTCAAAGACCTCACAGGTGCCCACACGCAGTCGATGCGCGGTACGAATATTGTTTTCGTGAACAAGGGAAAGCACTGAGCTCGACGTGGCTCGTTGCGGCGATAGCGCAACGTCGATATTAGTCTCGTTTAATAGTCGTACGTAGGGATCTTGAGTTAGCAATGCAATGGTTTGCCGAGCACCTTCTTGCTTAGCAAGAAGACAAGACATGACATTTATTTCGTCGTCGTTCGTTACCGCGACAAATAGATCCGTATCTGCAATTTCACATTCTCGCTGTTTGATTGCGTCGGTGGCATCTCCAGGATAGACGATTCCGTCACGTAATTGATCAGCCGCGAAATGTGCGTGTTCGGGGTCTGGTTCAATAATACGAACTGAATGATTGGTTTGTAGAACCTTGGCTAGTGAAGTACCAATGCGACCTGCTCCCGCGATGAGCACTTTGCGTTCCGGTTTAACTGAACCTAGACATTCATTCAGAATTGCCGATACTTCTTCGGTAGGCGCGCAAAAATATATTTCGTCTTTGCGTTGTATTTCGCTCCCGCGATCAAGTGGAACGAACTTTCGAAAGGCCGCGACAAAGCGCGCTCTACTAGTTGGATTCCAATTGAGCATGGCATCGACGGTCATACCGCATGGAAGCATGTTTTGAATCGCTCGAAAACCCACAAACGCTACTCGATTGTCAGCAAGAGAAGCGACTTCAAAGGTGCGCGGATAATGAAGGAGCCGTTCAATTTGCACGCGAACCTCATTTTCGGGATTGATCACGACCAGATTGTCGAGATATCTAGACTTATAACGTTCAATCCTAGCATATTCTTGTGATCTCAATCGAATAATCACTTTGGGAGTCTCGTAAACAGAACGTGCCACTTGCGAAGCCACAATATTGATTTCATCTCGCCCAGTGACGGCAACAACTATGTCGGCCTCATCGACATTAGCTTGTTCTAGAACATGAGGTTCTGCAGCGTTCCCAAAGACAGTTCGCACTCCATCGAGCTTTTGTAGTCGATCAAGTTGTGTGACATTCTCATCGACTACTGTGATACGGTGCAAGTGGTCATTGAGTGTGTCTGCGAGTGTGCCGCCAACAGCTCCGGCGCCGAGGATTACTATGTTCATGCGTTACTGTATTGTTTTCTTACTCGAGCAAAGAAAAATCCATCGTGCGCTTGCTCTTTAGGGAGGGTTTGCCATCCATGTGGTGTGGGACGTCCAATGGGTAGTTCAAACGGTTCGATAGCGATATCCTGACGTTCCGCAAGGAATTTAGCAACAACACTGTCGTTTTCTTCAAAAAAAATCGAGCAAGTGCAGTACACCAAGATTCCATTGGGTGCTAAGACGTTCCACAGATTGTTAAGTAGCTTGAGTTGCAATTCTGCGGCTTGAGAAACATCGGCTTCGTTTCGGGTAACTTTAATATCTGGATGTCTGCTGAGCGTACCTGAACCCGAACAGGGAGCGTCCAGAAGAATGCGATCATAGTGAGTGCCGTCCCACCAAGAAGTCGTCGTTAAGTCCCCTTGTTTGAGCTGAAGATTCTGCTTATTTCCAGTATCCGTCAGGATGTTCCACGTGGAACATTGCGGTTTAATATCATAGGCGTCCACGGGGTTGTTAGGAAATACATCAGCAATTTGTCGAGACTTTACGCCGGGCGCGGCACATGCATCCAGTATGCGATGTTCAGGTTGTGGTTCCAATAAAGATACGGGTAACTGTGAGGCAAGGTCTTGGACGCAGAAATAACTGTTCTCGTATCCTGGTAACTTGCTCCTCGACATGGGTTTGGTGAGCGTTATCGCGTTATCCAATGCTGTTTGCTCGAATGAAATTTTAGATTTCTGCAAGAGATCGCAGTAAACTGAGCAGCTAATTTCGCTCACATTGATTCGAAGAGTCATCGGTGCTCTCGCGGTACTCGTTTGAAAAATTTCATCGGATTCGCTCGGATAGTCGGATCTGATTCGATCAATCATCCACTGTGGCAGTTCATAACTAGCTTCCTCCAAGCTTGGTTCAATTGCCGCATCGTATCGACGCAGAATCGCATTGATGAGACTGCCAGCAGAAGTCTTCCCGATCTTTTTGGCCGCTGTGACAACGTGCGCTACCGCCAACGGAGCTGGTAGAGTGGAGTACTGCAGCTGGCACGCTCCGAGCAAGAGCAAACACTTTACTTCGATGTCTAGTTGATCAAGCGGTCGATGGGATATATCGGATAATCGTTGATGTAAAGAGTAATAGTGTCGCATGGTTGTGTAGCACAAAAACGTGAGCAATGCGATGTCCTTGGATTCGTGGTGTTCGTACAACGCATCTTCCAAAGGTTGCCCCTGTAATACCCTAGTGAGGATTTTCGCGGCTAGAAAATTTGGGCTATGTCGCCTAGTCGAATTGGATGCCATCTTCAAATAACCGACCAAATCCGTTGATTGCCGAAGCGACACTCAGTGGAGCTCCTTTTCCACGATTTAACTGCACTGTGCGAAGCAGTAAGCCATCTCGACTACAACCGATCGTCAACGATTTCTCCGAACGATACAGTCGTCCTGGAAGAAACTCACCGTCGCGCACTTCTGCTTCCAAAATGCGAAGACGCAACGTTTCTCGCGAGGTAAAAGCTGCATTTCGACCAACGAAAGCGCGAACTTTTCGCTCATTGACTGTCGCTGTTTGTCCCCAATCGATACGTGCGTCATTGGAAGATAACTGGGGCGCGTAAGTAACTCCGGTTTTTGCCTGTGGTCTTGGTCTTGGTTTGTCATCCTTGCTGAAATCATTCAAAACAGTCAAAAGCGCATTACCGCTTGTTTGTGCGAGTATGCTTGATAGAGACAAGGAGGTTTCTGTTCCATCCAGTGAGTGACTCTGTTGCAAATAAACTGGTCCGGCGTCGAGTTTAGAATCGATTTGCATGATACTGACACCCGTGGTCTTGTCACCATGCAGTATCGCGTGTTCTATAGGAGACGCGCCACGCCATCGTGGAAGCATTGATGTGTGTACATTTATACACCCATAAAGTGGGGCATCGAGAACTGAACGTGGGAGAATTTGGCCGTATGCCGCGACGACAAGTAACTCTAAATCCCGTAGCGATTTCACGCACTCTTCGATGTTGTTTGGAGTAGCGATAGGGATATTCTCTTGCTGCGCTAGTGAATACACCGGGGTGTGTTGAATCGTTTGACCCCGGCCTTTTGGTTTCGAAGGTTGAGTAATGACCAGTTGAGGTCTGAGGCCTGCATCAAGGATAATTTGGAGAATATCTGCTGCGAACCTTGGACTCCCAGCAAAGCCGAATTGCATGGTGATTTGCGCGCCGTCAAGACCTCGCTTTGCGGAGCTTCTGTCGTATTCGAATTTGTTTCAGACGGGATAAGTAATCGACGAATAATTTACCGTTTAGGTGATCAATCTCATGTTGAATACAACTGGCTTCCAAACCTGTTGTCTCTTTCTCAAACTGATTACCGTATACGTCGTATGCAGAAACTTTTACATGGGACGGACGTTCGACTTCGTCGTAGAAATTTGGTACAGAAAGACATCCTTCTTCCAGAACTTGGGAACCACTTGTGGAATTCAAGACCGGATTGACAAATACTTGAGGATCTTTCCAATCTCCACTTAGATCAATAACCAAAATACGAAGTTGGACGTTTACCTGTGTAGCAGCTAGACCGATACCGCCTTCTTCGTACATAGTGTGAAGAAGATTTAACGCTAATTGTCGAAGTTCAGTATCGAATTTTTCAACCGGTTGTGCCACCTTACGTAGATTGGGGTGTGGATGGACTAAGATTGGGAGGACTTTCGAATTTAATCTATCTGAATCCGAAATTTCCATAGGAGCTATCACAAAGAATAATTGAGGATTGGACTGTTTGAGACCAATATTTTAGTTTTGGGTATTTCTTGTCGATTCGTTTGGGTGGAGTACAAGCACTCGAAGCTGTATTCCCAAAATGGTCGTAGTAGAACGTTAAAAGAATGAACACATGAGATCTTCACTGTCCATCGCTAATGGTTTAACCTTCGCGCGCCTGATCATTTCACCCATCAACGTATGGTGTATCCTTGAGGGAAAGTTTGTGCTTAGTAGTGCAATTTTTATCATCGCAGTCGCCTCAGACGTGTTCGATGGAATTTTTGCTCGTCGTGAAGCGAATCCCAGCAGAATCGGAGGGATACTTGACCATAGCGCTGATTGTTTCTTTGTGTCGAGCGCACTGCTCGCGTTAGCGATTCATGGTAGCGTTCCTTTCCTTTTTCCGATATTGGTAGTGTTTGCGTTTATTCAATATGTGCTTGACTCTCGAGTATTTCAACGAGAACAGCTAGTACCGAGTAAATTAGGGCGTTGGAATGGAATCGGTTACTTCGTTATAGTGGGAATAGTTGTAGGTGAGAACGCGTTAAATTTTGACTGGATATCGAACCTTTGGATTAGACAGACGTTTTCATGGGTGTTAGTAGTTTCAACCATTCTCTCAATCGGTGAGCGGTTATTCCTGTTGAGGAGAGGAAACGTTCGCGAGCATCGAAGTTAGTTTAAGATCTGAACCCTAAAGCAAAAGCGCCGGAGAAGTACACGGTGTTCCAATAGGTGCAGACACTAAGGGTCGCCAATGAGTGCTAGGGTAAGGAGACTACCTGGATCACTCAAGGATTCAATCACGTCGAAATGATGCCGATTCGGTTCGACAACGACCTGAATATTCGCTACGTGATTCTGCCAGGCGTCTCGGAGTGTATTTGCTTGCCTTAAAAACTCTGGCCTCTCTTCTGAGCCTACCCAGCAAATTACATCTGCAGTAACAATTGGCTTTTGTAACGCAGGGCTCTCCGCGGCGGCTTCATTGAGACTGAGTTGGAGTTGATCGTTCATTTGTGTATGAATGAGATTTCTAAGGTCATGTACTCCACTGATGGATAGGACTCGGGCAATACGCGCTGTCGCTTTGTTCGCCAACGGCGACGATTCACAAACCATTCGAGTGACGAGATGACCACCCGCGGAATGTCCTGAGAGTACGATTGGACCATCTACTCGTTTACTAGAACTTTCAATAGCTTGAGCGATCATTTGAGTAATTTCCGAAATTTTGGCTTCTGGTGCCAGAACATAACTTGGGATCGCAACCGTCCATCCGCTCTCACATGAGCCACTCGCCAAGTGCGACCAGTACGATTTGTCAAAATCGAGCCAATATCCACCGTGAACGAAGACAATCAGTCCTCTCGGTTCGGTTGAAGGCCAAAAGAGATCGAATTTTTGCCTAGGATGTTCTCCGTAGGGTATGTTAAGCTCTAAATATTGTTGTGTCTCAATGAATGCGGTAGCATTTCGCCGCCAACGATCCGGGTAAGTAGCTCCATCTGTTATATAAGCCGCGTTGGAAAAAGCATCGTCCCAATCAATCTTGCTCACTCTAGCCGACCCGATTTATTTGTCTCAATTCAACGCTGGTAAGTCGAAAAATCCTGCGCGAATTCCCCCTCTCTCAGGCACTAACCATACATATTGGATCAATCAAAAATCTATTGATATACATAGACTGATGCAGCAAGGAACCACCTATTTATGGTTCTATTTGATGTTGAAACCCTCAGTATAATCAATGAACCTACCGACAGAAACGAAGACTTGAAGTAGCTCGGTAATGAAAAATTCACACTGGCTATATTCAATGCTCTTGCGATTCAACTTCAAAATCTTCGATCAAGTACGAAATAATTGACCCGAACTAGTACTGATAAAGTTACTGAGCGTCCAACAGTCCAATCTTACCGCGACTATTTAAGGCTCGACTCGATTCTCTCCGCACAAAACACACTCACCACATCTCACGACGAGATGCTGTTCATTATTCAGCATCAAACCACAGAATTGTGGATGAAGATGGTCATACATGAACTTTCCCATGTGAGAAAGCACATGGAAGAAAATCAGTTACAGCATGCGTTCAAGACACTGAGTCGTGTAGCGCGCATTTTCGATCAGTTGAACGGCGCCTGGGAAGTGTTGCGGACGATGACACCGAGTGATTACACAGAGTTCCGTTCAAACCTTGGTACAGCATCAGGTATACAGTCGTATCAGTATCGAATGATTGAATACATGCTCGGAAATCGAGACGTTGGTGCGTTGAAGATGCATGAGCAAAACAAGGCAGATCATCAAGCGCTCTCAGCAGAACTCGATCAACTTAGCATCTATGACCTTGCCGTTCGACTACTCTTCGAAACTTTGGATGGAAACGATGACCAGTTGCCGTTGCCGCAATTACGTCAGTCTCGACAACCTGATGTAAAAATTCAAAGACGATGGCAAATCGTCTATGAAAACACGTCTAAGTATTGGGAACTCTATGAGTTAGCGGAAAAACTCGTAGATCTTGAAGATTATTTTCGGCGGTGGAGATTCAATCACGTTACCACTGTCGAGCGCGTGATTGGATACAAGACGGGTACGGGTGGATCATCCGGGGTACCATTCCTGTCGAACCGGTTAAAAGTTGTCCTGTTCCCTGAGTTGTGGGCTGTGCGAGGGGATCTTTGACTTCGAAATCGTCTCTACCGCGCAAAGAGCTCTTCGACATTCCCAAAGGCATCATTTATCTCGACGGTAATTCACTTGGACCACCGATTCGAGGTAGTACTGAATGTGCGGATCAGGTCATTAGTGATGAGTGGGGACAAGAGCTCATCAAGGCTTGGAACACCGCAGGCTGGATGTCTCTGCCCCAAACAGTTGGTAACCAGATCGCTCCAGTTATAGGTGTGGCACCCGATACCGTCGCCACAGGCGACACACTTTCAATTAAGCTGTATCAAGCCTTGGCCGCCGCGTTAAGCATGCGTCCTGATCGAAGAGTTTTACTGTCCGATGCAGGAAATTTTCCAACAGATCTATACATGGCACAAGGTCTGATCGACACGATGGATAAGGGACACCAGCTTCAAACACCACCTCCGGAAGAAGTTGTAGACTCGATTGATGAGAGAGTCGCAGTGGTGTTTTTAACCCATGTCGACTACCGAACCGGTCGCGTGCATGACATTGAAAAGATCACTCAGCGGGCACATAAAGTTGGCGCAGTAACAATATGGGATTTAGCTCATTCTGCGGGTGCTGTGCCGTTATCTATGGAAAGTTCTCATACGGAGTTTGCCGTAGGTTGTACGTACAAATATCTCAATGGGGGTCCAGGAGCACCGGCGTTTATTTACGTTCGACCTGATATCGTCACGTCAATCACACCCGCATTGACGGGCTGGTTGGGACACCGAGATCCATTTGCAATGGAGTTGAAATATAAGCCGTCTGCGAGTGCAGAACGCTTCCGTATCGGCAGCCCATCGATCATTCAGTTCAAATTACTAGAACTTGCGATGAGAGTTTGGGAGGATGTGGACATGGCAGAGCTCCGAGTTTCTTCCATAGCGTTGACTAGTCTGTTTATTGAGGAAGTAGAGAGACGGTGTCCCATGCTGACGCTCGTTACGCCGCGCGACCCAGAACAACGGGGATCTCAAGTGTCATTCGCGTCAGAACACGGTTATCCGATCATGCAGGCATTAATCGAGCGCGGGGTCATCGGCGATTTTCGACAGCCCAATATCATGCGTTTTGGGATCGCGCCGCTCTACTTAGACGAGAATGACATCGTTGAAGCTGCTCAAATTCTCGAAGAAATTATGAAAAACGAAACTTGGCGCGAGTCCAAGTATCAACAAATAAAAGGTGTCACCTAGGGACCCAACACAATGCTGCCCGCACTTTGTTTAATTCAAAGTGACTACCGTGATGGGGCAACAATCATGACACACTAATCCGTTGTCAGATTGAGCCAGTCAGCCCTCATTCGCGTCGCTAGCTTCTTCGTCCGAATCCATTGTTGACTCTAACTGCTTCAAACGCTCCTTAAAGTCCGCAACGGCTTGTCTGCCTCTTCGAACACGATTGTTTCAGTAGCCACCCTGCCCTCCTGTCTAAGTTCAAAGAGTAATTGATCCGATTCCGAGATCGACTTTAACCATTGATCCGCAGCCTTTTGAGTGACTAGGGTAGTCACCCAACTTTGCTCCTCTGGATAGTAAAGCAACATTGGGAGGTGCGTCGTTTTGATGAAACTTTGATTTCTTTGCTTTATTTTTGTCAAATCGGTAGCGAACATGAGTCACATTTTTGTTAGGCGAAAAAGAGTCGTTCACAAACGTAATATTAAAAAACATTTGACCGTCTGTCGCCAAATCCGGTCTCGTGTTGATGACTACGCCTATTTCTTTGTCCTCGTCGTCAGTATGACAGGCTAAGTACAGTGATCTCTCGTCCGTAAATTTGTCAATCAGATCAAGGAGGCCACAGGTACCATATTCCTTTTGATTTTCAACGTCATGCGATTCAAGCTCATAAGGCACATCTTCAGCCGTCTCGCCGTACAAGAAAATTGCGGATAGAACAATAACGTCATTGTTCCCGATTTCATTCTCTTACTCATTCAAATAAACCCAATTTCGTCCTAGTAATCCAAACTGCTTCGAAGCTCGTCGCTTTGGCGCACTAGGTAGAACACTCCATATCATCTAAATTTGTCAGTTGGATGCAGCGAATTGCTTCTCGCCGACGCCATCGGTCAGCCACCCTGTATTGTATGATTTTTTTGAGAACTAGTTTCAGACTTTCGTAGTTTCAATTCTTGTACGCGAGATACCAGACGACTAACAGCCGAGTCAAACTCACTCAATGTCTATGAGTTACTGATCGAATAGTTCTCGATTTGCTCGAGGCAAAAAGCATACGCCGATGAGAGCATTAAATATAACGAAGAATGTGTGCATTACGAGGCTAAAGGCGCCGACCTCGGGGTATTCTGGAAACACAACTGTCCAGATGACCAAAGCGCCTGCATGGAAAGGCAACGGTAGTGCTGCTGCTAAGAAGATCAAAGGTAAAAAGACCAGCATTTGACCTGTATTTGCCTGAACGTTAAACACCGCGAGAGCGATCGTGTAGACGAATACAGCACCGATCATGTTCGGTGCTTTAAACAATATAGTTAGTACATAATGGTGAAACTTTGCTTCACGGAGCGCGTGTAACACGCTTAAATTGCGAAGTTTAAACTCCTTAAGAATGTGTCCTCGAAAATAGGCGAGGTGGAACGGAAAGTAGAAGAATGCGAAAATGAACACGGCGGGCAGTATGAAATCTAGAGGGAGCACGGTCGACGCTTGTTGCACGTATCCGAAGAACACGATGAGACCAACTGAAGAGAATAGTAGTAGTTGATATATTTCGCAGACGCCTATGAAAATCATTGACGAGAGCGCTTTCCATCCGGGAACTTCATAGGTCTTGAGGAGATAGAGCGACATAGCTCCTTTCCCGACTTGTTCGTTTACCAGCGATAGGATATAAGCACTTGCTCGAATGGGCAGAACGTTGCCATACTTGAGTTCAGGAGCGTTGAACCAACGCAGTACGCGCCAAGTGACATTTGAGTCTACCAAGAAGAAAAACACCGAATACGGCATCATCACGGATAGCCATAACAGCCAGTTTGCCTCGCTGAAAAAATCGATTAGATAGGCCCACGCAGAAATATTTTCTTTCGCCGCCGCGCCAGCGATTTTGGTGTAGACCCAATAGAAACAACCAGCAGCGAGTAGCCAGGTGAGCGTTTTAAACAACCAACTCCAGACTCGCGCTGGTCTAGTCTTGTTTTCTTGGTCCGGCATGTTCTAAAGAGGATGTGAGAATAGAGAGACGAGAGCTGAAGGAAACAATAGCAATGTTATCTACGTATTCAATTAGAACAAGCAACGCGCGAGTTCAAATGTAATCCAGGTGCTATACACAAAAAACCCAGAAGACTAGCAAGTCTCTGGGCTTTTCACGTCGAGTGGATTGTGCTACTCGTGTGTGTGGTTCTACCTGCGCTTGACAAAATAGTCGTTAGTCTGTCGGAGAACTAACGATGAATACTATGACAACGCGTCTTTGGTCGTTCGAACGATGACGGCAGCGACTTTGTATGGGTCCGCGTTGGATGCAGGCCGTCGGTCTTCCAGTCGTCCTTTCCAGCCGTCTTCGACCGTACCTACGGGAATTCGTATAGATGCGCCGCGGTCAGAAACACCATATGAGTACTCGTCAATTGATTGTGTTTCGTGCAGCCCCGTTAACCGTTGCTCGTTATCCGCGCCGTATACGTCGATATGTCTGCGAATATTGCGACCAAACTCTTCACAAATTTTTTCAAATACACCCTGGTCGCCACTCTCGCGCATAACTGCATTGGAAAAATTTGCGTGCATGCCGGACCCGTTCCAATCAGTTTGTCCAAGAGGTTTGGGATGCCAATTGATACCATATCCCCACTTCTCAGCGTTTCTTTCGGCTAAATAGCGAGCAACCCAGGTTTGATCACCGGCACTCTTCGCGCCTTTGGCGAACACTTGAAACTCCCATTGTCCAGCGGCAACCTCGGCATTGATGCCTTCTACTTCGATACCTGCCTCTAAGCACTGATCGAGATGATCTTCAATACATTCGCGACCAAAGTTATTCTCGGCCCCAACAGAGCAGTAGTACGGACCTTGTGGTCGAGGAAATCCTTTCACTGGGAACCCTGGTGGTAGTGAAGTTTCCAAATCCCAGAGAAAATATTCTTGCTCGAAACCGAACCAAAAGTCGTTGTCATCATCGTCGATCATCGCACGGCCATTGCTGTCGTGTGGTTCGCCGTCCGGATTTAAAACTTCTGTCATGACCAAAAACGCGTCTTTCCGCGCAGGGTCGTTGAAAATCGCTACTGGTCTTAATAAAAGATCTGAATCAGCGCCTTCCGCTTGTGCGGTGGAACTACCATCAAAAGACCAAACTGGGCACGACTCCAAACGCCCGTCGAAACCTTCGATAATTCGAGTCTTACTTCTAAGGCTCTGAGTTGGGGAATACCCGTCTAGCCAGATATATTCAAGTTTTGCTTTCATGTTTAGTTCTCCAATAATTCAAACGGAGGGAACATCGTCGACAAATAGTCGATCGAAAATATGAAATGTTATGTTCAATTGATCTCAAGGAGACCAAGGCGCATATTTTAATGCTTGATTGGACGCTAGCTCGGACCGATCAGGCAATTTAATCTAGAGAATTCTTTCGCGACTGTTTCTTCTCCGAGGTTCTGCGTTTTTGATCGAGTCGAACCTGCTTTGCCCGCGCGGATGGTCGAGTGGGTATACGTGGTTTCGGTGGTATTTGCGCGGATTCCATAATGTTCGCTAGACGTTGGAGCGCTTCCTCTTTATTTCTCTTTTGAGAGCGGTGGCGCGTAGCGTGAATTACGAGCTCACCAGCAGTGTTTAAGTGCGATTTTCCCCGTTCGCGCACACGCGTACAAAGGGGTTCTGGTAGCCCACTTTGTTCAACGTTGAATCGAAGTTCTACTGCAGTCGCAACTTTGTTTACGTTTTGGCCACCAGGTCCTGTCGATAGGTGGAATTTGAACTGAATTGCTTGATCATGAACTTCTACTGAACCGACTTTCATTATTGTTTTTGACAACCCATCGTAAGTCTGCGTATTTCTTCTCTTTGGTACAATTTTCTAGAGTTATACGTATCCGATTCAGTTTAGACTTGCAGTCCAGACTACGAACAGAAACGGCAAATCTGTAATTATTTCTCTATACAACGATGACTTCCCGCCCAATTGACACTACTTTCCTTCGACGATGTATCCGGACTTTGGAACGAGCATATAGCAAACTGAACACCCTTCCAACAAAGGATCATCCAGACTATGAACTCTATAGGGCGGCGTGCGTTAAAGAGTTTGAGTTAGTCCTCGAACAAGGAGGAAAGTTGTTACGCAAACGAATATCAGCTTACTTCGCTAGTGCGAAAGACGCTGCGAGATTGACATACAAGGATCTTTTCCGACATGCATCTCGGCATGATTTGATGGATATTGCCACTGTCGAACGTTGGATTCAATATCGTGATAATCGAAACGATACCGTGCATGACTACGGAGAGGGATTTGCAGAATCCACTCTAGTATTACTACCAAAATTCATAGTAGACGCAAACCAGTTGGCAGCATTGATTGAACAAAAGAGCGATGACTAATCGATTACGCTTACCTGAGAAATATCGGCTAATGCTTGAGTCATTGTTCCAGGAGCATCTGCCGGGCGTTGAGGTTTGGGCTTATGGAAGCCGCTTAACAAACCGGTGTCATGATGGGAGTGACCTTGATCTAGTTTTGCGTGGCCCGGAATTACAAGAAATTCCCATCGAGAAACTGCTGGAACTCAGGCATGCACTACAGGAGTCAACGATCCCATTTCTGGTCGAAACACATGATTGGAACCATCTTCCCGACCGGTTCCACAAAGAGATAGAACGAGACTTTGTGCGCCTCGTGAAAGTCGATTAGCGAAACTGCTTCCATAGTAGAACATCATGTCGCTGTGATTACACTTCAATTTCCTTGGGCGCGTGTGAAAAAGCTGGCGACAGTTGAATCCGAACACGTTTGTAGTTTGTTAACCGTCGAGCATCCAAATCACCTTCTTGTACAGCAGTCCGAACTCGACAATTCGGTTCTTGTTCATGGGCACAATCCCGATACTCACACTCATGAGCGAGCGCTTCTATATCAGGAAATGTCCGCGGTAGTGATTCTGCCACCCCAGTCAGCGCGAGTTCGCGAATCCCTGGAACATCTATGATTAAACCACCTGTGGGGATCTGCACGAGGCGACGAGCGGAAGTAGTGTGTCTACCCTTTTCGTCTTTCGATCGTGTTTGTTGCGTTTTTTGCACAGATTCGCCGACTAATGTATTGGTCAACGTAGACTTTCCCACACCAGACGAACCGACTACCAAGCCTGTTATTTGGCTTGTAAATAGCTGACGAATTGTTCCCAACGTAACCACATCCAAGCAATTCACAGCGGTGCAATCGATGTCGAAGAGCAAAGGCTTAGCGCGCTCTACTATTTGGGTGTAGCTAGGATTTAAGTCCATCTTGGAAAACACCACATGAGCTTCGACATCAGACGCTTCCGCAAGGGCTAGATAACGTTCGAGTTTAGATTCCGAAAAGTCGTCATTGCAAGAGATGACTACGAGGAGAAGGTCGACGTTTGCGGCAATCACTTGCGCGGTTCGACGTGCTTTCACTAAGCGTTGAATCTCGGATTCACGCGGAAGGATACGTGTTCGGCTGACGTCCTGTTGGTGGAATAGAAGCCAATCGCCTACCGTGGGCTGAGTGGATTGTTTATCTCGAAACCACTTACCCAGAGCAGGAAGCTCAATTTCGTTTGCACCATCGTGCACAACCAACGTATGCCGGTGTTGTGCGATCACGCGTACCGGTCTGCGATGAAGTGCTTCAGTGTCGTTTTTGATGTGTTGTGCGAAGCGAGGAGACCATCCTAGTGCGTGTAGCGCCATCCGCTTATCAATGCAGGTGCGGCAAGAACAACAGGAACATCCAGGTCAGCAGCAAACCGCAAAGAAATGCGATAAAAATCTTCACCCGATCATGCCGATGCCGGAAGGCTTCGGGTAACAGGTCTGCGAAGGCGACGCAGAGAAAAACCCCCGAAACGAACGCTAGTAAAAATCCAAATATGTGTTCGTAATCGTGAAGAACCTCCACTAAGAAAAATAGTGCTATTAACGCTGCGAGTGGACAGATAAGCGCAAATAACACATTGGTTAGCCAGAGTGATTTCTTGTCGACTCCGGCATATTTCATAACACCAACAACGGTTAAGGCATCAAAAGGCTTGTGTACCACGATGGCGAACACTACTCCTAGCGCGAGAGTTGAAGAATACATTTTGACGTCAGTGTGTGTGCTTAGGTCTGATGCCACAACGTCAAGGCTCAGGATCGATCCTATAGCGAACCCTTCAAAGAGTGTATGCACGCTCATACCTGCTATTACAGCGATCCAAGTAGCACGTCCAGTGCGAGTAGTCACCTGCGCTTTATTTGTCGTGGATACTGGTTCGTGGTCATGAAAGCTAAGCAAACGTATCGTACCAAACATGAGCACGATGCCACCAACCATGCTAAGCGCACCAAGTTGTACACCGCTTTCATCGTAAACTGACGCGATTTGGTCAATCCCGTGTGGGAGTAAGTGCAAAACGGCAATTCCGATCATGAAGCCGCTCACAAACGCCAGAAGTACTTGGGTTTTTGCGTGAGTGAACTCTTTAGTGGTTGGTAGCCATCCACCGATAAGTGACGCTGCGACAACCGGTAGCGAGAATAGTATTGCTTTGAAATACGGAGACACGGGTCAAACGCTAATGAAATATTGAATCCAAAGTCACATTTTCATTAACTCTAGTCGATATTTGTTGTGAGCAGCGTTTTCTCGGGCGCGAAAAATCTTAGAAGAGCAATAAACGCACACAAAAGATAGTACATTGATTGGGCAATACAGGGAAATGTATCGGTAAGGCACAAAGAACGAATGCTAAGGGTCCAAAGGTTGCGACAAATTTGAAATTTTGGCGGTACTTACAATTCTAAGAACAGGCAAAGAATGGAATTTAGGGAAAACTAGTTGCACCGAAATCAAGATGAATGGGAAGCCGAACAGCAGGAGTGGATTGAAGCTTTAGACGCTGTTCTGCAGGTGCGAGGACACGAAGAAGTCACCACGTTACTCAAGAGACTTCACGAAGAACTTCAAAATCGAGGCGTTCATGCGGGTGAAGACGCTCTCAATACGCCTTACATCAATTCCATATCGCGCGAGGCTCAACCACAGTATCCGGGCGACATTGCAATAGAACAGAAGATCGAGAACATCATTCGTTGGAACGCGGCAGCGATGGTGATTCAAGCTTACGATAGTGGTACTGGTGTGGGCGGTCACATCGGTACTTATCTTTCCGCTGCTACACTCATGGAAGTCGGTTTTAATCATTTCTTTCGTGCTGACCACGGTGATCAAGTCCACATACAAGCACATGCTTCCCCTGGTGTTTACGCCCGCGCTTGGCTCGAAGGCCGACTCACGACCAAGAACTTGGTAAATTTCCGGCGCGAATTACAACCTGGTGGTGGTCTTCCTTCCTATCCCCACCCCCGCCGTATGCCTCAGTTTTGGCAAATGCCAACCGCCAGTATGGGGCTCTCTACGCCTTGTGCAATTCACCAAGCTCGTTTCCTTCGCTACTTAGAGGCAAGGGGAATGCGCGAACCATGCGATAGCAAGATTTGGTTGTTTGTTGGAGACGGTGAAGCAGACGAACCCGAAGTGTTAGGCACGATCAACTTAGCTGGACGGGAACAACTCGACAATCTAATCTTTGTCGTCAACTGCAACTTGCAACGTCTTGATGGACCAGTACGTGGTAATGGCAAGATCATTCAGGAACTAGAGAGAATGTTTCTTGGCGCGGGTTGGCACGTTATTAAGGTGATTTGGGGGAGCGATTGGGATCCCCTCTTTGCGAAAGATCGTACTCGCGTATTGCGATCTCGTTTGGAGGAATTGGTCGACGGCGATTTTCAGCGCTATAGTGCTTCCCAAGGTGATACAACACGCGAACATTTGGTCGGCACCGACAAGAAGCTTGAGCAACTTATTAGCTCACTCACCGATGAAGAACTTACGTCTCTCAAACGCGGCGGACATGACCACCACAAGATTTATGCAGCTTACCAACAGGCGATGTCGGTTCAAGGCAAACCTTGTGTGATTCTCGCGAAAACGGTCAAGGGAGATGGCTTAGGGTTAGCGTCACAAGGGCGAAACACTATTCACCAGAAAAAACAATTGAGCGGAAAGGAACGAACAGAATTTGCCTCAAACCTCGGGATTCCTCTTGACGACGACGAGAAGAGCCAAGCGGCATTCTACCGCCCTGCTGAAGACAGTGCGGAAATGCAATACCTCAAACAAAGGCGAAAACAACTAGGTGGTTATTTACCGCAACGTACGGTGGACTGTGTTTCGTTAGAACCACCCGAGTTGGAATTTTTTAAGGACATGTTACAAGGCAGTCGTGGTCGCGAGTTGTCGACCACCATGGCGTTAGTACGAATGTTGCAGCGACTATTACGAGAAAAGACTATAGCCCCATATCTAGTTCCAATCATCCCAGACGAAGCCAGGACGTTCGGCATGGATGGTTTGATCGCTCAAGTGGGCATTTATTCGTCCGAAGGACAACGATATACACCGGTAGACGCCGGCACTATCGCTCCCTACCGGGAAGCAAGCGATGGACAAATATTGCAAGAAGGTATCTGTGAAGTGAGCGCGATGGCTGCGTTTCTCGCTGCGGGAACCGCCTACGCGACCTACGGCATCCCGATGATTCCAATTTACCTGTTCTACTCTATTTTTGGCTTTCAGAGAGTTGGAGATCTTGTGTGGGCCGGTGGCGACATGATGTGCAAAGGGTTTCTGATAGGTGCGACATCGGGTCGAACCACCCTTAACGGCGAGGGAGTCCAACATCAGGATGGCCATTCTCACGTTGTGGCAGCAACAATACCCAACCTTGTCAGCTACGATCCAGCGTTTGCGTATGAACTTGCCGTAATCTTCCAAAACGGTGTGCGGCGCATGTATGTTGATCAAGAGGAAGTGTTCTACTACCTTACGGTAACAAATCAGAATTATGTCATGCCTCCGATGCCCGAGGGTACTGAAGATGGTATTTTGCGAGGTATGTACGCGTTTGAGCATGAAAAGGCTGCCGAAGTGAACCTCTTCGGCAGTGGTGCAATAATGACCGAAGTATTGAAAGCGGCGAAGATGCTTCGGGAATTTGGGAAGCAGGTGAGCGTTTGGAGCGTAACAAGCTACACCGAACTCCATCGACAAGCGCTCAAATCTGAACGAGATGAATTGATGCAGGTGGGCGAATCGCGAAGCGTGCCCTATGTACAAGAGCACTTGCAAGGCGAAACCGGTGTGTTCATTGCAACAACCGACTATCAACGCGCGTTGCCGTTGTTGATTGCACCATGGATTCCGGGTAAGTACGTGGTGCTAGGAACGGACGGCTTTGGTCTGTCTGAGTCTCGCGATGCTCTACGGAACTACTTCGAGGTATCTGCGGATTGGATTGTGTTTGCCGCGCTCTCTGCGTTAGCACAGACCCACAGCGAACCAAGTTCGACGGCGAAGAAATTTGCAAGAAAAGCCAAACTTGACCTAACCAAAGTTCCAACGATCTAGCACCGTTGGGACTGCTTGGTGGCATTTTCGGTAGCCCCAAACTACAACCGGAACAGAAGCGCAGTCTAAAACACGAACAGGTCACTGATCTGACCTATTCTGTCGCCCTTGCGATGCTGGAAGGAACATTCATTGGGGTGATCGCCGACAAGATTTACGCAGTTCCAGCATTCGTAATTGCGATTCTCATATCCGCTCCGTTTCTCGGTAGTCTATCTAGCTACTTTTGGGCTAGATTGGCGAATGCAAGACCCAAAGTACCGATAATCGTAGTTCTCCAATTTCTCGTTGTCGCGTGTTTACTAGTCGTTGCGGTAGCACCGCTCAACAATGTAGGAAGCATGCTACTGGTTATTGGCGTGGTCTGTGCCCGGACACTCACCGCAGGAGTAATCACTATTCGAAGCGTGGTGTGGAGTTTGAATTATCCACGAGACGTGCGAGCTCGTACTACTGGTCGTCTGCAAGTGGTAACAAGCCTCGTCATAGTGCTCACTACAGTTATTGCCGCGCCGGTTTTGGATGCCAATCCGATGACATTTCGCTGGATCTATGCAGTAGCCATACTCATATCTCTGTTCGGTGTAATGACATTCGCTCGGTTGCACGTTGTGGGTGAACGTCGTCAGCGCGTTCGTGAGCGGCACTCTGTCAAAGTTGCTCGATCGCTAAAAATGCGCTTTCGGTTTTTCCGAATTCTGCGACAGGATAAGCGGTTTGCACGCTATCAGACTTATCAATTTTTAAATGGAATCTCGAACTTGAGTATTGAAGCTCCGCTAATTTTTCTAGTGTCGCGCGAGCTTCAGGCAAGTTATACGGTAAGTCTCACGATTTTGAATGTCTTGCCCTTCTTCTTCAGCACTTTGACAATTCCCCTGTGGGCGCGCTATCTCGATCGCGTTCACATCACCCACTTTCGAACTCGAATTAGCGGGGTATGGGTGCTATCGCAACTCTTAGTTTGGTTAGGAGCGATGTTTCAGAGTTTTATTCTGTTGGGCATCGCTGGAGTGGTCAAAGGTGTAGCGCGAAGTGGTGGATCACTAGGCTGGCAACTTGGACACAATGACTTTGCACCTCTAGACAAACTATCAGATTACATGTCAGTGCATGTGACTCTCACGGGAATTCGCGGAGCAATTGCAGGTGTACTAGGTATTGGACTCTATGTAGGCTGGTCCGGTTTTGGTTGGTTACCCGATTTTCCCGGAATCAAAGCTCAGCTATTTTTGGTTTGTATGGTGATCGGGGTAATCTCTTGGCTAGGTTTCATTCGCATGCACGCGGATATGAAACGTGAACAAGCACGCTCGAGAGTGGGTTAGCGCGAGTAGATCGTGCGACGTGGGAAGACGCCACGTCGCACGAGGTAAATATCTTCTACGCTGCTCTGACTTCTGGGAGCTCTTCGCCTTCGGATCGAGCCACGATTGCTGCAATCGTGAGATCACTGGTGACGTTGGTCGAAGTACGACACATGTCAAGAATTCGATCAACTGCTAGGATTATCGCGAGCCATTCGGCAGGCAATTCCAAGACTCCCAAGATTAGGGTTATGGCGACGAGACTGGCTGCAGGTACCCCGGCAACGCCGATGGACGTAACTAGGGCTAGTAAGACCACGAGAAGTTGTTCGATGAACCCAAACTCGACACCGGAAACGACGGAATATATCTGCGCGATAAAAATCACGACCACGCACTCATAGAGTGCGGTGCCATCCATGTTGACTGTTGCACCGAGCGGTAAAACAAAACTTGAAGTTCGTTTTGAAACGCCAGCATCTTGTGCGCTTTCAATCGTAACTGGTAGCGTTGCCGAAGAAGACGCCGTAGAAAACGCGGTCAGTTGTGCTTTTGCGACCTTACCGTAATACTTAAACGGGTTGACTCGAGCAAGAAACACCTGCATTAACGGTAGCCAAACAAAAAAGTGAAGCGCTAGTGCTAACAGTACCGTCAAGACAAACCAAAATAGAGGTTTAAATGCGCTAAAACCAGTTCCTACTATTATCACGGTGACGAGTGCAAAGACCCCAATGGGGGCAAATCGGATGATCCAAAGCGTGACCGCGATTGTCACGTCGTACATGCCTTGCCACAAGTTGTCGATGGTTTCCCTGACCGCTCCGGTCAGTCTAGTAGTAAAGAATCCGAACACCACGGCGACAAAGATGATCGCAAGCAATCCGCCGTTGTTCGTTAAAGCGTCAAAAATGTTCGGCGGTACAGCACGAACGATTATCTGGACTAAGTCCCACCAACTACGTCCTTCGATTCGAGCAGCCATGTTCGATTGCGCGTCCGTACCTTCGATGCTGTCGACTAGTGCCTGTGCGTTTTCAATCTGCATATTCCCAGGCTGAATCACATTAACCAGGATTAGTCCAGTAAAAATAGCGATGAACCCAGTGACGAGGTAGAGTGCAATAGTTTTGCTGCCGATCCGTCCAAAGGATTTTTGACTAGCCATACCAGCCACTCCAACCGCAATCGCGGCGAACACAAGCGGGACCACCACCATCTTGAGGGCATTGATAAACAATGTACCGAAAATACCGATCCAACTAGTGATGGTCGTTAGGGTTTCGGCATTCGAAATTCTCCAACGTATAAGAGCTGCAACAATAATAGCAAGTGCCAACGCAATCAAAATGTGCCAAGCTAAGTGCCTGGCATTTAGGAACTCTTTAAACACAATTACCTCCAATTTCATTCGATCAACAGAACGAGCGCGTTTACGATCTTCATCGATGTAACGCGCATGAACTACATTGTAGTAATGAGAGTTTTGGTAGCGTCTTAAGTAATTACTTGAAACGCTAATCCATGGAGAGTTGGTGGTTAGTTGTGCTAGTTTCTCTTAAGGCTCTTACAACTTCACAGCGCGCGGAAATGGTGATTTGATGTAATGGTGAGCCTAGATTCCATTATGAAGTGCACT
>JAAXGW010000024.1 GCA_012267385.1 OMG group bacterium
GCACAATTCCCAAAATGGTGATCAAAGGTCACTAGGGACACATTGGTTGCTCACGGCCGCACACCGAATTACATTTCCTGGTCTTTCGACAAGTTACGCTAAATGGTACAGGGGACAGTCATCAAGAGAATTTATAGGAGAATTTATCAATGGCTGATTCTAAGAAAAAACGACCTCGGAGAAGTTTTAGCGACGAATTCAAACGCGAAGCGATGGCGCTGTACCGAAGTTCTGATGTTTCCGCGGAACAGGTGGGTGCTGAACTAGGCGTATCGACATCGCTCCTTTATCGCTGGTCTCGTGAGTTCTCGGACTCGGAGGCTACTGAGGGGCAGTCATCGTACCAGGAGCTCGAGAAGGAGCATCGGCGTTTGCGTCGAGAGTTGGATTTTTTAACAAAGGCTTCGAGCTATTTCGCGTCTCAACAGTCGACCGGTATTGGTTCATAGATCGATGGCGCGAACATGTTTCGGTCGTGTTCCTGTGTGCGCGGTTGGGCGTGACGCGGAGCAAGTACTATGCTTGGCGCGACCGGGGTCGAGAGTCGAAACGAGCCGGTTCGGATCGTCGTCTGTTGGTGATGATCCGCAGTCGGCGCCAGGAATGGGACGGGAGCTTGGGCTATCGGCGCATGCACGCCTGTTTGCAGAAGCAATATGGAGAAGGCGTTAGCCGGCACCGAGTGCGGCGGTTGATGCGCCCGGCGGGGATCATGGGTCTTCCCAAGCAACGTCGGCGACCACGGCGACGGGGACGCGTCGATCGGAACATACCCGACCTGTTGCCGCGCGATTTTTCGGCCACCGAACCGAACCAGGTTTGGGTCTCGGACCTCACCGAGCTGGCGACGGTAAGTGGTACTGGGGTGTGATCAAAGATCGGTACGACGGTGCGATCGCGGCGTGGAAGACGAGTACTCGGCCAACGGCCGAGTGGGTCACCGCAACGGCGGCATGGGCACTAGCCAAACGACCTGTGAGCCATGGTACGATCCGGCATTCCGATCATGGTCGCCAGTACACGAGCGAGGCCTATCGTCAATGTCTGTTGCAGAATGGTTTGAAGATCAGTAGGGGAAGAGTTCGGACCTGCGCAGACCACGCGTCGGCAGAAAGTGTGTTTGGACTGCTCAAACGGGAGCTAGTGAATCGACGCCAGTTTCGGACTCGGCAAGAAGCGACCGATAAGATCAACCAGTACTTCTTGAACGCCTACAATTCTTGGCGACGCGTTCCCTTCGTGAGCAACCAAAACAAGAATGGTCAGCAACATCACTGTTCAACTTCGAATGGTGCCGCGCAATGATCAAAAAGTGTCTAAGAAACTGTCCCCCCAAACGTGCTCAGACCCCAATGACGTGCTCGAGCGGGAGTGATTTGCTCGAAATTATAGTCAAACATAGCCTGTTAAGTTGTCACATGTTAGCCCTGACACTCGTCTAATCGAGTTCGTATTCACATAGGGAACATCACTTGATAATGTTCTCCCCCCAATCGCTCTATCGATTTCGTGCTCCCGAAGTGATCCTCAGTCGGTATCATAGAAAGAACTAGCTCGGTGCGAGGCCGTTTCCACAATGGTGTCGCTTACGACCCGTGTTTTAGCTTGGTCGGGCACGTATTCAGCGTCCTTCACTGATGGCGCGAGGGCAGTGTGTATGTTGCTGCTTTTTCGACCTCGTTCGAATAGTAGACTAGTATATGTGTTTGCGTGTCCCGAACTCCGTGACTCATGAGTAATACCCTTCGGGAGAAAAACATGAAAAAAGTATACCGTCGCGAAGCCCCATTGACGGTGCGCTATCCACATAGTGCGGGTATTGACGACGGCAAGCAAGAATTGTACATTGCGGTCGTAGAAGAGGCGGCCGAGAAGAATGTGCGTACTTTTGGTACCTATACCGAAGTATTAAAGAAGCTGGCACGCTGGGTCCGCGACTGTGGTGTGCAACAAGTTGTGATGGAAGTCACTGTAGTATATTGGATCTCAGTTTATGAAATCTTAGAACGCTGGGGGTTTGAGGTGCGATTGCTGGATACGCGGGCGACGAAGCACTCAGACGGTCGCAATACGGATGCTTTGGATTGTCAATGAACTCGGTAGTTGAAAAGTATGGGATTGTTATCGGGTGCGTATCGCACTCCCGATACTTTTTTGCGACTTACGTTCCGCAGTACGACAACGAGAGCGGGCGATTCACGATGACGTTCCTGCCACTAATCTGATTATCGGGTGCCAGTGCCAGCCACGAACAAAAGTAATTTTCGCTGGGCAACGCGGACGCGTCCGCCCCTTGTTCTGAGATGACG
The DNA here is from genome assembly GCA_012267385.1 of OMG group bacterium. Lineage (GTDB taxonomy): Bacteria > Pseudomonadota > Gammaproteobacteria > Pseudomonadales > Azotimanducaceae > Bin55. The sequence continues at coordinate 2,310 of JAAXGW010000024.1, forward strand.
AGCAACGCGGTTTCCAATCCGACCCCGGTTATGTCGGTGAGATCCACCCCAGCAACTTCCCAGAACATGAGTTGCCGATGTCGGTCGCACGCCTTGTGATAGGGGGTTATTACAACTTCGGCAGCTCCGGAGCACTCCCTGAGTCCGTGTTGGAATCATGGTCCTCGAGTGTGCATACCAGTTTCGTGGCTTCCTGTATGATTAACTGTTCGAGTCGCTGAATTTATCTTTCCAGGAAGTGGGAGTGACATAAATTTCGCGTATAGGAAGATTTCCCATTCCTCCCCGAGGGGAAGAAAAATTGCTTTTTGACCGGTTGATTGTAGCTATTTTCATTATCTGGAAATCCATTCTTTGGAGGGATTGAATCGCTCGTCAAAATGAATGGCAAATTCCCGTTTGAAAGACTGCAATGTGCTATGGGCGCGGTCCATTTGGCACTGGGCTTCGCGCAAGGCTAAATACATCAACCTTTTCGCGGCTCCGACACTGGTAAAGTGGCCGCGTGCGCGTACCGCGCGACTCACGGTCGCATTTAAACTCTCAATCGCATCGTCGTATAGATCGCCCGGCGGATCAGCGGTGAAAACGCGAAGATTGGAACCACTAACGTCCATTTCTGCCGTCAGGAACGTACCACGTCCGGATACCGCTGCCCCAGTTCGCTGTGTTCAAATTCATCCAGCAACACCGCCGCTTGATCGGCATTATCAGCTCGATAAATCGGTTTCAGCACGGCAGCCAAGTGCTTGCGTTTCGGAACGGTCGCGCTACACAAGCTATGGTGTATTAAATGCACGATACAGGTCTGCACCGTCGTCTTGGGAAATGCCGTCTCTAGTGCCCTTCAAGCCATCCACGGCCTCAATCAACACATCGTGCACGCCACGTATTTTGAGATGGTTTAAGACGCTCAGCCAAAACTTCGCTCCCTCGTGCTCTCCGAGCCAGAGGCCTAACACTGATTTATGACCCGTCTCGTCGATGCCGATGGCTAAATAGACCGCACACGTGGTCACCGCACCGGCTTCGCGAACCTTGACGTGAATCGCATCTAAGTACAGGATCGCATACGTGCTCGCTAACGGCCGTTGTTGCCATTCATTGTATTCCTCCTTTAAAGTCCAAAACTGGCGACCATGATCGCCACGTACAAACGATTAAATTATCCAACCCATACACGGAATTTAAAACACACGCAAGTATGGGAAATCTTCCCATACACGAAATTTATAGCACTCCCGGCTGGAGTTGATCTCACCGCCATCACCGGGATCGGATTAGAGACCGCTTTGCTCATCGTCTCAGAACTGGGTGCGGACGTGTCCGCGTTCCCATGGAAAAGCACTTTTGTTCGTGGCTGGGGTGGACCCCCAACAACCAGATTAGTGGTGGTAACGTCATTCGGAATCGACCGCGCAAGGCGAGTCGCCTCGGCCAAGCATTCCGGCAATGCGCGACCACCATCCGGCGATCGGAAACTTGGTTAGGCGCAAATCATCGTCGCCGACTGGCACGCATGGAAAAAGACCGAGCCATTAAGGCGACCGTCCATGAAATTGCTAGCTTAGTGTATGCAATGTTGCGCAACGGCACCGAGTATGTCGAACTTTCGATCACGGACTTTGAAAAGGAGTATCAAAAACGCAAAATCGCCAACATCCAACGTCAGGCACATGCCGTCGGCTGCGTCCTCGTTCCCATACAGTTTCTCGCAACCGGATGACCGAAACTTTTCTCTATGTTTCATAGAAGAAGAAGCTATTATTCTCCGCATTATCTGCGTAGTTTAGTATCATTATTTTCCGCGACGTACGTGTCGCGTAATTCGATCCAATTCGCCGAAGAGTCCATCCATGAAGTTGACCAGAAATCTAATCGTTTTCTAATACTTGCTGTGTAACAAGTTGCGTGACTGGTGTCTCAACAGTTCGACGTAATTACGACGATATCCTTAAATCCATCGAAGTTCTGGGAAACTGATTTCACGACGAACAACATCCCACCAAGGTTGAGTTCGAGGCTTTTAAACAGAGTTGGAGAATGTTTCTAATTAAGGAGTTTAAAAAACGGTAACAAGAAAAAGCCGTGTTCACGGTCTGAACACGGCTTTTTTCGTTTCGTCGCTTAGTGAACGAATAGACTACTCACCTGCGGGCTCTAATTCTTCCTCCGCGGTAGCTTCTAATGCTCTCTGTGCAGCAGCTTCAAAATCACCAGCAGTGACAATCGTAAACTTTTCGACAGATACGTACTTTCGAAACGCTTCATTTACTTGCTCTGTAGTCATGGCCGCGATGTTGTCGTCAACTTCTTGAAAGTGGGATAACTGACGATTGAAAAACATACCATGATGAAGCATATTCGAAATTGAACCATCGTTCGCACGGGTTCGTTTCCGACCATCGATGATGCCACTAACAGCCTCTGCTACCTCTTCGTCAGTGAAGCCCTCTTCAACAGCCCGTATAACTTCTTCTTGAAATGCCGTAACAACTTTCTGAGCATTATCGGGGGAACTTGAGGCACTAAAGTAAACACTACCCCTATTGTCGAGTGGGTGTGTGCCGAATCCTGCCCCAACACCGTAGGATAGTCCATCATTTTGACGAATTCGAACGGCCACTCGAGAATTCAAGAATCCTCCACCAAAAATGCGAAACGCGACGATCATAGCTTCATAATCTGGATTTTCATCGGTAAATGGAAAGTCGTACGAAGCGATGACAACTGCGTTCTCCTTATCCGGAGTGTTTATTTCGAACACTTCAGCTTCGTGCGACTGAGCATTCGAATAGACGCGTTCGTAGGGAGCGCTGGATGTCCAGTCCCCAAAAGAATCTTCAAGCCAACCCATGACTTCATCGGGATCAAAATCTCCAACGATCGTAATGGTCGCATTCTCACTTAAACCAGCATACTCGTTATAGAAAGCCTTAATTTCATCCAGTGATACACTCGAGAAACCTTCAATGTCTTCTTCAATTGAAGACACATAGTTCGGATGCCCCTCCGGATATCGAGACATATGTTTTGATAGCGCAATAGAAGCAAGTGTTCCAGGATTGGATCGACTCGCTTCTAAGCTAGTGAGTCTGCTCTTCTTTAAAAGTTCAAACTCTTCTTCGTCAAATGCGGGTTCTTGTGCTATTTCAGCGACCAACTTAATAGATTCTTCAAAATTTTGTCTGATGGTGTTTACAGAGAAGCCTCCGGTATTCAGACCGACGTTCGCGCCTCCACCCAATCGAAGGCGAGTAAACTCATCAGCTAACTCCTTTCGAGTTTTATTAACAGTGCCTCGACCCATCATAGCACTTGTAAAGGAAGCAATATACGACTTGTGCATAAGAGAGTCCTCTGTTCCCCAACGCATCGTTGCATTAATGCTCACAGTATCTCCACGATTTTCCTTGGGCAACAGTGCAACTCTGGCTCCGTTCGTCATCGTTCGGTACTCTGTACGATCCGCTATATTTGCTGGAGTATAGTTGAAGTCTTCCCCAGCCGCTACCGCCTCTCGTCCTTCGTATCCTTCTACTAATTCCGCAATGTCTGGATTCAACGGTACATGTGCTCGTGGTGGTACGTCTTCTACCGGGTGGAAGTATCCCTTCGTTCGATTTGACGCAATTAAATACTTTTGTGCTACTCGTTGGACATCGTTCAGTGTTACGTTTTCAGCACGATCTCGCGTAATGAAGTACAGTCGCCAATCTCCCCGAGCTGACCATTCACTCAACCCACTTGCTACACGCATAACATTGGATAATTCATTTTTGTAAGAATTTGAAACCGCCAACTTATATCTGTTCAGTTCTTCTTCTGTCGGAGGATTTTTTTTCATCTCTTCGACTGTAGCGAGAATTGCTTGTTCTGCCTCTTCAAGAGAACCATCTAAAGGAACCCCGGCACTGACCCGGAATAATCCTGGAAACTTAAACCGATCAGGATATGCGGACGCACTTGTCGCTATTTTGGTTTCCACTAAATTCTTATACAGCCGACTGTTTACACCTGACCCCATTATGAACGCAAGAGCTGAAAGAGCGGCATGATCCGGCGATGAAATCGAAGGAATATGGTGAACCATGAGGAACAACTGCAAGTCGCCAACACGTTCTAAAACGACAGTTCGTTCGCCGTCTTGGGCTGGCTCGTGCGAATAATTATCAAAAATTTTCATTTCCCCAGTTCTGTCAGGGCGAGGAATCGAACCAAATTTCTCTATCACAAGATCTAACGCTTCATCAACGTCAATTTTTCCTGCAATAATCAATACTGCGTTATCAGGTTGGTAGTACTTGCGATAAAAATTTAGAAGGCGCTCTCTAGGTACGTTTGCAATGTCTGCTTCTGCTCCAATCGTGGAATTTGCGTAGTTGTGCCAGTTAAAAGCAACTGAACTAACCCGTTGCGACAAGACACGTCCCGGAACATTCTCGCCACTTCCCCACTCGTCGAGAATTATGGTCCGCTCCGAATCGAACTCTTCTTGTGAAATAGTGGAATTAATCATTCGATCTGCTTCTAAATCCAATATCCACTCAAGATAACCAGGCTTTGCAACTAAGGACTGATAGTAATTGGTCCGATCGTACCAAGTCGATCCATTCACACCAGCACCATGTTCAGTTAACTCGTCCGAAATGGTAGTTCCGGGTCGCTTTGCAGTACCTTTGAAGACCATATGCTCAAGATAGTGAGCCATTCCTGTCTCTCCGTATGCCTCGTCCGCAGAACCAACCAAATATGTAATGTTTACATAGAAATTTTCTTGGCTTGGATCAGGCAATAATAGAATTCGCAACCCGTTATCAAGTTGCCATTCTGAAACACCTTCAACCGTGGTGACAAGCTTGGCTTCTTGTTCTTCTTGCGCCCAAGATACCGATCCTGTGAACAAAAACGCAAGTGCAAAAAATGTAAGGTAATAAGAAAATCTCTTTAGTGATGTCATTTAATATCCCTTGAAGTTTGGTTGTCGTAAAACTTACGTACGCTGGACTTGATCCCTCTCCACGGACCTAGCAACTCGGAACGACGTAAGGATAATGTTCGCAGGTGAAAGGGACAGCACATGCCGTATCGATGACAACAACCATCGATAAAACATACTGTCTCTCACCTCATTGCAAGTGTACAATTTTACTAATTTGCGCGCACGGCGACTCCGTGTAAATTGACCTACTACTGAATGCAAAAAAGAGTTCGACAGAGCAACGCGGAGAGAGGTACCAATCCTAGTGATCTTCTTTCGGAGTTGACAAGCTTTGTTGACCGTGTCGGTGGGTTGATGCATGCCTTGAATTGGCTCAAAGGGGAGTACGGATATATAGACTCTTCTTGGATTCCGACTATAGCCGAAGCGTTCAACATTAGTCAAGCTGAAGTTAGAGGAGTGATAAGTTTCTATCACGACTTTAAGCTTCAACCACCCGCTGCGCACACCATAAAAATTTGTCAAGCAGAAGCGTGTCAATCCTTAGGCGCGCGCAAACTCACTAAAGATATCGAAGCAAAATACGGTACAACTGTCGGTTCTCGAACATCTGATAATCGAGTTGAACTGGAAGCTATATATTGTTTGGGTTTATGTGCAGTGGGTCCCTCAGTCCAAGTTGACGACAAACTGATTGCGCGAGCAACACCTGATTCAGTCTCCCTAAATACCAAATGAAGTTACAAATATCCGATGACTCATTTTCACGTGCAATGGGTTCAGAGAGTGTCGAATTCGCGATTAAGACCCATGGAGTCAAACCAACGCGTAGCGGATCGTTAGGACTTGCATGGCTGGAACCTGTAGTTCAACTCCTAAACAGTGATCAAATGGTCGTGTCTGAATTTACAAATGTTGCGGTTGAAGACGTTCCCAAGATCGTGGCGCAGTTTCAGTCAATGCGAGATCAAGACAACAGTAACCCAAAAGCACCAGAACCTCTGGAGTCAATTACTGCTACTCATCCGTTTTTGACAAAACAACACCGACTCGTCTTCGATCGTGCTGGAATTCGTCCGCCACTTGAACTACCATCATTCAAACTCTTGGAAAACCTTCTTGGTCAAGACTCTAATCAAATCATTGCGGCGATGGAAACCTCTGGACTACGTGGTCGTGGCGGGGCAGGTTTTCCAGCATTCATCAAATGGCGTACCGTCGCGGATACCCCAGCAGACCAAAAATACATCGTTTGTAACGCAGATGAGGGTGATTCCGGTACGTTTTCCGATCGCATGCTCATGGAAGGCGATCCCTTCAAACTGATTGAAGGAATGATTATTTCAGGGTACGCAACTGATGCAACTCAGGGGTTCATTTACCTCAGATCAGAATATCCCGTCGCAAAGGAATACCTTGATCAGGCATTAGAAATTGCTTACTCTGCAGGACTTCTAGGTAAAAACGTCTTAAACTCAGACTATTCGTTTGATATCGATATGCTCATCGGGGCCGGAGCTTATATCTGCGGTGAAGAGACCTCGTTACTTGAAAGCCTTGAAGGTAAGCGTGGACAAATAAAAGTGAAACCGCCGGTCCCTGCGATCGCAGGACTCTTTGAAAAACCCACGTTAGTACACAACGTCATCAGTCTCGCTTCGGTGCCGGGGATCTTTGAAATCGGTCCTGAGGCATACGCAGAGTTGGGTGTTGGTAGATCCACAGGTACCATGCCTTTCCAATTGTCCGGAAATATCAAGCAAGGCGGCTTAATCGAACTACCTTTTGGTCCTACCGTGAATGAATTGATTTACAATTATGGTAATGGAACACTTTCCGGTCGTCCGATCCGTACGGTGCAGATTGGCGGCCCGCTAGGTGCGTATCTCTCAGAATCTGAGTTCGATACGCCCCTTACCTACGAAGCGATGGCAGAAATCGGTGCCGGCATCGGACATGGCGGCTTGGTGGTATTTGATGATACCGTCAATATGAAAGAACAGGCCGAATACGCGTTCGAGTTCTGCGAAATTGAATCTTGTGGAAAATGTACTCCCTGTCGAATAGGATCGATACGAGGAAAGGAAGCGTTGCGGCAGTTTAGTTCTAATAACGTAGACGCTAGAACCTTAGTGGTTATTGAAGATTTGTGTGAAGTGATGGAGAAGGCTAGTTTGTGCCAAATGGGTGGAATGACCCCTATTCCCGTACGTAGCGCTATCAAAAAATTTCCGGGGGACTTTGTTTCGGGGCAAACAACATGAGACTCTTAGAAACGGATTACGGCACACCTGCGATTCGTTCTAATGGCAAGTCTGTCCAGAAAGTACCCGTATCTATTGACGGGAATAATGTCTTTGTAGACGAAGGAACTTCGATTCTACGGGCATCAGTATTAGCTGGAATTCCCATACCGAAGCTCTGCGCTTCCGACAACTTGGAGGCGTTCGGTTCGTGCAGACTGTGCTTAGTGGAAGTCGAAGGTAGAGGAAATCTCGTTGCGTCCTGTACCGAACCCGTACGTGCAGACATGCGCATTCGTACCCAAACACCTCAGTTAGAAAAAATTCGACGCGGTGTCATGGAACTGTATATATCCGATCACCCACTAGACTGCCTTACTTGCTCCGCCAACGGTGACTGCGAACTTCAGGACATGGCCGGAGCTGTTGGGTTGAGGGAAGTTCGATATGCCGAGGGCGACAATCACTTACTTGAAAAAGTTGACAACTCCAATCCCTATTTTGCTTTTGATCCCTCGAAGTGTATCGTCTGTTCACGCTGCGTTCGTGCATGTGAAGAAGTACAAGGGACCTATGCACTGACGATAGACGGCAGAAGCTTTGCTTCAAAAGTCGCGACTTCTGCAGACAACTTTTTCGACTCCGAGTGCGTGTCCTGCGGTGCATGTGTACAAACATGCCCCACTGCGACACTAATGGAAAAAACAGTAATCGAGCACGGCGTACCAGATCGCACGGTACTCACTACTTGTGCCTATTGCGGTGTCGGTTGTTCCTTCAAAGCAGAAGTTAAAGGCGATCAAGTCGTTCGCATGGTTCCCTATAAAGAAGGTAAAGCAAACCACGGACATTCATGCGTTAAAGGACGGTTTGCATGGGGGTACGCGGCGCACCCAGACCGAATCACGGAGCCTATGATTCGAGACTCCATTGACGATCCCTGGGAAGTCGTTGACTGGGATACTGCGATCAAAGCCACTGCTAATCGGTTCAAAACCATTCAGGCTGAACATGGCCGTAAATCCATAGGTGGGATTAGTTCGTCGAGAACAACAATCGAAGACATCTATGTTGTCCAAAAGCTTGTCCGGACAGCCTTTCACAACAACAATGTCGACACTTGTGCTCGAGTGTGCCACTCGCCAACCGGTTATGGATTAAAACAAACGTTTGGCACCTCCGCGGGTACCCAAAACTTTGACTCGGTCTTAGACGCTGATGTCATCATGATTATTGGCGCGAATCCCACTGAAGGTCATCCGGTATTTGCCTCGCAGATCAAACGTCGCGTTCGTGAGGGTGCTGAGCTCATCGTAATTGACCCGCGAAAAATTGACATCATCCGAACCCCACATGTGGAAGCCGCATTGCACCTTCCAATTCGTCCGGGAACCAACGTACCCATTATCAACTCCATAGCCCACGTGATCTTGAAAGAAGAGTTAATGGACGAGAGGTACATCACCGAACGGTGCGATCTCGAGTCCTATACCGAATGGCGCGACATGATTCTGCTGGATGAGTACAGTCCCAAGAACGTAGCAGACATCGCCGATATCGACGCACAGTTGATAGAGGAAGCTGCTCGACTGTATGCCAAGGCCGGCAACTCTGCAATTTACTATGGACTGGGAGTTACAGAGCATAGCCAAGGTTCAACAATGGTGATGGGCATGGCTAATCTAGCCATGGCGACTGGTAATGTTGGTCGTAGCGGCGTCGGTGTAAATCCACTTCGAGGTCAAAATAACGTCCAAGGAGCCGTTGATGTAGGTTCATTTCCGCACGAGCTACCTGGCTACCAACGCATCACAGATGAAAAGGCACGTACGACATTTGCGAAGGCTTGGGATGTAAAGATTGATCCTGAACCGGGCTTTCGCATTCCAAATATGTTTGACGAAGCTTGCGCAGGGAACTTTAAAGGGATGTTCATTCAAGGGGAGGATTTCATGCAATCTGACCCCAATACAAAACACGTCGAAAAAGCCCTCCGTTCAATGGATTGCGTAGTGGTACAAGATTTGTTTCTTACAGAAACTGCCAAACTTGCACACGTTTTCCTTCCTGGAACTTCTTTCTTAGAGAAAGACGGCACGTTTATCAACGCAGAACGCCGAATCAATCGCGTGCGCCCTGTAATGCCACCCGCTACAGGTCGGGAAGAGTGGCAAGTGATCCAACAGCTTGCCAACGAAATGGGCTATCCAATGAATTTCTCGTGTGCAGCCGACATCATGGATGAACTTGCCCAACTAGCACCCATGTTTGCGAACGTGTCCTTCGACTTTCTTGACGAAGTGAACAGTGTTCAGTGGCCGTGCAACGATGACGCACCCCTAGGCACTGAAATAATGCATGTAGGATCGTTTGTACGTGGTAAAGGCAACTTTGTTCGAACTGACTACGAACCCACAAAAGAGCGTACGAATCGAAAGTTTCCATTGTTATTGACTACAGGTCGCAAGTTAGAACAGTACAACGTCGGAACCCAAACTAGGCGTACTTCTAATAACATGTGGCTGGAGGATGATCGCTTGGAAATTCATCCAGTCGATGCTGAGAGCCGAGGAATTCGCACCGGTGACTTGCTATCTATTCGTAGTCGTATGGGCGAGATAACCCTTAAAGCTGAAGTGACAGATCGAGTGAATCCTGGTGTTGTTTATACAACCTTCCACCATCCTGCTACAGGCACCAATGTGATTACGACCGACTTGTCTGATTGGGCTACGAACTGTCCTGAGTACAAAGTAACTGCAGTCGAGGTCATGCCCGCGAATCACTTGTCTGATTGGTACGCTGAGTTTCAAGAACAAGAAGCGCGACAACGTACGCTTCTTCCAGCTGGCGGCGGGTAATACCGCAGGTAACCTCATTCCTTGCGGCATCGAGACTACCGCATTCGTCGAGTAAATCACACCTCTGCAGTGTGTGAAGACTCAGTCTCAGTTGAAGAGCCGCTAGAGTTTAAAGTCGAACATCGGGTCGCTGACGCGTACCAGATATATAGTCTGGCAGTTACCATGCGAACTCCAGGCGATGATGCCGATCTCGCCTGCGGTTTCTTGCTGAGCGAGGGAATCATTTCTGGCTTTAGCCAGATCGATGAAGTCCGCTCGGATGGACCAAATACTATTACAGTCCGTCTTGCCCAAGACGTCTATTTCGATCCCGAGTCATTGCTTCGACACTTCTACACTACTTCTAGTTGCGGCGTCTGCGGTAAGACCTCCCTAGCGGCGGTGAAAGTACATGTAGACACCAAGCCGGAGTCCAATTTTTTCATTTCAGCAGATGTCTTGAAAGTTTTACCGACGCGATTGCAACAACATCAGAGTGAATTTCAAAAAACTGGTGGTCTTCACGCTAGTGCTCTCTTTAACGCTGAAGGACAAATCCAAGAACTTCGAGAAGATGTAGGACGACACAATGCTCTCGATAAGCTGATTGGCTCGTTTCGAGAGACAAAAATGTGTGAACCTCAAGAATGTGGTCTATTATTGAGCGGACGAGCAAGTTTTGAACTCATGCAAAAAAGTGCTATCGCTGGTTTTCCATTAATCGCTTCCATCGGCCCTCCATCTTCCTTAGCTATCGACTTGGCTCAAGAACAAGATATGACGCTCATCGGATTCTTACGTCCTAACGGTTTTAATGTGTACCACGGATCCAGAGTAAGTGGCAATTAAGAGTGCAGATGTAACTGCAGTCGTCCTCTGTGGTGGACAGGGGGCACGATTGCACGGTCAAGATAAACCACTGATTTCAGTGGAATCGCGTCGCATAATCGATTTTTTATTAGAGCGACTTGAACCGCAAGTCGGAAGAATCTTGCTATCTTGTTCTCGAAACGTTGCACTCTATGAAGCGATTGGCTACTCGGTGGTGGTCGACAGTGAACCAGCGAGAGGACCACTAGCCGGTATTGTTGAAGCAATGCAGTCCATTACTTCGCCTTGGATGCTCACTGTACCTGGAGACGTACCCTTCCTACCCAAAACGTTGGTGAGAAGATTGAGTAGGGATGCGGAACAACACGGTGTCGCCGTACCTATAGTCGATGGCCAAAGAGAAAACCTCTTTCTTTTGGCGAATCTCGCTAGACGACAGGAACTAACTGAGTTTTACGAACAGGGAGGAATCGCCGTGAAATATTGGCTGGACCAGATTGGACTACAGTCAACTGACCTATCAGATGTCGCGTCATGTTTTCTAAATGTGAATACTCCGGCAAATCTGAATGAGTTGAAACAAATAATCGAGTCAAGTGCATAATACAGATATATTTCGATTCACTGTGCAATCGTCTAGACGCTCGAATCAGACGCAGGAGTGAGCGCGGGTAACACGTATACCGAGGGGTTAGTCACTTTGTTACCGCTTGTATCTATAATTCCATTCCTAAGTTCTGGGAAACCCCCTTGCGCTTCGGCACGACTTTAAGTTTATTTCGAAACATTTGACACTGTTGGAGGACTCAGATTAACGCAACATCACTACAAATTGATTCGGCCCGAGATGGAGAAGTATTGACCGTCTCGGTTACTGGAAGAATCGACGGTATGACTGCCAACGATTTTGAAAAAGAAATTCGAGAATTGTTTGTCGAAGACGACAATGGAGTTATTGTCGATTTAAGTGGCGTTACCTACCTCAGTAGTGCCGGGTTAAGATCCATGCTGTTGATTGCAAAGACTCTCAATAAGATGCAGTCAAAATTTGCTCTGTGCGCTGTTCCGAATACCATTCTGGAAATCATCAAAATTGCTGGGTTTGATCGAATCATTGATGTTGTACCCAGTCGAGCTGACGCGTTAGCGAAGTTCGGGAACTAAACTTCCATAAACATCGCCGGATCTTCCGGCAAGTCAATCACCATTTCCGTGTATTCTCCATCCTCGGAGAATACCCTCATCTCGCCGCCGTGCGTACGCACGATATCGTTACACAGAGATAAACCTAATCCCGTACCTTGATCTGTCGGTTTCGTGGTGAAGAACGGGTTAAAAATCTTTTCGATTGCATCCTGCGGAATACCTGTTCCGTTATCCTTGAAGGTAAGGATTATTTGATCTCCCATTCTTTGAGTCTTGATACTCAAAGTAGGAATATAGTCCGAACTTGGATTTTCCGCGAGCAAAGTTCTACGTTTCTCGTTGCAGGCGTGGCCCGAATTTGCAACCAAGTTAATAAACAAACGACCCATGTCTTGAGGTACTACCTGTACTTCGCCAACAGTCTCGTCTAAATCCCATTGAATGTCTAGCTGAAATTCGATGTCTTGAGCTCGTGCGCTGTGAAAAGCTAGACGGGCATGTTCATCCAATAGTTCATTGAGGTTTGTTGGCTGAAACTCCTGAGTGTCTCGTCCCATCTTCAACATGTCATCGATGATTCGATTCGCGCGGGTAGTGTGTTGCCTAATGCGCTTAAGATTGGAAACTAGATCTTCCGATATTTCTTCTATGAGTCCCATGTCCATCGCGGAACCGGGCGGATCTCGTTTGTCAGGTTCAGAAATTTCTTCAATCATTTCTTCGAGTAGATCTTCAGAAGATTCAGAGAAGTTCTTGATAAAGTTCATAGGATTTCTGATCTCGTGCGCTACTCCAGCCGTGAGTTCTCCAAGTGCTGCAAGCTTTTCACGCATGACGATCTGTCCTTGAGCGTGTTTCAGTTCGACATTCGCTGACTCGAGATCTTCATTTTTCTTCGACAGTTCCTCGGCGAGCGTTTCGACCAAATTTAGTCGCTGAGCCTCTAAGGAATTTCGGCGGAAGACTTCGAGCGCTTCCTGCATATCTGCAATCTCGTCCTTGCCGTCGACTTTGATCTTCTCTTCAAAGTCGCCCTTGGCCATTACCCGCATGTGTCGTGACAGAAGGTCTAAGCGCTTCAGAATCTTTGGATTGATATAAGTTACAGCGATTAATACTGCTCCGACAGCAGTGATTACGACAAGCACCACCAAGATGACTTGTCCTTGCGTGACGACATTAGCACTCGATTCGGTAGCAGTGTCTGCGTCAGCTTTAGCTTGGGTTACTACCTCCTCAATAGTGCTCACAACTGACTCCCCTAATTCTCGATTGGATGTAAACAGGTTTTCAATCTGTACTTCAATTTGGATTAAACGAGACTTTACAGGGAAAATCCCTTCCTCAGACAAGCCGACATCCAACAGAGTGTCGAATTTTTGTTTCGCCTCGTCATAGATCTCATCGTCTTCTAAGTATTTGAGAGCTCTACGGATACTAAATTCACTAGACTCGAATTGGTCTTTCAAAGTTTCTAAATTTGGAGTGTCGTTTACGTTCAACGCTTGTGAAAGCAACTGTCCAGAAATGTTCGCATTCCGACGCAACTCGATGAGATATCGGTATCGATTAAACTGAGTCTGGTTAAAGTGTTCACGTCGTGCTACCGGTGCTTGACCCAACTCCGAATACCCCATCGAAAACAACAAAGTTTGTTCATCGATTTCAGTCGCCAAATCCTGGCTAATCTCCTCTTCAATGTTGCCGAATTCATTACTAAGTTCAACCAACATTTCATCAAACGTAAACCGTTCTTCGACCAGATTCTCTACTGTGTCAATATTGGTGAGTAGAGCTTCGGCGTTTGAATTCAACTCATCTTGACTTTCTTCACTCAAACCGATCCGAGCGACTTCACGCAAGTGATTGCGAAAGGTTTCTTGCTCCTCGTCTATTTGGGATTTAAGAGTCTCTAGTGCCTCTATATCCGAAACAGCTGTGAGACTAGGGACCGCATTGACAATCTGTCCCCCTTCCAGCGATACATTGAATGCAGATTCCATATTGGGTACAGCTTCATCGTTAACGACCTTTTGAAATCGTTGAATACTCTGAAAGTAGAAATTACTCACGAAGGTCGCAACGAGAGTCAGGAATACCGCCCCCAATAAGAGTGCTCCTAAACGGAAGGAGATCCGCGTCCAACGTCGTGGAGTTACGTCCGGTGTTGCTTGAGAAGTCATCACCTTTAAGGCAGGCTAATGTCCTGCATGGATTCAACATCGCGACAGGATCCATCTGCTGCTAACACAGTGATAAATACTCTGTCTGAGCCCTGGTTATCATCACCAAAGTCAAGCAGATATCCCTCCAAATCTACGTTTTCAAGTGATCGAATCTCCTCTAAGAAAGACTCACGCGTTACTTCTGCGCCCGCGCGTTCTAAGCCTAACAGTGCAAGTCGCCCAACAAGATAGCCTTCGTATGAAAAGAACTCTGGTGAGAGATCTGAGTCAAAAGCCTTCAACGCGGCTTGATAGTTCTTGGTGATGTCTAGAGATGTGCTCATCGGAAATGGAACGACTTGAGTAACTAGTACCCCTTCACTACTAGTACCTAGTTCTTCGGCTAGTGCATTGATATTTACAAAAGAAATATTGACGAATATCGCATCCATTCCCACTTTCTTCGACCACTTAATAAATTCCGCCGAAGGTTCATAACTGCCTATCATGATGATCGCGTCAGGCTCTGCTTCAGAAATGTCCAATACAGCAGTTCGTACATCCAAAGTATTCCGACGGTAATTTCCAGAACTGACGAGTTCTAGTCCACGTTTCTCCATAGCAGCCAACGTACCGTTGTACCCTGCCCGTCCGTAGCTATCGTCTTGGTAAAAAATCGCGATCTTGTCGGTACCTACTTCCTGTGTAAGAAACTTCACCATTTCTTCGGTTTCTTGAGCGTACGACGCACGTAAATTTATCACTACATCTTGTTCTTCGCGTAAGAACGCTGCCCCAGTAAGCGGTCCGATGTATGGAACGTTGTGTTCTTGACAAAAGGGAACAGCTACGCGAGATGTTGGAGTTCCCACTGCGCCAATAAGTGCAAACACCTGCTCTTCAAGGATGAGCTTTCTGGAGTTTTCAATGGTTAGAACCGGTTCATACCCGTCGTCAAGGGTTTTAAGTTCAATCTTGCGCCCGTGAATTCCACCATTTTCATTCGCTTGTTGAAAGGCTGCTTGAAGTCCAATACGCATGCCTAAGCCAGATGCCGCGTTTCGTCCAGTCAACGCACAGGACTGTCCAAACACTACTCGATCTGGGTAGATACCTGGTGAACTACTTACGTCGACTGAGCTATCGGTAATGGGAGTTGCTTGGTCCTCGACCTCAGTCTCCGACTCTTGAGACTCAAGCTCTTGCGCGAGAACAAAAGCTCCAAAGGCTACAACAACACCGACAGTGATTAATCGGTGAAATATTTTTCTCAATTTTCGAACTTTTTGACCAGACGGAGCCGATTGAAGTCTCCATCACGGACATAAGTGACTTCGGACATTAACGACTTAACTAGGTGAATTCCTACACCGCCGATCTTGCGCTCTTCGACACTTAAGTCCAAGTTCACGTCTGGCGCGTCGTCAAGTGGATTAAAAGGGTTGCCATCATCAATTATTTCAACTCGAATTTCTTCTCCGGTGACGTCGATAACAAACTTGACAGTGTGAGTCTCCGAGTCGTCGTAGCCGAATGAAACAATATTTGTGAAGAGTTCGTCGACCGATAGTTGTATCGCGTAGATGACCTCATCGCTTAAATTTTGAAAGCGCGCAAAATCCATGAATGCAGATTCAAACCGCTGAAATTCTTCGAGGCGATTTTCTAGTTGGATTCGGCAGGTCGCTTTCATTATTCTTTAACACAAAGAGCTAAACATGTGATGTCATCCGAGGCAACGTTGCCTTCCACGAACTCACTGACTCGAGAAAATACTTGCTGAGTTACCTCGGTCGGGTCATTCGGAGGTGGTTGCCCATCAAAAACTTGCTCCAACCTTTCCATGCCAAAGAGTGCTTCGTCCGCGCGCTCGGCCTCATTGACACCATCGGTATACATGAGCAAGAGATCGCCTTTAGACAAATGAACGCTCTGATCCTCAAAGTCACAGCCTGGATGAACACCAAGCGCTATTCCAGGTACCGCTTCGATCTCCGAGACAGTTCCATCCGCCTTAAAGAGTAGTGGACGATTGTGGCCACCGTTGGCGTAACTGAAGAGGTTTGTCGCAGGATCATAGACTCCGTACAGCAACGTTACGAACATCATCGAATCGTTACTTTCTTCGAGCAAATTATTAACTTCTGCAATTACTTTACTCGGTAACGGGTGCCCAATACTAGCACCGCTCATCCAAGTACGTGCCGACATCATAAACATTGCTGCGGGAATCCCTTTCCCGCTCACATCAGCGATACATAACCCCACTCGGTTGTCCGGTAACCGAATCACATCGAAGAAGTCACCACCGACCTCTCGAGCCGGTTCCATGTTTCCAAAAATTTGGTATTGATCGTTGCTGGGAAATGAACGAGGGAGAATGGATTGTTGCATGCTTGCAGCGGTCGCGAGCTCAGATTGAATACTGATCAATTTCTCCCGATTTTGATGTAGCTCGCGCTCGATACGAAATCGTTCCGAGGTCCGATTTATCGTGATCCGAAGGTCTCCAAAATCGACTGGTTTGGTAATAAAGTCAAACGCACCGCGGTTCATCGCTTGCCGAATGTTCTTCATGTCGCCGTAGGCGGAGATCATCACGGTCTTTAGCTTATCGTTTATCGATGGAATATTCTCCAACATGGTCAGTCCGTCCATGACGGGCATATTTATGTCCGACAGCACGATTTCGATATCGCTGTTTTGTCTCAATATGTCGAGCGCTTCCCGACCGTTTTGTGCGAAACTCAGTGTTACTGCTCCCTTTCGAACCTCTCGACGCATGCGCTGCCGCATGAGTTCTTCTAAATCGGGTTCGTCATCGACAACAAGAATATGACTTGCAACAAATTCGCTCATAGTTCGAATTCTCTCTTGTACAACTGTGTCGTTGTACGATTCGTTTCATACATTGCGGTAAATTCTAGGGATTTACCTGATCTTTCAAGAACAGGGTCGATCTCAAGTTACTATAACCGAAACACCATGACGCTGACGTCCATTACCGCCTCGCCTTCGCCGAAGGTTATCCCGCGTATTGGGGGTACGTCCCGATAGTCCCGTCCATATGCTACGGTTACGCGAGTCTCAGGAGCTCCCTGAGGATTGGTTGGATCTAACGGACACCACCCTTTGGACGGCAAATAACACTCTACCCACGCGTGCGTCGCGTTATCAACCAGTCGCCGCGTCGCGTTTGGTGCTACATACAGGTAGCCTGACACATAGCGGGCTGGAATACCCTTTGATCTCGCTATCGCGATCATGAGTTGCGATATGTCTTGGCACACTCCCTCGTGGTGTCGTAACAAGTCATCTACCGTCGAGTCGATAGAAGTCGCACCTGGACGATATCGAATTACTTCGGAAAGACGATGTTCCAGAGACTTTAAAAACGACCAAGGGCTGGACTTGTCGATTCCGCCTTGATGATCAGTCCAACGGTCGAGGTCACTCTTGGTACGAGTTAAATCGGTGGGTAGGAGAAAATCCCAAAACTCTAATTTGGTATGTAGGTTTGCCAGAGAATCCCAATCGTCGTGTTCAGCTGTTTCGTTCACTTCATTAAACTGAGATCGGACTCGTGCGTTGCTTGTTACAGTGAGTTTGTTGTGCGGACGGTGAATGTCAAAGAAATGCCGAGTATTACCGAACGGGTCAACGTCGACGTCTATCCTACTCTCCGGTGTGGTCGCCAATTGATAGTGATCGAGATATTGCCATGATGTTGCTTTCGGCTGCATACAAACAGTCATAACACTCGAACGTTTCTTGTGTTCGTAGCTGTAGGTCGTTTGATGCACGATTTCGTACGAAACAAATTTCTGTTTTGAGTCAAAATCGAACACTGTCGTCTACTTCATAGTTAAACCAAGCCGCAGTGATGTGTTCGTGCAACTTCAGGGCGAGACTTTCGGCCAACGTTAGCATGCGCGTCTTGTTTTCCGCATCGGGCCACTCGAACCGTATTAAGGAGACAAGTCGCCCTATGAAGCGATTAGCCATCGCTCCATGCCGGTTCGCAGGAGCCTCTCCGAGCGCGGACAGCCGGTCAGCAATCTGATTCAACGAAAAGTCAATCGAATTCGGCAATAGCTGGTCAGCAACCAACATATTCATAACGAGCTCTGGTTGGACTTTCGCGCCAAAATAATGCTGATATGCTTCATCGGCTTGAAAGCAGTGTAGCAAACTCCACCAGTCATAGTGCTCCAGATCTTCGAATTCGTCGCTGTCAGCGGACTTATTCTGAAACGACATAAGCGCTAGCATCAACTGTGCATGTTCGATTAAACGACCGATCTGCAAAAACTCCCAACGTTCATCTCGGTACAGTGTCGCTGCACACACTCCCATGAACGTATTAACGTCCTGCACGCGATTTGCATAGAACTGCATCGGATCTTTGGTCCAAATGTCTTCAATACTCAAGTCACGTATTTCGAAATATGCTTTGTTCAAGCAAATCCACATTTCCGAACTGATGCAATGGCGCATTTGCCGCGCATTTTCACGACCCATGGTGAAACAACTCAGAATCGAAGACTCATTTTCTAGGACGAACGATAGTTCGTCGGCGAGCGCAAAAGAGTCGGTTAGACCCCAAGAATCACCATGTTCTTCCCAATTGACCAATTCTTCATTTTGCGGTGATGTTTTCAAATGTCTAAAAAGCCTCAGCCACCCGAAGTGAATCTGATCCCAGGTACAGTCTACGAGCGCATTCATCTGTAGTTCCATTAAACGGCTGGTGTGTTCGACGCGTTTTAGATAACGACCGATCCAATATAACCCATGCGCGCTACGAGCAAGCATCAGTTTTTTACCACCCAGAGGTCTTTAGCGCCGCCGCCTTGGCTCGAATTTACGACAAGACTTCCCCTCAGTAATGCGATGCGACAAAACGCTCCACCCACGAGCCTCGATTCCTGTCCGGTCAGAATGAAGGGGCGAAGATCGACGCACCGAGGTTCTATGTTGCGTTCAATCCAACAAGGTGCTCGTGATATTGCTAATATCGGTTGGGCAATGTAGTTTTCCGGATTTTCGCGCAATTGCTTGCTGAATGCGTCTCGCTCTGCTGCAGTCTTTTCCGCTCCGATGAACAGACCATAACCTCCTGAACCACCGACTGGTTTGACGACTAATTGCTCTAGGTTGTCTAAGGTATACTCCAAATCTTCTGGTTCTCGACAAAGATAAGTTTCGACGTTCTGTAGGATAGGGTCTTCTGATAAGTAGTACCTGATCATGTCTGGAACATATGCATAGATCGACTTATCGTCAGCGATTCCTGTACCCGGCGCATTGACAAGTGCAACATTGCCTTTTCGGTACGCATGCATGAGACCCGGCACCCCAAGAATGGAATCTCTTCGATAAAACAACGGATCTATGAAGTCGTCGTCAATACGCCGGTAGATCACATCGACTTTGCGCAATCCAGAAGTCGTACGCATGTACACAAAACCGTCATTTACAAGAAGATCGCGTCCCTCGACCAATTCGGCCCCTATCTCATCTGCAAGAAACATGTGCTCGTAAAACGCAGCATTAAATACACCTGGCGTTAGCAATACGATACATGGATCGGTGGATCCGTTTGGATCAAATTCACGTAGAGTTTCGTAGAGCAATGTACCATATTTCTCTACGTCGCGCACTCGATATCTTCGGTACAGTTCCCGAAAGTTAGTCTTCGTAGCCTGTCGATTAGCGATCATGTAAGATACGCCCGAGGGTACGCGCAGGTTGTCCTCAAGCACACGAAAGCCATCATTCACTCGCACAAGGTCCGTACCACATATTCCTACAGGGACATCTAGAGGAATCGAGACACCTTGCATTTCGATTCGGTACTGTGGACAACCGCGAACATGATCAATTGGAATTACACCATCTTCCAAAATTCGCGCAGGTCCATAAACATCCACAATGAACTTATTCAGAGCAGCGATTCGTTGAATCAATCCTGCCTCAAGTACATCCCATTCAGAAGAAGGGATTATTCGAGGGATACAGTCGATGGGAATGATGCGCTCTGTGGTTTCATCTTCACCGTAGAGCGTGAAAGAGATCGACTGACTAGAGAAGGTTCGAGTAACGCGCTCTTGAATGCTCTCTAGTTCTTCAACGGATGTGGCAGTGAGATGTTTGTGTAGATGATGGTTGTGGGGATGTGGTGAGCCATCTTCCGCAAAGAGTTCGTCAAAGAATTTGTCGTCTAAATCATATTGATAAAAGTTGATTGGACACTCCTACTACCACGTTGTCGAAACTTCAGGAAGTGTATTCCATATTTTATTTTAGGATCCGTGCGGTAAGACTTGCAATCGTTTAATGAGGAGCAAGAAGAACGTGTAATTTAACCAACATTGACTGTTAACGGTCGATTCACTGATGAATCAAAAGACGTGACCAACTGCGCAATTCCAATTCATAAAATTTCGAAGTTCAACCATATGGTTTCCCCAACTCTTCCATACTGACGATCGTGGGTTCGCACGGTTAGTTATGTAAAAGATTGGACAATTAATTCTTAAATCCACATCGAAGACCATCTATGAGTACACCTGAAATACAAGCACTTGAAAAACAAATCGGAGAACTTACCACTAAGCTGAAGGAACTCCAAATCGCAAACGAAGCAGAGTCCGAGCCCGTACCGAATTACACGTTTGAAACAGAATTCGGAAATTTAACGTTAAATGACCTATTCGGTAATAAAGACACGCTATTCGTTATTCATAACATGGGAGATGGGTGTCGTTACTGTACGATTTGGGCAGACGGCATCAACGGTTTCTTACCCCATCTCGAAACTGCAATGTCAGTTGTTTTGGTGTCCAAGAACGATCCCGACACACAAAGGAGATTCGCAAATTCCCGGGGCTGGCGTTTC
The DNA here is from genome assembly GCA_012267385.1 of OMG group bacterium. Lineage (GTDB taxonomy): Bacteria > Pseudomonadota > Gammaproteobacteria > Pseudomonadales > Azotimanducaceae > Bin55. The sequence continues at coordinate 23,381 of JAAXGW010000024.1, forward strand.
AATATTGCGTCACATCGAAATTGCGACTACGCGAAAGATCACACCACCTTGGGTGAGTACGGCAATGTTCCAGGAGGAGCAGTCTATGTCCGCAAAGGAGATCAAATTTTCAAGAAGAACGCTTGCTTGTTCGGACCCGGCGACGTGTATTGTGCCATGTGGCACCTATTTGCCTTAGCAGGTATAAAAGAAGACAAGTGGACACCACAATTTCGCTACTGGTCTCGTCCTGAAAAGATGGAGGACGGCGGACAAGGTGTTATCGACTAGTTGATAGGCACATTAAGTGTAGTAGTGGTCGGGACGGCCGGATTTGAACCGGCGACCACATGACCCCCAGTCATGTGCGCTACCAAACTGCGCCACGTCCCGATGTCTAGATTGAAGTATCTACAGAGTATTTGACCCTTCTAAGTAGATATTACTCGAATGAAATTTCCTTCAAGATCTGCTTAGCATCTTGCAAGTCTTCGATCGCTGACTTTATCGTAGACTGCGATTCGTCAGTTAGATCTTTCGTCTCGGGTTCTTTTCTTCGCGTCGCTAAGTGCTTTTGCGCGCCACTAATCGTGAACCCTCGCGTATAAAGCAACTCTTTCAATTCATGGATGAAGTCGATATCACTCTTGGTGTAATATCGACGACCATTCAAACGAGTTAATTTTTGGAGTTGTTCAAATTGCGTCTCCCAGTAACGGAGCACATGTTGTTTTACGTCACATAACGAGCTAACGTCGCCGATCGTGTAGTAGCGATCTTGAGAGGTCTTACTCGATTCCTGGTCCGGCATATTTCGCGATCCGTTTTGTTAACGTCCGACTTGGTTTGAAGTGAACTTTGGCACTCGGTTCGATTTTGACCGTCTCGCCAGTTTTGATGTTGCGGCCCAAACGTCCTTTCCACTCACGTACTTCGAACTTCCCGAAACCCTTAAGCTGTACCGAGTCCCTCGTTTCTAATCCGTAAGTAATCGCTTCGAAAAAGTCATCCACGATAGAGCTTGCTTCGGTAAAAGGAATTCCCAGCTCATCATGTATTCGCTGCGCCAGTGCTGCTCGAGTAACCACTTCCTTCTTTGTGGTCAATGTAATTCCACCAAATTCTTCTAGGTTCTTAATTTTGCATGAAATTGAGTCGTAATTTTGTCCACAACTTCATTGATTAGTTTGTTCACCTCTTCGTCTTGCAACGTTTTGGATTGATGGCGCAACGTAATGCCAATACCGACACTGTGTTGATTGTCCGCAAACTGAGAACCTCCGAAGACGTCGAATACGACAAAATCCCATAACAAGCCATTTAAAGATTCTCTCACCACGGTTTCAATCTCTCGAATTGTCACGGACTTATCTAATACGAATGCTAAATCGCGTCGGACAGATGGAAACGGACTAAATTCTGCGAAGTGAGAGTATTCCGATCTAAGCAATAACGTAGCGTCAAGTTCGAACGCAAACACGTCTAGATCTATCTCAAACTCTCGGGCGATGTTCTGTTTTAATTTTCCAACCACTCCAACAATTTGATCCTTCACTTTCACGCTTGCGCCATGGCCAGACTGAAGCCACTTGCAATCTACCGAGTCGAAATCAACCTTGGTGTAGCGCAACAAGGACTCTAAATCGGCTTTAACGTCGTAGAAATCGATACTCTCTCGACTACTCGCCCAGCTTTCTGGATGTCGTGTTCCTAGCAACACGCCAGCGACCTTATCTCGTTGGTGTAATTTACCGGACTTGACATAATCAAAACACTGACCATATTCAAACAGACGAAGGGCACTCTCCTGACGGGCGGTGTTGTAAGCGACCGCTGAAAGAAGACCTGGAATAATCGAACATCGCATAACCGATCTATCAAGAGATATAGGATTAGCTAATTCAGGTATTTTCTTGTTATTACTGAACATTTCATTTGCGTCCTCGCGAATGAAACTATAGGTCATAGCCTCGTTGTAGCCCAATGCGCTTAAACTTGCTCGAAGTTCTCGAGAGTCTCCTCGAATTCGTTTTGAACCTTGTAAGTGCACTGTTGCTTGTAACGGCTGACTTGGGATGTTGTCGTAGCCGTAAATTCGACAAATTTCTTCTACAAAATCTTCAGCAATTTCGATATCGTACCGATGCGGAGGGGGCGTGATCCACCACCTTTTGTCATCTTGTCTGAAGCCGAACTCCAGTCCTTCAAACATCTGGTTCATTTTGTCTGCGTCTAGCGCATATCCGATCCGCTGTTGAGGAAACTCAATCGGGAGAAGAATCTCAGGTCGCGGGGGTAGATGACTTTCAGAGACCACACTTACCACCGGACCGAATTTGGGAGCATTGTCGTTTTCTGAAGAACTCGAAGGTGCCTCGGCCGCCAATCTCCGGCAGGCGCGACGAAGAGCTTGTGGTTGAATAGAGAAATCCACTCCCCGTTCAAAACGCAATGACGCTTCGGACTGAAGGCCATATTTTCTTGCTGTTCCCCGTACTGCATCAGGAGTGAAATAAGCGACTTCCAGAAGTATGTCTTTAGTATCGTCTGAGACTGCACTATCCAGACTTCCCATAACTCCTGCGATTGCAACGGGTTTGTCTCCACTAGCGATGACGAGTGTTGATGCATCGAGAGTTACATCAGTACCGTCCAGAAGCAGAATCTTCTCTCCTGCTCGTGCGAACCGCACGCCGATCCCATCCTTGACCTTTTCGAGATCAAACGCATGGGTGGGTTGACCAGTTTCAAGTAGTTCGTAATTCAGACAATCAACCACATAGTTCACCGGTCGTAAACCGCAGCAAGTCAAGTCTTTTCGAAGCCGATATAGGTTAGAGGTGTCTTGTGGTACGTTCTTTACTACGATACCGTGATATATTGGACACGCTTCAGGAGCTTGAACTTCAATTGACACTCGATCGGAGTGCGTCTGTGGTACCGGAGCGGAATCACTTGTGAGAGGATTTTCATAGTCCGTGTCGACAACTAACGCTAGTTCTCGTGCTAATCCCACAACTGAAAAACAGTCTCCGCGATTTGGTGTAAGATCCAAATCCAAAACACTGTCGTTCCAAAGTAGTGCATCGCCAGGACATTTACCAATCTGACCTTGATCGCTACTTAACCGCCAAACTGTCTCGTGAACTGGTGATATGGTTAGCTCCCGACCCGAGCATAACATGCCATTCGATTCAACTCCATGAATCTTGGTCTTCTTGATGACTCTACCGTCGGGAAGTGTGGCACCATCTTGAGCTAGTACCACTCTTTCCTCTAATTTCAACGTCTGGTCCCCGCATACAACCTGGACCGTTTCGTTGCGCTTACTGTCAGATAGAACAGTACAGACCAACAAATCTTCACGCTCTGGATGCTGTTCGAGCTTTTCTATAGACCCCACTACGACGCCGGAAAAAGGAACCGGTGCTTTATAGACAGCGTCTACCTCAAGTCCGAGAGAATTGAAATGGTTCACCAACTCCGTATCGTCGCAGTCGTGCTTTATCAGTCGAGTTAGCCAGCTTGTCGTAATCTTCATTTTCTCACCTCATCGAAATTGGTTAAGAAAACGAAGGTCGTTTTCGAACATCATACGTAAGTCCCTAATACCGAACTTCAGCATCGCAAGTCTGTCGGCACCAAATCCAAAAGCAAACCCACTAAACTCCTTGGGATCCACGTTTGACATACTGAGTACTCTTGGGTGCACCATCCCGCACCCCATGACCTCACTCCAACCGTGAGCACCCTTCACATCTACCTCGGCTGAGGGTTCAGTGAATGGGAAATACGACGGGCGAAATCGTACCTCTACAGATTCTTCAAAAAAAGTGTGTATGAATTCGATGACGGTATGCTTCAGATGCGCAAAACTCACACCTCGATCTACCACTAGTCCTTCGATCTGATGAAACATGGGCGTATGAGTACGATCGTAGTCGCAACGATAGACTCGTCCCGGGCAGATAATGTGAATCGGCGGTTCCCTATTCTCCATGGTTCGTATTTGTACCGGTGAAGTGTGTGTACGTAGTACCTGTCCGTCTTTTAAGTAAAAAGTGTCGTGCATGTCGCGAGCTGGATGCCCGGCCGGTATGTTCAACGCTTCGAAATTGTGATATTCGTCTTCAATTTCTGGCCCATGAACAACGTCGTAGCCTGCGTTGAGAAATATATCTTCAATTCGAGTGAGAGCTTGAGTAACAGGATGTAAACTACCCTTGTATCTTGCTCTGCTCGGTAAGGAAATGTCGATCCCATCGAGGGCTGCTTTTTGCTCCCCAATTCCAGCCTCAAGTTCGTTCCGGCGTCGTTCGAGTGCGGTTTCAATGGACTTTTTGTACCGATTGATCTTCTCACCTTCAACAGGACGTTGTTCTGGTGAAAGGTCCTTTAATCCACGTAAGGCAAGCGTTATCGTTCCCTTGCGACCAAGAGCTTGAACGCGAATGTCCGCCAGCTCTTTTTCAGTCTGTGCAGACTGAACCGAACGAAGAGTACTGTCGAAAGTGTCGTTTAGTGAACCCATAAACGAAGAAAGCCGTTGATTTTCCTTTGGTGTGGTGGCGGTTCGCTACATCCAGCAATATAGTAAGGACGTAGCGGAAGATGCGTTGCGCGAATCAATCGCAACGATTAGTTTGCGACTGCTTTTTTCGCTAGCGAAACTAAGTGGGTAAACGACGCAGATTCGTGATATGCGAGATCTGCTAACACCTTCCTATCTAAATTGATATTTGCTTTCTTGAGTCCGTGCATGAACTGCCCATAGGTCATGCCATTTTCGCGTGCGGCCGCGTTAATACGGATGATCCACAAAGAACGAAATTGTCTTTTACGTTGTCGTCGATCGCGATACGCGTATTGACCTGCTTTGATTACTGCTTGCTTCGCAACCTTGAACGATCTGCTGCGCGCGCCGTAGTAGCCACGCGATTGCCGTAAGACTTTCTTGCGTCGAGCTCGCGACGCTACACTGTTTGTTGCTCTAGTCACCGATACTCCTCGGGCTTATCTCGCGTCGTAAGGAAGTAAATCATCGACCTTAGCGACATCACTCTCTGAAAGATTCTTAAAACCGCGTAATTGACGTTTACGTTGTTGCGACTTCTTGGAAAGAAGATGATTCTTTCCAGTGCGCTTGTGTTTGTACCCGTTTGCAGTCCGCCGAAAACGTTTGGCGGCTCCTCGATGGGTTTTGATCTTTGGCATTATTTTTATCTTTTCTTTTTCGTACTTACAGGTGCGAACACCATTACAAGTTGAGTCCCTTCAAACTTCGGTTGTTGCTCAACAGTTGCTTTCTCGCTCAAGTCGTCTTGCAACCGCTCCAAAACCTTAAGCCCGATCTCTGGGTGTAAGCTCTCACGCCCTTTGAACCTTAAGCTGACTTTAGCTTTGTCTCCGTCATTCAGAAAACGTTCAATGTTGCGTGTCTTTGTTTGGTAGTCTCTCTCTCCGGTATTTACGCGAAACCTTACTTCCTTGATTTGTGTATTTCTCTGCTTTTTCTTGTTTGCAGAGATATATTTCTTTTGCTCAAAGAGATGTTTGCTGTAGTCAAGTACTTTTACGACCGGTGGATTTGATTGTGGCGCGATTAACACCAAGTCAAGCCCATCTTTTTTCGCTTCCGCTAAGGCTCGTGATCGTGGCACGATACCTACTTGCTCACCGTCCTTGTCAATCAAACGCACCTGTGGAGCGTCTATGTCCTCATTAAGAGTCGCACGCTCAAATTTAGAGCCTGCAGGTGTTTTGCTGATGTGTTCTCCTCGCGGGCGTTAGCTCAATGTGTACTTGGTCTCTTTTGGATCGATACAGTCTCTCGGCTTTGGCTCAAACTCAAGGGTGAAAGGTTTTGTAGCATAAAAACTCCAGTTGTGATCGTTCCAAACAAACGATAAATTTTACCGCATGTTTACGGGTGTGCAAGTTAATTGCACGAAAATTGTCTTACTGTGCAAAACGATTTACTGCGACGCAGATTTTTCCATCCTAGCTGGATGAAGTTTTGAACGTCTCGCAATATCCAAATAAAGTCGTAGTTCCGGTCTCTCTTGAGCAGACACACTAGATTTGTTCGACTTGCTCGTAGAGTAGCCTGGCGACTGTCGAATCTGTGGTGCACGTTATCGATGATCGAACAACTCTTGAAGTTTTGGTCTCACCTTCGATCCAGCCCGTTCAAATATTGCTACAAGTTCTTCAAACGCATCAGCACCAGCTACGAAATTCCAAAACTCTTCACCCACCAGTAGTTGCCCCCCATCAATATCAAAAATCTTGTCGATATTAAATCTCAGGTAAGGTTCAGGATGGAAAGGGTTATACGGCATAGCAACAGCACTCTGAATGTTGTACTTTGTCCCAAATTGCGCAAACCCTTGTGCTGCCCACTCAAGAATTTGACGCTTGTAATCGAGAATACCACTCTTATTCGGTTTGACTGTCTTTAGGTCTATTAAGTACAAGTCTCGACCACGACGTAGGAACAGGTCTACCATAACAGTGTCACGTTCAATACTGTCGGACAAGGACATGGTCGAGTTCCGAAGTACTTTGTACTCATCGACTGCACTCGGGGCGACTCGTTTATTCCTCAAGTCGTCTATCATGTTTGAGACCTTATCACTCGCGCGTTTAGACAACGTCTTGTTCAGTTTAAATTGCGAGATCACTTCATCAAAATTGTCTCTCGCGACTAAACATGCAACTTTCTCAAACACCGACATTCCAAATGTGGTAAGAATACTTTGAACAATTTGATGAGTTAACAGTGTTCCTGTGCCCAGTAGCGGTGTGTAAAACGGTTTGTACGAAACTTTGGTCTGATCTAAACTCCTGATTTTGGACTCGATAACTTGACAAAGAAGTTCCTCTATCTCACGAGCCGGAAGCATACGTACTCCCTCTTAAGTGAAATATTGATTCCAAGTACTTACCTTTTATGCCCTCTGCTCGATTCAAAACCGGTCGTTTAAATTCGTTCACGAGTGAATAACCCGCTTTCTCGGCAATTTTGGGATACAGACCGAATCGGTCGTTCGCCACAATGAAGACATTAAAGTCTTCAGCTAAGTAAGGTTTAACGTTCTTAAATACTTCTGCAATCTCGTCCACGTACTGTTCTCTAGCTTCTTTTCGCTGACCGTTGGACAATGACCCTATCTCGAACTCATCCCTTCTTGGGAGTTCAAGAATCTCATATGCATATGCGTGCTGATCATGGTAGTCGATAAGACCGACGTAAGGTGGCGAAGTGAAAATCCCTTGAAATTTTTGCTCCGAAATTTTTTGCGTCAATTGACTATTGCGTAGTTTGTTTATGAAGTCTAAATTTTTGGAGTCGCCAACTACACATTCTTGAAATGTATCCGTTCGAAGTGATTTGAACTCAACCAATCTCCGAGCAGTGTCTTCAAGATATCGTTTCCACCAGCCATGCAACGTAATCTTTGGTGTGCAAATCTTATAGTGTTTTGAGCAGTAGTACGGTCTTTGAATCGGTTGAATTAGCGTGGCTAGGTCATAGTGCTTTGTTGCTCGAACCGATCTGGCAGTACGGGTCAACACGAGGCTCAGCAGATTGCGAATAGGAAGCGAAGTGATCTCGAAAATTTGCTGTCTTAATAGTGCCAATTCGTGCCGAATCGTAGCGACAAACCAGCGATCTAAAAATCTTTTGCTATCTTCGTTAACCGTAAAGTCAATTGAGTACTTATCACAGAGTTCATAGAAGCACTTACAAAACTCTAAAGCGTGTTCGTGTCCAACGATATCTTCCTTGATGTCGCCTTCCGAGACAGCACGTCGAAAATGAGGACTAGGAAAGTGTTGCTTATTAAATTCACTCAAAAGCGTTTTGAGCTCACTCTCCAAAATCCGAGCCTTGATACTCGTCTCGTCCGATTCCAACAGCGTATTAATTTTCAGGGCTTCAGCATTTAGTTGCGAATGATCAATGTCAGCTAACTTGCAGTTCGAAATCAGCGCATTAAACTCCGATATATCGACCCCAAGTGCGTGAATCCCTAATTCGTTACATTGAACTAACGTTGTACCACTCCCACAAAACGGATCTAGAATCACATCTCCTTGTCGAAAGTATGACTCTGTCTTAAACTCATCGGTATGAGAGTCGACAAAATATTCGACCAACTGTGGAATAAATTTTCCTTTGTAGGGATGGATACGATGGACATGCTTAGTAGTCTCTGATTCTCTGTACTCAGCGAACGACAATCGCCAGTTCAGGTCGCACGAGAACGAGTTTTTAAAGCCTTCTTTTAGACGTTGCAAGCGTTCTTCGAAGTACGTGATGACTTCGTCTTGATCTAAGACATAGCCACCGGACGTCTCTCTAATTTGTTTGAGTACGCCATAGCGTATAAGGTAATGTATGTTCTCGGTCGTAATCCGCGTTTGCGTCACCTTCGACGCGACGACGCTAGCTTCTTTAACCGTTAGCGCGGCCGTATCCTCTTCAAACAACATTTGATCTACTGCCGTACCAATACGTTGATGGAAATACAGCTAGCAAATCCTGTCGCTCGTTCTTGTTGAACTTCAGTCCTAGAGATATTTGTCTGCATTAATGCCCTTGTACAGCCTGAATAGTTCAAAGTGAATTACGTGATATTATGTTCATATATTATAAGCACTAACAAATTCGACGCGTCATGAAAATCAAGCTCATGTGTGGAGCTGGCAAGAGAAAGAACTCTTGTCCAATCTTACCGTCTAACAATCACCACTAATTGCGATCAAAGTGCTCAATACAGTAGCTTATTTATTAACGTAGAGACTATTCGGACACATATACCCGTAAAGTCTTGACTTGTTCAGTTGTGAAAGTTGAATCTCCATAACCGGCGCTCAACAATTGCTCCGCAACATCGGACTGTACCTCGGTGTTCGGTATCTTTGAAATCACTTCCATAATTTCGGAAGCTCGATCGTAAATTGTCAACCGTGATACTAATTGGTAGAAATAATACGAGTTCCGCTCCTCGGGAATCGAGGAGCTCAGCGTTATAACCTCATCGATCCGATTCTTCTTGGCAAATTCGATGCCGACGTCAATGGTTTGCGATACCCGATTCTCGCCACGCACCTGGCTTAGTAATTCCTTAGCTGTATCTAGCCGGTTGGCGTACAACAGTGAACGAATAACGCTCGACTCTAGATTCGGGTATACATCGTCTGAGATAAATTCTTGAACAGCTATTTTCATAGCTTGTTCCGGTTCTTCAAGAGCATACTCTCCAAGAACTTCGCTCAATAGGTTATTACGAAATGTTGATCCTTTTTTCGTATTTGTCTGTACCCATTCCAACGCTTGCTTCGGTTCATCATCCGACCAGTTTCGAATGATGGTTCGTGTAGCACTACGTAAATTCGTGCCTGGCAGTGACCGAAAAGATGAGATTCGGTCAAGTACATCCTTTGGACTGTCCAATGCAAGTTCCGCAGCAGCCGCGGACAATACGCTGCTCCTATAGAACCGAGGTATATCCATCAATCGTTCCAATACGGTGTTAGGATCTGTTTCCGCCCAAGCATAAACCAACGTTTGCATCATCGAATTTCGAAATTGAGAATTGGGTAAATCTTGAACCGCTTGAAACGCTTCTTCTGCATTATCGTTTACCCAATAGTTGATTAAGTGTTGCGCTAGCCCTGGTCGAAAAATTCGCTCGCTGTCTCCGAATAAGTAATCAAGTGCGACAACACGATCGTGTCCAGTTACAAAATCGAAAAGTTCGTTCCAAAGACTTTCTCTTAATCTTGCGTTTCCGATTTGAGGAATAATGTTCATTCCATCGAGTTGATACCACTTATCCACAATCTGCCGATACAAATCCATTTGTAGAAAATCATCGATTTCATCATTAGCTAGTAAATCTAGTGCTTTAGCTGGTTCTTGATCCAATAGCTCAAATGCTTCGAGTTCTCTATGCCACGCTACTAACTCAGATTCGAGACTGTGTGTGCTCGATATCGAAAGCAACTCTTCGCTGGATAGACTGTTCTGTTCTGCAAAAATGGCGCGCAATACGGAATGTTGTTCCGATTGTGTTAGTTCAGTCGTGGCCGATAACACTTGTTCTAAGTTGACTTTGGACCAACATGCGAACACTACTCGTAGAAGAACGAGTCGTCGGTGTTCGTCAAAATCGACTAAACTTGCTAAAGCCTCCTCAGGAGAAATGTGGACTAAGAACTCGACCAACATCTCCTGTAGTGTATAAAGGCGGGTATGCCAGGGAAGATTTGAACTTTTCTTGATTAATTTCTTCAAGTCGTGCTGATTGAGAGTACTCAGTGACTCTGTCAATCCAAAAAAGTCCGATTGGCTAAGTTCATCGGAAAAAATCGTATCAAATCCACTAGCGAGCCTCTGCGTATCCGTGGAATCGACCGTGTAAGGAGACGAACCCATGCTGAAATTCGAAGAGCGAGTTGTCCAAACAATGATCGAATATACAACGACGCCGACCACTACTCCAATCAACAATCCGGTGAGTAGAGTCGTGCGCACACTGAATCTCGAGGGGAACTCATTGCCTTTTGGCGCGCTACTCATGACAAATCCAAATCGTCCGTTTCTTTGCTTCAACAGTCAACACGATTGTTAGTGCCTACTGTCACTGATTGGATTCGTCGAGTACAAAAGCACGAACCATTTCGAGCTCTGCCTCTGACAAATAATCTTCTTGCTGCAACACGCCAATTGCAATCATGCTTCGAATCTCAACATTGTCCATTTGTGGAAGTTCTTCAAGAAGCGACTCAGCATTAATTTGCAGCCATGGCCAAACCAACCGGCGATAGAAATTCGGTCTCATTGACTTCTCGAGAGTCTCTCCTAGTGCAAGCGCGTCATCGATCCGACCGGCTTCTATGAGAAAATCACTCACTCTATTGAAAACATACGGATTAGCAGAGTCTCGAATTTGCGGTAACAGTGCCATTCCTTCGTCGATTCTTCCCTCTCTGAGTAGAGCTAAGACAACACCATCTTCTACCGCACTCTCTACCGGTTGTTTGAGTGCAATCTCCATTGCTTTGGCTGAATCGGAAAGCGCTAGTTGTTCCAAGCCATACCGCAACCTCCATCGACCATTAAAGGTACCTTGATCCATGTTTTCAAGTATCCATTGCACTGCAGCTTCAGGATCCCTTCGACTCCAAATATTTACAAATGAACTCGTCGCCTCTTGAGTATTAATTCCTATTAGTCTAAATTGTGCGAGTAATTCGAGTACTTCACTAGGTGAAGAATTCTCGGCTATTCGGTAAATTGCGTCGCGAGCCACTGAACTCCGGAAGTCCTCCGGTACTAAGTCAATATGTTCGAGAACCTGACCAGATAATACATTCACCCAGGTTATCAACAAGTACTTGACTTCAGACTTCATAGACTCCATGTATGCATCTGAAGTAATGGTGCGTATAGCGTTTATTGGATCTTCATCAGCTAATGCTCTAAATGCCACATTTCTGAAAGCCTGTTCAGTTTCCTCGGGCAAGGACAATAGTTGATTCCAAGCGATCGTAGGGTTGGTAGCAACAATTTCGGCGACGACAGGACGCCAAAGAATATATGATCTTTGAGTGAACAATTCTCCAACTACACTTAGCATAGAGCCGATGTTATCCTCACTCTCGCGCGCGATCCAGCGACGGGTAATCTTCTGGAGTGCTGTTTGCTTCTGAAAGTCTGAAACGTTAGCTTCGATCACTAAGTTAAATGCGTTACTTGGTTCGTCGATTACTTTAACAAGTTCAGCTTCAAATACCCACTGATCGAAGTAATCGGTGATGTCTAACGATTCCACTATTTCAGTTAATTCGGCTTCCGTCAAACTACCCTGATGATGCAAAACTATTTTGATTGCACTACCTTTCCATGGTTCTGTCAATGACGAAAATGCCCGCAAAGCTTTGCGAGGTGCGATTGCGCTCCACTGTATCGCTACTATTTCAAGTAAAGTCCCCCATCGTACGCGTTCTGTTTCCCAGATCAGCTCCAATGCCTTCTCTGAGTCGAGACGAGCGAGTTCAGAGAAGAGCAAGTGTTGTACCGAGTATAAATTCTCGGCGAGTTCGAGCGTGAATGTGTGCGAAAGTAAATCCGCAATCTGCTTCGCACTCTTACCTTCCAATAATTGGTAAAGAGCGAACCGTCGATCAACGACACTCTGAAGCCCGATGATTTCTGGTAAGTCTCTCGGTACCGAGGCGAGTGCACCACTGCTTAAGCTATTAGTTAGAGTCGGGTGTAGTGTACTTTCGTTAGAAGACCATCTTTCAATTGTTTGATTCGGTGGCAGTAACAGAAAAGAAGGTAGTAGGCCCAGTCCAATCTCGCCGGTCAAACCGATGAGCAATATCACCCACTTCTTTTTCATAATGCTGTGCAAAGATCTAGTGCCTAAACTTAGAGACTGTCGGTCGTAGAGTTTGATCCTTTAACAAAGTTCTATGTTACCGAGCGTGCATTACTCCGCCACATATGAGCGTAGAGTTTCAATTTGATCTGAGTTGAAGTATCTTTCTAGAGTCCAACCATTAAAGAATCGATCAACCACACCCGTTTGTAGTTCTGCTGACGGTAATCTCTCAATCAAGTCCAATATGTCGGATGTCCGATCATACAAGAATCCTGTTGCGATATTAAAAAAGTAATTAATTCTCTGAGCTTCGGGTACTAATTCAGCTAACGAGAGAGTATCGTCCATGCGATCCGCTTCGACTAGTGCCGCACCCACCATTGTGGCGGTATTCAGGAGCATATTCTCGTCTTGAATTTTGTTGAGCAATTCGACTGCGGTGTCCAAGTGTTCCTCCTGCAGGAGAGCACTAATCACACTTCGTTCTAAACCGTACCACCTATTTTCTGGTTTAATTTCTTCAACAGCAATGGTCATCGCTTTCTCTGGGTCGATGGGTGCGTAAAAAAAGATTATCTGGCTTAAAAACTCGATACGTTTTCTCGAGCCTTCTTGTGTATTGGTTAGAACCCATTTAACTGCAGCCTCTGGCGCGGCGTTCGCCCACGAAACAAGCACCATCTCTACTGCATGATCGACGTTCGCACCAGGAACTGAACGAAACGCTTCGATTCGCTCAAGTGCTTGTATGGGATCCTGTCGTGCAAACTGACCGGCAACTGCAGTCATTACATCACGTCTATATAACCGGGGAATTTCCAACAATCGGTCCAAGATAGAATTAGGCTCTTCTCGGCCCCATTGCGAAACCACAGTACTAAGCATTGAGTTGCGAAAAGACGATTTAGAGAAGTCGAGTACTGCTTGTAACGCCTCTTCTCTGTCCTCTCTAATCCAACCATCAAGTAACCAATAACCGATCTGGGTTCTCCTACTCTCATCAATGTTACTAATGAACTCCAGCGCAGCTATACGGTCTCGTTCCGCAACCAACTCAAAGAGAGCTTTTGAGACTCCATCACTTAATGGTGCGTCGTAGAGTAGCGTAAGAATGTTCAATCCATCGTACTGAAACCATTCCTCAACAATCTGTCGATATAGGTCTATCTGCAGACGATCGTCGACTTCGTCCTCTAAGAGTGACTCAAAAGCCCTTGAAGGATCTTGATCCAAGATTTCGTTGATCGCTAACTCTCGCTCCCATGCGACAGAGTGAGATTCGAAGTCAAAATTTTTCGCCAGCGAAGAAAATTCTTGGGTAGAGAGATCACTCCGCTGTTCGAAAATGGTTCTTAATGCGACATTCAAATCTGGCTGTGGTAATTCAACGGCCGCCGAAATAGCGTCTTCAATGTTCGTCGCCGACCAATGTGTAAATACCAGCGCTAACAATGAGAGTCTTTGATGCTCTGGAAATTGTTCGAGACTTGCGATTGCTTCTCTAGGCGATACTTGAATTAAGAGTTCGATCAACATCTCTTGAACCGTATACAGTCGAGGTGTCCAAGTTTGGGTCGAACTCTTCGCTATTAAGTCCTTTAATTGATGCTGATTTAAAGTCTTGAGTACCGTAAGTATGTGATGCAGTTCGGTATGTCTCACTTCCGTGGCGAAAATCCAATCTAGTTCTGATTCGTCACTTTCAATCGAAGACGAACTCGATCCATTTTTGCCGTCATCAGAGACAGTTTGAACCAACCCACCACTGTTAACGTCCAACATCCAATTCACGGCCAAGTAACCTGTTACTCCAACCGCTAAACCAATAGAAACGCAAGCCACCAAAATCAGAGATGGACTATTTTTGCGGGTACGGTTCAATTCCGTATTGGTACTATTCAAGGTCTAACCGTGCTTTTAACATGCTGTGTCGAAAATTACAAAACGAACATTCGGATAATCGGTAAGTACTCCGTTTAGTTTGTTTTTTTGGGTACGAACGACGTAATAAATTCAATCTCTGCTTCGGTCAAGTAAGGGTAAAACTGTTGCTCCGATAACACACTTTGCGCGATCGCCTTTCGCATTTCCGCAGTCGGCAATTTGGGTAAGCGTTCGAGCAACGACTCTGGCTCAAAGCGCACCCACGGCCTTGCCATACTGCTGTAGAACAAACGTTTCTCTGATTCTTCTAAACCGTCCGCTAAGGCGAGCACATCATCAATCCGCCCACCTACGATCAGAAACTGATTTATGCCGTCGTAATAACGTGGAGACTCTGGCGAGCTTCTGATTTTTGGAATGAGCGATAGAGCACTGTCGAATTTTCCCTGTCTTAATAAAGTCATCACTACGCCCTGTTCAAGTGCCATGTCGGCAGGCTGCTCAAGTGCCAACTCCATAGCTCTCTCTGGATTTGACAACGACAGTCTTCCCAGCGCGAACTCAATCGTCCTCTGCACCATCCAGTTTTCTTGGTCCATGTTTTCCAGTGCCCATTCAAACGCTGCAATAGGGTCGTCGAGACTCCAAGTCCTTACCAATTCTTCAGTTGCATCATCCACGATATTGCCCTGCAATTTCAACTGCGCTAACAACTCAATCACTTCGCTCGGTGGTGAGCTTTTTGCGAGGTGATCGACAGCTAAGTTAATTGCCGATGTCTTGAAATTCTCCGGTACGAGCTCAAGGTTTTCAAGTAAGCGATCCGCCTCAGCACGAATCCAGGGTATCAGTACTGAGTAGAAGTTTGAACCCTCGGCATCCACGTACTCTTTGGTAGTGATGGTCTGGATCGCAGTTTCTGGATCGTGCTCAACCCATACTTTAAAGACATACCTCTTAAATTGCTGTTGCAATTCAGTCGGCATGGATGATAGTTGTTCCCACGCGAGCTCCGGATTCATGGCTGCAATTGCCGTGACGACAGGTATCCAAAGACCTCTTGATTCATTGAGAATTTCGTAAGCGAGACTCAGCATGGAACTGATGTCGTCTGTTCCAGCGCGCTCGATCCAGCGATTCGTAATGTCTAAGAGCATGCTGCGCTTATGAAACTCTGAAGTATTAGCTTTTGTCGCTAAGTTGTACGCGGATCGTGGTTCGTCAATCACTGCTTCGAGTTGAGTGTCATAATTCCACCTTGCAAAGTGATCAGCGATATCTAGCGTCTGTACTACTTCTGCGATGGTGGTATCCGTGAAACTTCTTTGATTATCGAAGACCGCTTCGATTGCTTGGCTCTTCCAAGGTTCACCGAATAACGAAAAAGTTCGCAATGCTTCTTCTGGCGAGACCATGCCCCAATGCATTGCCACAATGTTGAGAAATGTACTCCACCTTGTTGGCGCGGTCTCCCAAACAAGATTCAACGACTTCTCTGGGTCAATACGCGCCAATTCAGCAAAGAGTAGTCTTTGCACTGAGTACAGGTTTTTGGAGTAGTCGAGATTCAACGATTGACGAAGTAACTCTGCAACTTGGTCCCCACTTCTTTGTTCGAGCAACTGGTACAGCGCCCCACGTCGCTCTGAAGCCATTTCTAAGACTATGATTTCTTCGAGATCGCTACTAACATTGGCCAGAGTCTCTTGTTCATTGTTGTTTGCAGAGGGTGATTCCTGGATTGTGTGTAGGGGAGAATCGCTTGTGTCTGTACTGTTCGTAGGGAACACAAAAAACGAAATCAAAACTCCTAAGCCAACACCTCCAACCAGACTGGCGAGAACGAGCAGGAGACGGTTTTGCTGCGTCTTGATCATGTTATCGATATTTTTACATTTCAAGGCTTAGTTGTACAACAGTAAGCAAAAAAACTGTCAGGCTCACTATTACTCCGCCACGAACGATCTCAGAGTTTCGAGTTGTGTTTCGGTGAAGTCCCCATCCACTCCTCTTTCGTTCAACAATTTCTTAGCTACATCTGATTGTAATTCAGCCGTAGGTAGACTAGCGATCATGTCCAAGACTGTAGACGAGCGTTCCCAGATTAACACCCTTGAAGCCACCCTATAAAAGTAGTCCAATCTGTCATTCTCTGCAATCGAGTCTTCTAAAGCGAGCGTATCTTCCATCCGATTGTGTTCAATGAGTTCAACACCAATATAGGTGTATTCTGAAAGCTTGATCTCATCTCGTACGGACTCTACTAATTCAATCGAGGTGTCGAATCTATCTGCGGACAGTAGAGATCTGATGACAATCGACTCTAGATTGCCTACCCAGCTCGACGTATGCTCGTCAATAGCGATCGTCATAGCCCGTTGTGGTTCGACTAATGCGTATTTAGGAAGTACCTCGCGCAAAAGCTCTACCCGTTCTTTTGAGTCTTCTTTAGCAAAGGATAAAACCCAATCCAAGGCAAACTTTGGAGCGTCAGCAGACCATGTCCTAACAATGGACTCCACAGCCCTATCCACATATGTACCTGGTACCGAGCGCAATTCTTCAATTCGTTCAAGCGCGTCCTTAGGATCCTCCCGGGCGAATTTAGTAGCGGCTGCCGACAGAGCGTCAGCTCGATACAACCGTGGAATTTCCAACAATCGATCCAATACGACATTAGGACTCTCTTGTGCCCAATCAATAGCTACGCTACGTAACATTGAATGGCGGAAAAATGACTTAGGTAGACTCTTGACAGCATTGAGTGCTGATTCAGGGTCTTCGACAACCCAATCTTCGATGAGCCGATATCCCAGACCCCTTTGTCTACTATCCTCAACGCTACTAAAGAAGATAAGAGCTACCTCGCGATCTAACTGAGTAATTTGTTCAAAGAGTTCCCCGAAAACCCCTCCACCTAATGGAGCGTCGTCGATTAGCAAAACAATGCTTAGTCCATCGGTTTTGTACCAATGCTCTGCAATCTGTCGATACAAGTCTATTTGCTCCCCGTCGTCGATTTCGTCATTGATAAGCAAGCTGAATGCTTCCGAAGGATCTTCGTCAAATATCTCGTAGATCTTAAGTTCTTGCTTGATTGCGGCTAACTCAGACTCGAAGCCAAGTCTATCCGTATCAGAAGATAGATCGCTACTTGGAAGGTCGCTCCGAACCGCAAAGATAGCTTGAGCGGCTATGGACCTATCTGATCGTGGTAATACCGCTAGCGCGGCGAGAGCTTCGTCGAAATTCGCTACGGACCAGTGAGAGAATATGACGTGTAACAGCGAACGCCTTTGATGCTCTGAAAATTTTGCTATACTCGTTTTAGTTTCTTTAGGCGAGATCTGAGCAACATGCTCAACCAACATCTCTTGTATCGTATCGAGCCTATCGGTTCGAGGTTTCTTCGAACTGCGTTCTATCAATTCGAGAAGTTCGTGTTGACTAAGAGTGTTTAGAGATTCACTTAGCTTGAGGAGGTCGGAATGGTCGAGATCGTCAGCAAAAATCCAATCTAAATCAGCAAGGTCTTCGCCTGTCCCGGAACGACTAAGTTCTGACTTAGCGTGATTTGAATCCACTCTAGCTTCCGCATTATTGAGCACCTGCGACAAAAGCAAATATGAGCCCAATCCGACAGCCAAACCAATCGTCAATCCAATTAACGGAATAGACAACGCATTAAATTTAGTAGTTCGTCCTTTCACTGGTGCTACAGTCTTGGTGCTTTTCTCGGTTTCAATTCTCTACTTGATTCCGCGGAGAAAACGGAGTTCTTGTCGAATCGAAGGACATCTTGTGCTCGTCTAGTTTGTTTCATCGGGAAGAAGTGACCTGACGTATTCCAGTTCGTTCGCGCTTAAATATGGGTACCTTTCTTGTTCCCCAAGCACGGCAATTGCGATCGTCCTTCGTGTTTCCTCGGTTGGTAATTTCGGTAGGAATTCGAGCAACGACTCAAGCTCAAACCGGAGCCATGGATATACCAATCGGCTATAGAATTGAGGTTTCTCTGCCTCCTCAAGACGATCTGCAAGCGCGAGCGCATCCTCAATCCTTCCTGCTACGATAAGGTGATAGCTTATACCGTTGTATATGTACGGGTAACCCGAAGTTTCTCGAATCTGCGGCAAGAATGAAAGACCTTTATCCAATTCTCCCTGTTGCATCAATTCGAGAATCACTACATCTTCCAATCGACGCTCCTCAGGCTGTTTCAGTGCGAACTCCATCGCTCTCTCAGGGTCCGAAATAGCGAGATTTTCCAAAGCCGTTCTCAACATCCATTGTCCATCACGCGGTCCTTGAGCCATGTTCTTAGACGCCCATTCAACTGCTGCTAAAGGATCTTTGGTGCTCCAAACTCTCACAAATGAAGACGTTGCTTCTTGGGTGTTGAATCCTCTTAATCTCAACTGGGTTAACAAATCGATGATTTCATTGGGTGGGGAGTTCTCTGCTAAATGCTCAACTGCTATCTCAATAGCAGTCATCTTATAGTCCTCGGGGACTAGTTCAATGTATTCGAGAATTCGATCTGATACACCACGAATCCACGTTAACAAGTGCGAGTACATTTCTGACGCCATCGCGCTGACATATTCTTGTGTTCTGATCGCCTCTATCGCAGCGTCTGGATCGCGTTCAAACCATTCGTCGAAAACATCATCAGCAAATAGCTTCTGAATCTCAAGCGACATCGATGAAAGCTGCTTCCAAGTGAGTTCGGGGTTGAGTGCGGCGATTTCGCTCACCACTGAGCTCCACAGAAACCTCGTATCGGCAAACACATCGTACACGAGACTCAACATGGTACTAATGTCGTCGGTACCTTCTCTTTCAACTCAACGCTTTGTAATCTGCGAGAGCATGTAGTGTCGATGAAAATATGAAGTGTCGGCTTCTAAAGCTAAGCTGAATGCCTTCCGTGGTTCGTCGATTACTGCTGCGAGATGTTCTTCATAAGTCCACTTCACGAATGTGTCAGTGATGTTCAAGGATTGGGTTAAATCCTCGAGTTCATCTACGTCGAGAGTATCTTGATGTTGAAAGACCACAGCGAGCGCTCTACTCTTCCAAGGCTCTTCACTTCAAGTACCGAAAATGCTCGCAATGCATCATCAGGTGCCAACATACTCCATTGAAGAGAAACAACATCAAGCAATGGTCCCCATCGAATGCGCGCTGTTTCCCGCACTAACTCTAACGACTCGGCAGGGTCAATACGCGCCAATTCCGAAAACAGTAGCCTTTGCACAGAGTACGAACTCTGAACATTCTCAATGTCAAACGTTTGTTTGATGAATTCTGTAATCTGCTTCGAACTCTTGTTATTCACCAACTTATAAAGTCCTACACGTCGCTCAGTCGGACTCTCAAGTTCAATGACTGTAGCAAGACTGTTTGGTGCTGGTTCCTGACTCTTACTGACTTGCGTTTTCTCTGAAGTTGAAACACTACCTGTCGATTGCGAAGAAATGTTCATCTCTGTTTGGTTCGACGGGAAAAATAGAAGTGCGATCAGAAAACCAAGACCAACACCTACAGTTAGACTCACAAGTGTAATTACGAGTCGGTAACGCTTCATCTTGGTCGGAACCTATCAATACTGTGTGGATTAAAAGAACGAGAGTGATCATGCGAGTCTCTAGCTGCTCTGCTTACTCCGACACGAACCCTCTAAGAGTCTCGAGTTGTTCTGTTGTGAATTCCCGCGCCGAATACTCTTGACTCAACAATTGCTCTGCGATTCCTGCCTGCATCTCAGTCGTGGGCAATTTAGCAATCAGCTCTAGGACGGCGGACGTACGACTAAATATAACTGCCCCGGACACGACGCGATTGAAATAATCAATCTGCTCCTCGTCAGTAAGTGAATCGGCTAAGCTTAGAGTGTCGTCCAAACGGTCGTGTTCGAGGAGTTCTAGGCCTACCTCTTGATATTCCCACAACTTGACCGCGTCGTGAACCCGGTCTAGCAATTCGATTGCTTCGTCGAACTTGTCGGCAAATAATAACGAACTTATAACATGGTGCTGCAAGTTTGAACTGTTATAGAAGGCTGGATTGAATTCGGCAACTGCTATGGTCATCGCCTGTTCGGGGGCCACAAGCGCTAATTCTGGAAGTACCTCACGTAACAGTTGCTCACGACTAGATGTGCCTTTCTTTGAATTGCTTTGTACCCAATCCAATGCCTGTTTAGGGTTAGCCGACGCCCAAGTATTTACTACCGACTCAATCGCACGGGGTACGTTTGCACCAGGAACATCATGCAATGATGAGAGTCGGTCAAGCACCTCTTTAGGTCCGTCTATTGCAAGTTCGCCAGCTGCGGTGGATACCGCATCATCCCTAACCGACCGTGGAAGTTCCATCAACCGGTCCAATACGGCAGCAGGATCCTTCCTTCCCCATTCATAAGCAAGACTGCTCAGCATGGACCTACGAAAATTCGATTGGGACAGACTTTTGATTGCTTGCAATGCGTCGTCTACGTCAGCTGCGACCCAATGATCGATCAACGGATGACTCAAAGACGATCGTCTAGTGTCCTCAACAGTACTGAACAAAACAAGCGCTGCCTTACGATCTTGTTCGGTGACCTGCTCAAATAGCTCACTAAAAACTCCCGAGCTTAGTCTTGCATCTTCGAGTTGAAGAATGATGCTCATGCCGTCAGATTGATACCACTTTTCCGCAATCAGACGATACAGTTCAATTTGCTGACTGTCATCGATTTCGTCCTCGGCAAGCAATTCGATCGCTCTAAATGGTTCTTGATCCAATAACTCATACGTCTTGAGTTCTTGTTCTCGAATTAACAATTCCAATGAGAGATTGAATCTGCTCACCAATTCAGACAACTCTTCGAGAGTCAGATCACTACGAGCTCCTACGATTGTGTTGATTGCGACTTGTCGATCCGTGTGAGACAGTTCAGTTACAGCAGTCAGAGCTTGTTCTAAACTCTGTTTCGACCAATTTGCAAATATTACGCGTAGCAATGCATGTCTTCGGCTGTCCGAAATTTGTGCAATACTTGTTAAAGCATCCTCGGGAGAACTCTCCACCAAGTACTCAATCAAAGTCTGTTGAAACGTGAACAGTCGCGATGTCGATGGTTGGGAAATACTTTGCTTTAGTAAATCCTGCAATTCGCGAGGACTGAGTGTTCGAAAAGACTCACTTAACTTGCGAAGGTCTGAATAGCTAAGTTCATCTGAAGTATGCACATTAACCCCGATCGATTCGTCACCGAATATCGACACATTCACTTGACTACTATCCTTTTCTGGATCAGTCTTGTGCGAGTCAGATTCGGTTGCGTTGAAAAAAATCCAAACCACGAACAGGGAAGCGGAAGCTCCGATTACCAAACCAGCAAATATAGTCGAAAATGTCCTTAATATCGGGATGAGAATTCTGTGTGTAGGAATATTCTTCATACTATACGATCACAAGAATGTGTACGGAACGATTTCTCGAAAACAAGTCTTGGTAGACTGTTCGAGTTAGTTGGTGTCATCGGGAATGAACGTCCGAACAAACTCTGACTCCTTTTCTGTTAGGTAATGAAAATTCTCATGATTTTTGAGAACTTCTGCGGCGAAGATCGCGCGAACTTCTGCAGTCTCTAAATGTGATAACTGTTCGAGTAGAGAGTCCGGATCGCTGTATAACCAAGGAAAGACCAAGTTTTGATAGAAGCGAGTCCGTTCCGATTCCTCCACTTTCTCTGCAAGTGCCAGCGCTTCGTCAGTCCTGCCTGCACCCACTAGGGAATAAGCCACGTTGTGATATATCGAACCGTACCAACGCTTCTTCCGTACCTTTGGTGCTAAGGTAAGTGCTTTGTCGAATTCTCCCAACCTAAGAAGCTTCATCACAACGTTGACGTCTAGTGAAGACTCCTCAGGTTGCTCGAGTGCTATTTTCATTGCTCTCTCAGGATCCGATAATGCCAGTTGCTCCAAGACATCTCCCAACATATACTGTCCGTCATACCGACCTTGTTCTTTGTTTTGAAGTACCCACTCAAGTGCTGCGAGTAAGTCTTTACGACACCAAATTTTCACAAATGAATCCGTTGCTTCGAGGGTATTTAATCCCCGTGATTTCAACTGATCAAGTAATTCAAGCACGTCGTTCGGTGGTGAGCTGTGTGCGAGGTTTTCGACTGCCATGCGAATTGCTAGAATCTTGTCAGCTTCTGGTAGCAGTTCGATGTGTTCTTGAAATTCATCCGCTACAGCATCAACCCACGATCGTATACACGAATAACGATAAAACTCCATCTGAGCCATAATTTCTCTGTTCTGTAATACTTGTATTGCAGCGTTCGGATCGATTGCAGCCCACTCTCTGAAGATTGATCCACTAAACCGTTTTTGGATTTCTAACGACATAGCGGTCAGCTGTTCCCACACGAAACTTGGATTGTTTTTCGTGATTTCGGTCACAACTGGAGCCCAAAGACCACGCGTGTCGCCGAACACCTCGAACACAAGATTTAGTTTGGCACTGATGTCGTCAGTACCTGTTCTTTCGATCCATCGATTCGTGATCAGTGTAAGCATTTTGCTTTTATCTAAATATGAAATATCAGCCTGTAGCGTGAGGTCAAAAGCTTTTCTTGGTTCATCTATGACCCCTGCAAGCTCTATTTCATACTTCCACAAAAGAAACTGCTCGGTGATGTCTATAGAACCCGCTAGTTCAGCTAACTCCGTTTCGTTTAAACTCTGTTGGTGATCAAAAACGGTTCTTGTTGCTCTACCTCTCCACGGTTCTTTCAATGCCGCAAACGCCTTTAAAGCTTCCTTAGGAGCTATCAAACCCCAATGAATCGCTATCTCATCAAGTAATGTACGCCAGCGCGCGCGTTCTGTCTCCCAAATCAGTTCTAAGGCTTTTGCTGGTTCAATTCGTGCGAGTTCCGCGAAGAGTATTCTTTGAGCAGGGTACAAGTTCTCAGAACTGTCGACCGTGAGGGCACTTCCTAGTAATTCGGCAATCTGCTCCCCATTCTTGTTTTCGAGCAGCTGGTAGAGAGCGATGCGTTGCTCTGTTACCTTTTCTAGCTGAACTATCTCGACAAGGTTTGTAGGAACTGAATCGGAATCTTGACGGTCCGTTTCTACAGCTACAGATGGAACAGTGGTAGTTTCTTGTGGCGGCGACTGCACATTCGTGTCGTTCTTTGGAAAAAGTATCAAAGAAATCAAAAAACCTAAACCTATGCCACAAGTCAAGCTGGTCAAGGTAAGAATAAGTTGTTTACGTTTCATCTTCATCATATATTCGATTAGTGTTGCTAAGAACTCTCACCTGAATTGGCTTGATCACTATGTTCATCAATTGTTGTATCACTCTGCGACTAATGACCTTAAAGTCTCCAATTGTTTGTCCGTGAAATATCTCTCGATAGCCCATGTATCATCCAATGTCTGATTGACAACTTCAGTTCGTACCCGAGCATCTGGTATCTTCGTGACCAGAGTTAGAACTTCTGAGGAGTGGGTATCACTCAGCTTGCGGACTACCCAACGAAAATATGCTGCTCTGTCAGTTTCAGGAAGAACTTCCGAAATTGAAACAACGTCGTTGAAGCGGTTTTCTAATACTAATTTTTCGGCCACACCTGCATATGTATAAACACGGTTACTCTTAGGTACTTGATCTAATAAACCGATAGCCGCCTCGAACTGACCATCGCGAATTAGTGAGTCGATCACGCTATGTGTGAGTCCGAGTTCGCCTTGTGCGGGGTTAGGATCTTCTGAAAGAGCAAATTCCATCGCTTTTTCGGGTTGAACGAGCGCGTATTCACCAATTACCCAATTGAGCATCCGATCTCGTTGCACAGACTCAGTTTCTATGTTCTCCCGTACCCAATCTAACGCTTGAGCAGGATACTTTGAAGACCAACTGTAAACGAACGTCCTCTCAATTTCGTTGTTAAATGCACCGGGAATAGCCTTCAAAGAAGGGAGAAGCCTCAGAATTTCATCCGGACTAGTTGCGCCTAGGGTGTTAACGATGGTAAACACGGCCGAAGATCTATGTTTTCGTGGTATTTCAATTAGTCGCTCAACTACCTCCAGAGGTTGAGTCCTTCCCCACGCACTCAACAGCGTCCTATAAACAGAAGAGCGAAACGATGGATTCGTTAGCGATCTTGCGGAGTCCAGAGCATTCTCGACGTCAACTGCTACCCAATTTTCCATCAATGGATACATCAAACTAGTTTGTTGATACTGACTGAGCTGCTCTAAGTATTTAAGTGTTCCTACGCGGTCTTGAGCTACGAAAGGAACAATCATCTCGGTGTATAACGTCCGGGAATTATTAACGAAGTCGAATCGCTTTAGAACATCGAGTCCCTCAATTTGAAACAATTCATTCAACACTTGGTTGAACAGATCTGCTTGTTCGGAATCTTCGACATCATCAGTAAGGAGCAAATCAAAAGCAGTACTTGGATCTTGATTCATGTATTCATAAATTTTTTGTTTATGCTTTTGCTCTACGATCAAATCCGCAATCTCTGAGTTGTTGAATGACTCGAGCGTAAACATCACACCGTCTGTTAAGTCAAGCTCTCGCAGCATGGTTTCTAACACTATGTCTCTATATGGTTGCTTTAGTCCCGCGGTAAGCTTGAAAGACTCTTCCAAATCCCCATGAGCCAGATGGCGAGCCATAATTCGTAGTAGGTTCTCAACTCTTTGTTCCTCAAACCACACTATGCTTGCGAGAGCTGCAACGGGAGACTGTTCAACTAAGTACTCGCACAACATTTCCCGAATCGAATGTAGGCTGCTCGTATAAGGTAACGAACCAGTGCGTTGGAAGGCTTTGCGCAACTCTTCCGAATCAAAAGTTTGTAGGTCCTTACTAATTTTTTGTAGGTCCGACATATTGAAAACGGTGCTTGAAGTTTCTTCATACGCCATTCGTTCGAGCAAAGCATCCGTATCTGAAACAGGTCCTAAAGTGTTACCCAAGGAGCCTGCCGATGAAGTGTAATTTTCAGGGGATCCCAACCTAGCTGAGAGAGAGTAGAAGAAAACACTCAATGCAAATCCCACAACCAATCCAAGCGTAACCAAAAGAAACTTTTGCTGTACGTTCAAAAACTTAACGTTTGGTTTCGAATCGCTCACCATTTCACACCTAAGTGTTCAGATGCGGAGAGCAAGTTTATGGTTCCAAAATCTCTTCTCATTGAATTCGATCTCGGCTTATGGGTCAATGTTAAGCGGTATATAAGAACGAACGACTTCGATCTCGTCATCAGTTAAATTTCCCGAAGGACGATCCATTCGCAATATCATTTCCGCAACACGTGCACGATGTTCTTCATTGGGTATCTCCGAAAGTACTGGAAGAAATTCATTGATATCCTTGAATACCAAATATCGTGCTAAGTTCACAAAATAATCAAGTCTGGTGTTTTCGGAGAATTTCTCAGCAAGCGCTACAGCTTCTCCTATTCGTCCGTTTTCAATCAACAGTGCGCCAGCCTGTGAGTACAAATGCCTCGCACCCGTTCCTGCTCGTAGTCTAGGAAGCAACTCAAGCCCTTGATCAAGCCATCCTTGCGAGAGTATCGCTTGAACAACAGATTCCTCAGCTCTACTGCTAACAGATTGCTCAAGCGCAAATTCCATCGCCATCGTAACATCAACGATCGCAAGTTGCTGAAGTATGGATGAAAACACGTAATGTTCTTTGTCCATATATTCACTGGCCCAATGTAGAGCTGCGACTGGATCTTGAGTGCTTAACCAGAAAAAATATGTTTCCAACGCATTCTGTGTGTTAACTCCCACGCTTTGAATTTGATTCAATTGATCGAGTAGTTCCGACGGCTCTATTTGACGAACTAAATTTCGGACAGCAGGTATCAACATATTCGCCCGGTGGGATTCTGGTACCAAGTCTATTTTTTCGGGTAATTGTTCCCAAACTGTAATAGCCCACGTTGCATACAGCTTTCTTAGTTCTTCACTCTCCTGGACCATGTACTCTGATTCATTCAGCTCGTTTAGAGCACTATCTGGATCAAGCTTTACCCAAACTTTAAACACTTCGTCGTTCAGCATCTTCTGAGCATCCAACGACAGGGTCGACAATTGTTTCCACGTTAGTTTCGGATCATTGGCAGCAAGTTTGGAAACAACCGAACGCCACTGGTCCTGTTCGTACTGTGCCTCGAAAAAAGTTTCATGAACCAGACTCAGCATCGAACGGATGTTGTCGATACCTTCTCTTTCTATCCATCGATCGGTTATCTGATTCGCCATTTCACTCTTTCGAAACGCCGGGATATCGGCCTGTAGTATCAATTCAAAGCCAGCTTTGGGCTCATCTAGCACTTCATCAAGCTGTGTTTCCACGGTTATCTCATTAAGAACGCGGGTAGTACCATAAGCTTCCGCGAACTCGAGCAGTTCAGCGTCTGAAAAATCTTGGCGGGTCCGGAAGATAGTTCGAAAAGCTTTTGACTTCCAGGGTTCCCCAAGTTTTGCGCTGGTTCGCATGGCACGTTGGGGGGCAGCACTAGCCCAGTCTTCAAAAACCACAGTAAAGAACTCGTCCCAAAGTGACCGTTCTGATCGCCACACTAGTTCTACAGAGAGTTCAGGGTTTAGTCGCGCTAGAGCGGCGAAAAGCAATCGTTGAATCGACGGCAAATGTTTAGTAGTGCCAATCGCGAACGACTCTATGAGTAAGTCAGCAATCTGCTCCCCACTCTTATGTTGAAGCAACTCATAGAGCGCTAAGCGTCGCGCGGATGCAGTGCCTAGCTCGAGGATTGAAGCTAGATTGGTTAGTCCAGAAGCAGTATTCTCGTTGTCGTCGTCGTCTTTATCCGAAGACGGAAGGCTTTCCTCAACTTGAGGCGTTGTGACAGTCTGTGAGTCGGTCCGTGGGAGAAACACGAACGCAACTAAAAGACCCAGTCCAATGCCAATGACTACACCACTGAGTATTAGGACGACGGGTTTTTGCATCAAACTCAGGAGGACTTATTCTTTGTTAGTACAGTGTCGATCACATCCAGCAATTCGACCTCGAATTTGTTACGAAGGTGCTTTACACAACGTCTAATGACCTTCGAGTCTCGAAG
Organism: OMG group bacterium; assembly: GCA_012267385.1. GTDB lineage: Bacteria > Pseudomonadota > Gammaproteobacteria > Pseudomonadales > Azotimanducaceae > Bin55. The sequence goes on from JAAXGW010000024.1 coordinate 50,786, forward strand.
TTTATCAACCTGTAGTACCGAACTAACAGTCTATCTGAGCATGACAATCCAAACTAAGTGAATTGCTACTGGTAATCTGGAGACTTGAAACGCCTCCCTTAAATATTCTTTCTCAGTAAAGGCACTTTCCTAGCGCGGTAAACTAGTCGAGACACCTTACTCAACCAATCAAATCTCTTCAACCTTCGGTGGAGGTGGCGCAAGAAGTTTTTTTAGAGTTTCTACATGTTCGGCTAGGTAAAACGCATGAGACTTCTTCGTCGATGACGATCTGCGTTTCTCTACTTTTGTCAAGTCGAAAGTGATACACATGAAGACCGGTTGCATTTGCACTCGTTTTGTCTCATAGTGAAAAGAACCGCCTCGGTCGAAATTGATCATTTCTTTCTTTGCCACTACTGAGACACTCTTGACAGCTTTACCAAGGTCTTCGTCTGGGTATTTCTTAAGAAAGTTGAACGGATTGCGCAATGACGTTTTGTAGAACTGAGCATGTCCTGCGTAAGAATTGCTTTGAGCTCTAATCCTCGAAGGTGTTCGCGTGGTGTCGATCAATTTCTTAACGTTACCGTCTGATATCGAACCTTTCATCGTTAACAGCATAACTATGTCTGCGGGGCCATTGATGGTTGTTTTGGTTGATTTGAATGAATCAATCTCTACCGTGAAAGGTAGGTCTTCGTGGTTGAAAAATCCCTTGCATTCAGATTTCGAAAAGCCTTTCTTGGATAAGGGTTCTGGCGGTGCTTTCTCTTTTGGAGCTTCTGCTCCGTCCTCACCACTCGCATTCGCGGGATCTTCTTGACGTTCCTGCGCAAAGGCGGCTGTGGATACTAAAAACGCTAGTGCAATGAGTAGTTTCATTTCAATTCTCCTGGTTTTGTTTATTTCAGTGTGTGAACCTATAAAGTTCGTGTACCAAAGGCATGCCGAACAGTATGCCAGTTCGTCTCTTCAAGTACTTATGAACTAATGAGTCTTTTGGGTAGTACTAATATATACGATTTTATCAAGAAAAGAGCGTCTTTCCAAACGTATCGACAGAATAGAGTCGATTCGATGAAAATATTTTGAGATTGAGGTCTTTCGCGCCTTCGTTTTAGAAAACAAAGACCAAACTATAATTTCGTGTCCTATTACGACTGTTCGATTGACTTACGTAACAGTAGATAACGTTTAGGCGCGTAGCTCAGTTGGCTAGAGCATCACCTTGACATGGTGGGGGTCGTTGGTTCAAGTCCAATCGCGCCTACCACACTAAGTCTGGATCAGGATTTGAAGAAAGTCACCTTTTTAACTTCATCAATCTGATCACGAATCATCGCTGCTTCTTCAAATTCCAGTTCCTCCGCATGATTGAGCATTCGTTTCTCAAGGTCTCGAAGTAGCTTCTTTAACGCGGGCGGGTCGCGCGGAATGTCTTCAATAACGAAGTCGTTCTGCACTTCTCGGCGTGAGCCGCGTTTGCGTCGACGTTGCGCTGAGCGCGCTCCTTCCATGATGTCTGCGACTGACTTAGTCACAGACTGGGGAGTAATACCGTTAACTTCGTTGTGGACTAGCTGTTTATTACGGCGACGGGATGTTTCGTCCATTGCACGCTGCATCGAACCAGTGATCTGATCCGCATACAAAATCGCGCGACCATCGACATTTCGAGCGGCGCGTCCGATGGTTTGTATCAACGAAGTCGCTGCACGTAAAAAACCTTCCTTATCGGCATCTAGGATCGCTACCAACGCGACTTCAGGCATATCCAGTCCCTCGCGAAGTAGATTGATGCCGACTAATACGTCGAACTGTCCGAGTCTTAAATCTCGGATGATTTCCACACGTTCAACCGTGTCAATATCAGAATGTAAGTAACGAACGGAAACCCCGTTGCTGTCTAAATATTCAGACAAGTCTTCGGCCATACGTTTTGTCAGCGTCGTAACCAACACCCGATGTCCAGCTTTAACCGTTTCATGGATTTCATGCATCAGGTCATCAACTTGGGTCATAGCCGGTTTGACGATTACTTCTGGATCGACTAACCCAGTAGGTCTGACCACTTGATCAACTGTTTGGGCACCGTGTTTCTCTTCGTAAGCTCCCGGCGTCGCAGATACAAAAATCATTTGTGGAGCTAATGTCTCCCATTCGTCAAAACGGAGCGGGCGATTATCCAAAGCAGAGGGTAATCGGAAACCGTAGCTCACTAGTGTTTCCTTTCTGGACCGATCTCCACGATACATGGCTCCCAGTTGCGGAATGGTCACGTGTGATTCGTCCACGAAGAGTATTGCATCTTTAGGTAGATATTCAAAGAGTGTAGGTGGTGGTTCCCCCTCACCTCGACCGGACAAATACCGGGAATAATTTTCGATTCCAGTACAGAATCCCAATTCATTCATCATTTCGAGATCGTAGGCGGTACGTTGCTCAAGACGTTGAGCTTCAACGAGCTTGTCGTTCGCTTTGAACTCATCGAGCCTAGATTGCAGTTCATCGCGAATCTCGTCGAGTACGCTGCGCATTCGTTCAATGGGAGTGACGTAATGTGATTTTGGAAATATCGTGTATCTTGGGACTCGTTCCCGTTTCACACCTGTAAGTGGATCAAAAATTGTCAAATTCTCAATGACATCATCGAATAATTCAATCCTGATCGCATCTCGTTCTGACTCTGCCGGAAATACATCGATGACGTCGCCACGAACACGATACGTCCCGCGTTGAAAGAATGTGTCGTTGCGAACGTATTGCAACACCGCAAGTCGTTTCAGAATGAAACGTTGGTCTACTCGATCTCCTCGGTCTAGGTGTAATACCATTTCGAGATAGGATCCAGGATCTCCCAATCCGTAGATTGCTGACACAGACGCCACAATAATCGTATCGCGACGTTGCATAAGTGCTTTCGTCGCGGACAAGCGCATTTGTTCAATGTGATCGTTGATGGAGGAATCTTTCTCAATGTAGGTATCAGACGACGGTACATATGCTTCGGGTTGATAGTAGTCGTAGTATGAAACGAAATACTCGACTGCATTCTTGGGAAAAAATTCACGAAACTCCCCGTAGAGTTGAGCCGCTAGTGTTTTGTTGTGCGCTAAAACGAGAGTCGGTCTTTGTAGGTTTTGAACGACATTAGCCATTGTGAACGTTTTGCCTGAACCGGTTACCCCGAGTAGCGTTTGGTGCATGTACCCGAGATCGATTCCTTCGGTCAACCGAGCTATTGCCTCAGGCTGATCGCCGCGAGGAATGTAATTTGCGGTTAATTCAAAAGCCTGTTGGGCCACAATGCTTAAGTGGATGAATTGAGGCTAAAGGCTTGAAGTGTCTCGTCGCCAAAATTGAAGAAATTGCGTTAAATAGAGTCGTCGGTCGAATTAGGATCAATTTCTCGTACAACGCGAAATCCCACGAGACTGACACGATTTTCTGCACTATAAAAGTGTCGTGTCGCGGATCGAACAAAGAAGGGTGAAGCGATCCAACTCCCACCACGGACTACGCGCCGAGCACAATCACCCGTAGTCCAAGCCGTCCCGTCAGTCGGGGCTGTGCCAAAGTTGCGGTTCCAACAATCTAGAGTCCACTCCCAAACATTACCGTGTATGTCATAAAGCTTCCACGGATTGGGTGCATACTTCCCAACTTCTGTAGTTTTTTCGATCGGACTACCTGTATTGCATCCATCACAATTTGCTTTGCCGTATAGAAGTTCGTCGCCCCAACTGTATTTTGTATCGGTACCCGCTCGCCCAGCATACTCCCACTCAGCTTCAGAAGGCAATCGATAGATCGCACCGGTTTCATCAGACAACCACTTTGTGTAGGCCACCGCATCATGCCACGAAACATGGATCGCAGGTCGCGAGCCCCGACCCCATTGACTGTCGTCGGGTACAGATCTTAAAGACGCTTTGGCGAAGACTTGGTATTGGTCGAAGGTAACCTCAAATTGGGAAACAGCAAATCTACCGACTTGGACTTCACGAGATGGAATTTCGTCGTCAGAACAGTCGATTTCTGTAAGACATCCCATCTCAAATTTCCCCGATGGTAACAATACCATTCTTGGACTCGTACCACCGATTTGTAGGGGTTCGCGAAAGACACTCAGTGCCGTCAATTGTTCAATGGACGCTTTGTCTTCAAGCAGGGTCGCTTCATCCAAATTTGGATCTGAAGTGGCTTCAGCGGCAACTTGTTCTTGGCTCAGTGTTGCTGCCGCGCTCCAACATACTAGGATCGATAGGGAAGAAGTTTGAAAGAATCTTCTCATAGCGTGCCCGTATTCAGTTCGCGACAGTCGTTCCACTGAGTACTTGGGATTTTTCAAGATCTTGGAATATCCAACCTGGGAGGGTTGTACGTCTGTTGTGACTGAACGATTTCGATAAAGTTCCTTCGTTTCCTTAAAAGTTTGCTGTTGCTATTAAATGTCTTGTAGGCTGAAATCATTCGACCAGTCCGCTCTACATCTGATGTTACGAAGGAATCTAGTAATTCTGGTTGGTGTCCTGTGCTCCTTTTAGAAAAAAATTCTACATTTTTTCTTCAATGAAAACTGGAATTTGAATGTTTGAGACGATCCGCTACTATTTGCCGACAAGATCCATATAGCTAGCGTTTGTAGACTAAACTTCGGAGAAGAAACTCGAACACATTGAATCGGTGGTGACTTAGAGTACCATTAATGCGTCTATACTCGTTGTTAGAGCAGTAGTTCTCATTGCCTCTCAATTGCGAGAGCCTCCAAGGACGTTCATCATTCGACTTCGGAAATGAAAAAACTCGGCAAATCCCAGTGGATCATTGTAGGTTGTACGGCAACCATCATTTTGGCCTTGTTTGTAGTCGTCTACGTTTTGATCACCTCCAACTTGGGAAACCGGAGTGGTGACACTAATATCGGACAAACCGATACTTCGAAGACACAAAGCACCGAAGAAAACAACCGTACGAAGTCAAACTATCAGTCGCCCGCGGAGGCCTTGAACGACCTGGTCGATATTGAAAGTGAGTTTCAGCGTACCGCGTCCCTCTACACCTATCTCGCTGATATCGACACAAACGACCTTCTCGACTTGTTGCGTCGCTCCGAGAACATAAAACGCAATAATGTTCGTTCGAACATACAGAATGTTGCCTTACGCAAACTAGCGTTAATTGACCTTAATGAAGCTCTACGCTGGATTGCCAATATTCCACGCGTAAGGCGTGCCCCAATGTTGGAGAGTGTGTTCTATGAATGGTCGCTAACAAATCTGAGCGATGCGGTCGAAGGAGCAAAAACACTAGACGGAATAGATCGGCGAACTGCTCTTGAAGCAATTCTTTTCACCCGCAACGATTTTTCGAAGTCTGTCATGCTCGAGATCGCCCGCGAATTGGACCTTGAAGAGATTGCTCACATACAGATCAGTTCAACCCAAGCTCTTGAACTTTTAGATGATCCTAGTTCTGCGTGGGACTTTGTTGTCAACGACAATGTCGACGACACTAGTCAACTCGAACTGTTGAAGCTTGTCTTTTCTGAGTGGAAGGAAGAAGCAGGCTTTGATGTGATGCTGCACGCGGCTGCTCTGTTCCCAAACAAAGACGAACGAAGGGCATTGAGTACCGTAATTGAAGGAGCTGTTGGCACTCAGCTCAACGAGGCATTTGACTATCTGAAGCAATTGCCACGCAAAGAACGAGGTGAACTCCCTTGTGCACTTGCATTGGCTGCAGCTCGAATTCATCCAATGCTTGCGCTATTGGAGATTGAGAAATGGTCTGATGAACCTATCCACGTCCAAATGCAAAAAGGCGCAGCCACCACATGGGCGCACACCGATCCGAGTGAATTGCTAAACAATCTCGAGTTGTTACCGCAAGTTACCCGAGTGGAAGCACTCGACATTGCTTTTGCCCAACTTGCTTACGCGGCTCCTGAGGAGGCTATCCAATACATCGATGAAGCAAAGAAGTATCTTCGATCCGAAACACGAGTCTTGGCCATCATCGCAAAACAGTGGTCTAACGTAAATCCCGAGGCAGCTCTAGAGTGGGCGATATCCAATTCGGAAACGAATAGTTCAAGGCGGAAATCTCTGGTTCAACGTGTGTTTAAAAATCTTGCATTAGTCGACACGCACGAAGCACTTGAATTGGCGCGAGGAGTCTGGAGTAGCAGAATCAGTGTGATAGATGCGGCTGAATACGATGTGATATCGGAATTCTTACATGTTGGAAAGATCGAAGACGCAATAGCACTTCTTCCCGAGATTCACGAACAAGCACGATACTTTGCCATCGTCGATCTTGGCCACTCTCTTGTGCGCGCGGGAGATCCATATTCAGCGGTCGAGCTAGGCCTTGACGTGCCGTCTCTAAACGCACCCATGGTTGGACCAGCAGGATATTTCACTGGACTATTTAGCACATGGGCGGACTATGATCCCCAGCAGCTATTCGATTCACTTCCAGCGATTACATCGCAACCTCTCCGGTCCAAGGCAACTAAGATTCTTCTCGATCATGAAACGACAAGACCTACTCTAGCGGAGGAGTCTATCAAATCGATGGAAGAATTCCTTAACGAGCACCCCTCGACTGGAAGTGTGGATTTGCTAGAACTACAAATGCGCGCCGAAAAAGGATTGATCGACTTCGACGAGATGGATTTACCTGAGGGTTGGTTCGAGCAGTGAATCAACAACGAAAATCATAGACAAGAAGATCGGTAATTGTGAGAGAACGCAATCGATTGAACTCTAAATTTTTTCGAGGTGAGTTTTACTTCGCTGTCTTACTTGGCTCGATTCTTGTGCTGACACTTCCTATTGTCGCAGACGAAACCACAAGAACAGTTTCCACTGATTCTCAACAAGAGATCGACTCGCTCACAAATACAAAGACGGCACCCCCCGTTCTAGGACAACACGAGAGTGCGTTCAATCGCAACGTAGCTCTTTATGCGAAAATCGTCGATGCTGGCGAAAAAGAACTGCGAACTCTTTTGCATGAATCCCTTGAAATCGAGCATGGAAGTATTAGATACGATACCCTATTCGCTATCAGCAGTCGGTTTGCGTTAGTCAATCCGCCGGAGAGTTTTGCGGTAGCAATTAAGCTACCCGCGCATGAACGAGAGCCCGTGATAGTGGGAATTTTTACCGAATGGTCCGTCTCAGACTTAGACAGTGCCATCGCGGCAGCAAAAAAACTTGACCGAGATACGAGATTACTCGCTCTCAATACTATTGCGAAAGTCAGAGACGACTTGTCCGAGCTTCAACTTCGAGAAATTGCCAACGAATTAGACCACCCGGACTATGTGTCGATTTCCAAGAGCAAGGCAACAACCATCGAGCCTACTGATGATCCGATTACTAATTGGCGTGCATTGGCGCACGACGGCGTTGACAATGCATTGCAATTGGACTCTTTCATTCAAGTTGCCGCGGCGATGGTTGAACAGCACGGTCTTGGAGCGATATTTCATCTTCGAGCTCCCCTCGTTGAAGACATACGGCGTTTCGTTTGGTGGCCTAACAGGAGACACGAAATATTCGGTGTTGTTGTAGATACTCTGATAAAAAACAATCCCGAGAGAGCATGGGCTTACATCGAAAAAGGATCGGCAACAGTACCCAACGCATTGGAGGACCAATCTAAACCAAACACTCAAAGCGACTTTACGAGACGAGAGCGCGCATATACGACCGACGTAGTACGAGAGCTACTAGTCGAGTCCTTGGCGACTCTGTATCCCGCGATTGTGATAGACAGAATTGAGCACTTCCCATACCATCTACAACCGTTGGCATGCAAGTACGCGTTAGCCAATCTCGCACAGACCGATCCAGAACGAGTGGTTGCATTGATCCCGTCATTGAAACACTTCGGAGCAAGCGAATATAGAAGTTTGAGGGGTGTCGTTTCCAAGTGGTCAGAAGTTGACCCATCTAGTGCATTAACTTGGGTCATGTCCTCTCCAGAAATCAAGCCGGAATCACTCGAGAATTTAATGACACCTGCGTTGTATGCGCTCGTAGTAGAAGATCCAACTCAAGCATTGACAATAGCTGCCCAACAACCAAACTCGGAACGACTTGAAGCTTTTGTGATAAGCGAACTAGCTCTCACGGATTTAGATAAAGCGATCAAACTGTTACCCTCTGTCAGTCCATCCGCCGGGGGTTATCAACTGCTTGGGTAGCGCGTAAAGCGATTGAGCAAGGAGAGGTCGACCGCGCTGTAGAAATGAGCCTCGAATTTGAAGAATCAACTGACGAAGCGATAAGCTGGTTTATGTTCTTCTTAACTTGGTCTGACGAAAATCCTGTCCAGTTATTTGAACGGTTGCATGACTTTCCATCAAAACTGAGATACGAAGCCGCACACGCTTTAGATTACTATTCGAAACCAGAACTCACAAAGGAACAATTGGATTACATACGGACGATTTACCAAAGACCTACTTATGAGTAATGACAAGTTGTTCGAAAAAGCAGAATTGGCGTTGTAAAGAGTGTGAAGTTTTTTGAAGGGTCTTCCCTTTACGCTAAAAGGGGGAAAGAATAATCCCTTCGGCTTTGATCTTTCTCGCTGACCCTCAAATTTTTTTTAGGCGCGTGGCGAAATCTGTAGCGATGCACAAACTCTCGTTTCAACTTCGCAAACACACCTACGGCAGAAAAGAATGGTCCAGGATTCAATCAATCAGTTAGATAAGGTGATCTACGAGCACTACTCTTGTGCGAGTTTAAATCGTTATCTTAGAAGTTTCATAACTAATACTAACCGAAGGTACAGTTTTAGAATCTATATTCAGTGTATTGGTGAATGAACTCGTTGATTTTCGCTGCATACGGTATATAACCATACCTTGGACACAAAGGCTTCAGACATTCTCAATCCCCGTTGAGCGATGAAAACACTCGGCAAATTCCAGTGGATCATAGTAGGTTGTATTGCAACCATCGTTTTGGCAGTGTCTGTAGTCATCTTCCTTTTGATCACCTCCAATATGGGAAGTCAAGATGGTGATGCTCGTATTGGACAATCGAATACTGCAAAAAGTCAAAGAGCCGAAGCGGATCTCCTAGAGAGTTCAAAGTTTCAGTCGCCCGCGGAGGCCGTGAATGAACTGATCAATGTTGAAAGTACGTTTCAGCGTACCGTGTCTCTCTACACCTATCTCACTGATATCGACACAAACGACCTTCTCGAGTTGTTGCGTCGCTCCGAAAGCTTAAAACGAAATAATGTTCGATCGAATATACAGACGATCGCCTTACGCAAACTAGCGTCAATTGACCCTACCGAAGCTCTTCGCTGGATTGCAAATATTCCACGCGTACGACGTGCCCCAATGTTGGAGAGTGTGTTCTATGAATGGTCGCTAACAAATCTGAGCGATGCGGTCAAAGGAGCAAAAACACTAGACGGAATAGATCGGCGAACTGCTCTTGAAGCAATTCTCTCTACACGTAACGATCTATCGAACTCCGTGCTACTCGAGATCGCTCACGACTTGGAACTAGAAACGATTGCTCAGCACCACGTTAGTGAAGTCCAAGCTCTTGAACTTCTTGACGATCCCAGTTCAGCTTGGGACTTTGTTCTAAATGATGGTCTCGAAGACGCAAACCAACTTGAACTGTTAAAACTTGTCGCGTCCGCGTGGACGGAACAAGAAGGCTTTGATGTGATGCTACACACGGCTGCCCTATTCCAAAACAAAGACGAACGAGCGGTATTGAGTACTGTCGTTGAAGGCGTTGTCGCCACCCAACTCGAAGAAGCGTTTGTCTATTTACAAAACATACCACGGGCAGATCAAGGCGAGCTTCCTTGTGCGCTCGCAATCGTCGCAGCTCGTATCAATCCCAATCTCGCTTTCACTGAGATCGCAAAGTGGTCTGACGAACCGATACACACGCAAATGCAAAAGGCCGCGGCCAACTCATGGGCACACTCGAACCCGCGAGCAACGTTGGACAATCTCGAGTTGTTGCCCCAGGTTACCCGAGTGGAAGCAATCGACATCGCGTTGACCCAACTGGCTTATGCATCACCAGAAGAGGCGATCCGATATATTGGTTTGGTCAATGAGTTTCTACGATCTGAAACGCGCATATTGACGATCATCGCGAAACAGTGGTCTAACGTAGATCCAGAAGCAGCACTCGATTGGGTGATGTCCTATTCAGAATCGAATGAAAATTTGCGAGATGCTCTGGTTCAAAACGTGTTTAAAAATCTTGTTGCTGTTGACACGCAAAAGGCACTAGAACTATCTCGTGAAATCTGGAGTACCAGACTTAGTGTCGAGGATGCAGCAGAATACGATGTCATCTCGGAACTTGTGGCAATGGGGAAGATAGACGAAGCAATAGATCTTCTTCCCGAGATTCACGAACAAGCACGATACTTTGCCATCGACGAACTTGGACGATCGCTTGTGCAGGCGGGAGATCCATATTCCGCAATCGAGTTGGGTGTAGACGTGCCGTTTTTGAACGCTCCTTTGGTTGGCCCAGCAACTTATTACTTCGGAGTATTTCATGAATGGGCGGACCGCGACCCTCAGCAGCTGTTCAATTCTCTACAAGCAATCACATCGATACCAATCCGGTCGATGGCCGCTCAGATACTCCTAGAACGTCAAGAGTCTAGACCCGCTCTATCGGACGAGTCTGTCAAGTCTGCGGAACAGTTTCTTAGTGAGCATCCAGCAACAAGCCATGTCTATATGCTCGAACTGGAAATACGAGACGAGAAAGGTCTAATCGATCTAGATGAGATGGTCATACCAAAAGATTGGTTCGAATAGTTAGTGAAGAACGGAATTGTGCTGATGGCAAAATCAACACTAGAAAGAGTGAAAGGAGATTTGTCCTCAGTGCTACCGCGCTTTATGTTCTGGCGAGATAGAGCGCGATCAATGGTCTTGCTAATCGCGATCTTGGTACTAGCGCATGTTGTTGTAACGAACGAGGTAGCAATTACAGATTTGGCGGTCGCACAACAAAACATCGATCATTCAAAACAGACGACATTGCTTCCTCCGATTCTAACCGACCACAAAACTGGTTTCGAACGCAATGTAACTCTCTATACCGAGCTCGTAAACGCCGGAGAGAAAGAGTTGCGTACCCTATTAATCGAATCACTCGCGATCAAACATTCTAGTATCAGAGACGAGACCTTGTTCGCTATCGGTAGCCGGTTTGGATTAATCAATCCGCAACAAGGCATAGACGAAGCGAACGAGCTTCCAGTTCACCAACGTAAACCTCTAATTAAGGGAATTTTTTCTGAATGGTCTGGATCAAATTTAGACACTGCGGTTGCTGCCGCTTCGAATCTCGATCGAGACTCACGGCTAACCGCGTTAGCAGCTATTGCGAACGTTAGGGACGACTTGTCCGACTTAAAACTTCAAGAACTAGCAAGTGACTTAGGCCATCCCGATTTTGTAGCTCAATCGAACAGCAAATTGAACATTGTCGAGTTGTCTGATGATCCGATCACCGCTTGGAATACATTGGTCCACGACGGACTGGACGATGCGTCGCAAGTCGACTCTTTCGTGCTTCTAGCTGAATCAATGATTGAACAGCAAGGACTCGATGCTCTGTTTCAACTTCGAATACCGTTTTCTGAGGCCATAAGGCATAGCGAATTTCTAGGTGGTAGGGGTGGAGTTTTCGGTTCGATTGTGGACGCTATTGTTAGAAACGATCCACAGACCACATGGACTTACATTGAAAACGGATTCACTGAAACGGCAGACAGTTCGGCACAATCAACCAATCAACAATTCCCAAACGAAGTGTCGCGACGAGAGCGCGCACATATGACAAACGTTGTACAGCGATTACTTCTCGCATCGTGGGCGATAGTCGATCCAGCATCGGTGAATGATCGAATCGAGCAGCTTCCAAACCATTTACAACCGTTAGCCTGTGAGCAAGCTCTTCCTGAACTTGCGCGGACCGAACCAGAGCGAACCGTTGAACTAGTCCAAACATTGAAGAATCTCGGTGCAAGTCAGTCTAGAACATTGCGCCTAATTGTCGCGCAATGGTCGTCCAACGACCCATCCAGTGCAATCGATTGGGTGTTGTCTTCGCCAGACATCCAGCCAGAATCGCTTGACGACATCTTGAAACCAGCTTTGTACTCGCTAGTTGTCGAGAATCCAACTCGGGCACTGGAAATAGCTGCACAGCAACCAAATTCTTCACGACTTGAAGCTTTTGTGATTAGCGAACTAGCTCTTTCAGATTTAGATAGAGCTATCGAGTTATTGCCTTCGGTGAGTCAACCGGCACGACATCTCTCAACTCTTTGGGTAGCTGATAACGCGATTGAGCTCGGAGACGTTGATCGCGCGCTAGAGCTTGTGATAAAACTCGAAGAGTCTTCCGAAGAAATAATTTATTGGTCAAGTTTTTTTTGGACATGGTGTAGAGAAAATCCAGTTCAACTCTTTGAAAGATTGGATGAGTTACCTCAAAATTTGAGACAAGAAGCTGCCCGTGAATTGGACTCCAGATGGAGACCAGAACTTACTCAAGAGCAACTAGACTACGTCCGCACGCTGTATGACAAAAACTAACAGTAGAACGCAAAAGCGTTTTCCAAGTGTGAATGTACCTGACGCGTTGCTAAGGCAACATCGAACTACTCTGCTCACCTAAATCGGAAGATTCGGACTCATCTTCACAACTGAAGTCCTGGTACCAGTGTGAAAATTGGTTTGCACTTGGAAAGATAATGGTCAATCGAACGCGAAACGAATATTCAAAGTGATTCAACACCACAACATCTAGATCCGGTTCACGCTCAAACGTCCCTTGGAATTTCAGTTCTCGGACTCGAAGTCCAAAGTGAGGAACAAATCCGCGACCTGCACTTTGGTCGAACATCGTGAACTCATGTGTTTCTGGGTCAATCGCCAAGGTGAGTTGCAGATGCTTGGTCACAGGAGACTTGGACTTTCGGTTCGGTTTAAGACCCACAAACAGTTGCTCATCGTCTGTTCCTAGATAGTGTGTTGGGACCAACGATTCAAACCACGATTTCATCGCGGCGGGGTGAAAATCGCCCACTGGAATACGCTCCTCGCGACGCGCTCGTTTCTGTTCCACGCTACTGAATAGCGCAATTTTCTCTTGATAATGACTATATCGTTCACTCTCGCTCGGTTCTTCATCATCAAGCTTTAGCAGTGTCCAAGGCGGTTCTAGCGTCGCGTCAAATTTTTCTTCAACTCTCGCAGAAACTGTGTGCGCAGCTGGAGTATCGAACCATTCCATCAGCGCTTTCCTCCCCGGTTGCAGAAGCGAGTGGCGAAGTGCATAAATACTACGACGAGTGGGCTCTCCATCGCAGTCATCACATGGAGCAGTGATTTTGGTGTACGTACAGGGACGGTTCTCGTCAGTACCTAGATTTTTGACTGCGGTAGACCAAATTTCTAGAGTGTCTTCAGCAATAGGCTCTGCGTCGAGCCACAAGTGCTCCACGTCAAACCCATTGGTAACTGTGGAAACCTCTTTAGCGTCCCGCGTATCAGAGCTAATTATTGAAATTCGAACACTGCAACTAGAAGTGATGAGAAGAATAAAAAGCAAGCCTGTAGCGGTTATAACAGTTTGAAGACTGCGCATTAGAAAAAGTGACCAAAAACTAGGGTTCAAGCACCACTAGCACTAGATTAGCGCTGTGCGTGAATAGGTCAAACGACCATTCCTCTGGAGGATTACTCCGGTTCTACTACGACCCCAGTGCCGTACGCAAGTAGTTCTGCAGACCCGGCCATCATGACTGACGTTGTAAAGCGTACCCCGACTACTGCGTTTGCGCCAATTTCTCTTGCATGGTCTTTCATGCGATCTAAGCTTTGTTCGCGGCTCTCGGCGATCAACTTCGCATATTCACGTATTTCGCCGCCCACGACATTCTTAAAGCCAGCCATGATGTCTTTTCCAATATGGCGTGCACGCACCGTGTTACCCCTAACTAGCCCTAACGACTTAACGACTCGCATGCCAGGTACTGTTTCAGTATTTACAACAATCATTACTACAACTCCACGTCTTTGTATCTATCAGTTTTACGTTCGATCAATCTTTCTCGAATGACGACGAGTAAAAGAATACCGCCACCAGCAATGCCGAAAACGATTATCCCTTTGAACATCCAAGGTACATCTTCATTAAATACCCCATAGACACCCCAAGCTGCAAGACTTACATAACAGATTGCACACAGCAATAACGCTAGTAGTCCCACGTTGGTGAACACTTTTGTAACACGATCTTTCATAATCTCATATCCTGTTGATTACTCCTCTACTGCGATTTCTTCAACACTCAATATTCTCTTCTTATTTTAAGGGTACCGTCGACACGATTCCTCTGGCAAATTAACTGGCAACATTTGTGAGAAGATATGCTCGACGGGATGATTTGAATAAATAGATCTTTAGGAATCACATCTTCTTCAATCTATGGCTCGTCAATTAAGGCTTCTCGTAAGCGCATGGCATGGTCCGCAAGAAGTTCTGAATCTGCTAAGTCCCGCGCATGAAAACGCTGCTGCAACCCACCCCAACGCGGTATGACATGAAAGTGCAAATGGAACACCGACTGTCCCGCACCTGCCCGATTTAACTGCATGATCATTACGCCTTCTGGTTGAAATACCGAGTCCACTGCACGCGCGATTCGACGAGTTTGCAACATCAAGTGTTGTAATCCCTCATCGGAAACGGAAAAAATGTCTTTCGCGGGTTCCTTGGGAATAATAAGAGTATGACCAGTACTTTGTGGCATCACGTCCATCATGCAAAAACACTTATCGTCTTCATGCACAATGTGTGCCGGAGCTTCTCCACGCAAAATTTTGGCGAAAATATTGTTTGAATCGTAGGTCATGGTAGTACTCTATTGATCTCTATATTTCTGCGACAACAGATGATCCGAAAGACAAAAGGCAGTGTGTCGTCGTACAACACGCTTAGAACTTTCGCTTCGGATGAATAAGGTTCAGATTTTGCAAAGAACTGGTTCGAAATTGATGTGTCTTTCACAGTGCTGTATAGCTCTTGGTGTGTGTCTGATCGTATCTGCTTGTGCGACCGTAGACGTTGAATACCGCTTTGACGACGATGCAGCACGAATTGGCGAAGCAAGCCTTTGGGACAACTGGTATGAAACTGTTCAGCGCACGAACGACGAACTAGTCGCAATTGAGGTGTGTATTGAGGATGAATCGAAGTGCAATCGCGATATGCGCAGAATCCGACTTGTTGTAGTTAATGGAAAAAAATTGCAACCGGAACAACAACTACAACTCGTTAAGCGGTACATAAACCGAATGCGTCGCTACAACGACGATCGTAGAACCTATAAAGAGCTTGAAGATTCTCGATTATTAGTTGCCCAACAATGGTCTACACTGATGGACTTCATGCAAAAAGGTGGAGATTGTGAGGACTTTGCGACCGCAAAATACGCACTATTAAAACTCATAGGTTTCGACACCCACGACCTTCGCATAGTTGTTGTGTATGACCAAGACGTGCAAGAATACCATGCCGTAATCGCGGTTCGTATCGATGAGGATCAAGTGGCCCTACTGGACATCGACAACAAGATCTACTCTCGGCGACCTCCCCACTATAGATTTGTTTACTCCATCAACGAACACTCTATTTGGGACCATTCTTTGGAGGACACTCGGTTACCACGCGCATTGAGGAAGCGTCAAGCTAGCAATCAATCAGATTGAACGAATGAGTTATCACGAAACCCTCTTACCCCTGCTTCAATGGTAATTGGGAGCGTTGACGCAAGACTTCGTACATGACAATTGTGGCGGACATCGCAGCATTCAATGAGTCTGCTTGACCGTGTTGTGGTATCGTCACTGCATCTTGCGCAATTTGAAACCATCGGCGCTCTAGTCCATGGGCTTCACTCCCCACAACAATGGCTATACGATTCGGATAGACATAGTCCGTATAGTTTGTGTCTTCATCGGGGCCGGTGGCGATAACGACGATATCATGTTCTTGGAACCAAGAAATGAGAGCTTCAAACTCGGAAAGGATTAAAGGTACAGAAAACAGAGTACCAATACTTGCTCTTACGACATTTGGATTGAACACGTCGACTACTGGATTCTCAATAATCACAGCGTGCGCCCCAACGGCATCAGCCGAGCGCATTACCGCTCCTAGATTACCTGGTTTCTCAACACCGGAACAAATTACGAAGATTGCGTCGTCAGCGACCTCGAAATCCTCCAACTGCACGTCATGCTTGTGTGCGATTGCGACTATCCGTGAACTCGAACGATAACACATAGTTTGAGATACCCGAGCGGTCACGCTAAAGATACACCCCTCCTCCAACGTCTCACGCGCCTTCTGAAACGCAGGAGATGAGTTTTCATCTTGCAGACACTCATCGTGTATAAAAAGGGAGTGTAGTTTAACTCCGTTGTCTACGGCTAGCTCAAGCTCTTTCGTACCTTCAACGATGAAGAGTCCCTCTTGATCTCGCGTACTCTTTTTGTGAAGGGATTGCGCGAGTTTGACTTGTGAAAATTTGGTACTTGTTATTCGTTTGGGCACTAAACTATTCTCGAATTTGTCGTGAAATCGTATTTTTGTTCGTACACGATAACAACATTTCGCCTGTTTGGTGTATGATTATTCGTAACTACCATCAATCGGAGCAACACGACGATGACTGCACCTAATCGAAGGGACATACTGAAGTGGGGATCAGCAGCTGGAGTCACTGGGGGATTGCTGAGCACGAATGCATTCGCGTCGGTGCCAAATGGATCGACGAACGCGAAGACTCAACCAGAAGTGAAGAAGTACAAGGAGTTAGGTCGGACAGGACTGAAGATTTCCGACATTTCGTTCGGGTCTAGCCGGCTAAGGAGTGGACAGGAAGACATCGTTCGCCATGCTATGGATCGAGGTATCAACTATTTAGATTCAGCTCATAGTTACCAGGGTGGTCAATCGGAAACCGTAATTGGAAACGCAATCAAGGGCAAGCGCGATCAAGTGTACCTCGTGTCTAAAGCACATACAAACGCGAGATGGACGATCGAACAGATCATGAAACATTTGGAAGAGTCGCTGAAGAGGCTTAAGACTGACTATGTGGATGTGTATCTGAACCACGCCGTTAATGACGTTGCGCGTATGAAGTCCGACGATTGGCAAGGTTTTGTCGAAAAAGCTAAAGAACAAGGCAAGATACTGTTTAGTGGAATGTCAGGTCATGCAGGACGCTTGAACGACTGCTTGGAGTACTCTCTAGATGAAGATTTGTGCGACGTCATTCTTGTGTCCTACAACTTTGGACAAGATCCCTCATTTCTCGCGAACTTAACCCGTGGTATGGATAGGATCGCACGACAACCAGATTTGCCAAGACTATTGGAAAAAGCAAAGAAAAAGGATGTCGGAACGATCGCAATGAAGACGCTGTCCGGGGCACGCTTAAATGACATGCGTGAATACGAGACCGAAGAAGGCACCTTTGCACAAGCAGCGTTTCGTTGGGTTTTATCCGACGCAAACGTGGATGCTTTGATCGTGTCCATGACAAGCGAGACTTTGATTGACGAGTATTTGGTCGCTTCTGGTGATGAAGAGGTTTCTTATCACGACCGTCAGTTGCTACATCGATATGCGCAGTTGAACAGTACGACGCAATGCCGACAGGGATGCGACGATTGCTATGGGAGCTGTCCGTATAACGTTCAAATCGCTGATGTTCTACGTACTCGAATGTATGCGACAGATTACCAAGATGTTGACATGGCGCGTACCGAATACGCCAATATTGCGATCAATGGTAAAGCGTGTTTGACCTGTAGTGGAGCTCCCTGCAAAGATGCTTGTACCTATGGGGTTGCGATTGCCGATCTTTGCGCACCGACTCATCGCATGCTCGGTTAAGAACAGGCGTTTTAACTTATGCCGGCGCTGCTATACGAGTGCTTTAGTGGTATAGCAGGAAACATGAACTTGGGAGCACTCATCGACTTGGGTGTTCCACCCGATCATTTGCGCGCTGAGCTCTCGCGTTTGGGCCTGGACGCAGAGTTTGAACTCTCCATTGCTAGCGAAAGGAGCAATGGTATCGCTGGTACTTTGGTTCGTGTACTGTGTGAGCCTTCGGATGAGGTTCGTAATCTTAGCCGAATTAAAGGAATCATTCACGGAGCACCCTACTCTGAGTGTGTTAAACACGCGGCGACAGGTACGTTTGAACTGCTAGCGGAAGCAGAAGCTAAAGTTCACGACACTGACATCAATAATGTTCACTTTCACGAAGTCGGAGCTGTCGATGCCATTGTCGACATCGTAGGAAGTGCTATAGCGATGGAATATTTGCAACCGACACAGGTGTATTGCGGACCAGTGGAACTTGGTGGAGGTACGGTAGAGAGCGAGCATGGAACTCTACCCGTGCCAGCCCCCGCAACTCTGCAGCTATTGCTCGACAAACCCACGACACGAGGCAATGTTCCATTTGAAGCTACTACACCGACAGGTGCAGCATTGCTCTGCAACTATGTCGATAGATTTGAACCTCCATCGTCGTTCCGGACAACACAAATAGGTTATGGACTTGGTGAAAAGAAATCGTCGTTACCCAATGTTGTGCGAGTATCCATCGGAGAGTTGAGCGAATCTCTGCAGAGTGCAGAAAATGTCGAAATCGAATGCAACATCGACGATATGAATCCAGAGGCGTACGAATACTTGATTGATCAACTCTTCAAACTCGGAGCTGTCGATGTATTCCTAACGCCAATAATCATGAAAAAATCTCGTCCTGCAAACAAGCTAACAGTCCTTGCGCCGTCAAAAAGTGAGGGCGCGTTAGTGAGAGAAATATTGCGCAGTACGACTACATCTGGGGTGCGCATGCACACCGTCCAGAAACAGTTGTTGAATCGGGAAGTGCAATCTGTGATTACCAGTATCGGACAAGTAAGAGTGAAGACAGTACGGCTACCCGATGGCGCATCGAGGTGGAAACTAGAACACGACGATGTACTCTCCATTGCAAAAGAGAACGAGTTGAGTTATCTTGAAGTGAAGCGAATAATAGAACGTGAAGTGAACGATAAGATGGGGAACGATGCGTGACTTAGAACAGATTCTGCAACAAGTTCGAGCTGGCAAGCTCGCTGTCGACGATGCAATGGTTCAGATCAGTGAAGTTCAACACAAAACAATTGAGTCAACGACAATCGACCACGCGCGCGAGCAGCGAACCGGTACGCCCGAGGTAATTTACGGTGAGTACAAGACCCCTCAACAAGTGCTCAAAGCATTTGAACTGATACTCGGGAACGGTAATAACACCTTAGCTACGCGACTACAACCGGAGGCATCGGAACTATTACTAGATCGTATCGAAGGAGTCGTTTACGTGCCAGAGGCGAAGATAGCCTATAAGAAACTAACAGAACCAGAATGCCCGACCACTCATATCGGTGTGATAACCGCCGGTACTAGCGATTTGTCGGTTGCAGAAGAAGCAGCCATTACAGCAGAGTTTTACGGCAACGCTGTTGAACGGGTGTTTGACGTAGGGGTGGCAGGAGTACATCGACTATTTAGTAGGCTCGAAATCATTCGTTCGTGCCGAGTGCTCATTGTCGTAGCTGGTATGGAGGGAGCGCTTCCTAGCGTCGTCGGCGGGCTAGTCGATAAGCCGGTGATTGCCGTACCTACAAGCGTAGGTTATGGTGCGTCATTTCAGGGGATCGCAGCCTTACTAGGCATGTTGACTTCGTGCGCGTCGGGAGTTTCAGTTGTCAACATTGACAATGGATTTGGCGCCGGTTTTCTTGCAAACTCAATTAATCGATTATGAAGCACACCTACATCGCATCGAGCTGTTCCCTAGCGGAGCACTATAAACTTCGACATCTAGTATGCGTTATGAGGTTGTGATGTGCGACAAAGACACACTGCTACATCCTTACTCATATACGTCCAACTCGATAGCGATGCGCTGAAACCTATCCAAAGCAACTAACAGTGGATCTTCGCGATCGTGTCCTGACGAGGCGCGCTTTGTGTAGAGACGTTGATCACTGAGCGGCAGTCTGCATGATCAGTTGCAGCTTTATCACTCTCTGTGGCGGCTTGCGATGAACAGATGTGTCTAACCAACCAATCCCAATTGAGTTTGACACCTCTGCGTTCTAAACCAAGCGCGAACCAAAGAGATTCCCGCAATCGCTCCGTGCTCAGAGTTCGCTCATTCTTCAGTTCTGTCCACTTCGAGTTATGTAACTTATCAGCAAACACGCCTCTGCCTAACAACGCTAGTCCCGCCGCTTCATCCCCTAGCTCTGCACCAAAATTTAAAAGAATGCTGATAAGATCGTATTCGTTAAACGGTAGGGAAAACCGGGGATTTTTCGCTCGTTCGAGTAGTAACGTTTGTCGCTCGAATGACGACAGGAGAGACTCCGAATGTCTACGCAATGTTTTAAATTCCCTGGGTAGTTCTCAGCATTCAGCGCAACCTCGGAACCAAATTCCTTGCACTTTTCTTCCACCCACCGATATTCTAAATAACCTTGCCACATATCTGTGATGTTGTCAGGTTCTGGTTCTTGAGCTTCAAAAATGTAGTAGTGTTCTAGATGAAAATACGTTTTAGCTTGCTTACTCCTCTCGCCCGCCAAATCGAAACAAGCATGGTAGAACGTCGCATAATTGGTAAATGCTTCAGCATGACAAACTTCTTTAAGTCCCTTTTTCCAAAAAACCGTTTCCCATTCGCAGTCTGGTAGTGAGAGAGCTTCGGATATACGTTGGAGATCTTCGGCTGGATCTTCAAAAATGCGCTCGTAAGTCATAGGATTATCTAATATGACCAACGAAAACTCAGGTATATTCTTAACGACAGCCAATCCATTCCTCTCAAAAGGATTCGTCTTTAGCGTATGGAGCTCTAACGCCGAAAGACATTCCTCAGAGATCACAAACTCTTGAACAAACGGCTTCGCGGCTTCTAATTCTGTTGGGAAATCTGACAGACCACATATTTCCCATACATCTTTGGACAGCTGGTTCATATTGGTCGATGACACTGCTTCATCGGTCGTACCCAAGGTTTCCAATATGTGATTCGAGCTGTTTGTTACTTTACCAATTGAACTGGTTTCAGGTGTAGTGGACGAACTGGTAGAATCACTGGTGAACTTAAATAGGTACAAGCCGACAGTCAAACAGGCGACAGTACCAAGACCGATGCCAATGATGGACCACGCAAATTGCTTACTTAATCGCATAATTCAAAGTGATTGTAGCTGTAATCCGGTTGGTTTCGCACAGGTTTTCTTTCGAATCTGTTGAACTCACCAAGGAACTCTTTGTAGTCATCCTCGTCTTTCCATTTCTGCTCCTAACCATTGTCAATTCTTGCTTGATGTTCGTAATAGCGACTCACTATTGAACCAATGACGTCTAGTGTGGTAAGACTTTGTAGAGGTTTTCCTTGGGTTACAGCTGTGTTCGCATCACAAGACTAGCTTTGTGGATCGAACTCGCCCAAAGCTCTCTGTCATCTGATGTTCGAATGAAGATTAGTCTCTGAGAGAATCTAATAGTGGATTAATGTTTACTTGTAGAAAGAAGAAGGGTTGTAATGCAAGTCTATTGCGTGGTCCCAACGGTTGCAATCTCCACTAACGAACCGTTCTTACGGAACACGAACAAGACCACTCTCTGAGCCACTCATTGTTGTAAATGAGCGAGTGAAGACTCGAATACTGTAACTATGGAATATCGAAGCTGATTGATGTACTATACCCACATCATGATCCAGATACCCAAAACCATGAATGCCGATAGTAGCAAGCCATAGGGTACGAAAGCTACGATTCGCCAATACACATTGCCCCGACCCTGCGGCTCTGTCCAGCTGCGTAATCCGAAGGCGACGATACGAGCACACCACATGAACGGCACAATCAACAAGCAGGCTGTTATGAGTTCAATATACCATGGATCTGCCTTTGTGGTAGCACTCACAATAAGCTGAATGGCTAGTGCAATTACTAAGACTAGTGGCACCATGATCAAAGGAATTGACGACCAACAACTAAATCCAAACCAATTCCGCCAAGGAATTGAGATGTTGAACAGCGTCGCCATTCCAAAATAGTACACTGATGTGAGAAGCCACCAAATGCAGACAGAACCAACCGTATACAAAACAAAGAGCACCGTCCACACAAATCCAGAATTCATTTGCAACCAACTCTCACTTGAACCGCCATTACTCGCGTTAATTGCATCCCAATCAAATATGAGGACTGAAATCGCTACACACTGAAGCGTAAGAGAGACCAGTGTAAATAGAGCAGGAAAGAGTATCGGCGTCGAAGCTTTTATACCATCGAAATCCGCTCGGGAGTCAGCAAAACATATTTGCCACAGTCGCTTCATCTAATCTCTTCCTCTCTGTTTACCTCACACCAATGAAGGATGGGAAACAGTCTACGATTCATACCGACAATGGTTCCCCTGGAGAACTTGTTAGTCATATAAACAATAGACGCTTTCAAACAAATTTAGGTTACTACGTTATACTGATACACTTCAATCGATTCATCTTGCAACCTCATTCGGCTTTATGAAACCCCTGTCAAAGAGCGTACAGTCAAAATACGAAAAACTCTGTGCTGAGCTCCGTCGTATGGAGCGCGTAATTGTTGCCTTTTCTGGTGGTGTCGATAGTTCTCTCGTTTCCTATGTTGCGAATCGAGAACTTAAGCATGATGCTCTCATCGTAACCTCAGGGTCCAAGAGTCTCAAGCGCGATGATTTGACACTTACCGAGACTCTTGCTCAAAAATGGAGTCTCAATCATCGAGTGATTATTACCGACGAACTGAGTAAGCACTCGTACTTAAAGAATCCAGTCAATCGTTGCTTCCATTGTAAAACATCACTTTACGAGGCACTTTCCGATATTGCAGCAAACGAAGGAATTCAATGGATACTCAACGGGACTAACCGAGATGACTTGCAAGACCACAGACCTGGACTGATTGCGGCAAACAATTTCAATGTCGTATCTCCTCTTAGTGATGCGGGTTTCTCTAAAGCGGATGTTCGGGCAGTAGCTGAGTACTTGAATTTGGAAAACGCACAAAAACCTCAGGCTGCTTGCCTTTCCAGCCGTGTCCCGTACGGTACAACCATTGATGCGAATATTCTTGATCGGATAGAACAAGCCGAAAACTGCCTTGCAGAGCTTGGATTCACTCAATATCGAGTTCGACACCACGGTGACGTTGCTAGACTAGAACTCATTCCAGAAGAGATGGATCAAGCACTAGCAAAAAAATCGATCATCGATGATCGACTGAAGGCATTCGGCTACCGCTTCGTTGCATTGGACCTCGCTGGTTTTCGGTCAGGATCTCTCAATGAGGGATTGGTAAAAACAGTCTCCGTCAATTCGTAGCGACTCAGTTGCGGATTATTAGCTGGAATGTAAACGGATTGCGTGCCTTAGTCAAAAAGGGCGTGTTGCTGGAATTCCTTGAACATTCCCAAGCAGACGTTGTTACTTTGCAAGAGACGCGGGTAAACGAGGCTCAACTACCACCTGAAGTTCGCGCTCTGGAAGGTTGGTACACATACTTCTCGGCGGCGGAACGATTAGGATACTCCGGGGTAGCAATCTTTAGTAGGAAACCGGCTGATAGAGTAATCACCACGTTACCCGAACCGAGATTCAATATTGAAGGTCGTTACCTCGTCGCTCAGTATGGTCGCATGTCAATCGCTTCAATCTACTTTCCAAATGGTGCTGGAAAAGATCGGGACAACAGTCGTGTGCCGTACAAACTCGATTTCTACGATACTGCCCGACTTGAACTTGAAAGATTACGAAAGATTGGTCCTGTTTTTGTTACTGGAGATTTCAATACAGCTCATACAGCGATAGATCTGGCGAGACCAAAATCTAACGAAAAGACTTCAGGTTTTCTACCTATTGAGCGAGAGGCTCTTGATCAATGGACTCAAAGAGGTTGGATTGACACGTTTCGCAAGCGACATCCCAAACAAGCTGGGCACTATACATGGTGGCGTCAATGGGGTGGTAGCCGTGAAAATAACGTGGGTTGGAGGATCGACTATGTTTTCGCGTCGCCTTCGGCCGACAAACGAGTTTCTTCTGCGTTCATCTGGCCGAATGTCTCAGGCTCAGATCACTGCCCTATAGGCGTTGATTTGAAACAGAAGTGAGTGAAGCACAACTCTTGGGCGCGCGGTATCAACGACTATCTGTAGTCGTCAATAAACTTAAAGATCAGGGATGTTCTATGGAATGTGGCTTGTTCTAGCCGTTAGAAGAGTTCGCGACTTGTTTATCGGTATAGCGGCTAGTGTGCGGCCCGGCTTGCATTGGCTCTCGACGCCAGCGCGAACGCGCACCAGTAAATCTAGTTTGTGCGTCTGCCTGCTCGGCGGCCCACTCATCGTCAAGATTGCGCGCCTCAGCAAGACCATCCCTAGTCATTGGGAAATATTTTTGTCGCAGTACGCCGTTTACCGAACGGGCTACTCTGTAGCTTGTGTACTTGCCTTGTTTATGCTCATATATGCTCATGAATTACATCCTTGTAAGAGTTGAGAACGTTTATCATATCAAAATCCTCAATAAAAGTAAATAAATTGACTCCCGACTCTTCTGTTGAAGACTATCTTCATCGCTCATGAACATGTCCTGAAACTTGAGTTGAATGAAGATTTCCGCCACAGAATGTCTAGGTGTCAATCGCTTATGACTTCCTTACGTTAAATAAGTTCCTCGACTTGCTAAAATTGGGTAAAGTTGTTTTGACCAATTCCCTACTATGACTGTAAGACGTAAATTTCTTCGAAATTCCATACTTGTCGGTTTAGGTGCTCCAGCGCTCTTAAAAGCAAGACCACTTTATGCGCAAACAGAATCCATTGACCTAGCTCGCGTAAAAGAATGGCCAACCATGAAATATACGACACTCGGTCGTACCAACTTCAAAGCTAGCCGTTTGGTGTATGGATGTGGAGCAGCCCTGTCGCGTAGAAAGAACGACTCTTTGTTGAAAGTCGCGTTCGACGCGGGAATCAATGTGTACGACGTCGGAACTAGTCGATATTATGGAAGCGCAGAGCGCAACCTAGCTGACTTTGTAAAAGAGCATCGTGATGACATTTTTTTGATTTCTAAATCGTTTCTCAATGCATCAGAAAACGAAGAACCCTCGGTAAAACGTGCAACAGAACTAGCACAACAATGGCGTAAGGATATGGAGCAAAGCTTGTCCCAACTGAAACAGGAACACGTTGACGCCTACTACACGATGGACGCAAAAAATCCTTTGATCGTAAAGAACGAGGAAATTTATCGAGAGTTTGAGCGCGCTAAGCAAGATGGTAAAGTCTCTTACTTCGGCTTGAGTACGCACAACAACGCTGCTGAAGTGCTTGCCGCAGCAGCAGAGACAGACTGGTATCACCTGGCTATGGTGGCCATTACTCCTGCTGGATGGTACGACTGGAACCGAAAGGCTGTGTTACCAGACTCGCCGCCAATGGTAGATCTCAAACCCGCGTTTGAAGATGCAAAGAAAGCGGACATCGCCTTGGTTGGCATGAAAGTAGCAAGGCACCTCGCACCAAGAATGTTTGGAGGTAAAAATGCGAAGAATCTCTATGAATCGCATTACTCCGAAAAACTTAAGAATTCAGAGTTTTCGGTATTTCAGAAGAGCTATGCATACGTTCTAGAGCACGGGATGGATGTTGTAAATTCCGATATCCAAAACTTCGACATCTTAGAAGAGAACTTTCTCGCCGCGGCGACTTCTCACGAATATGTCGATTAACTAGATGGTCCGGTCATACAAGACTCTCTGTAGTAGATGTAGCATTGCACTCAATCTATTAAAACCGTCAACAGCTAAGTTCTCTTAGAGTAATCACTCAGCTTTCGGTCTGAATTCTCGCGCTTCCTTTCCTATGAACGCTAACTGGACTCTTACTAAAGATCCACTCGGTAATTCGACACATCAATTCGTCGCCGACTGTATTGATCATCGCACAGTAACCGGATGTCTGTGGATTCCCGAGCAACAAACATGTCCTGGTGTCTTAGTCACCTTCATGCATGGTGCATCGGGGAATCGATTGCAGGCTCCGATCCCTTATCTCTCTAATCTGTTCGCAAACAGAGGAATAGCTTCACTCGCAATCGACGGCCCAGTTCACGGTCTAAGAAAAAAGTTGGACGGAGGACGCATTGCGCTGTACGCGGAGATGAGTAAACCAAAAGCGTTCAACCATTTATTCAAAGATTGGGAACTTGCGATAGAACTCGTTGAGACGAAACTGCAATCTTCCATTGAAACCATCGCCTACTTTGGCTTGTCAATGGGGACGTTTTTCGGCGTCCCCTATTTAGGCAATAGATTCCTCAGTGGAAAATCGACTACCGTCGCCGTTCTAGGTCTAATGGGGCCGACCGGCGTGGTCTCACCATTTCGCAAACGACTGCTACGAGACGCCTCGAATGTCCATTGTCCATTGAACTTTTTAATTCAACGAGACGACGAAATGTTTAGTCGTACCGGTTGTCTCGAGCTATTCAACGCACTAGCGAGCCAGTCTAAGCAGATACGGGAAAATCCTGGTAAACACGCTGAGGTACCGCTCTCTGAGTTCGATTACTCGCTCGAATTCATTTCTGATCAAATACTCGAAAATTTCGGCCCTCAAAAGAGCTCGTAGAGATTGATCGACTCCTGCTGAAACACGTTTCCAAACACGCACGATTCGATCGAAATGACATACAATCATGCAAAATACAACGGTTGAACCTATTGAGTGTCACACTTTTAGGAAAACTGCTCTAAAAGAGTCGTATTCGATGTTCCAACCTTCTACTCTTATAGTTTTAGTTTAGCAACTTCTCCATTTCACTGGTAACGGTAATTTATGATTAGCTCAGGCTTAAATTCAATTCTCAGACTCTTTCAATCCGGCTCTGCAAAACAGTCAATTACTGATATTTTCAACGAAACGGTCCTAATGACACTTGCAAGGACGACCAGCGCAGACACGAACATTAAGCACATCGAACTGGAAGCTGTACAACGAATCGTCAAGGACACTACTGGCGAAGAAGTAAGCCTCAGTGATATTCGCATTGCGGCAAAGTCTCACCTCTTTGAATCGGCTACGCTAGAACGGTATCTTGGATCAGTGGGAAAAGTACTAGACCTCAAACAAAAAATATCGATACTTGAATCGGTCGTTAGTGTCATACATTCCGATGCACGAGTAAGTTCTCGAGAAATTACGTTCTTTAACATGGTTTCTGACGCACTTGACGTTACTCCTGCGGAACTGATGGGGTTAACCAAATCGGAGTAGTTTCGAGATTCACCGATTAGCGTCTGCTGAGGACGCGGAAAGTTTTCCCGAGTTGCACTTCATCTTTGGAGTGACTCCGTATAAAGGAGAGGCTAGTACGACGACTACCTGGAGTGATTTCCCGCAAGAATCGCTTATTTGCCCTCCTTATAATTTGTAACCGATCCACCTTAGCTCAGTTGGTAGAGCAGCTGACTGTTAATCAGCTTGTCGCTGGTTCGAGCCCAGCAGGTGGAGCCATTCAAACAAAGTAGCCTGTAAATTGACTACTTTCGCTCGGGTAATAGCTTTTCGTTTCTTTGCTGCTTGGCTTCGATTTCTTCGCGCGTCTTCCGCAACTGAATAAAACGCTCGGGCGTGGATGGATGTGTCAGAATCCATCCTATGCGCGATATGTCTTCCGTCGCTAACCGACGCCACAGATTTTCAACGCCCGTTGAGTCGATCCCAGCGTTCGCTAACAAATAGAGTGCTAAATAATCTGCTTCCACTTCATATGGTTTGGTGAATGCTCGGACCGATAGACGACTAATTCCTCCGTTAGTCCAAACGTTCCAACGTAACGCAAGCAGATCAAAAACAACCCCTACTGCCCCCCTCGCTCGAGCATAGACCAAGTGATTCGAAATGTTGTGTGCTAGTTCGTGCGCGATGACATATTGCAACTCTTCGTCCGTTTCTACGAATGTGAAAATCCCGTTAAGTATTTTTATATGTCTACCAGTTGCATAGGCGTTAATGCAAGTACCACCAGCAAGCGAAATTTCAGATCGGCAAGCTAATACTGGATTCACTTCAATATTTTTTCTTTCGTCATTTCGCAGAATGCGCAATTGGATTGGATCCGTGCGCTTAGCCGTGAACTCTCTTGTAGACCTCGCCAGCAAACGACGGGCGTCAGCACTAGACTTAACACGCTTTGAGTCAATTGCAAGAATGCGATCTCCAACTTCAACTCCTGCCTTAGCTGCGGGCGAGTCGTCAGCTACTCCCCAAACAACGGGTTCTTCACCGATAGTCTGCTCATCGTCCGATATCCAAGACAGGTTGGTTAGGATGGAAGACTGCCTTGACAACCACAACCCTGTTCGGTGTCGAACGAAGTCGTCGCACATCTCGAGGTTACTAACCAAAATTGGCCAAGACAGGTTAGCCAACTTTTGTGTTCGTTCGATTATCGTACGTTCAGCAAATTCGAGCTGATTTTTGACCTCTTGTTGAAGTTCGTAGTTGGATATCTCTGGCACATCCGATACAACCGCACAACTTGCCAATAAGTAGGAGATTCCAAGTACACATAGAATCTTGCAACTACGATACATCATTTGGTGGTGTGTTTGCAAGAATTCAGTATGTAGTCGATGTGGGTTAGACAAGCGGACTCCTTTTCTTAAGTAATTTGTCCGATAAAGAAGTAAAGTGATAAAAAATTGTATCTAGAAAGCGTAGTACAGACTTTAGCCTGCGGCTCGACAGAAGATAACATCTACGAAAATGTTGTCATGAACCTTTAAAGAAATATGACAGAACTCAACAGACTAGCTTTGATACGTCCTTTCGAACTACAACCTGAACAACCGAAGTGGTTGAATCGATGGTCGCCTGAAGATGTTTGGAACCTGCTGAAAGCAGCTTGTGTTGGCGATGTAAACTCCGTACGCAACCTATTGAAGAAAGATCCTACACTCGTTCATGCCAACTACTGGTACACTTCCCCTCTACGCATTGCTGCTCGAGAGGGACACGAACTTGTCGTTAAAGAACTTCTGTTGCACAAGTCAATCTGGGACGAAGATCCGATTGACAACCGAGACAACGTGGCACAAATAGCTCTCGACCATGGACATTGTGATCTTGCGCTGTATTTGAGGAATCAAAATGCTTCACTCGCAGCTAAAGATCAAGCGATTCACCTTGCAGTACGACAACGTGAATACGAAACCGTAAACACTATTCTGAACAGTGATTCGCGCCACGTGGATCTGATTGGTTCCCGTGCAAAAACACCGTTGCACTTCGCGGTTGAGAATGAAGACATCGACATGATTGAACTTCTTGTTGAGAAAGGGGCGAATGTTGATCAGATTGCATACAGTAGTCATGACCGGCTTGGTACGTTTGGGTTTAGACCGGTTACATCTGCATTGTGGTTCCATGGATTTTGGCGACAGCGAAATAACTATGAAATAGTAGAGTACTTGGTTTCAAAGGGATCTGCGTATACGCTCCCAATTGCGGCAGCTTGCGGCGACCTGAAGCGTGTAGAAACCATACTGAATCGACAGCATAAGGACCCGGACTACGCGGAACCTTGTGGAAAGAGAGCACTTTCTGCTGCTGCTGAAAGGAATCATCTAGAAATTGTCGAGGTATTGCTTCAGAATGATGCGAACCCAAATCTTCCCGAGGGACCCTATTGCCCTAACGGATATGCATTGTGGAGTGCCGCTCGTTTCGGTCATACAAACGTTGTCAAGTTGTTGTTGGATCACGGTGCGGATCCCAACGCTCAAGTAGATTCCTCTGGCTCCCCAATTGAAGCGACGAACGATTCTGAGATTCGCGAGCTATTGTCTCAACATGGTGGTCGAATATCGATTATCGCAAACTTTCATAACAAAAACATCGACTATGTCGAAGAATTTTTAGACAAACACCCGAATCAATTATCAGAGACCGAGATAGCTCAAGGATTTGCGGCAGGAGTACGGAACAGCGACGCTCAATTGGTGGAGCTACTACTCAACAAAGGATTCAGAGTACCGTCGACAGTATCGATTTGTCAAACCTATCTCTGGTATGATCTCAAGTTGGCGGAGTTACTGCTGGAGAGTGGAATGGATCCAAATTTACCAAATTGGCAACGAGTGACTCCATTGCACCACATGGCCGGGCAGGGCACTGTTTCTGGAGCTAAGTTATTTCTAAAATACGGTGCCGACCCGTCATTGGTCGATGCTGAGTACCGTACCACTCCTTTGGGATGGGCGGCTCGCGAAGGGCAAACGGACTTTGTGAAATTCCTATTGGAGTATGACTCTAAATTAAAGACCGCCTATTCTTCCAATGCAGACAAAAAATTTACTACCCCCTTGTTTTGGGCAAGTAAACGAGGCCATCAGAATATAGTAAAACTACTAAGCTAGTTGATGTCGTTCTGGTTTTACTTTGAAAAATACAGGTCTTATATTTCCACCATGTCAAAGTCGCTTTTTGGAGTACCGCATTCAGGACAAACCCAATCCTCGGGAACATCTTCCCAGCGAGTTCCCGGAGCGATTCCATCGATGGGTTCTCCTATGGCTTCGTCATAGACGTACCCACAAGTTAGACACTGGTATTTATTCATTACACTCCCTTGTTTGAAATACGATTGAAGTAGAAATAGACGATAATTTTAGCTTTGAATAGTTTACCAATTCTTGGTTTGAGTTGAGCAGCCGTAAAAGAGGAACGCGAACATACCCGATGACACATAAAGTACTAGTTACTGGCTTAAGTGGATTGATCGGTTCAATTCTTCGTACTGAGCTTGAGCGCGTTTGTGAAGTCAGTGCGCTAAATCGTAGCGCAGTTGAAGGAGTACCAACCACTCAAGCAGACATTGCCAATGAAGACGCAATGCGACCGGCGTTCAACGGTATTGATACAGTAATACACTTGGCTGCGAAAGCAGGTGGTCGCCACCCGTGGCCGGATCTCCACACAACAAACTTTGTGGAGACCTACAACGTGCTAAAACTGGCTCAAGAGTCTAAATGTAGCCGCTTTATCTTCGCTAGTAGTGGAGCAACTGTCACTGGCTACGAAACAATCGAGCCGTACCAATCTATAGTCAAGGGCTACTATTCAAATGTATCGGAGGACTTCGTTCGGATAGATCACAAGCAGCCGGTCTGGTCATCCGGTCTTTACGGATCGACAAAGATCTGGGGTGAAGCGATTTCTCGCAACTTTGCCGATTCATCCGAAATGAGCGTGTTTTGTGTTCGTATAGGCTATGTGAATCGTGAAAACAAACCACAAAAAAATCGAGATTGGGCAACGTGGTGTAGTCAACGAGATGTTGTCAATGCGCTCATGGCCTGCGTAACCAAGACACATCCAGAGAAATTTACAACATTTTTTGTCACTTCAAACAATAAATGGGGCTATCGAGACTTGACGCACGCGAACCACACTGTTGGTTTTACTCCGATTGACGCAGCCGAGAACTATCGTGAATCGAATTAATCAGATTATCGCAGGTTGTTGTTTCACTCTTCTTTTGTGGAGTGGGTTCACGTTAGCATCTGAAGAACTCACGGTTGCAGTCGCGACAAACTTTCTGACTACGGCTGAAGAGTTGATTGAACAGTTTGAAAAGCAATCAGACATAGAGATAACTGTGGTGGCTGGTTCCTCAGGACAGCTCTTCGCACAAGCTAAGAATGGCGCACCTTACGATGTTTTCTTTTCCGCGGACCAAGAAAAAATCGAAGCGATTGTTGACGAGAATCTCGGAATCGAAGACTCCCGTATAACTTATGCACTTGGACGTTTGTGCTTCATGTTGAATCCCAAAAAAGACTACGAACAATCCGCCCGTAAACTCTTTGAAAGCCTGGAATTCAAACGTATCGTTCTTGCGAATCCCAAACTCGCGCCGTACGGGATTGCTGCCGAAGAAGTGTTTGACAAATTGGAAGTAGACTTGTCAAGCGAAAAGAAGAAAGTAATTCTGGCGGTAAATGTTGGAAAGGCTTACTCGATCGTAAACTCTGGCAACGTCGACGCTGGGATGGTTGCGTTGTCATCTGTTCTGGATGACGAACTCAACAGCCAACATTTCTACGTTCTCCCTGAAGAGTATTACAGTCCACTACTGCAGGATGCCATAATCTTGAGTCGTACAGAGAATGAAACGAATGCTCGCGCATTCTTTGACTTTGTTCAGAGTGATGATGCGAAAGCTATTATTCGAAGCAATGGCTATGAGCTTGATTGAACTCAGCTAATCTTTCAGCTATCTGGATAACAATCCAGCTGGCAGCTGTGACAACCATCGTGCTTTTCTTAATCGGTGGCCCGGTCGCTTGGTGGCTCGCACGTACCCAAGCAAAAGGTAGATCCGTAGTGGAAGCACTAACCACTTTACCGCTAGTGCTCCCTCCTACCGTACTCGGTTTTTACTTTCTGCTGTTATTTAATCCACATGCTCCCCTTGGTTCCTTTTTTGTATGGATCACCGGTGAGACCCTCACGTTTACTTTCCATGGTCTCGTACTCGCATCCGTGATCTACTCGATGCCGTTCATGGTCCAACCTCTCAAGGTCGCCTTTGAGCAACTGGATCAAGAACTTCTTGAAACCGCTAGGGTTTTAGGTGCAAACACATGGACGACGATTCTGAAAGTGATTCTTCCCTCTTCTGTAAGGGGAATACTCACAGGGCTAGTGCTCACGTTTGCACATACTGTAGGTGAATTTGGGGTAGTGCTCATGATTGGTGGGAGTATTCAGGGAAAAACACGAGTGGTGTCCATCGCGATCTATGAAAACGTTGAAACACTGAACTATGGAGATGCTCACTTACTTGCTGGTGGCCTCTTGGTGTTTAGTTTTATCACACTGGTCTTTGTGTATTCATGGAACCGGCGCACCCGTATAGGATTGAGTTAATGCTGAGATTTGATCTTCACTCCAAACGGGGAAACTTTGAGCTAAAGGTTCAAGCTGAACTTAGTTCTAGCGGTGCAACCGCTATCGTCGGCAGGAATGGCAGCGGTAAAACTAGCTTGCTTCGCGCGATCGCAGGCTTAGATCGAGCTACAGGAACGCTCCAAGTGAATGATGCAACATGGCTTGAAAGTAGCACCGGGTTGTCTGTGCCCACGCAAAAACGTAAATTGGGGTACGTTTCACAAACTCCGAAGTTGTTCCCCTATATGACCGTCGAGCACAATCTTCGATTCGCTTACCAGCTTGCAACCAATCGCAGTGATAAGGACTCGACGAACAATTTATCCAATGTGATCACTCGATTTGAACTGGAATCGTTACTCGCGAGAAAACCGACAACTCTATCTGGAGGGGAAACGAGTCGCGTTGCTCTCGCGAGAGCGTTACTCTCCGACCCAGATTTGTTATTACTAGATGAACCACTTTCGACCATTGATTTGGATCGAAAACGCGATTTATTACCCTATTTGGAACGGATTCTCGATGATCATCCATTGCCTATGCTTTACGTGACTCACGATTTCACTGAAGTCGCGCGCTTGTGTACCGATGCGCTCGTATTACGGGTTGGAAACGTGTTAGCAAGCGGTCGCGTTGATGAAGTGATTCATTCAATTTCTGACGTTGACTTGCCAGAACAGACTAAGAAGAGTTCCTTGATCAATGCCGAATACGTAAGTTACGACGAAGAGTTATACCTCGCATACTTCAAGATTTGCGACCAAACCATCGTAATTCCAATGTCAGAATTGCCACACTTCAAAGGTTTGGTACCCATCCGAATACAAGATCGAGATGTTGCGATCGCCACCACTAAACCCGTCAACACGAGCATGCGCAACTTGCTGAAATGTAGGATTTTGGAAATTGAACATACTCCTGCTAGTCCTTTCGTGTTGATTAGTTTGGTATGCGGTACTGAAAATTTCCGCGCAACTATTACTCGAGCTTCGATGCTAGAACTCGGACTACAAGAGCATGCCGAGGTTTATGCTTTGATCAAAAGTGCGACTTTAGAGGCGTAACCAATGACGAGGACCGTTTGCATAATTTTGGGATTTATATACTTAGGTTAAACATCCAATATATTTATTGACAGGTCGTAGAAGTCACCAACGTGAACGCTTCTCGCTGTCCAGACGCCCCAACGCCAGAGGTCATACTGGTATTATGCACATGTATTCAATTCAAGTATGAAATTGCCATAATTTTCTTCCCTTCCTTTCATTCACCTTTTACTTTGGACTAATTTATGACTTTAAGAATCGACTCTATCGCACCAGATTTCACCGCTCAAACGACACATGGAGAAATTTCCTTCCACAACTGGATTGGAGACAGCTGGGTCGTATTGTTCTCGCATCCAAAAGACTTTACTCCGGTGTGTACTACAGAGCTGGGTTGCTTAGCAGGTTTATCAGAGCAGTTTAGCGCTCGCAACTGCAAGATTATCGGTCTCTCGGTAGATTCGGTAGACAGTCATTTAGATTGGTTACCGGACATCGAAGCGAGTCAAGGAAATAAAGTCACCTACCCCCTTATCGGGGATCCTCACCTTTCCATCGCAAAAATTTACGATATGCTTCCCGCTGGTGCTGGAGACTCGAGTGAGGGCCGAACGGCAGCAGAAAATGCTACCGTGAGATCGGTGTTCATCATTGCGCCAGATAAGAAAGTCAAAGCGATTCTCACCTATCCTATGACTTCGGGTAGAAATTTCGACGAAGTACTTAGACTGGTGGATTCCTGCCAACTCACCGCAAAACAAGCGGTTGCAACGCCCGTAAATTGGAATCATGGAGACCCTGTAATTATCGTACCGAGTATTCCGGACGAAGAGGCGCGAAAACGATACCCGAATGGTTGGAACGCTCCACTACCGTATCTTAGATTCGTACCACACCAAACATAAAAGAACCACAAACACTTTCTTTTAACCAACCTAACTGTTTAATTGGTTAGGTCGAACCCACGATGATTTCGAACGGGAATAAGAACGCCCGAGTGATTATCGTGGGAGGCGGTATTGCCGGACTAACCACGGCGTTAGCTCTCAGCCACGTAGGTATCTCTTCTCTGGTTCTGGAACGAACAGACTTTGAAGACGCGACAGGAGCTGGGATTCAACTCACACCAAATGCTACACGAGTTTTATTTCAGTTTGGGCTAGCGAACCAACTAGCTGAGTCGTCTCACGAACCTCAAATCCTCGAGACTAGACATTGGAAGACTGGCAGAGTACTGTGCAGGATACCGTTGCATGAAATAGTCGCTCGGTATTGTTCGTACCCATACCTACAGATTCATCGGTCTGAATTAATAAGAGTACTGCACAGCGCATGTGAAGAACGAGCAAACATCGATCTGATGTCTCAAGTAGAAGTGGAAGAAATAGAACAGTCCAAAGAAAGAGTAAATCTATACTCTTCAAAAGGAAAATTTGGAGCGGCGATGGTGGTTGGAGCCGACGGGACTCATTCAACTATCAGTAAGCATTTAGGAAACACGGAAGAGCCGGAATTTTCCCATTGGCAAGCATGGCGAACTGTTCTGAAAGAGCCAGGCTCAGATGTCCAAGGTTTATCGAATACGAACGTATGGTGCGGACCGACAGGACACATCGTCCATTACCCTATCGATGCACTGGGCACCTATAACTTCGTTTTCGTAACCAAATCGTCAGAAACCCTCTCTGGTAAGTGGAAACAAAATGGTAAAGTCACAGAATTACGCGAGTACTTTCAGGGATGGCATAATGAAGTGAACGAGATCATAGAACTTGTCGATGAA
Source organism: OMG group bacterium (assembly GCA_012267385.1). Lineage (GTDB taxonomy): Bacteria > Pseudomonadota > Gammaproteobacteria > Pseudomonadales > Azotimanducaceae > Bin55. The sequence continues at coordinate 86,790 of JAAXGW010000024.1, forward strand.
CAACATCTGTTTAGATGGGGACTCTTCCATCACGCGCGCATGAAATTGTCGTGGAGTCACAAACGGATCGTATTATTGGGAGACGCAATTCACACAACAATGCCCTTTCTCGCACAGGGAGCAGCGTTAGCTGTTGAAGATGCGATGGCTATAGCAAGTCGATTGAGAGCTTGCTCAATGAACGTACACCGAGCAATCCAGTCTTTCGTCGTGTACCGTAAGACACGGGTAGAAGGAATTCAGGGACAGTCCGAGAAAATGGGCGTTGTTTATCATTTAGATTTCCCGTGGTCGACGATTCGCGATTGGGGGACAACATGGGCAGTAGCAAAACTCGCACGAGACATATACAGCTATGAAACAGTCTAAAGCGCAAGTACCAAAATTTGTGATTGTGCCCCTCATTGAACAAATTCGGACAGTACATGTCTAACTATAATCAGAATGAATATTCGCCACTAGATCACTATACATTTTGTTATTGGAGTAATTAATGAGCTATAGCAGAGTTCAAATTGGGTCGTTATTCGTGCTGTCATTGGTCGCGACAGCCTTACTCGCTAGCGGCGTACCAGCACTTACCGGACCCACCACGATCGCACCATTGGTCGAAGAAGTTCAAGACGCAGTGGTCAACATTACTGCATTGCGGTCTGGAAACACAGATTTTTTTGGAAGACGTTGGCAACCCCGGGGGGAGACCCGAGCTATTGGATCTGGTGTAATAATCGATGCTGAAAAAGGGCATGTCGTTACAAACGAACACCTGATTCGTGACGCTGAACAAATACTAGTTACTCTAGTAGACGAACGAGAATTCGTTGCGGAGATTGTTGGGCAGGACGCTGCCACAGATGTCGCCGTTCTAAAAATTCCTTCCGACGATTTGAAAGCACTTCCTCTGGCCGACTCGGATAAAACACGAGTAGGAGACTTTGTGCTGGCAATCGGCAATCCTTTTGGTCAGCTACAACATACTGTAACTTCTGGGATCGTTAGTGGACTCGGACGACAAGGACTAGGGATTGAAGCTATTGAAGACTTCATCCAGACTGACGCAGCCATCAATGAGGGAAACTCTGGAGGACCATTGATCAATTTTTCCGGTGAAATTATTGGGATAAATACAGCGATTCTTGGTCGAGCAGGTAATGTCGGCATCGCGTTTGCAATTCCTTCAAATATGGTGAAGGAGATCGTTAGCGAATTGATAGAGTTTGGAGGAATAACGCGAGGATTCTTGGGTGTCCACATGGCTAACATCCCCCCAGCATACTATGAAGACTATACGAAGATGTTCGAGCTAGATGAGCTTGAAGGAGTGTTAATCACCTTCGTGCGGGAAGGAACTGCCGCGTCTGATGCAGGAATCGAACGGTATGACGTCATCACGTCCTTTAACGGAGAAAGTGTATCGAAATCTACCGATCTAACCCGAGAGATAAATCTCGCGGAAATTGGTGAAACAGTTCCCATCGAGTTATTGAGAGATGGAAAGTTACAAACTGTCTATGCAGAGATTCGTCCGCGGACTTGGGGTGGCGATGCAGCGCACCCAGGTTTAGCTGGAGCTACAATCGGAAACATCAATGTTGAAGACGAATATTTTGGAGAGCTCAAGGGAAAAGGATGGGTCGTCCGAGATATTCGACCTGATAGCCCGGCGTCGAAACTCGATCTAAAAGTCGGAGACGTAATTATTCCTCTAGCGCGATACAGAGAACCAGGTAGTACTGACGTAGAAATTTATCGAGACGGCGAAAATATCACCATTTCTACCCGACCAAGCAACTGACTGTCTGCTCGCGTAGCCATGTGACTACAGCAAGTCCTCGCATAATTTAGTAGACACAGGAATCCTGGGTCGCGAATCTAGCGGTGGTTTGATAAGTTTTCAATTCTCGAGACTTTCGAACTCAAGGGTAGTAATCGTCGAAGACTTGTAAGTAGGAGGGACGAAGCTTTTAGTCCTCCTCGTCCACAAACTCTTCGACTCGAGAGAGATTAATCTCAGCAACTCGCTCAAGGATGTGTCCTCGTAACATGTGAGCATTGTCGACATGAAATCCCTTGATTGAGGAAACACCACCCGCAGTGTAAATCTGCAAGGTCGCCAAGCTCAACAATCGGTCAAGAATTCCTTGACTCACCGCAACATGTTGTACCCTACTGAATGGGGCCGTCGCCAAGTAGCGCGTCACTAGTCCATATTTTTGCGCGATATCCATTTCACGTAAAGCATATCCACGATGCGGAAATTCCAAACGCGGCCATGAAATGAGTAACACGATTACTACGATTCCAGTACAAATCCCGACGATTCCGATCAATTGAACTAGCTGCGTGTCTGAAGTCAGGAGGAGGATTCCAAATACTACTATCAATGCTAAATTAAAAACACCTATTACACAGTTTCGCAACATATCACGAACGATCAAATTACGATCCATCTCCACCCAATCGATGTCTTCTAACGACGGTAAATCTTCGACTGCTAGTTGTTCGTTCGTGTTCTTGTTCATGCGAAGAGAGTCTCCAGATTTTTGAAACAGCAGGGAATACACTGAGCATGGCTTATTACAAAAGAGGTTGTCACAACGAACTGCGGAATACCTACAAACAAAACTCGCCAAGCACTAAGCATTTCCTTCGCCACTCTACTGCTGGGCAAAAAATCATTGCCACTCCGAATTGCGTACCGTGATAACCTGTGAGATGTAATCATGCAACTGAGTTGCCCGTTCTCGTGCTAGGAATGGCACCACGATACTCGTTGTCGCAAAGAACACGGTCAGCGTGGATTTTCCAGTGAATTGCTGAATGAAACTCTGTTTGATTTCTACTCTTTGCACCTTTTTAAACTTACCCATATCAAGCGTGTATCCCAGCATACCAGATCTCGATATCATCGAAAACATGTCTACGACATATCCTGCTTTACGCCAACGCACCAGCGCAACTATGGCGCACATAGGAACCCAAGCACCAATAAACGCTAACCACACCCAAGGCAACCAATTAAAGTTTGAGAACAGCGAAGTGATAAACACGGCGAGGAATGGAACGGAAATGAACCCAATAAACAACTGCCAAAAATATACGATTGAAATGGGTTGGAATTTTTGCGTCTTTGGATCGAGGCGCAACTGGCTTCCTGTTTCGAGCGCGGCGAGTTCGACGATCTCATCGCGCACGGAAGTTGGGACGGATGGAAGCGATAGCATATGCTCTTTCCCGCTCATCGACTGCTTCGCAGTCAAGCGACAAAGCTTTAACCCAATTTCCCGTACGTTCATCTTTACGGAAACAGATTGAACTCGTTCAAGTTTAACGTTAGTCCGTTTTTTGGTAAACAGTCCGCGAACGGTCGAAAGTGCATTGTTTCGCCGAAGAAGTTGCAGATCATAGTGGATCACGCAGAAGTAGATTGCTCGAACTAAAAACAGTACTGCCATTAATAAAAAAATGGTCAGAACAACTAGTATGGTCAGGCTCAACCAGGATTGTGTAATTGGGATTCCCGTATATTGTTCGAATGTGTCGGGCAACGTCAAATAGTATTGTTCAGCGACGCTAAGTACTTGACGCCAAAGCGCAAAGTTTTCTTTGGTTTCGGTTGGATCCAGCATGTTGTAGATGGTAAAAGCAATCCAAAAGAACGCTCCCAACACGGCTGCCGTCATTGCAAAGGTTCCCTGCACGCAGAAACTTGCCTTAACTAAAGGAATCAAGTCCATACGATACCTCTGCTGCCCTTCGCTCGAAACCTCTTCACCGATCGAGTCAGGTACTGTGGTTTCCATACTCACCTTAGCACGTAGGAGCTCTGCTAACTGTAGCTTTATCGCCGGTACTTGGACTTCAGCTGCCGCTGAACCCGCGGTGTCTAATGAGATTTGAGCCAAACCAAGAGCTCGTTCGACTGGCCCACGCTCTAGATTCACTGCGCGAACTCGTTCCCATCGAACATCTGTCTGGGTGATCCGTAATATCCCCGACTTCACGGCAATACTCTCATTAGTGATGCGAAAACGAAACCGTCGGTACGCTAGTACTGCTACGATAAACACAACAATCAAGATCAGCGCGACGACAATCAAAATCGCCTGATACCAAGTGAGTTCGGTCTGTATGACCGCAAGAGACGTGACCCCGACAAGCGGAACGAGATTTGTAACCTGTTGGAACAACACTTTGGATACCAGCGTTAATCGACTGCCGAAAAAAAACAACAACGCAAATGGAGACGCCATACGCCACGTACTATAGTCTGATAGTAGCGTGTCGAGCTCGTCTTGAAGTTTTACTGAATCCATTGGTTGTTCAGCTGCCATGTTTACTCACTATCGGACAGACCGAATTCACATCAACTAATACCAGATCAGAATCGATAACCACAAGGACTACTTACAATCTTTCAATCGCGACCAATGAGCAATTTGCTCAACAGTGCGTCTTTCTCAGAGCAATGTCCTTGCAAATCTCGTTCCTAACGCAACAACTTAAAAAGGGAAAACACAGATGTTAAAAACCGTGTCGCTAGGGAAAAAATGTGGCATGAAAGTTTCCGAACTTTGTTTAGGCACCATGAACTTTGGCGTGCCTGGACGTGGTCTCCATGGAGATTGGACGTTAACAGAAGACCAAGCAAAGCCGATCTTCCAAGCAGCATTCGAGCATGGGCTATTTTATTTTGATTGTGCGAACAATTATGGTCTCGGTGCAAGTGAAGAAGTTGTCGGATCGATCTTGCGTTCTATGTTCAACCGTTGGGAATATGTAATTACTACCAAAGTCTCATACCCCATGGGACCTGCTCCGAATCTCGGTGGGCTCACCCGAAAACACATCATGGAAGGGATCGATGCAAGTCTCAAACGTTTAGGTCTCGACTACGTCGACCAATACATCATCCATCGGCACCCGCATGGTATTCGCGACCAGACTTTCGTACCGATCGAAGAAACCATGGAAGCCTTACACGATGTTGTAAAAGCTGGAAAAGCACTCTATCTAGGTGCTTCCTCTATGTTCACTTGGCAGTTTGTTGAATTGCAGTCGATCGCGAAATTGAATGGTTGGACCGAGTTTGTATCAATGCAAAACCATTACAACCTAATCTATCGCGAGGAAGAACGCGAAATGATTCCCTATTGCAAACATGCTGGAATTGCACTAACTCCGTGGTCGCCGTTGGCGCGTGGAATTCTCGCTGGTTCGTATGGCAAGAGTTTGAAGGAAGGAAAGACAGAGCGATCTTCAGGACGCGACAGCAAACGCACTGCGAGTCTCTATCGCGGTGCAGCCGATTTTAAAATCGCTGACCGCGTAGCGAAGGTAGCGAAAAAGTACGACAAGAAACCAGGACAAATCGCGATCGCCTGGTTAACCAACAAACCCGAAATCACCGCACCGATTATTGGTGTATCCAAAGTTGATCAACTGACCGAATTAGCCGAAGCGACAGCTGTTTCGCTGGATGAAGAAGACGTTACCTTTTTAGAAGAACTGTACCAACCAGTTAACAACCTGCTTTCGTTAGGAACCTCTTAGTTCACAACAGGTCTTCATCTTGCCTTGACGTGGATTGATCATCGTCGCCTTGTACCCGTTCGATCACAAATTCACGAAAGCTACTTCGCATCACAACGCGCTCATCTTCCGTGAGATTTCTTTCTAACGCATTTCGACACTCGAAGAGTAACGATTTGTCGTAGGAATTGGGTACCCCGCGCCCATTGCGCCAATAACCCATACAAGCCTCAAGTTCTTCATCGTAGAGTTGCTCGATATATTCGATCACCACAGTATGAATTGCGTCTCTTGTTTCTTCCGGAATTTCTCGAGCCAGTGGTTGCGGTTCGTAGTTTGGTTCCATCGCTGACGATCGCTCGGTTGGAGGGGGTTTTTGGTACGAACGCAATGTTGTGTCATAATCGGCGATTGTGGCAAGGTCTTGTTCTATCAAAAACTTTTCGACATCGGCTCGCCGCCACGCCGTGTTAGTGTCCGCGTCAGAGCATAAAGCCGAAAATTCACTGTCTTGTTCTGCAAATATTTCAAGCATGTGGATACGCACACCGTACGACTGAGAGAACTCGACACCAGTTCGTAGAGCATCGTTGCGAGCAAGTACCAACGCGTCAGAAATCGCACCATTTCGTCCAAGCTCAGCGAGATCTCGAGCAATAGCCGAAGTAACAGCCGTACGAAAGTTGTGCTGGTGTAATGGAACGATTCGAAGTTTCATTTCGTTGGTTTGTCCGATATGAACATGTTCCGTACTAAGTACGCGATTCGACGTACTTGTTTCATACCAGTACACTCGCAGCAGCGGTTTTGCACCCGTTAGCTGCCTCACTAAGCCTTTGACTTCAGTTAGGAAGACATCACTCTTTATGCCTACCCTCTCACGTTTTGAAGTTTGCCCAGCGATTGCGATGGAACCTAAAGCAAAGAGATAACCGGCGTCGACAAACACTGCTACTTGCGTTCGCATAACTTATTTCCCCTAACTCTAATCTATTATTTAAATGAGTGTATTTTTGAAATTTTCTATCTATTAGTAACTCGAACTTCTTGATACAAAAAGTTCGACTAAACGGAATTTTACTATGGAGCGGTTTGATGAAGCATTCCGTCGACTTAATTAGATCTCAAAGTCTCGTCACGACGATTCGAGATTCTCGTGGCATCCGTACGTCTTTCCAAGCTTCTTCTTCTGCTAGATTCGATTAAAATACCACGCTTTAAAATTACACAAACACCCTAGTTTGTTTCCACTGATCATCCCTCAGCTCCAACGGTCTTGCCACCGAGAATTCTCAATGAAACGCGCCATCCAGTTATTCTGGATCGCACTTTTTACACTATTGGGTTCCACCTTGTGTGCAGAGGAACGGGCCAACACGATTGAACCGAAAGAATCAGACGACGTCGTCACTGTCCAGCCGAATGGATACTTCGAATTTTCTACGGAACACCATTTAAACAATGAAGTAGATAACTACGGAGATCTTGTTGACATTATCAGTCAACTCACTGCAGAGAAACTAGAGTCGCTTAGGGACGATGAAGAGTCTCGTTCTCAAGCAGCAAAGGCAATTTCTTTAGCGTCGAATGAAAAGCAGGCTTCAAGTCGGGCGAACAGAACATGGAAGAGACGCATCTTGGTTCTGAAGGACGGTGAGAGAGTAACCGGAACTGCGGATTTAAGTATGATCGTTAAAGATCACTTAGGCGTTTCTCTCGAGGATATCAAGTCGTTGGAGGGATTTCTCTCGACGGATGTAGAACCCAGTCAGCACAATTACCCTCGCGTGTTGAATTTCGTGTCAGAGTCTCCAGATCACCATGAAATGGACACTAAAGAATCGGACGTTTCGGAACTGGAAAGAAAACGGTCTTAACGTAGTAATTACTCTCGCACAACGATTTTCGCTTTTGAAGTACTTGAAATACGTTTACTAGCGTACGTCTAGTAGCCTCCAAAACTATCGATGTCTACGAAGCAGTTTCTATTCTGCTTCGTCAGCTTCGCTGTCAAGTGTCAACACACCTTCGCCAGTCATCGGTACAAACCGTACAGGTAGTATTGATTTCTTCGAGTGAGACTCTCCGTCTTCCGATTTTGTAACGAGCGTAAGCGTTTGCGCCCCTCTCCAGTCTCCTACGGGCATGACGAGCAACCCGCCAGGTTTTAATTGTGTAATTAACTTCGCTGGAATTTCTTCTGCCGTAGCAGTAACCATGATCTTGTCAAAGGGAGCTGCTTCTGGCCATCCATACCAACCGTCGCCGTCTCGTACTTCAATGTTGTCGTAGCCAAGCTTTTTTAGTCTTGAGGTAGCTTCTTTTGCGAGTTCGCTCACAATCTCAATGGTGTACACTTTCTGTACCAATTTACTGAGAACTGCAGCTTGATATCCTGAACCAGTTCCAATCTCTAGTACTTTGTCAGTCTTCTGTACATCTAAGACTTCAGTCATCAACGCTACGATAAAGGGCTGCGAAATCGTCTGTCCGTGCCCGATGGGAAGCGGCGAATTTGCAAATGCTTCTTTGCCCAATTTCTTCGCAACGAACTTCGATCGGTTTACATTACGGAGAGCATCAATAACCTTCTCGCTGATCTCAGAGACTTCGGTGTAGCTGGCTAACTCTTTCGTAGTCTCTTCGATTTCTTCGATCATTTGATCGATGTCCGCATGTACAAACACTGAAGTGAACATACTAGCAAACAACACCAAACACTTTAAAAGAGGGCTCTTTGTCCTCACCAACTGTTTCGCAATTCCCGTAGTTTTAAAAACACCGTCTTGGGTGAGGGCTCGTCTTCTAAACTCGGAAATTCCTTTCTCAATTGTTCGATGACTGATGGACTCTGGAGACGAAAGAAAGTATTGACTTCCTTTTCCAGAGCAAGCGTGGTCACCATTGGGTCGCTTGGATCGTGCGTTTCTCGAAGGTCTTCTAATAGTTCTCGAGCTCGTTGATTAGCCGGCTCTCTATTTAAAGTAAATTCTAAATTGTTAGTTATATAGTCATGCCCCGGATATATTTTTGTGTCATCGCTTAACTTGGACAACTGTGATACAAAGGTATGGTATAACTCTTCGGGATGGCCGCCTTGATGACAATTTCCCGCACCGGCATTAAATAGAGTATCGCCAGAAAAAAGTACTGGCTCATCGCCGATGGATCGAATACACACGTGACTCATCGTATGACCTGGGGTATCCATCGCTTCAAACTCTACGGATTTACCGACTCTGATGATATCACCTGCGTTTAACCCACGATCAATCCCTTTGATGCTTTTGCCAGCTCCTGCATGCGCAAGTAGTTTAGCGCTTGTTGCTTCGATGACTGGGCCATTTCCACCGGTGTGATCGCCATGTTCATGTGTATTCAATACCTGTGTTATTCGCCAACCATGATGCTTCGCTAGAGTCAGACACTTTTCGTGGTCCAATGGATCGATTGCTAACGCTTCTCCGGTCTCGCCGCATGCAACTAGGTAGTTAAAATTTCGTAATGAGTTACCCGTCCAAATTTGTTCCACAAGCATCATATATTTCGTCCTTTCGGTTCTTTATCAAACTATACAGAGACCTTAATTTTAGCACTCGTGAAAGGGTCAGCTCGTGACTGAGACGGAACAGTTTGAGATAGCATCAAATTGGTTTAAACAACTCGAACAACGAGATTTGGATCAGCTGATTTCACTCTATTCGGACACTCGATTGAGCTTCCACCCTACTCTTTGGGACGAACACATCCGTGACCGTGTCCGTGCTCGAGATTACTTCGTCAGTTTTCTGGCGAAACGACCACAAGTACTTGCCTTTGAAGGGGATTTTCTGAGTCTCGATGATCGATCCTTTCTCTATGCTGGTACTATGACATTGAAGCTGGGTAGCCAGAACCAAAACACCGAAAGCCGAGTAACCGCACGATTTAGTTTTGTCTGGACGAAAGAAGGTGATAGTCAATGGCGAATTCTTCATCACCATAACTCCGTGGTACCCAAGTCATAGCGTCGAAGCTCCCAATTCCAGTTTTTATAATGTAATAAGACGTTTTGAACAGTTTAGAGTTCAAAACGCTCTTTTATCACCATGACGCTACCCAAATCAGTCGAGATCTTCGACGACACCATGAGAGAAGGGCTTCAAATTGAGAGTCCAGACATCACAATTGATGATAAATTGAGGTTATTGGACGCTATCGGCGATATGGGTGCTAAGACGATTTCGATTGGTTCATTTGCTCACCCAAAATGGACTCCATCCATGGCTAATATCGACGAACTAGCAAAGCGTTTCAACCCAAAACCGGGCGTGAAATACACCGCGCTTGTGTTTAATGAGGTTGGCTTCGAACGCGCCGATTCGTATTACCCAAAAATAGACGTCCGGCAACGGAGTTTCTCGACCCACGTCGAACTCTGCGATACGTTTGCACGCAGAAATTACAATCGAACTCAGCGTGAACAAATCGACTCTGCAAACAATCTGATCAAAAATTCTGTCGAAGCAAATCGGGAGTACGGTTCGGTGACCCTCGGTAGCCCATTCGGTTCCAACTTTGAAGGCCCGTTCAGTCTGGACCAACGTATGGAATTGCTCACTTTGCTGATTGAAAAGTGGCACGAGGTTGGACTTGAGGTCTTAGAGCTATCGCTATTAGATGGTATGGGTTGGAACATGCCACATACCGTCGAGGATACCATACTCGCAATCCGCGACAGGTATCCGGAAATTAGGACGTTTCACATACATTTCCACAACACTCGAGGCGTAGGGATCGCGAGCTACTACGAAGCACTTCGGCACGGTGTGACTCGATTCGATACTTCCCTCGGTGGTCTTGGTGGCTGTCCATATTGTGGGAACGGACGCGCCGCTGGTCACGTACCAACAGAAGACTTTATCCTACTCTGCCATGAGATGGGGATAGAAACTGGTTATGACTTAGACAAGGTGATTGAAGCCGCAGTGATCGCCGAGGAAGTAGTGGGACATCCGTTAAACGGACATGTCTCCAAGGCCGGACCTCTACCTAATGGTGAAGCTCTTTATCCAGTGAACATGCCATTCATTGAATCGTTAGAAGAAGCTAGCCACTTTCGCAATGGCGCGCACGTTTATCAAGAGCAACGATCCCCTTGGTCCGATCCAAACGCGCTCGTTGGTACAGAAAAGGACTGAGGGTGCTTGGTGCTACTCGACGTTGGAACTGTCTGGTCAGTTGCAAACTCTTAACTTGGCCTTAAGTACATAATCACGCTCTTCTAGCCATCAGTTCTTTAGACGTGACCTCCAAACACATTCGGCGACTTTTAGTAGCTAACCGAGGCGAAATAGCAAGCCGCATATTTCGTACTGCCCAGGCTTCGGGTATCGAAACAATAGCCGTGTATGCAGACGGGGATGTGAACGCGCCCTTCGTGCGCGCGGCTGACCATGCGGTAGCACTGGGAGGACACACTCCACTCGATACCTATTTAAGTACTGAAAAAATTCTCAATGCATGTTCAATGACCAACGTGGATGCCGTTCATCCGGGGTATGGTTTTTTGTCCGAGAATGCTCAATTCGCCCGAGCTATTCAAGAGAAAGGGTTTAAATGGGTTGGGCCACCAGCCGACGTAATCGAGCAAATGGCCGATAAACTCACGGCTAAATCAATGATGCACGAAGCTGGGATACCCACGCTTAATGCAATTCCCGTGACCTCAGGCACTGACGCTCTAGCTGCAGCCAACGACCTCGGATTTCCAGTTCTTGTAAAAGCCACTGCTGGAGGTGGAGGACGCGGAATGCGCGTCGTTGATGACGCGAACCAACTGCAGGCAGCACTGGAGAGTGCGCAGCGCGAAGCACAGTCGGCGTTTGGGAACGATACCGTATTCCTAGAACGTTGGATCACCTCAACCCGACATATAGAAGTACAAATACTCGGCGACACGCACGGTAATTTAGTGCACTTCTTCGAACGCGAATGTTCTATTCAACGCCGACACCAGAAAATCATTGAAGAGGCACCCTCTTCCGCAATCAAGTCAAAGTTGCGAGTTCAGCTTGGCGAAGCGGCAGTTTCTGTTGCGGAGTCGTTGAACTATTCGTCGGCGGGAACTGTGGAATTTTTATTGAGTGGAGACGAATTTTGGTTCCTAGAGGTCAACACTAGACTACAAGTCGAACACCCTGTTACTGAAGCGATCACAGGTTTTGATCTTGTGCATGAGCAACTGCGAATCGCGGAGGGAGAATCTCTCGGATACACACAAAAAGACTTGAGTATGACCGGACATGCGATCGAGGCTCGGCTGTACGCCGAAGATCCTGCACAAGATTTCTTGCCGACTTCAGGAACTATCAAAAAGTGGAAGCCCGCCAAATTTGCTAGGTTTGACTCGGGCGTGGAAACAGGTACTACTGTGAACATCGAGTTCGATCCAATGATTGCGAAAGTGATCTCTCATGGTCGCGATCGAAATGAAGCGATTCGCAAACTAACTCGGGCACTTGAGCAAACACACATCCAAGGTATCAAGAACAATCGAGACTTTCTCGTCCAAACACTTAAGACGCCAGAGTTTATCGGGGGCGATACGACAACCGATTTCATTGAGCGCGTTGCACCGAATCGTGAGCGACCATTTGAAACGGAAGATTTGCACTGTGTTTTAATCGCCGTCGCACTGTTTTCCCAACGGAGAACGAACGACCAAGATGAACCCGGGCAACCTAGATTGAAGTCCCAGCTGCCTGCACAACACCACGCCTTTGAATTCAATGGCGAAGACTATGATGTGAAGTGCGATCTTATCGCCGATCAAGAGTATCGAGTTGTGATTAGTGGGACGCAGTTCGACGTGAGAGTTGTGCTCATCGAAGAGAACTTCGTAGATATTGAAGTCGATAGTCGTCGAGTAAGGTGTAACCTCTATCACGATGAAAATACTTGGTACGTACACACCTCCTCCGGCCACCTTGAAGTTCGTAATCGACCATTGTTCTCTCTGCAGGATGTAACACATCGCACTGGAAATCTCAGTGCACCGATGCCAGGAAAAGTGCTTACTCTTGAGGTTGAAGGCAACACCCAAGTTAAATCGGGCGAACTCCTATTGGTGCTCGAAGCAATGAAAATGGAACATCGCATAGTCGCTCCTTACGACGGGGTTGTCTCAGCCATTCACGTTTCTGTTGGAGACATAGTTGAGAAGGACGTACTGTTAGTTGAAATGGCCACTCCAGAACAAAATTAGTAGCGTTGCCTTCGGATTCACAAATTAAAACGAGACACAGGGATCGATGACTGAGTATTCGACAATTCGATACAACGTTGAGAACGACGCCGCATGGATAACACTAAATCGGCCACACAACCGAAACGCGCTTACAGCTGAGTTAGTCAACGAGCTATACGAACTTCTTGGTTCAGCTGAAGAAGATTCCAGAATTCGTGGGATCGTAATCACTGGTTCAGGCCCAGCATTTTGTTCCGGAGCTGACTTGAAGTGTCCTCCCGGCTCTACCGTCGATGGCTCTCAATCTGTTCCCTACGGCGATGTGCTAAAACGCATCATGGATTGCGCTAAACCAGTCATTGTCGCGATCAACGGTAGTGCTGCAGCCGGGGGACTTGGTCTCATCGGAGCGGCGGACATCGTGATTTCTGTCGACCATGCACATTTCAGTTTTCGTGAAGTACGGGTTGGCGTTATTCCCGGCGTAATCGCGGTAGTGTGTCTACCCAAAATCGGCCCCCACATTGCCATGAAACTATTTCTTACCGGCGAGCGGTTCACCAGCGAACAAGCAGTTGAATATGGTTTAGTGCATCAAGTCGTTCCTCAAGAACAATTGGTTTCTGCAGTTAATTCCGAACTTGATGCAATCAAACTAGGCGGACCGAATGCAATCAAAGAGTGCAAACGCTTAGTAAGGCAGGTACCAACTTGGAGTCGCGATGAAGGATTCGTCCGAACGCAGCAATGGAGTACCGAGATCTTTCAATCCGATGAAGCTGCAGAGGGAATTGCTGCATTCATCGAAAAACGAAACGCGTCTTGGATCAAGGATTGAATCCGATGATCGCGCTCCTCCTCAAGACTAAATCAAGCTGTTTCGTCTCAAAACACACGTAGAATAGAATGGGGGACTAGGAGATAATTCTGTTTTTGTTTCTATCCTTTAGAGATTCCGAAAACAGGGACGAGCTTTAAATGAAATCAAAGATCTGCGACCTTCTCGGAATTGAGTTTCCGTTGTTGGCTTTTAGTCACTGTCGCGACGTCGTCGCTGAGGTATCAAAAGCCGGGGGCATGGGCGTACTGGGTGCTGCTGCATTCGGTCCTGATGAACTCGAAGTTGAACTGAACTGGATCGACGAAAACATCGAAGATAAGCCTTACGGGGTCGACATCATCGCACCGACGAACCTGTCTCCTGTCGCAGCTGCAAGCGCACAGGAACAAATCGATTCCGTGCCAGACGAAAATCGTGAATTCGCGCTAAAAGTGTTAAAACAGCACGATGTTGATACGGACAACATTTACACCTACACGGAGAGGGACACGCAAAACGCCATCACTGGCTTTCTCACGAATGACCAGGCAGATGCCATAATCGATGTCGCTTTTTCTCACCCTATAGGACTAATTGCAAATGCCTTGGGCGTACCACCTCAATATATGATCGACCGTGCAAAAAGAGAGAAAGTACCTACCGCCGCGCTCATCGGCAGCAAAGAACATGCGATGAAGCAAGTCGAAGCTGGCGTCGACATCTTGGTGGTGTCCGGTTACGAAGCAGGTGGGCATTGTGGCGAAGTTTCGACCTTAGTGCTGGTACCTGAGATTTGTGCCGCGTTACAAGACAGCAACGTACCGGTTCTTGCTGCGGGTGGAATCGTAACGGGTCGCCAAATGGCTGCGTGCATGGCCATGGGAGCTGACGGTGCGTGGACTGGTTCAGTCTGGTTAACAACGATCGAGTCCGAAACACCTCAAGCGATCAAGGAAAAATACATCGAAGCAACGTCCGGACATACTGTTCGATCCAAACAGCGCACTGGTAAATACTCACGTCAATTACGTTCTTCATGGACTGACGCTTGGGACGCCGAAGGCGCACCCGAACCACTACAGATGCCAATTCAGTCTCTAGTGAGTGAACCTCCACTCCATCGAATTTCGCAAATGGCAGATAAGGGACATCAAGGAGCTCGCGCACTAGCAACTTATTGGGTTGGACAGGGTGTTGGACTGATGAATTCGGTTCAGACGTCTCGTCAAGTGGTCTATGACTTCATGGAAGACTTTTTAGAAGCCTACGAACGTCTTAACGAGAGTATTTCCGACTAACAGAAACACTAGAGATAGTGTCAGAGTGGAATTTGTTCTTGAAGGCGAGATCGAGCCGTTTCACAATATTTCTTGAATTGTCAATCCCCAAAAATTCTCTCCTAGTTTCTTCGCCACTACGCAAGTTGTACCAACTCCGACAAATGGATCGAGTACCGTGTCTCCTTTGAAGCTGAACAACTGAATTACGCGTCGAGCTAGCTCTTCAGGAAACACAGCCGGGTGGTCAAACGCTTTCATGTTCTTTTCGGGAGCGATAGACCATTTCCCAACGACCCATTTCTTGAAATCGTCCGCACTGATGTCTGCATCGACGCGGTTACCGGGTTTTGTAGCGTACCTTTACAGAACACTTCAATAAATTCCCAGGTGTACTTCAAATAGGGATTAGACGGGCTCTTCCAACTTCCCCACGCTGTGTATTTGCAGTTATAGTTGTTCTTTTCCCACAAGATCTCGCCTTTCCAAATCAGTTTCGCATCCATGAGCTTCTTCGAGATCATATGATGACTAGGAATATAGTCGGAGTACAAAGGCTGAATATTGATCGCCAAGCGGCCTCCGTATTTGAGGACACGAACGCATTCATCAAGAATAGCGAACAACTTATCAAAATAGTTTTGCCATTGGTCCGAGTCTTCTTGCGCGTCGTACCCTAATCCGAAGTTGTAAGGCGGGGATGTGAAAATTAAATCAACACAGTTAGCTGGTAACTGTCCTAAGACTTGTTCGCTGTCGCCGCAATGAATTTGATTGATATAAGGTTCTGGAAGTAGATTAGCCAGCTCGTCAAACGACGCGCCATTGGTATAGAAATGGCGACCACGGCGAGTTTCCTTTTCTTTTCTCCCTTCAACTTTTCGTTCCGCGTTGTAGCCTACATAAACACGCTTGTCGCCACTTAGACCATAGCTACTCTGTTCTTTTATCGTAGACAGAAAGCTGCAAAGTATGGTAGCATCATAGCGACTGTCCCTGCACAAATCTTCGACAACAGTCTCCACATGACTCATCACCGCTTCTCGTAAATGCAATTCGTATCGATCGTCCGATTTAACAATGGAGAGCTCACTGTGATTAAAGCGCGAGTTCAACTCTTCAATCAGGACCTCGGTACTAGCTTTACAGACCAGATCTTTGGGTAGAGGAAGTGGGACTACTCTATAGGACATCCACTAACAATCTCAAAGTATTCGCATCCACGAAATGTGTCCGAAGACTGCATGAGGTCTCGGTGACCAAACTACTGAGAGCTCATGCTATTGTCTAAGTGATCAATTCTTCCGGAATCTGATATCGAAGTAATAATATCTGCCATAATCTCGGTGTGCATCGGAGAAGAATCCAAAGTACCGATCCGCTAATGGTGCTCTTTCACCAGTAACGTTTTTAATTCCAAAGCGGAAACGAGTGCGATCACCAAGGAAGTCTCGAGTGTAATCAAACGACAGGTTCCAAGTCATGAACTCCGGAATTACGTATCGCGTACCATCGTCTAACGTCAATGAGTCCTGATAGAACTCTCCGAGTTGGTTACCGAACAATGTTGCTGCATAAGGGAAGTTGCGCCAGCGTAGTAAAAACGTTGATTCATATTCCTGATTTCCGTCCTGACCAATCAAATCCGCAAATCCTGCGACGGGAATGTCTGCTGGGATCACTCCAGCCTCTTTCGCGTTAACAAGTTCTAAAGACGGACCACCAGGTTCCTGAGAGAATTCGTCAGTTTGAGATCGAAGATACTTGAACGTAAATGATCCAAAATCTGTTTCGAAGTCGAGATAGATCCCAAAATCAATTCCCGATAGCGATCGAGTGTCTAGATTTGCATAGTTATCTTCGATCTTGTGAATCAATCCAGCAGGACATATTCCTGCCGCATTGTAGATTGCCGCCTCGTCATCTTCAATGTCTCCTAGCCGCTCCACGGCTGGATTTCCTACAAATGTATCGCAATTGTTCAAACCATTTTGTAATCGAAGAAGTAAGTCATAAACGGTGTGGTTCTCTTCTCCAAAGAGTCCGATCGTATTTTCTTTTTCAATGGACCAATAGTCTACCGTGAAAGTTAACCATGGAGACGGTTCAACTACTACACCAAAAGTAACGTTTGCTGACTCCTCGGACACTAGATCTTCGCTCCCACGTGCGACTCGTTGTGTGGAATTTACACAATCGATTACATCCTGTTCTGGATCTCCACCGTTTAGAGCAGCATAGGTACACGCCCAATCCGTTCTGGTATTCTGTCGAGCCACTACGTCCTCATTCACAGTAATTAAATTTGGCGCTCTAAACGCTTGAGACCAAGCACCACGTAACTGTAGCGCGTCTACTGGCCGAAAACCGACTGCTACCCGACCTACAAACGTATCGCCAATATCCGAAAAGTTCTCATATCGCAATGCAATCAATGAATCTACTCGCGAAACGAGTGGTACATGAAGTTCTCCGAATAAAGAATACACAGTACGATCTCCACTACTATCGGGCGTCGGGCTAGAGTTGACGACGTCAGAAACGAACGGGTACGTGTCGCCCTGATAATCGGTGAACATGATCGTACCATCCAATCGGGGATCGCGGTCATCCTCAAACGACTCCGAACGTACTTCCGAGCCTACTAATGCGCTGACTGGTCCGGCAGGCAGATCCATGAAGGATTGGTTCGAGAACTTTAAATCGATCATAAAGAGAGTCATCATATTGTCCCGGGTCACATCAACCAAAATGCGTTCAATGTTGCTGTTCATACCGCCACTAAATGGGTTGTATGCGGCTGGTGTTGGGTCAAACAGAGCTTTAGCGGCTTCAGAGTTGGAGACTCTGTTGCGAGTCAAGTCTTCACGTGTTGCAACGGACCATACTCCGGCAGTTTCCCAGTCCCAATCACCTTGCGTGCCGCGAAAACCCTGCAAAAATCGAAACACATTGCCATCGTTGAGAACGATACGAGGGACTTGCGCGAATCTATAGTTATCAATTTCCAATTCCAAACCTTCGCAGGGAACATCAGGAATTAAATCCTCTGGTAATCGATTGGGAGATCCGCAAGGTCCAAAGGGGTTGTAATAATTTTCAGGACCGACTCGGAGTTTTACCGAGGAAAAAGGAGCGGAAGGATGACGCCACAATTCAGACTGCGAGGAATAGAAAAGTACTTCTGTAAACGAATCAATCCCATTGTCTAATTGGTGATTCATGAAAAGAAACGTACTAAATCGATTTAGTGCAGAGGAGAGATCACGAAATTCATTCAAGTTGTACCGGTAAGTTCCGTTGCCGTCGACTGCTCCACAAGTTGTTTCATTCAGCACCCAATCACAATCTTCATGACCGAGGGGAAATGTCTCAAACTCCCCGCTTCGATCCGTAATACCGCTCAATCCAAAGCGAGAGACGCTACGTCGGATGTCGTATTGTCCGTACAACGAGTTCGCACTGGTGTTGCGAAATGATGTTGAACCGGACCATGGAGAGTCGTCCGGAACGAGATATCGCATCTCGGAATTCGCCCACTTCGAATCTTCACTTGCATGAATAGCGTCACGAGTGTAGTAATTAAAGGTCAAACCTACGTGGGTTTTGCCGTCGTTGAAGTACCGACCCCATTCCCCCGTTAAATCATTGCTAATTCGGCCTACAAGATCGTAGGCATATGCACGCCAACGAAAAACCACGCCTTCGTAATCGCTGCGTAACACGGTGTTGACCACACCTGCGACCGCGTCTGCACCATAAACTGCGGCAGCACCATCGCGCAGAATCTCGACTCGGTCGACACCGAAAACAGGAATCGTATTGGAATTCACCGTGTTCACTGGGACGAAGCTACCCCCTACTTCTTCGGTTTGATAGCTTGCAGCATTGACTAATCGTCGCCCGTTGAGCAAGACAAGCGTGTTGCCCGTACCGAGATTGCGTAGGTTGAACGCACCGATGTCTCCACGCGCCGCATTTACCCCACCACTAATCGTCTCTTCCTCGTTGAAGAAATTCTGACCTTGTTCGGGTAGTAGATCAAGTAACTCATCGCCCGAGGAAACTCCGAAAGCTTCAACATCTTCGGCTTCAAAAACCGTTACGGGCAATATACCTCCGATGTCAGCACCTTTGATTTGAGTGCCGGTGACCACAACCTCTTCGATTTCTTCGTCCGTGTTCTCTTCTTCTTCCTCTTCCTGCCCAAATGTATTACTTACACCAATGATCAATAAAACAGAAAGAATGAGTGTTAAGAATGACTGCTCAAACCATTGAAATTTGTAACTTTTCATGAATTTCTCTCCTTTGTAATAACAAAAAAGCCCACACTCAATACTCTTTCAAGTATCAACATGAAGTGCTTTTTTGGGGTGAATAGTGGGCGTGAATTACAAACTCTCTTCTAATTATCCACACACAGTTCGAATACGGCATCTTGCAAAGCGATGTCCGCTATATTGACGGACGCATGAGTTTGTTTTAGCCAAGTCATAGCTTTGTGCAAGTTCTTGTACTGTTCCTCTAGCATTCGCGCAGTTTCCGACGGTTGCGGGCCACCTACACCAGCTCGATTCAACACCATTTCTCTTGCGTCTAAGGCGTTCCTGAGAACTGACACGTCAAATTTGTCGATGTCTCCAAATTTGTTCTCGTACAGTTGAATGATAGTATCGTCAGCAAGTTCTTGAATGGTTTTGCCGGTGCTCCGGCCGAGTTCTACGAGTTCTGCAGTGAACTCAAAAGCATCGCGAAACGATAGATCAGTATGTGTAACAAGAACTTCTGTTACTTGTGCTGAGGTCGCAAAACTTCGGTCAATTTCCTGAATCGCTCGTTCAGGATCGAGAAAAATCTGGGTGAGCAATTTTTGAAATTTCGTCAACATTACTGTGCCAGTTTCGACCATTTTGCTCACGTTATTAGCCATGCGATAATCGTGCATACCCGCATCAACGTTATGCACATTCAGCGTTACACGATTTGCCATCGCGATCACATTGTTTGCGGCAGTTCGAAGTCTATCGAGATCTCGGGGATTGCGTTTCTGCGGCATTGATGTACTCTTACTGTCGCTAATGTCGGTTGGCTGGATCCAAATCCACGGCCAGGGGTTGCGTTGTTGGGAGTGAATGTTCTCGACAAACTGATTCACTACTAACGCAGTGTTCTTCAGTAGCG
This sequence comes from OMG group bacterium, assembly GCA_012267385.1. GTDB lineage: Bacteria > Pseudomonadota > Gammaproteobacteria > Pseudomonadales > Azotimanducaceae > Bin55. The sequence goes on from JAAXGW010000024.1 coordinate 106,831, forward strand.
ATGCTAACTCCACAGCATAGTCGAGACTACTGACAAAATTTGCGTCAAAACTGTTTTCTACGATGTCAGTAAAGCCCAGTAACTTAGCCAATCGATGTCGATCAAGTCTTACACCGCTAGTGTTTCCTACACCTGCACCGTAGGGACTCTGATTGACCCTACGAAAACCCTCTTGAAACCGTTGGGTAATCCGCTCAAAGGAGTCTCCGTAGGCTAACAACACATGCGCGTAAGTTGTTGGCTCTGCAGGTACTCCGTGGGTATAGGTCGGCACTACTGTTTCGTGATGTCCCGCGATCATCGTTAGAAGTCCTTTGCGAGCATCAAGTACTTGTTGCAACAACTCCAACCAATCTTGGCGAGCTAACATCCGGCGAACTGTACCGTGCAAATCTTGTCGCGAGCGCCCAATATGTAGAGCGGATAATTCGCTACCTGCTAATTCGATAAGCCTTGGTTCCAATACTGCGTAGTTGGATGTTCGCAAATCAGAATCTATAGCGGCTCTCGCACTATCTTGTAGTATCGTTGTTGCAAATAACTGGACGTTCTCTGACGAGATGATGTTGTCCTTAGCTGACGAAACCAATGTAGCTTTATTCGCTTCGATCATGAAGCAATAGAAATCGTCGCACGGATCTTGGCGATCATAGACTGTTCTGCAAAGAGGAGTTCCTCGTTCTTGAGTGTCCAATGACCATTCGTTAACGAAGAATTCAATCATTGCTTGCGAAAAATAGGATAGTCGTTCAGGTAGAGTTTCCCTATCAGTGGTGTCTCCAGTCTCGAAGGTGATCGAAGGCACACCGTATGTTCGATAAAAGTAATTTTTGGAAGTGCCCAAATCCGTTAACTCTCGTTCTGCGGGTTCAAAACCTGCGGGATAGCCGTTTTCATTCTGATCTACTGCTTGTACGCTTACTAAGTCCAACCAATCGGAAATGAAATTCTCTGGATCCGTTGGATCACTTTGTTGTTGGATGTAGAGTACATCGCGCTTAGTCGAGTGAAAGTCTAGCATCAATCGCAATTTGGATGACAAGTCAAGTTCATCTAGGAAGGTTCTCACGGCAGCAGTCTCGGGCTGAGAAAAGTTACCCCAATCACGATTGAGATCTAACCCGCCCGCGTTGTGTCGCCAATGACCGTGTACGACTCCATCGGGATTGAGGAAAGGTACTAAGACGAAGTTGTACCGTGCAAAGAAGCCGCAGATTGGAGACATGCCAGATGAGCATTCCTCAAGACGAGTGTCACTCAAATCATTTAGAAATGCCCGCATCGCCATTGCTCCTGGAATTTCTGGCGGATGGGCACGTCCTAAGAACAACAAATGTGTATTTGTTTCTGGATTAGTCTCAAACAACTCGATCGGTCGGTAACCGTGGGAATAACCAACGACTTGGGGTTCACCGATGTTCCACGATGTTTGTAATTCAGCAAACCATCCCTTGTACCAATCGGTCGCTAAATTCTCTTGAGCAGATATGTAGACAGGTTCGTCTTCTACCAAGACCATAAATTGCGCCGACAATTCGTCGTCTGAAACAGTTACATTAGTAGGATCTATTGCTTCCCAATCGACACCATTCTTGCTCAGCTTTGGTGTATAGCGATGTTTAAGGTTTTCAAAGTCATCGGGATAGTTCAACACGATGTTGAGTTCAAAGGGACCTGTGTCAGGTTTTGGAACGATTCGAAACCCATACCAAGGGCTAGGATTGACAACATTGGAGTCTTCTGGAACGAGAAAAATATCTACATGTGTGGGCGAAGCATCGCAAGATTCGACACTTGCACCCGGATAGTCAGTGTAGACTGCGAAATGGGTGGATTCACAATCGTGGGATGCAGACCACACCACCCCAACTAAAAGCAGTGTGCCCACTGACAATATCGAAACAAGCTTAGATTTCAAAAGAAAATCATGTGATAGAAATAACAACTGAAATGTATAGGAGTGAGTCAGTCACAACCAAGCGAGAAATTTTAAGGGGAAATCTTATTCGTTAAGAATTACTCGCGAAAACGCTATGCAAAATTCTCCGTCCTTGTAAATATTAATGCGTTCAAGAGAGTGGTATGTCTGATTGGTTTTCAATAGAAAATAAGGTAACGCTGGTAACAGGTGGCTCCCGTGGTATCGGTGAGATGATCGCTGCTGGATTCTTACAGCACGGAGCAAAAGTTTACATCTCATCACGCAAAGCAGACGTCTGTGATGCAACCGCTATAAGACTTCAAAAAGAGTATGGAGGCCAGTGTATTTCTATTCCAGGAGACCTTAGCAAGCTAGAAGGCATCGCCGATGTCGTAGCACGGTATCAAGAGTACGAAAACAAACTCGACATACTGATCAACAATGCCGGCGCGTCTTGGGGAGCGCCAATTATGGAATTCCCAGAAGTCGGTTGGGACAAGGTCATGGACACCAACGTAAAAGGTCTATTTTTCTTGACGCAGAAGTGCTTACCGTTGCTCCGCGAATCTGCAACCTACGACGATCCTGCGAGAGTCGTGAATATTGGATCGGTAGACGGTATCCGTACACCAAAATTTGAGAATTTCTCCTATGCTGCATCGAAAGCTGCAGTCCATCATTTGACCCGTCAATTAGCTGCTCGACTCGTAAGCGAAAATATCAATGTCAATGCAATCGCCCCCGGACCCTTTCCCACTTGGATGCTCAGTGGTGGTGTTGGTTTTGGTGGCAAGGTCGACGGTGTCGATTGGTCCATCGTAGGAAAGAAAAATCCCCGCGGTCGAGTGGGGACCATGGAAGACATCTGTGGTCTTGCTATCTATTTGAGCTCTCGAGCTGGAGCTTACACGGTCGGAGAAACCATTACCTGCGACGGTGGTTCAGTCGCTTGTAGTAATTGACGGCTTAAGACTTCAGTCCGTCTAAGCTTCTCCGTTTCCTGATTGGTCTGCAATCAGGACAATCGACTTAAGCAACTCTGTACCAAAATGCTCGCTCGACATGTCGCGAGTAAGGCCTTCGACCAACGCGCGAGAAAAACTCGCAATCATCCCATCGTTACGACTCAACCTACGAACCGCTTCTCCTCGTGAATACCCTCCAGAGAGCGCAGCAAGTCGTAACACCTTCGGGTGATCGGTGAACTCTTTATAAAAGTCATCAACCTCAGGTAGCGTTAATTTAAAAATTACTCGATGCTCATCGCTAAGTTTCATCAGATGAACAGTTAATGCGTCGAGCAAGATCTGTTCGCATTCCTTTTTCGCTTCGGCTTTGATATCAATTTCCGGTTCGACTATTGGGATCAGTCCGTGTTCGTTGATAGTCTTTGCGTAATCAAACTGTTGCTCGACTACTTTGTAGATTGCGCTACGATTGGGTTCTTTTATCACGGACCTCATTTTCGTTCCGAAGACTTCAAGACTCTTCGCCGTTTTCAAGCGAGGCTCAATATCTTGAATTGGTTTCATTAGTTGAACCCCATTCTTTTCTGGCGCAAGACCGTTATCGATCTTCAAGAACGGTAACACCCCTCGTTCCTGCCATAGATACACACTGCTGTTTAAACCATTTACGTTTCTGTGCATCGTTTGCTCGAACAGGATTGCTCCGAGGATGCGAGGATATCCGAAATCTTGGTGCGACATAATGCGAACTCGCATATCGTGAACAAGGTCAAACATCTTCGCTTCGTCGTGCTCATATTCATCAGATGGCACTCCGTAATTCGTCAGTACCTTAGGTGTACTTCCACCACTTTGATCTAACGCGGCGATAAAGCCGGTACCGAATTTCATTCGATCTTGCTTTTCAGAATCGGTAATTGGTTTACTCTGGGTCTCTAATGACATTCTTTATTGTTCCACTGATAGTTGAGTAGCCGCATGTGATGGTCCTATAGCGGGCTCGGTGATAGTCGTTCGTGATTCAGGTCAATATACTAATTCTGATTTCCCTTCGAACAAGACTGATGAGTAAAGATCTTCAAATATATTTCAATCCAAACTGTAGCAAATGTCGGTTAGCACTGGAAATATTGGATGCCGAAAACTCAACCTTCGAAGTTATCCGGTATTTAGAACATCCTTTGGAACGCCGTCAACTCGAAGTCATATTGGACAATTTGTCCGATCCCATCTCCGATTTAGTGCGTAAAGATCGAAGGTTTTCCGAACTTGGGCTCGATGCTGCGGACTACACAACTCGAGACTCTGTTGTAAATTTAATACTGGATCACCCAGAATTGATGCAAAGACCGCTCATCCACAAAAACGGACAGTGGTCTATCGCTCGATCTGCAGAGAGAGTTCTTGAGATTTTGCGGACATAAACAAGCTTTTTAATACTATCAAATACTTCTCGACGGAATCTATACTCGGCTACCCTAACCCGTATTTCAAAAATCTATGAAGCTTCGCGAGAATTCAGATGTTAGCCACGTTCGATTACACCTGACATTGTTCTTTGTGTTGTTGATCTTTTCAATCTCAGCCTCTACAAGCTGTAGTTCTCCAAACAAGTCAGATCCCAACATTACCCTATTTGTAAGAACGGTCGAGAGTTGCATATGCAACTATCTTGACATTGAGGACGACAATCCGTCAGGTCTAACCTATCAAGACTTTGTCGAAGATTGCAACAAGACTGTCCGCGAATCTCATCCTAATAGATTTACCGACATAGAGGATTCAGAACCAGAAATGGACGATCTGCGTTGTCCTGAAAAGGTCGAAAGCTGGCTCAAAGTCATCGCTGAGCAGGAACGATTGCGTGAAAACAATCGTGAGTTAATGCGCGAAATATTAGAAGAATCGTCCGACTCAGATGAGAATTCTGATTCCACTGACGAGTGACATTCTCACTGAAATCACAAATCACTATCTACGAAACAGAGTAAAACATAAAGACTCTTTCATGAACTGCCAAACAAAAACCTTGATTTAATGAATCCAGCTTTGAAGTTCACCAATGAATTCGTAGATCGACTGCCTGGAGATCCCGAACCGAGAAACTTCGTGCGTCTCGTCACAAATTCTTGCTACTCCCTGGTAGAGCCAACTGTTACCTCAAAACCTTCGCTCATAACCTATTCCGAAGAACTAGCTGAATTGCTAGGGATCTCGCCAGGAAAAATTGGGACCGAGACCTTCACGGAAGTATTCGCTGGTAATCGAACAGTTCCCGGATCTACACCATATGCCATGTGCTATGGTGGCCATCAGTTTGGGCACTGGGCTGGGCAGCTTGGCGATGGCCGTGCCATTACACTCGGTGAAATTGAAGGAAGCGACGGAGTCTCGTACGCGTTGCAACTGAAAGGATCAGGGTTAACACCTTATTCCCGAACTGCCGATGGATTAGCGGTTCTCCGATCCTCTCTACGTGAGTTCGTGTGTAGTGAAGCCATGCACTATCTACGTGTCCCGACAACACGAGCATTGTCTTTGATTCGTACGGGAGATCAAGTGGTTCGAGACATGTTCTATGACGGTAATCCTGAATTAGAAACGGGAGCGATCGTGTGCCGGGTTGCACCAACCTTTCTGCGCTTCGGAAGCTATGAGATTTTCGCAGCCCAGCGCAATATCGTAGTACTCAAACAATTGGTTGACTTTACAATCCGAACGCAATTTCCTAGTATCAATGCCGATAGTTCCCCCGACTCCTACGTTGAATGGTTCCGAGAAGTCTTAGATCGCACAGCCTTCCTTATGGCTGAATGGTGGCGGGTCGGTTTTGTTCACGGTGTAATGAACACAGACAACATGTCGATTACAGGGTTAACTATCGACTATGGTCCTTACGGGTGGTTAGAGGATTTCGATTTTGGTTGGACCCCGAATACGACCGATGCCCAGACAAAACGGTACACCTTTGGTAAGCAACCCCAGATCGCTAAATGGAACTTACTACAACTCGCAAACGTTCTTTGTCTCCTCGTCGAAGAACCTACACCCTTACAAGAAGCACTCAATAAATACGACCAAATATTCGAGACATACTACATGGAAGTAATGCGATGCAAACTAGGACTCCGAGAATTTAGCGACGATGACATTCATTTGGTTCAGGAACTCTATAGTATCTTTGAGTCAATCGAAATTGACATGACGTTGTTCTTTAGGTCTCTACCGAGTATTACCGGCGACTTGTCTTCCGATCAAAACTTGTTGCAACACGTAGGTCTCGCTCTCTACAATCCTGACGAAATTTCGCGAGAAGAGCAGGCAAAACTTGAAAACTGGTTGTCCGTCTACGCTACTACACTGCGGAAACAAAGTCAAGATCAAGAGGCACGTGTCGAACTCATGAATAACAATAACCCTCTCTACGTTCCCAGAAATTATCTAGCACAGTTGGCGATTGACGACGCAGACAAAGGCGACTACGCATTTTTAGACCAATGGATGGAAGCGCTTAAGAATCCTTATCAAGAACAGACCGGAATGGAAAAATTTGCGGCAAAGAGACCCGATTGGGCGAGGACTCGAGCCGGATGTTCGATGTTGTCATGCAGTTCTTAGCTAACTAACGAAAGCCCCCACTTTAAGAGATTCAATCGTGAAACTGTCCGAGAAAATGCAAAGGTTACATACCGAAACTGCTTTTGAAGTTCTCGCACGCGCGGAAGTTCTTCGCAGCGAAAACAAGCCAGTAATTAATTTGGGTATTGGCCAACCAGATTTCAAAACACCTCAGCACGTGGTCGAGGCCGCGGTACGAGCACTTCGCGATGGACACCACGGTTACACGCCCGCACCGGGAATCCTTCCCCTTCGAGAAGCAGTCGCTAATGACATTTTGAAATATCGAAGGGTCAGCGTCCACCCAGACGAAATCCTTGTCGTACCTGGTGGCAAAGTCGTACTGTTCTTCGCGATCCTCATGTTTGGCGAATCGGGTGCGGAGAATCTTTATCCAAACCCCAGTTTTCCGATATATCAATCTGTGATTGAATTTTCGGGCGCGCGAGCAGTTCCGATTCCCCTACTCGAAAAGAACAATTTCGCGTTTTCTGCTGATGAAATCCTTAATTTGATTACAGAGAAGACGACGCTGATCATCATAAACTCACCAGCCAACCCTACGGGTGGTACGGTACCCAAGTCAGAAATCGACAAGCTCGTTGCTGGACTTCAAGAGTTTCCACATGTCGCAGTCTTGAGTGACGAAATCTATTCCCGAATTTGCTATGACCAAGAGCACATCACACTGTTAGCTTACCCCGAAATTCGAGACCGACTCATCTTACTTGACGGCTGGAGTAAGACTTACGCTATGACAGGTTGGCGTTTGGGCTATTCAGTATGGCCACGAGAATTAATCGAGCCTGCACAGCGGCTTGCGATAAACTGCCATTCCTGCGTGAATACACCAGCTCAATTCGGAGCGATAGCTGCTCTCGAGGGACCACAGGACTCCGTGGCTGAAATGAATCAAGCTTTCCAGATGCGCAGAGACTACTTAGTTAAAGCGCTCAATTCCTTTGATAGTATCAGTTGTATGACACCCAAGGGAGCGTTCTACGCTTTTCCAAACATATCGCAACTCGGAGGAACTGCCGAACAGCTCCAAAATGAGCTTCTGAACGACTACTATGTGGCTACTGTCGCCGGTACAAGCTTTGGTGTGTATGGCGAGGGTTTTCTGCGATTTTCCTACGCGGCTTCACTGGACGACTTAAAAGTTGCAGTCGAACGACTGCAACAGATCTGCAACAAGTCTGCAATTCAAACCTTCAACTAAGAGACAGTTATGAAATTTGGTGTCGTTTTCCCACAGACAGAAATTGGTACAAATCCAGACGATATCGCTGCGTTTGCAATTGCGGCAGAAGAAATGGGGTACAACCATGTACTAACCTATGATCATGTCTTAGGTGCTGATACGACAAACCGTCCGGACTGGAGCGGCGTCTACAGCTCAGACGATATGTTCCACGAACCTTTCGTGTTATTTAGCTACCTCGCCGGGATATGTAACAGAATCGAATTCGTCACTGGTATTCTGATATTACCCCAACGACAAACCGCCCTTGTTGCGAAACAAGCCGCATGCTTGGACATAATCAGTCGTGGTCGACTCAGACTCGGGGTAGGAATAGGTTGGAATGCGGTCGAATACGAAGCGTTAGGTGAGAATTTTCGAAATCGCGGGCGTCGATCCGCGGAACAAATTGAAGTATTACGTCGCCTGTGGGCAGAACCAATCGTCACATACCAGGGACAGTGGCACAAGATTACCGAAGCCGGTCTAAATCCACTCCCCAGAAACCGCAACATTCCTATTTGGCTAGGCGGAAGCGCGCCACAAGTAATTAGTCGCGTCGCCAAGCTAGGGGACGGTTGGTTTCCATATTACAACCCAGATATTGAAACACAGATTCAAGAGATGCAGACTCAAGCACGAGCCTACGGTCGTGAACCGAAAACAATAGGAATTGAGTGCGTATTGCGAGCGAACCGATCCAAACAGGATGCGATCGACCAGATAAAACATTGCATAGACGCTGGCGTAACGCATACCTCTGTAGTTACCATGAGCCAAGGCTGTGACACGGTACTGGATCATATCGATTCGATCTCGCGGTACATGAACGAGATCATCCACGCGACCTGAAAGAACTATTTATAGGGTGTGGCGACCGGCCGCTACCCATACAATAAAATTGTTTCTCTATAAGGGCCAGATGCATAGTCTTGACTAGAGCGTCCATTTTTGCCCTCTTAACGTAAACGGAACAGAGTGAAATATGTCAATCAAGCCAATCTTCGATACGATAAAAGAAATAAAGCAGGACATTGAAAACTTGAGCTGCGAGGAACTCGCCCAAGAAATGGGGAGTGGAAGTAAGCCTTTGCTCGTCGATATTCGTGAAATGCAGGAACGAGTCGATTCCGGTGCAATACCAGACTCGGTTCATGCTCCACGGGGTATGTTGGAATTTTGGGCTGATCCTTCAAGCCCTTATCACAGAAAATATTTCAAGGAAGATAAGCGTATCGTACTGTACTGTGCTGGAGGTGCTCGGTCAGCTTTAGCAGTCAAAGCAATGCACGAAATGGGTTTTTCAGATGTCGCACACTTGGAACCTGGTTTTGTTGGTTGGGCTAAGGAGAAACGCCCGGTTGAAGAAACCGCGAGCAAATCTCGCTGGATTCGGAAAATTCTCAAATAGTCAAAGACTCAACATTAGCTTCACAGAATAGTCTTGCATACTGACGAAGAAGTTCAAATCCCTAAACCGGGTTCGAATACTCATATAGAGTTTGAACACGTCTATAAGAGCTACGATAACGAAACAGACGTCGTTCGAGATCTCAATCTGAAGATTGAGGAGAATGAATTTATTACACTTCTGGGTCCTTCCGGTTCCGGAAAGACTACTTGTTTAATGCTCTTGGCAGGTTTTGAACCCATCAGTTCCGGGTCGATCAGGATATTTGGGCAACCCATTCAGGACATCCTTCCACACAAACGGAATATTGGGATGGTTTTTCAAAATTACGCCCTGTTTCCCCATATGAGTGTCGGAAAAAATCTTGAATTTCCGTTAGAAGTACGCGGAGTAAACAAGTCGTATCGGAAGCAACAAGTTCAACGGGCTCTCGAGTTGGTTCAGCTAGACGGATTTGAAGATCGGAAGCCGTCGCAACTGTCTGGCGGCCAACAACAACGGGTAGCTATCGCTCGAGCATTGGTGTATGAACCAAGCATCGTGTTAATGGATGAGCCATTAGGTGCGTTAGACCGTCGCTTAAGGGAAGAAATGCAGTACGAGATTCGGCGATTGCACCAACAACTGGAAGTCACGATGATCTACGTTACGCATGACCAACAAGAAGCCATGGTGTTATCAGACCGCGTCGCGGTTTTTCAAGATGGTGTCGTACAACAGATTGCAAGCCCAGAAACTCTTTACGAGGAACCAGCTCGTGTTTTTGTTTCGTCGTTCATTGGCGACAACAATGTTCTATTTGGTGTGGTCAAACAAATTGAAGAGAATGAAATCTGTCATGTCGATTTAGACGGAGACAATCGAGTCCAAGCCCTTGCGGTGACTCATCACAATCCAGGAGACGAGGTGTGGCTAACGATTCGTCCTGAAAGAATTAGTATTCGACCCGAGAAGGGTATGTACACCAACGACTTTCCAGCCACAGTTAACGATGTGGTGTTTATGGGAGACCACTTACGATTGAATGTAACCACGTGCGGTGTACGGGACTTTATTGTCAAGATTCCCAACATTGTTGGACACGGCGGTGTGTTACCTGGGGACGAAATTCGTATCGGTTGGGCAGCATTAGATTGCCGCGCGATCGCGCGGGAACCAGATATAGTAGTTCAGAACAAAAAGGAGATTCAAAAGAATGAAAAGAAATATATTCGGTAGTTTTGCCTTCATATTCGTGGTATTTTCCACTAACTTGTACGCTGAGGGAGAACTCACGATTGTGTCGTGGGGCGGTTCTTACGCGAAGGCAAGTATCGACGGGATCTTTAAACCCTTCGAAGAAGAGACCGGAATCAAGGTGAATGTTGAAGACTATAACGGCGGCTTGGCACAAATACGCGCTCAAGTCGATACTGGAAACGTTCATTGGGATGTTGTCGATGTCGAGTCGCAAGACGATCTCATTGGTTGTGATGAGGGGCTCCTAGAGTTCCTAGACGATCTTGAGTTACCGGACGCTCCCGATGGGACACCAGCAGAGGAAGACTTTTTCGAGGATGCAAACTCTGACTGTGGTCTTGGAAACATCGTATGGGCTACAGTCATCGCATACAACTCAACGGCATTCGAGAGCGACCCACCTTCAACGATGAGTGACTTTTTTGACTTAGAAAAGTATCCGGGTAAACGTGGAATGCGTCGCACACCAGAAGTCAATCTAGAGTTCGCTCTGATGGCAGATGGCGTACCTCCCGCGGACGTCTACGATCTCTTGTCGACCGACGAGGGTATTGATCGAGCGTTCAAGAAACTAGATACCATCAAGGACTCCATCCTGTTTTGGCAAGCTGGTGCACAACCTCCACAGCTGTTAGCCGATAAAGAGGTTGCCATGACCACAGCGTATAACGGACGGATATTTAACGCAATCAACTTAGAGAAACAACCCTTTGTCATCGTCTGGGATGCGCATGTACGCGACTTCGGACAGTGGGTGATTGTTGCTGGCGCTCCCAATTTAGAAAACGCAAAGAAATTCCTTCAGTACGCGGCTCGAAGTTCGTCGATGGCTGAAGTTTCCAATCGGATTTCTTACGGCCCGTTAAGACATTCGGCATGGGAATTGGTTGGCAAGCACGTTGACACCAATATTGATATGAAACCACACATGCCAACCGACCCGGAAAACTCAAAGAATTTTCTTGTCAATGACGCGGAATGGTGGGCGGAGCATAGAGACGACCTCGTTTTCCGCTTCAATGCGTGGTTGAATCGTTAACAGAATCATACCCTATAGCTTGTAGAGTCCGACTCACTAGACGAGTAGGCTAACCCGTGGATCGAGCGCTGTGGAATATCGGCAAAGGAGTCCTGACTCTCTTTGTCGTTTTGGGGTTTATCTTCCTTGTCGCGCCGTTGATCGTCGTCATTCCACTGAGTTTTAACGCTGAACCCTACTTCACGTTCACGGAAGGCATGCTTCGGCTTGACAGTGAAGCTTATTCATTGCGTTGGTATCGCAACATATTTGAGAGTGAGGAGTGGTTACGAGCGATTCAAAACAGCTTTTTCATCGGTGTTTTTGCAACCGTCTTCGCCACTATTTTGGGAACGTTAGCGGCTCTCGGGTTGAATGACCCCCGACTACCCTTTCGAAAGTTTGTTGGGGCACTCATCATCTCACCGATAGTTACTCCCATCATCGTTGTAGCGGTTGGAGTGTATTTCTTTTACACTGACCTTGGTCTTGGTCAAACTTATTTGGGAATCATTCTTGCCCATGCAATGATTGGAGCACCATATGTCGTGATTACGGTCTCGGCAACACTTGCGAATTTCGACTACACACTCTTGCGCGCGGCAGCGAGCCTTGGAGCAAATCCTTGGACGGCGTTCCGACGCGTGCAATTACCAATCATTTCCCGTGGCGTTATCACCGGCGCATTATTTGCTTTTATCAATTCATTTGACGAGGTCGTGATCGTTCTCTTCATGGCTGGACTCAAACAACGCACAATTCCAAGGGAAATGTGGTCTGGCATTCGTGAGGAAATTAGCCCCACCATCTTAGCCGTGGCGACACTTCTTATTCTCTTTGTGATTCTCGTGCTGATTACCGTCGAGTTGCTCAAGAGTTTCGGTGAAAAGCACAAGCTCTCTGCGAATTAATATGGCGGCGAAACACGGCATCAAAAGCAGAATACGTCCGATCAGCTTAGCGCTGCCTCTCGTCGCGTTTATTGCAATTACGTTTCTGATGCCGCTTGGCAACATGATCAAAGAAAGCGTCTACGATGCCGAAGTTGCAGACGCATTACCCAATACTATGCGACTATTGAATAACTGGGATGGCGTTGAGTTACCTACTGAAGAAGTCTTTCGCGCCTTAGCAGAAGAGATTGTCGTTCTACAGGAAAACCGTACACTTGGAAAAATTGGACTACGAGTAAATCGCGTAGTGTCTGGCACGCGAAGTGTGTGGGGTAAAACCGCGCGACGGGTTAAGGGGATTGAGACCGATGACATGATTACAACGATGGTCGAAATCGATGACCGTTGGAGCGATCTCATGCTATGGCAAGGAATTAAAAAAGCTGGACAGCGTTATTCTGCTAAGAATTATCTTCAAGCCGTTGATCTGACTAGAGGTGAGGATGGTTCAATTTCTCGTATCGACGAAGGGCGACGCGTATACAACACTCTTTACGTTCGAACGTTGTACGTCGCCACTGTCGTCACGCTACTCTGTCTAGTGATTGGATACCCAATCGCATACGCCATTGCACATACGCCGCCGACTCTATCAAAGATCTTGTTGCTATGCGTGTTAGTACCATTTTGGACGTCGCTGTTAGCTCGAGCTACATCCTGGATTGTGTTGTTGCAATCGCAAGGCGTGATAAACGACTTCTTGGTATGGATACGCATCATTCCTGATGATGGAAGGCTTTCGTTAATTTACAACATGACAGGCACATTGATTGCCATGACCCAGAACTTGCTTCCGTTCGTGGTCTTACCCACTTATGCGGTTCTTAGTTCGATTCCACCGACCTATATGCGCGCTGCGGCCTCCTTAGGTGCCAATCCGGTGCAAGCATTCCTACGGGTGTATTGGCCCCAATCTTTACCGGGAGTCGCGTCAGGTTGCCTTCTGGTTTTCATTCTCTCAATTGGCTTTTTCATCACGCCAGCGATTGTGGGTGGAACTGACGGGCAGTTGATTTCAAACATGATCGCATACCATATCGACACGAACCATTGGGGCTTAGCTGCGGCAATTTCAGTAATCGTACTACTAAGCGTACTGATCTTGTACGTAGTTTTTGATCGATGGGTCGGTGTCGACAAGTTGAAGCTGTCTTAAGAGGATGGATGTAATTGATCAGTTTGAGAGTTTTTGGACCTCACCTCAGTACCTGCCTCTTGGGAGCGAATAGTTCTCTCGCAGACACAGGCTCGATCGCTTCCAGTACTTTCAATCGAATACCGGTGTTTTCCAGCCAAAGGTCGAATCTCGGATCTTCTCGAAAAGTAGTCCATCTGGGATCGTCGTTAGACCACCACGGAGGTGGTTGTAGCCAAATCCTTAGATCAACACAGTCAACGTCATCAAATATATACTCTTGATTATTAACGTATAAATTTATCTCCACCTGATCGTAGCACGATAGACTATTGATGAAAGCTCTCCATTCTGGATCCGTTTCTGAAAATTCTCCACTTTCGTACCGGTCGATCCATTTAAGATAGTCAGAAGCGGCTACGTCCAATTCGTTTTCTTTAACCTTCCAATCGTATAAAGCACGATAGCGATCGACCCTTTCGTTATTCGACTCTCGAAGTCTAGCAATTTCCAGTGCGTGTTCCACACCGTTCAGATCATTCTTGCGAAATCTGTTGAATGCGATAGCTAAAGCTGGCTCACTAGATCTCGGGCGAATTTGCGACCATCTTAAAAGAACGTGTTCAGCTTCATTGAACCAGCCCATATCGGAATAGAGCAGTGCCAACGTTGGTACTGCGTCCGAGTTTGGATATTGCCCCGCCAATTCAGTCATTTGACTCAAGAAGTTTACCAAGTTCTTTGTTTCTTTGTAATTCGATTTCGACTGCATTACCTTGGCTGGGTAATAACTCGACATCAACGATAACGTCTGTTCAACATAAAACTCTCGAGACCATGGCACTAATTCCGACAAAAGGAACATACCATAAGCTGTTTGGTGTTCCGCGGGTAGATCTTCGATTAAGGCTAATGCGCTCTCTCGATTACCGGAATGGAATAAATGACTGGCGTGAAGAAACTGTTCGAAACCTTTTGAACTGATAGTCGACGAATCGGGTTTCGGAATGCTGTTGTCATACAATCCATCCGCTACTTCTGTCGCGATGGCGTCGCGAATTTCTAACAATGAAAGCTCCGGATGCGAGAACTCGTTGGACCACTTCAATTTCCATACATCTTTTCCAACGTCAATTAACCGCATTTTCAATACCCAAGACTCGGGTGATGCTTCGGAAACCTCGAAAGATCCGTCGACTATGTGTGTTGTACCTAGTTCGTTTCGAAAACCTCTAGAACGTTCTTGCAAAGCGACTGCTTCTTCAGCAGAGTCGTAGTCCACGACGTATACTTCTCGACTCTCTGCGAGCATTTCGGTTAGGTGTCGAGGAAATGCTCGGGTCAAAACTTCAGGAAACTCTTCGGGCGCGTCGAACGGTAAGACTGCGACAGTAATGAGTTTTGGAGCAGTCTTAGGTAGAAAAAGAAAGTAGCCGACAATCGTCAGAATGACGACCGACGTCATGAAAATGATCGTAAAGAAAAACGCGTGCGACGTTGTGTCTTCTTCAGTCAACTAATGCCTCTCGAACAATTGATCTTTTGAGTTAGTCTCATAGACGTATACTCGATATATGTGGCCGGTACCTCAAGGTGATTGTTTACAGTGTGTACATCAGTGCTTGAGTGCTTGAACTACTCCTCACATATCTGTAGGACCGTCTAATTCTTCAGCGCGACGATTTGCTTCGCGCGCTCCTAGTCGATCTACGTAGTCAGTGAACACCGGTTTTGAGTCAAGTCTCGCATACTTCAATGCCCAATACACGTGTGAGCCAACATATACGTCAGCTGCGGTGAATTTATCGCCAGCAACAAAAGGTGACTGATGTAATGCATGCTCTAAGGCGTTTTGCACTCGAGATAAGCTTCCGTATCCGACCATACCCTGTTGCCGATCGGTGAGTTCCACCTTCAAGGTCGTGTTCGTAACCGCGTGTTCCACGGGGCCGGCTGCAAAGAACAACCAGCGATAGTAACTACCACGATCTTTTAGATCTGGCGCAAGTCCTGCTTCTGGAAACGCATCCGCGAGGTATGCACAAATTGCAGCACATTCCGTCACAATTACGTCCCCATGTTTGATCGCGGGAACCTTCCCCATAGGATTGATGGCCAAATATTCTGGACCTTTCATGTCCGGTCCGTATTCCACAATAACAGTGTCATAAGTGGCATTTAATTCTTCTAACATCCAACGGACCATCCGACCGCGAGACATAGGATTGGTGTAGAGAGTAAGCGGTTTATTCAACAATTTTTCCTTGGGGCCGAGTAAAAACGAGACAAAATTATAGGTTCATTGTCACACCGATTGCGTTGGATTGGCTCACACGCGTCCAAACAGGTTCCTCACATTTTTGGAGTTTCGTGCATTTGCTCAGTCGTTGGTTTTATTGATTCTCCGGTAGTGATTGACTCGACTGGTTAAACAACAGTTCCCGACGGCGTTGCTCCTCCTCTGGTGTAAGATCCTTTTTCGCGAGCTCTTCTCCTAGTAGGCGTCCCCGCTGAAAACCTGGTCGTTCGCCCAATCTATCAACCCATTCCTTCACGTTTGGAAAAGTTTTCCAGGTGTCTTCACCTAGGATTCGTTCAGACAGATGTGCCCAAGACCAGATCGCCATATCGGCGATTGTTAGCTCGTTCATCGCGACGTAGGTACTTGAGGCGAGTTGTCTATTTAAGACACCACACAATCGATCGACTTCTCCGAGAAATCGCTTTTTACCATATTCCAATAGACTTAAATTTGGTTCGATTTTTGGCGCATAACTAACAAAGTGATTGGCATTGCCCATCATGGGACCCAGATTCGCCATTTGCCAATGTACCCATTGCAATACGAGGACTCGGCCTCTTGGATCTGGGGGGATAAACCGTTGCTCTTTAACGGCAAGGTACTCTAATATTGCTCCAGATTCAAACACTGACAACGGAGGTCCTCCGTCAATCGGATTGTTATCGACGATGGCAGGCATTCGATTATTTGGACTAATCTTCAAAAATTCTGGTTTGAATTGATCTCCAGCACCAATGTCTACAGGAATAAGCTTATACGGGGTAGCACACTCTTCGAGCATTATCGAAATCTTCCAACCGTTAGGGGTCGGCCAGTAATAAAAGTCTATCAATTTAGTCGTCTCAGTTTGGTTCCAAAGCGCATATATTATTCGGTTTTGACGACCCGATACAATATACTGCGCCTTTCAAAATAGTCGCAATCTATCGAATCTGTTCATACTAGCAATGCTAATCTTGCAAGCGTCTCAAGCATGTCGTTTGAAGTCCTTTCGCAACCGTAAACAAAGAAATCTATGAATTCATCAATTAAGTCATTTCTATTTTTCTTCTTCTTCTGTTTGATGTTGACTTCAGCCGTTTTCACGGTCGAATCAGGGTACGACAAAGAGATCAGTGTGCAAACTGAACTTCAGCGGTTAATCGACGTTCACAAAGTGCGGGCAGCGGTTGTAATGTCCATCGAAAATGACTCTACAGAACTCGGAATCGTGAAGATAGGAGAAATTTCTGATAGTAGACGTGAGGTACCCGACGAAAACTCCACCGTTTTCGAAATTGGATCGATCACAAAGGTCTTTACAGCGCTACTAGTACAGACTCTGGTCGACGATGATCTGCTTCACTGGGACGATACTATTAGTGACAGTCTTCCAGATATCGAATTTGCTAACGACGAGGTAGCGAATGTGACCCTTCGAGAGCTCGCTTCACATCGATCGGGATTACCACGACTTCCCAACAATTTCGCAGAGACTGAAGTCCCTGGTAACGCTATGGATCCCTATGCGAACTATGGTGAACAGGATCTGGTGGCATTTTTCGAGTCCTTCGACCCACCTGAATTAATAAACGAACATGCCTATTCCAACCTTGGATTTGCTTTACTGGGCTACATAGCTGCGAAAACTCTCGATACCAGCTACGCAGAAGCAATGAACCTAAGAGTTTTCCAACCGCTTGAAATGAACAATTCCACTGCGATAGATTCGGTCAAAGATGTCGCTGATCTAGCAGCTGGTTACAGCAACACTGCAAACATGGGAACTTGGAATTTCAACGTCCATGCAGGTGCAGGAGTAATTCGCTCGACAGCACAGGACATGTACAAATTTATTCGAGCGAATTTCATCGAATCCGATGATGCAATCCACCACTCAATTCGATCTATACGAGAACTGCAGTATGAATCAAACCAAGCATTGGGATGGATTTCCGAAACCAGCGATCAGGATACTACGATTTTCTGGCACAATGGCCAAACAGCTGGATATGCGAGCTTTCTAGCAATCGATCCAGAGGCTAAGAGTGGATGGGTGATTCTTACGACCTCAACCGAATCCGCCGCGATCACGAGAATCGGCGCTTCCTTCTACAGAGAAGTAGTCTTACCCAACTCGTTCGATTTCACACCTTACGCAGGAGTGTATAAGCTCGCCGAAGACCAATACATGACGATATCGAATAATGATGGAAAGCTTCAAATACAAGTGACAGGACAACAACCGATTGTTTTGGCACATATCACGGACCACGTATTCGAACTGCAAGCTCTGAGCTTAAAGGCGGATTTTGTACTTGGAGAGGATGGCAAAGCCACCACATTAAAGTGGTCTCAGTCGGGTGTTTCGATAGATGCAGAACGAGTTGACGACAGCTTTGGTGTCGAAACCAGAGAGGAAATCTCAATTGACACTGAACTCTTAGCATCGTATGCCGGAAAGTACCAACTGCCTGAAAATGTGGTTGCTACGGTCAAACACGTTAAAGATCGACTTTTCGTTCAGGTCACCGGGCAACCAGAATTTCGGGTTTTTCCAATGTCTCCGACACGTTTCTTCTATAAGGTACTCGACGCCGAGATTGAGTTTAAGAAAGATGACGGTGGTACTGTAACGGGCGTCGTTTTCCATCAAGGTGGTGAATACCTTGCCCCACGGATTAATGACACAGAGTAGTTAGTGGAGTGTCTTTTGGCAGTTTCGGATGGTATCCGTGACTTGAGAGACTTTTTGGCGTACTTCCGTTGGATCAAAGGTCAAATATTCTCCGTCGTTGTATAGACACTTACCTTCGACAAACGCTCTGTTAACGTCGCTCGCATGGGTAGCATAGACTAAATGTGACTCGATGTCGTACATCGGTAACTGATGTGCGTTTTTCAAACCCACTTGAATGACATCAGCTCGCATCCCTTCCCGCAACTTTCCAATTTCGCTTCCCAACCCAATTGCTTCCGCGCCCTTACTCGTTGCCATTTCAAGGACAACCTTCGCCGGTAAGACTGTTGGATCCATCGTTGAGACTTTTTGCAAGTATGCAGCAAGTCGCATTTCTTCCCACATGTCAAGATCGTTGTTAGTAGCCGCACCATCGGTGCCTAAGCCAACAGTGACGCCTGCATCCAGATACTTGGCGATGGGGGCAATCCCAGATGCTATTTTTGTGTTTGATGTCGGATTGTGTATTACGCCAACTTTGCGTTGAGCGAGAATGTCAATCTCTTGCGCAGTTGACCAAATCACATGGGCTGCGATGACGTGCGGTTCAAAGAAGTCAATGCTCTCTAGAAAATTTATCGGAGTGTTTCCGTAAGTCGTCTGCGTATAGTTAGTTTCAAATTGCGACTCGGCTACATGAATGTGAACGGGTAGTTCGTACTCCATCGCAATTTCCCGCAATTGGATCAAGTGCTTTCTTTTTAGAGTGTATATCGCGTGACCGCCCAAAATTGGACTAACCGTCGTGTGCTGACTTCTAGCTGACCAGTCCAGAACAAACTCTTTAGCTTGCTTCCACTGATCGTCGATATCTATAGCGTCATTTCTGGGTTGATCTACTACCGATGCAGAGATGAGCGCGCGTATTCCCATTTCATCGACTACTGTCGCGGTCTCGTGATGAAAGAAGTACATATCGACAAAGGTAGTCGTACCCCCTCTGATCATTTCCCAGCATGCTAGCTGTGTTCCCACACGAACGAATTCCTCACTGACCACCGCGGCTTCGATTGGATTAATGTGTTCGTTGAGCCATTCCATCAGTGGGATGTCGTCTGAGTAGCCTCGTAGCAACGTCATTGCCGCGTGCGTGTGCCCATTCACAAGACCGGGAAGAACAACGGTGTCCGTACCTGAGTATTCGGTGCTCGAAGTAAATTTCCCTCGGACATCGCGCGCACAGCCGACGGCGACGATTCTTCCTTGATCAATGGCAACGGCACCGTCAGAAACAATCGGACGCGCGTCGTCCAATGTTAAAACATAGTCGCCGAAAATAATTCTGTCGACAACTTGCCGAGGGCTATTCAATTGTGTGTATGTAACCGGTACTTTTTACGAGAGAACTGAAAAGAAGCTTGTTCTGTCGTTTCAGTTAGTTTCCTTCTCTTTATCGTAAACACGCTTTAGTGAGAATTTTTCACGATTAGCAGTAACCTCTACTTTGATTTCGAGGCGATCGCCCGATTCGGTCAATGAGAGTTTCTCCACTCCTTGTATCGACTCTCTTGCTTTGCTGATGATTAGTGATTGTCCTATCCAACCTACTTCCATACGCCAGCCGTCCCGTACCTGAATACCCCAGCTCAAATCTACATAAGGCGTGTCCTCATACTGCAATCCAATGAAATTGTCGTCTTGTGCAATTTCGATGAAACTCGATTTCACGACCGGGAAATCTTGCTCAATAAATATTGCAGAGGCAGTGGGATCACTTCTCCGTCCTTCCACGGAAGCCTGTCGCTCGGTATCCCAAATCTTGTCAACATCCGGAGCAGGATCACTCGCGTCGACTACAAGATTCCAGCGTCCTGAAAGATCAAATGACTTTGGAGCTTCGTAGGTAATACTGGCACAACCCGTTAACACTAAGAACAGAACAGTGCTAACAAACGAAGTCATTACTGTCTTCATCGACATATGTCCCAAGGATTGAACTAATGGTATTGTAACCGCTTTGTTCACTCGGGTGAGCACACAGTCACTATGTTGTAGACTATTGAGTCCTGTGTAGACAAATGATGACGCATGACACGTGTGTAACAACTAGTGTGTCTAGCCATGGATCAGGAAAGTCGACTACATGGTGTAAGGATTTGCAAGCTGTAATGACCCTACATTGATTAACCAGACCACAAGCGCGGGAACAAGCACAACTACGAGACAAATGGGGATTGGCTTTTCGATCCATTTATGCATCCCAACTACTCTGATCCACACGATCCATACGGTAGGAATCGTGAGCGTGAGTGCGAATACGTTGGTCTCGAGACCGGGAATCCAAGATAATGGTGCTTGCAAACTGTAAGGATCTAGTGTCCCAGACAAAATCGTCGGGAGGGTAGAAAGAAAAAGGAATAATACAAGCGGTATCGCGGACCAAAGCGTAAAACCGATCCAATCACTCCATTGTCTCGAAGTCCGCATCATGTTGCCGGCGATGAGGAAGTAGGTAGCTTCGAGTAACACGAGCAGACCATAACTAAATAATGCAGTAGCCGGACTAAACACAGTCTGCACTTTTCTCGCTGATTGGATTCCATCTTCCGACGTCATCGCTTTCAGCTGTTCCTCAGTCATTTCTCTCTGATGAGCTAGAAATTCTTCGATCTCCTCTTCAGTACGGTCTCCTCTTAGAAAAGTTCGTTGAATCGTCTCTGCCATTTGTTTTGACATTTCACTTGTACTCTCTGCGGAAGCTTCAATCACTCGCAAATACTCGTCGTCCGAAAGATACCATGCCTGTAATGCGTGGAAAATACAAATGCCAAGCACTAGAGTCACTAAAGGGGGAATCGCAGGGATGTACGAACGCATAGACTCAAAGACCGTTCCAGGAGAGACAAAGACTCTTAGAAGATTGATCACAAGTTAGCACTCCTTAGTAGAAGAATCATCGAGTCAAAGTTCATTAATTATTTGAATGGAGAGGCTTCTCATTTAAATTGCGCGTTCGACTACCACAAGGATTGACGTCCCAAAGGTAGGTACAAACTTACCTTTCGACCGCTGTTCAACCCTCACTATAGAGAATGTCGCAGGCACAATTTTAAAGTAACCAGGTTTTGCGATTCTTACCATAGCCGAGGTAATCGGCTATCGTAATTGGGACTTTGTAACAGCTTAACACCCGGCGAATTGAGAGGTTCAAACCTAGAATGCAATGATTTTCAAAGTAAGATGAGACATGCTAGTACCTTCTAACGGTGACAGGATACGACAATGAGTAGCACATGCATTCGACTCAGACCGATTTTGATTTGTCGCGATGTACAAGAAATGCTTCGGTTCTATGTCGAAACTCTAAACTTTAAAGTCGTGGACAGATTGGATGATGTTGGCTTGACCGGTTGGGCTGCGATTGCTCGAGACAACTTCGAACTGATGCTTGCGAGCCCATCCTATATACCAGCACCAAGTAATGAGGAATCGGAACTTAACCAAGTTATTCTCTACGTGGACGTAACTAAGCTGTCGCAGTTACGCGATGAAATTTGTACTAAAGAATACCCCGTTGGTGCAATCGAAAATCGTTTTTACGGAAATCGTGAGTTTGAACTTGTGGACCCTGAGGGTCATCGGATCATTTTTGCTAAAAATGTCAAGGATCAAGAACACGACGCTAGCTAGAGAAATGGACGGAAATTTACATGGCATGTGGAGATTCAAAACAAAGTGTTCGTCCGTCAGGATCCGATACAAACACTTGTTTCATACCATAAAATTCGATCTTGGGTGGAGATACGTCAATCCCACGTGCCCGTATTTGGTGATAGACAACATCGACATTTTCAGTTATGAAATACAACTGAATCCCGTAGTCTTCGCTGATCTGTTGTTTTGCGTCTAAGTCGTTAATTTGCTGTAACATTAACGCCGCATCGTGAAATTCGACTCGACACCACTGAATTTCGTCCTGGGGTTGCCACGTTGCCGACATTTTGAATCCAATTTCTTCATAGAATCGTATTGATTTTTCGATGTTTTTTACCCATAGCAAAGGTACAACGGTCATGGTCTGGGCATCAGAGGTACGTGGCATAATCTTCCTTTCAATTTACAGGTACGGTTGCCTAATCGACATCAAGAAGTTAGTAACTAATTCAATCGACTCAACAAAAAAATTCTAACCTCCGTGACTGACGACATAAAAAGAGCGCAAACAATGTTAGCGCATTACACAAAAGCGATGCAAGCAACCGCAAATCTAGTAGACGAGAACTTTCAACGCGCCGTGGACGTTCTTGTGCCACTAGATGCCCTACTAATTCTCACTGGATTGGGTAAAAGTGGTTTAATCGGTCAAAAAGCAGCCGCAACCTTTTCTAGTACGGGCACTCGAGCGGTCTTTGTACACCCAGTAGAAGCTCTCCACGGGGACTCAGGTGTTATAGAACCAAATGCCGCATTACTGGCGATATCCAAAGGTGGCGGCAACGTCGAGACGATTGAGTTTGCAAGACAGTTTAAATCGGTAGCGCACGGTCCTGTAATAACGCTCACAGAACCCAATTCCAATCTCGAGTCCTTTGGCGACATTGCACTCCACATTCCTAAACTTTCAGAGATTGACGAATGGGACTTAGCACCGACTACTAGTACTCTGACCACGCTCAGCTTGTGTGATGTACTGGCAATTAGCGTACAACAACGACGGGGACTAACCGCAGAACACTTTGCCCAATTTCATCCTCACGGAACTTTAGGAAAACGGCTGCTCTTGCATGTGCAAGACTTTATGGTTTCCGGCGATGCTTTGCCGGTGCAACCAATTCAAGCTAGTTTTTCGGAGGTTCTTTACGAAATTTCCTCTAAAGGTCTCGGTGCAGTAATCCTTGTGAACGACGATTTCAATTTCTATGGAATGATTACCGATGGAGACATACGACGACTACTGGAGCGAAAAGAAGACGTGACCAAACTCAGTGCACAAGAGTGTTTTCAACTCAGTAGACGAGGTTCAGATTTACCTCAAGTAACACATGGTACGACCACGCCGGATACAAAAGCGATAGATTGTCTTCAACAAATGCAAGTCGACAGGATCACTTCGTTGGTAGTACTTCAAGAGGGTAAACCGATTGGTATCATACGATTACAAGACCTCATAGCTGCAGGACTGTAGTTGCCAGCAGGCTCCGGTCTGCCGTTAATTCAGTTGTCTAGGACGGTATTCAAATCCGTCAAATTCGTCAAAGTAGTAAACGACATCGGGATGTTCAATCTTGTTCTTGTTTCGGCTAAGCATAAGGTGGCGCTGCGCAACATAAGTCGCGCTCGTACTACCGTGGACTAGGACTCCGTACCAAGGTTTGTTTTTTGGTGGTTTCGACTTAGCCATCTCGTCGTACCATTCATCAGTCAAAGAAAATTCTTCGTCGCAATGGTAAACTACACCACGATAGCCAAACCGAACATGTTCAACAATTTGACCTAAATGGAATATCATTTGTACTTGTGTAAATCTTTGTTGTGTAATGAAATGAAAAAAACTCTGCGTGCAACAGTACTCTGTTTAAGTCTCTTGATAGGATTGTCCATCACAACAACCTTATACGCTAAGACGGACAAAAGCATTACCGGAACTTGGTTAGTTAATGAGGAAGCAACGGAGACTCTACAAAATAAAGTACGAAAATCGAGTTCTATGGGTCGTGGTCTTGGAACCGCTGCAAGTGCTGTTATAGGGGTTCCATCGCCGGGAAATAGTGGTCCCGCCGGACCAAATTCTACATTAAAGTTCCCAGTTGTCTTGGAGTGCGAAGAAATCTCGTTCGAAGTAGAAGAAGAGGCTGTCAAAGCATCTTGTGCTAGCGGAGTATCTCGGGAGTTCTTGATCGGCAAGATCCATGGTCGAATAACCCGTTTTCGACGCAATGTCCTCACCGAGTCGTATAGTTCAACGAGCCGCACTGTGAAGCATGACATTAGGGTTGACAAAGATGGAAATCTCGTCGCCAAAGTAAAAATAAGACCAAAACAAGGGGTTTCACAAACTTATGTCCGAGTGTATAGCCGTCCTCCAGAAACAAAAACCGAAACAGAAGAAGCTGACGTAGGAGTAGAAACACCCGAAGACCAAGAAGACTCATAACACATTACACAGTGTGTTTTCTTGCTAGTCTCGAAAACGACACTTTCCAGTTCGCATACGGAGCCGAAAACTAGCGAGACCATCGCGCCCGCTCACTTTCACTCGTTTTAGTCTCAATCGATCGGCAGCCAAGTCTGAACTGATGCCCTGCTCCGTGGTCACTGCGAATTGAAATCCTACCTGGTTCACCAACTCCACGTGTCGGTCTTCAAACAGTCCAAATGGATAGGCAAAAGATGTCGCAGGGGTACCAAATATCTCTTCTAAATCACTTCGACATCGGCGAATCTCGGTCAAACACTGTACATCGTCTAAGCGCAGAAGATTCGCGTGCGTCACCGTATGACCACCTAGTTCCCAACGCCGCGAACCTACCATTTGGGCAACGTCTTCGTCGAGTAATTTCGGTTCCGCCAACAGTTCTCCGTCATCATGATGTTCTTTTTTACTCGAAGACCAGTCTCGGTCGTGTCGATCGGTGACTAAGTACAAAGTTGCCTTCGCGTCGTACTTCTTCATGATCGGGTCAGCGATTAAAAAGTTGTCTCGATATCCATCATCAAACGTTAAGGCAACTTGTTTCCTCGTAGATTCGTTCTCTAACTCTGAGACAAAGACAAACTCCCAACCGTTTTCTTTCAGCCAATGTAGTTGGCGGTCAAATTCGATAGGGTCAACACGAAGCTTGTTGTATTTGGCTTTGCGTTTGTGATGACTGATCATGTGGTACATCAGCACTCGTGGATGGTTATAAGAGATTGTTGACCGCCACCAAGCGAATTGAAAATTGACGTAGAGTAAGACGACCATGCCTATGGCACAACAAAACACTACGGTCAACACAACAGTTCCTCGTACATCGCCACTGTCTTTTCCCGCATAGACTGCAGTGTCAATTCATGTGGTTCTATGGGATGTTTCCGAGATGACAGCTCTTTGATTCGATCAGCCACGACTCGAGTGTCACCGACAGGAACCGCACCAGCTGGAAACAGCGTTCTTAATAGTTCGCCCACACCGCCATGGTCGTATCCGACGACAGCCACCCCTAGTGATAATGCTTCGAGGACGGTACGACCGAACGCTTCCGGAGTAGTCGAGAGCGAGACAACGAAATCGCTCACCGACATTAATTCGCGAACATCAGATCGATGACCAAGGAAGTGTATAGAAGATCGCAAATCTTCAGAACTTTGAACTTTCTCCTGAAGTTCTTGATGTAACTTATTGTGTTCTTTGGACATACCTCCGATGATGAGTCCAATTGCAGGAACATTCTTCTCATGCAACAGTTCAATGACCTTTAGAAAGTCATGATGTCCCTTCAGCCGAGATATTCTTCCCACTATTGACACCACTGGAGAACCATGGTTTTGATGTTCTTGGCGCAACTGACTCCATTCTTGAATCCAAGCAGAACTGGGCTCCACTCTTGGATTAAAGTCAGATGTGTCCACGCCTCGATGGATCAATCGGACGCACTTGTGATCGACGTGTTTGTAGTTGTCAAGTAGATACCGTTGCGCGGTAGTAGATACCACTTCAATGCGTTCACCTTTGGTGATGATCGAGCTATATCTTGAAAGTGAATGAAGACCCTGCACAGAAGTGATAAAACGAGGTCGAATATCTTTGGGAAGTAACTTTATCGCGAAATAACACAACCAACCGGGTAACCGCGACCGACTGTGCACGATGTCCGGACGGTGGGTGTTGAAATATTTCCTCAACTCCCACAATCCTCGAAGAGCTCGTAAAGACTTGGATCCCACCGATTTCTTAACATGAACGACACCGAGCGTGGTCAGTTCTTTCACCAGTGGACCGCCTTCAGAAATCACGATAGCCTCATGTCCCAACTGCTTGAGATAGCCAGCAATCTCTATCGTGCCTCGTTCCACTCCACCACCGTGTAACCGAGGTAATACTTGTACGACTTTCACAAACGGTTTATGCTTGGAACGTAATCACACTTATTGACCGTATCTCGATGCAGTACGCAAAAATTCGAGCTCTTCCGGTGTCGAACGACGATCTAGAACTTCGTTTCGATGAGGAAATCGACCAAAACGACGGACAATCTCATAGTGTTCTTCGAAGTAGCGCATGCTCTCGTCAACGTACTCGTGCCAGTATTCGTCGCAATGGCTCCGCAGATTTCGGACTATTTGAACTCCAAACTCTTGATCTTTGAGCTTCTCACTATGTTGAAACGGGTGGTAAAAGAACAACCTACCTGGTACCGACATCTCTTGATCCAAACCACGGCTAATTCCAGCGTAAGTGATAGCGATTGCCTGTTCATCATGAGCGAACGCTTCGGGCTTTTTGCGATAGATTTGGCGCGTAAACTGGTCGAGTACTAATACTAAAGCAAGTACACCAGAACTTGTTTCCGACCAATCCTGACGCTTTCCGGTCACGATCTTTTGAAGCAATGCTCCAAACTCTCTCTTGATCTCTTCGTCTCTCTCGGTAGAGATACTATACCAAATCTTACTTTGAGCATGAAGTTGTTCGAGGTCTTGTTCTGCGCCGTCAAACCAGTAATCCAGCACCTGCTCAGGCGTGTAGTCTTGTGGTGAAGCGTAGTTCATATTCTTGGTAAAAAGTGCGTTAAGTCAAAGAACAATTCTAGGATCATACAGTCTAACGCTGTTTCTTGAATCATCATAATATCAATTCCTTGCAAGGAATCCAATTGACTTCCCCTCTAACCCCTTCACAACGACTTGCCAAAGTAGGTATTTCTGTCGCTCGCACGTTTGAGTCTTTAGCGTACCGAGACTTTCGGTTGCTTTGGTTTGCTAGCCTAGCAACTTCGCTCGCAATCCAAATTCAAATCTATGCACGTGGATGGCTAATTTTCGACCTCACTGATTCGGCGGTTGCTCTCACCTGGGTGATGCTCTCATTTTGGATTCCTTCATCCGTATTTTCGTTTCTTGGGGGCGCACTCGCAGATCGCATACGCAAGAAAACCATCATGGTTGGTGCACAGGTAGCAAGTATGCTGTCTGCACTCACGTTTGGTACTCTGATTCTAATCGGAGATGCTCACGTCCCCTTTTGGTATTTCATCGTTTTTGGATGCTTTAACGGCACGATCCTGGCATTGAGCATGCCGACGCGAACAGCGGTGATGCCGGACCTTGTCGCTCCAAGACATTTGACGAATGCACTATCGCTCTCCGCTTCCACATTTAACCTCTCTCGAGTGGTTGGCATTGCTCTAGGCGGACTCTTATTGTCAGCAATTTTCTTACCGCTCTTTCCCCCTACCACTAGTGTTGGTTTGTTGTTCTTGTGCATCGCGACTTTGTACGGTTGTTCTATTATTGGTACATTGCTAATTCACTACCAAGGAAACCCCACACGAATACACAAAAAATCCTTAGCTCGTGACTTTTGGGAAGGTGTTGTCTATTTACGAAACTCTCGAGTTGTTGTAGGGTTGCTCCTCATGGGATTAATCCCAACGATGTTCGGTTTTAGCGTGCAGTTCCTGTTGCCAGCATTTAATGGACGACTATTTGAAGGTAAAAGCGAAACGTTGAGTGGTTTGCTCGTGGCATTAGGTGTCGGTGCAGTGTTAGGATCTCTGACGATTGCACGATTCGGAGAAGTCGACCAAAAAGGTAGGTTAATGTACATCTTGGCATTCTTATGGGCGTTCTTCTTAGCAATCTTAGCACTGAGCACAACATATTGGGTAGCCCTTATTGTGCTCGCGTTGGTAGGGGCGAGTAGTGCTGGTTTATCCTCTCTCAATATGAGCGTTCTACAACTCATCGTTTCTGCGAAAATGAGAAGCAGAATCATGGCGATCACGTGGGCATGCTTTGGTTTGATGCCGATTGGTATGATCCCCTTAGGATTTTTGGCCGAAAAAATTGGACTCCAAACAGCGTTTCTATCTTGTGCGGGATTGATGTTTGTAGGAATAGTCTGTACCCACTTTGTGGCGCCAGAAGTCGCAAAAATTCGACGTGGTCATAAGGACCATGCGGCAACCGTTCAGCCTTCGAAGCCTCACGAAAGTGAAGACTGGACCGAACCCAGAGCAACTCCGGCTACCAAGTAAATGTCGCTCGACTCGATGACCCCACCTGAACTGTCGTCGAACTCAAGAGTTTGTGTGATCGGCCTTGGTTACGTCGGTCTTCCCATGGCTATTACGTGTAGTAAGATCTACCCAACCATTGGGTTCGATACATCGGCAGAGAGAATTGCCACGTTAAAGGCAGGCGTCGACAACACAGGGGAAGTCGAGTCCGGTGAAATAACTAATGATCAGTTAGACTACACCAACTCACTTGAGGACTGCCACAATTGTGCCATCTACGTTGTCACGGTCCCCACACCAATCGACGTGAACAATGAGCCAGATCTCTCGATGCTGATCACTGCCAGTGAATCTGTGGGTAAGGTATTAAAAAAAGGTAATGTAGTCGTTTACGAATCGACAGTGTTTCCCGGCGCGACTGAGGATGTGTGCGTTCCGATCATTGAGCGAAATTCAGGATTGACCTTAAACGTTGATTTTTGGGTCGGTTACAGTCCAGAAAGAGTGAACCCTGGGGATAAAGAACATCGTCTGGAAAGTGTCACCAAGGTAACATCAGGGTCGAACGAAGATGCTGGGGATTTCATTGATGCGTTTTACAAATCCTTTGTTCAAGCTGGGACTTACCGAGCCCCGTCGATACGGGTCGCGGAAGCAGCAAAAGTCATCGAAAACATACAACGTGACTTGAACATTGCTTTTGTCAATGAATTGTCACAGCTCTTTGATGCTCTCGAAATTGACACAGGTGAAGTGCTTGCCGCTGCAGGAACTAAATGGAATTTCTTGCGATTTCAACCAGGTCTTGTCGGCGGCCATTGTATCGGCGTCGATCCCTACTATCTGACCCACAAAGCTCGAGAGATTGGGTTTCACCCAGACGTTATTCTCGCGGGACGAAAGATCAATAACTCGATGCCGGCATGGATTTCGCAAAAGATAATCCAACTGCTCTCAGAGCGCGACAAAGAACCCAACGCGTGTACTGCACTAGTGTGCGGGATTACTTTTAAAGAAAACTGTCCTGACACACGGAACAGTAAGGCAGTGGAACTCGTCTCCCTGTTACGAGCTGAATTAGCTGCGGTCGACGTTTATGATCCCGTTGCATACGAGTACATGAGCGATATCGAGGACGACATTCTGTTATGCCCACATCCAAAACGAGGTTCTTACGATGCAGTGATTCTCGCCGTCGCTCATGATGTATTCAAGGAATCGGATGTAAATACCTTACTTGGATACGGTACGAACGATTGTGTAGTTTACGACATAAAACATGTCCTTCCCCCTGATCGAGTAACTTCTCGACTATGAGAATTTGTTCGTAGGTAGATCACGAAGTTGATCTCGAGTTTGAACTCGAAAACTTTGTCGTAGTTTGCGACGGTTCTTTTCAAATTTAGTTCTAGATTCGAGCGTACCTAAAGTCTCACTTTTCGAGACTCGACCTCTCCTCAGCTTGCTTTAAACTCCAAGTTTGTTGTAAGTTCAACCAAAATTCGGGCGAGGTTTTGAAAAATTTCGATAGAAGGAGAGCTATTTCCGGAGAAAAGTTTCTTCGTTCGTTAACTATGGACTGAATACGATTTACTGGAACACCTAGATTGGTTGATAATTCTGTAATAGAAAGACCTCGTTCTTGCAATTCTTCCGCTAAGATCTCCCCAGGATGAACTGGACTCCTCTTGTTTTGCAAAGCCAATCCAACCTCATCTATAGGTTTTGTTGTTTTACTTTTTTGAAATAGAACATCACAGAAAAGTATTGACTAGGTTATTCTCGAACGTAAAGGACACATCCTCGGTGAACGGATTTCGCTCAACCTGGAACACGTCAGTTAAATCTGCTTCTTTTCAGGTGTTTGGACGTATCCTTACTCGCCCTATTTCGAATTCTTGCCGACAATTTACTCGTTCTGGTCTACAAATCCTTGCAGATAATTGATTTGATCTTCCGTTAAGATACCGCCGAATTGTTCGTGATTCGCTAGCATTCCTTGAGCCACCATTCGTCGGGCTTTTTCAGTAGGTAATTCTGGCAGGATCTCGAGTACCTCTAAGAGATTATCTCGCATCGTGAAGAAAGTCAAGTCATCGAAATACCTTAACTGATCATCGTCGGAAAAACCGGCAATCAGTTCAATTGCCTCTTGCCATCTGTTGTTCCGCGCAAGTGCTCTACCTACTGAAGTAAATGAATACAACCGGGTTGATTCCGGAACACGATCTAATGCAGACATAGCAAGGTCTAACTCACCATCTTCCACTACATCGTCGATGACGCGCTGTGCAAACCCTCGCTCCACATATACTGATTCTGGTCCCTGAGATAAGGCTAGCTCTAGTGCTGTCTCCGGATCAGTCTTAGCGAACTCTACTAATCCGTTGTAAAGCAGCCATGCTTGATCCCAGGTATCCTCAGAGGTATTTTCTGTTACCCAGTTCATGGCCGCTTTCAGATCACTTCCAGCCCATTCACGAATCATGCTTATTTGTAAATCAAAGACGTCGACCCCGACAACCGACTCATAATCAAAAGTTATATTCACCGCCTCTTCTGGCGATTTCTTGGCTAATTCAAGGAGTGCCGAATATGCCGCCCATTGGCGTTCACTACGAGGGAAAAGCTCTATACGCGCGAAAAAATCCTCAAGATCTACCTCAGCCCAAACCTTAAATATCTGATGATAGTAAAACCTATCCTTGAACTCTTCCACGCTTGAAATCGCTGCGTAAGCAGTTTCGGGATCCAAGGGTACCCAAGCGTCCACCAAGGGGTAAAGAACCCAACTTCTTGATTCTGGGGGAAGTGATTCAAACACAGCAAAAAATTCTATCGGGTTTGCTTCCGCTTCCTCCATCAAGAGGTCTCGGAACTCCCAAATACTGTACTCGAACAAAGAATCGAAACTTTCGTATCCGTTTTTCTGAACCATAGTTCTTGCAATCATCTGAATTAGATCACCCTGTAGTTTGTTATCAACGTCGTCCTGAATGACTTGTTGAAACGCAGCCAGCGGTGTATCTAGGAGTAATATAGCTTCACGTTCTCGAATTAACGCGAGCATTGATTCTTGATAATCGTGTTCATCGGCTAATTCCAGCCAACGTTCACTCGATATTTGGGTTCGAGTTTTCAATAGTGAACGGACTGCAGCAGTGCACAGAGTAGCTTGAAGTTCCATGCTTGCTACAAAAGCTTCTTCCAAATTGTTGAGAGACCACTCACTGAATACAACGGTGATTAGCTCTTTCCATTGTGGACTTGGAAGCTTCCATACCTCTTCAAGAGCATATTTTGGATCTCTTCGCGATAATTCGCCGATGAGGACAGCCTGAGTGGAAGTGAGTTCAGATAC
This sequence comes from OMG group bacterium, assembly GCA_012267385.1. Classification (GTDB taxonomy): domain Bacteria; phylum Pseudomonadota; class Gammaproteobacteria; order Pseudomonadales; family Azotimanducaceae; genus Bin55. The sequence continues at coordinate 138,879 of JAAXGW010000024.1, forward strand.
CAGCTCTAGATTAGCTACGTGTTGAATGAGTTCAGCGATCTGATCGTTGCTAAGTCGATCGATTTCGGTGACGATCTCAATTGGAGAAACTGCTTCAATTAGTTTCTGTAGCTCAGGGGAGAGTTCGTTCTGAACCTTTGTGTCTTGGGATACGTTCGGTTCTTGATTTGCAGCAATAGATTCGATGGAATTTATATCGGATCTATCACTGTCTGACCAAGTTACAAATGCAAGACTGCCGAGGGAGCCGATGGCAATTCCGGAGACGACCCCGACAATGACTAACTTTGTTTGTACTCTGTGTTGAGAAAAATTCTTGTGAGTTGTACGATGTTTACTCATTCCTCTTCCTCTGTCGTGGAAAACTGTTCCAAATATGCAATTTCTTCGGCCGACAGTAGCTTTCTAAGCGGTCCCCTACTCAATGCTTGATTTGCCATTGCAGACTGTACAAGTTCGTTGGAGAAAGTTGAGAATCTACTTAAGAAATCGTCGGCATCGATCAACACCCATTGATACGCTAAGTCGTCAAAGTATTCAACCTGCAGAGCGTTAGGTAATTCTCTGCCAAGTTCGATGGCTTCATCAATTCGCCTATTACGAACCATTTCCGCACCTATTTCTAGATGTCCTAAGTGGGTTTGGGGTTCACCGAGTTGCGCCAACAGTGCGCGCGCCGTCTCGAAATCACGTTCGTCAGCTATCGCGTCAATAACCATAATCGGTAGCGACAGCCTGGAATCAGCGAACTGGGGATCATCGTATTCAAGTGCCACGGCTAAGGCTCGTTCGGGATCGAACTTGGCGAAGGCATCAATGCTAGACCTGAGAATTGAACCTTGAAAGTCACTACCCTTTTCGGTGTTCTCTAGCACCCAATCCATAGCTGCCAACATGTCGTAATTGTCCCACCCCATCACCAGCAGTTCTATCGCGCGATCGGTGTTCACCTCTAGACCTTCCAATTGTCTCAGAACGTCAAACGCCGCGTCTATTTCGCCATCCAAAGCAAGATCAAATATGGCTTGGGTTAACAAATATCCTCGATGACCTTCAGGAAATTTGTCTACCTGTTGCACGAGATGTAAAGGATTATCGGACAGTCCATAGTCGATCATGGTTCGATAAAGCTCTTCGACATTTTCATCCTGATCCAAATTCTGAAGAGCAGCTTTAGCCCCATCAATGTCAATTTGAACCCAACGACCAAGAATCGACGCACGGGCCGAGTCTCGCAGCTCCTGATATTCAGTCTCCACCAATTTCCACATGAGCGGCGGGTCAAATTCGACTAACTGATCCAAAAGATCGTAAAAATACCGCCAACTACTCCAACCTCGCACGTCATTTTTAGTTTGAAGAATTTCTAACAATCGTGGAACGGCTTGGGTCCCCTCAGAGTTAAGCCACATTTCCGTGACTTCACCAAACAAATCTAACTGATCTTCGTCCGGTACGCCATCTGACATGGTGATCTCGAATGCTTCCCTTGGGTTATGCATCGCCCTTCGAATCTTCACTTCACTCAACGCTTGCTTAACCTTCGATTCAATTCCTAAATCTATCGCAAACTCGGAAGCTTGTTGGTGGGCTGCATCGCTTAACCTTGAAAGCGCACTAGTCAGTGCTGAAATCCTTAACTTTCCCTTTAGAGTCGCGGCGGCTGATAAAGCTTCTTCTAAATTTTCGCTCGACCACTGTGACATCAACAACGGGATTAGTTGTTCCTGTTTGAAATAATCGAGACTGCTGATCGTCTCGAAGGCGGTCTTGGGTTCGAGTTCAGCTAGACGATGTATGACTAACTGTTCTAATGTTTGGTGTCTTCGATTTGTGTTCTTCGAGGAGATATATTCAAACAGTTCTTCCAATGCTTGTTGGTCCATTTGTTCGACACTAGGCAACAGCCGGACAATTAGAGAAGTAGAACTCTGCGTTTCGGGAGAGTCAATGGTATCGAAGATTTGGCTAATTTCTACAGCCGACATCGGCTCGTGATTTGGACCGTTGTCGTCAGGCGTAACAACAGCAATATCCTGTGATTTGGGAGACCAGAAGCCATACAACAAGAAAAAGACTACCGCGGCGAGGAAGGCCCCGATGATCATGCTGCCGAAGAATTGAAGGGATTTATTCATCGATTCACCTATCAAAGTCTGATCAAATTTATTTTATTGTCTAGTCGAGTTTAGGTCTCAACGACAAACGTTGACCCTTAAAGTTTGTTTCACGTTTGATACATACATATAAGATGCTTATGTTATGGGAAGGGTTTCCGAGACATTCGAATACCCCAGAGATAGCTTCGAATGACTTCCAAACTCTACTTAAAATTTGTTTGCTGAAACTACGTTTTTACTAAAGCCATTGCATTGGAGGGGTGGCTGAGTGGACGAAAGCACTGGTTTTGAAAACCAGCGAGGTTAACTACCTCCCGGGGTTCGAATCCCCGCCCCTCCGCCACTTCAAATCGTACACCTAATCACACGACCAGAAATTTGAACACAACAACAATCAGTCTACTCGTTCAAGGTAGTCCCTTCAGTTCAAACGCGTGCGAACAAGCTCTGGAGTTCGCAAAAGCCGCTATTCGTAATCAGCATAAGCTCTACCGTGTCTTTTTCTACAAAGATGCAGTATTGATAGCCAACAGATCACACAAAGTTCCTTCCGATGAAAGCAACATTCAACACAAGTGGATCGAATTCGCTTCGCAACAAAACATTCAACTCTGTGTTTGTGTAGGTGCTTGCGAAAGACGAGGAATCCACAATCAACAGGATACCGATTCCAGCGACAGCTTTGAAATAGTGGGTCTTGGCCAACTTACAGAAGCGATGTTCGAATCGGATCGTTTGGTGACGTTCCAATGACGAAATCAGTTCTATTCACGGTTCGAGAAAAACCAGGCATCCTAGCAAACGAGACCATCGATGCAGTTCTCGTCAGCGGAATAATGGAACAACCGACATCGGTCGTATTTCTCGACGACGGAGTGTATCAACTTGTTTGTGATCTTGAACCCATCAACATTAAAGACACCAAAATGAAGTGGTCGGCACTTCCTACCTATGGCATCGAGCAAATCTATGTTCTGCAACACTGTCTCCGAGAACGTTCGATTGACCCGACTCAATTGCCCGACTGGGTAAAACCAATAGACACGGCGACTCTACAGCAACATTTACACTCGGCTCACTTTGTTATAAGCGATTGATGTTGCACCTCGTTTCCAGCTCTGCAGGTCTTTCGGCATGTAAGCGGAGCTTGCTTCCTGATGACAAAGTACTTTTTTTAGGTGATGGAGTGTACGTCGCAGAAGAAACCGCTTGTGAGCAAACGTATGCCATACTACGAGACGTAAAAGCCCGCGGTCTCTCCTTTTGTGAAGGAGTTAAAGGCATCGATTACGATGACTTCGTTCAGCTGGTAGTATCCACACCAAGTTCGGTGACGTGGACGTGATCGAGTTTGACGATGAGGGATTTCTTCGAATACCCAGTCAATGGGACATTGAAATCGCGACAAACATAGCGAAAGAAAACGACATCGAACTCTCGGACTCCCATTGGACAGTCATAAACGCAGCTCGATCTTTTTATACCAAGACAGGGATTAGCCCGTCCATGCGTCCTCTAATCAAAATATTGGAGAGTGAAGATGCAACGATCGCAAATTCAATAACTCTAGCACAACTATTCACGCCTCAAGTGACTCGACTCGTTGCTCAAATAAGCGGTTTACCAAAACCGTCAGATTGCCTCTAGCTCGACGCGGTACCAAGGCGTCCATACGGGCAATTCACGCCAAGACGGAGTTCATAAGTGTTTTGTAAATCACGGTATCTACAACTTACACGCCTAGAATTTTCAGCGACGGAAATGGTCTATTAATTAACGAGTCCTTAGTAATCCAAACATTCGGAATTTGAGAATCTCATAGCATTGAAAATTTCTCGTAGAAGCTGTCTTCTGGGTGCAGGTGCAATCGCAACATTCCCGCTGTTACATAGTTGCGTTAGCCCCTTTTCTGCGAGGTATGGAAACAAGGGTTCTTACCTCACCAAGATTCTTGAACCGAAAAACCAGAATGCGCTCTACTATTGGATCGATGTTGTTATGCAACAGATCCGAGATCAACGGCTCTTTACACCGCGTGCCGCATATATCTTTGGGTTAACGAATACTGCTGGCTTTCTGGCTGCCAATGGTATCACTCAGTCGTACCAAGAACCCTTTGACATGGGAACCGGTCCAGCAGATGCCGATGTAGAGATCGCTTATGGAGTGGCGTTTGCGATCGCCGCTTCCGAAGTCTTACAACAACCGTTAGTTTTCGAAAGGCGAAAATTTCTCGCCCAATATCCTGGTAGCAGTGCTAAGACTAACGCGGTTCGTTGGGGTAATCACGTAGCTAGAAAGTTACTGAAGCGTCGAACTAATGACGGTTCAGAAGACAGCGAAGTCAACTACTACTTAAATCGCTACAAACGTAGGGGCGATGCGTTGCAATGGAGTCCTACCGGTCCGTTTTATGGTGCGCGTCCAGGTCCAGCATTTGAGTCCTTCGATCGTCCTCTGTACCCCGGTCAGGGAATGATCAAGCCATGGACGATGACCCACGGATCCCAGTTCCGCGCAAGCGACTTTTACGACCCAAAAAGCCCGGAATTTGCCGAAGCATTCCAACTCATCAAAGACCTCGGTGGTACCAATAGCACGGTACGAACGGAAGACGAATCAGAAATTGCTCTGTTCTGGGAAAACGGTCCATGGGGAGCGACAGTCCCCGGACACTTCATGTATATCGCGATCCAGGTTCTTCAACATCGCGAACTGAATTTTGTAGATTTGGCCAAAGCTTTCGCGCTGCTTGGAATGACCCAATGTGATGCATCGATCAACGCTTGGGACAACAAATACCACTACGACATCCTCCGTCCCGAGACCGCGATTCGAGTTCGAGCAAATAGCCTGGGCAATACTGATCCTCGAGTTCGAAATCAGAGTGATTGGCACAGTTTCATCCCAACTCCAGAATTTCCGTCTTATACTTCAGGGCACTCAACGTTTGGAGGTGCTGCCTCCGAGACGCTCAAGTTCATTTGCGGGCGCGACGACGTAGCCTGTTCGGGTCATTCACCTGACCAAGTTCTTTGGCCGCAATTGGAGAACGTGTCTCGCCACTGGAATAGCTTCACTCAGATGGCAGAAGAAAAAGGGATGAGTCGTATCTATGGTGGAGTACACTGGAGTCTAGACAATACAGAAGCCTTAAAAGCAGGTCGACTCCTGGCGCGGCACGCTACTGAAACGATGTTTTTACCGAAAGTTTGAGAAGCAGGCATATGAATCAGCAGAAAGTATGGGTTCTAGTCCTGTTTAGCGCAGTATTGAGTATGAGCTCAATAACTACTTTATCTGAGCAACGATTTAGTCTGAACTACGATCGACTGTCCGCGATCGAAGGACCGATCGCGCTTGAAATAGGTGATATCACATTTAGACTATCTGGCTCGATCGATCTGGAATCGCAAACACGGCTCAACGATGACTCGTCGATGAATAATCTCTTCAGCACCGTAGAGCTCAGTTTCAACACACAACTCCCCAATCGTTGGCGTGTGCAAGGATTAGTTCTTGGCGAAGTATCAACCGCTTCCAATCCTCGACGCATTATCGACGACTTCGACTACGTAAAACGCCTAGCTCTCTTTGTTTCAGGGACATGGGGTAGGTTTTTGATGGGTGACCTCCATCAACTCATACAAGGTGATACACGTAGAGTCTCAAACGCTGGCGATGCCTTTCTCTATTTTGACAACTTTCTAGGAAGACTAGAACAACGGAATGGGGGCTATCGTGGCCGTTATGGTCCTTGGATTGTTTCAGCGGTCTTTGATCAGGACAGCGATTTCGAATGGGGTATGGTGTCGCAACGCCCCATAGGTAACAAAGACTTTCGGTTTACGTTTCGCTCAATGAAAGGTACCTATCAGCCTTCGTCAAAGGCCGATGTTTATGCCTCTCACGGAATCATTTCTGTAGGCGAAGTAATTTATGGGAGTACGATTTTTGACATCTCCTTCGGCTATGAAGAGCTCACTCCCACAACCCCGCAGTTGGGTGGTGCGAGCAGCAAGACACGTACGTTTCTTTCACAGGGAATCTTAACAAAACGTGGCATGCTCAGTGCTTCCTTTGAAACATACTTCGGGCAACTCGACGGCGAGCGCGAGATCTCCTCCTCAATCGGCGTTCAATACGATTTAGCTAGAGGGCTGTCCGCAAATCTAGGTTGGAACTATTGGAACACCCATAGTCCTTTTAGGGGTATTGAAATTTCTAATTCCCGTGACACCGAAGTGACATTCAGTCTGCAGTACGATTTTTAGTATAGCTTAGTGTCGCGTCTCCCAGCGAGCTACCAGAGACGTACGCCTTTAGAACCGCAAAACCTCGACGCCGCCCATGTAAGGGACCAAGGCTTCAGGCAACCGTACTGTCCCATCGTCTTGTTGATTGTTCTCCAAAATAGCTAGTAGCGTTCGGCCAATTGCTAAACCAGAACCATTCAAAGTGTGAACAAACTCCGTACGAGCCGTAGGACTGGGTCGAAATCTCGCCTGCGCTCTCCTAGCCTGAAAATCTACGAAGTTACTACACGACGAAACCTCTCGGTAACGATTAAATCCTGGTAGCCAAACCTCTAAATCAATAGTTTTGGCCGCGGCGAATCCCAAATCACCTCCACACAGCACTACCGCTCGGTAAGGAAGTTCTAAGCGTCGAAGTATCGTTTCAGCGTGATTGGTGAGTTCCTCAAGTGCAGTCCACGAAGTTTCGGGATGCGTGATTTGAACAAGTTCCACTTTTTCAAACTGATGGACTCGAATCAGGCCTCTTGTATCCTTCCCGTGGCTACCTGATTCACGACGGAAACAGGGCGTATGGCTCACATACCGAATCGGTAACTCTGATGCATCAAGAATCTGATCGCGGACCATGTTCGTAATTGGGACTTCGGCAGTAGGAATCAAGAATCTATCGATTTCGCCTCGGACAAAAAACACGTCATCTTCAAATTTAGGTAGTTGACCAGTCGCGGTCATCGTCTCTCGATTGACGATAAATGGCACATACAGTTCTTCATAACCATGTTCCGATATGTGGACGTCCAACATGAACTGAATCAAGCAGCGATGTAATTTCGCTAGCTCACCTTTCAATACCGAGAATCTACTTCCCGAGATCCTTACTGAAGCTTCGAAATCTAATGAAGTACCAGCGAGCTCTACGTGATCCCTGGGCTCGAAATCAAAATCAGGACGATCACCCCAAACGCGTAATTCCTCGTTCTCTTCTTCACTTTCACCCGGTGGTACACTCACGTCAGGTAAATTAGGAACATGAAGCAAAAAGTCCTGCAACTCTTCTTGGACTCGATGAAATTCGCCACTGAGCTCGTCGAGACGCGCACCTAAATCTCCAACCTCAGCTACGAGAGGATCAATGTCCTCGCCTCGCTGTTTCGCTACGCCGATATGTTTGGACTTGACGTTGCGTTCATGTTGCAGAGTTTCGACTTCGGTCTGTAGTTTGTGCCGAGCATCTTCCAGATCGTGGTACGTCGCAAGATCTAATTCAAAACCACGAACTTTCAGAGCTTCGGCGATGGCTTCTGGATCTTGTCGAAATCTTCTAGGATCGAGCACGATCAAACTCCTTTCTGGTGGATCAGATATTGCGGACGGCCCACTTTCTCGGCTGTCTGCTTGAGAAAAATCAATATTGACATTAGGTGGACTGTTTTAGTTCCCGTAAACGAGCTAAGTGGTCGCCAATCTTTTTTTCTAAGCCGCGATCAGTTGGGCGATAGAACTGAGTCTCTGGCATTTCGTCTGGGAAGTAGCGTTCATCAGGAACGAATGCTTCGGTTTCGTTGTGAGCGTACCGATACCCTTTTCCGTAGTCCAACTCTTTCATCAGTTCAGTGGGTGCATTCCGAAACCGAAAAGGTACCGGCCAAGCAGGACTCTCGTTAACCAGTGTTCGAACGTCCTTAAACGCGACGTAGGTAGCATTGCTTTTCGGTACAGAAGCTAGGTAAAGAACTGCTTGAGCAAGAGACAGCTCTCCTTCGGGACTCCCCAAGCGTGAATACGTGTCCCATGCGTCTAACGCAAGTGATAGTGCACGGGTATCGGCAAGACCTATATCTTCCGAAGCAAAACGAACGAGCCTTCGGGCGATGTACAGTGGGTCGCAACCGCCGTCGAGCATCCGCATAAACCAATACAACGATGCATCTGGGTCGCTACCTCGCAAAGCTTTGTGCAACGCCGAAATTTGATCATAGAAGTGCTCTCCTCGCTTATCAAAGTTTCGGTAGGTTTGACCCATGACCGTTTCAAGATGACTCTTTGTGATGACACTTTCCGATGCGATTTGAATGCTAAATTCAAGCAAACTTAAAACGCGTCGCGCATCACCATCGGCGTAATGACACATTAGTTCAATACATTCGTCGTCGATGTTAACTTCAGAGAACTCCAATGAAACTGCGCGTTGTACAAGTGTTTTGAGATCTTCTGGTGTCAGTTTCTTCAGCACGAACACCCGAGTCCTTGACAACAGTGGCGAAATTACTTCAAACGAGGGGTTTTCGGTCGTCGCACCAATAAACGTGATCGTACCATCTTCGACATGGGGCAAAAAGGCATCTTGCTGAGCCTTGTTGAATCGATGAACTTCGTCAATAAATACAACCGTTCGTGTAGGCATTGAATTGCGTGCGGTCTCGAGTGCCGCTCGCACATCCTTCAAACCGGACGAAACTGCAGACATTTCCAACAACTGCGCGTCAGCATTATTCACCAAATTGCGTGCGAGAGTTGTTTTCCCTGAACCTGGTGGTCCCCACAAAATCATCGAATGAATCTGTTTGCTTTGAGCTAGCAACTGTAAAGGTTTATTGGGACCAAGGAGATGCACTTGACCAACGAATTCAGTGAGACTAGTCGGACGTACTCGCGCAGCTAGCGGACGATGTGAAGAATCACTCATCTTGGTCGACGTTTTCGTCGGTTGACTTTGGTCGTTGATCAACGATTTCCGTATCTTCTGGTATGTCTAGCTCGAACTCTTCACTGTCTATTGGAGTATTGGTTTCAACATTCTTAAACTTGAACTGATTCACCGTATTGAAGTGATCAAGAATCTCGATCACGCCCAATGTGTCGTCTTCGAAAATTATCTTGAGTCGAACAAAGTCTTGTCCTTGGTCTTTGGGTAACAAAGTGAATTGGTCATCTACATACCGAATGTCAAAATCATTGAGAATCTCAGTTGACGAAGTCAAAATCAAGCTCGCGAAGGATGCTTGACTCTCCGATTCAAACTCAGAGATAGTGAGTTGCTCTAAGTCTGGGTCATAGACGCGCATGGTATCATCGGTCACCAAAACATACTGCTCAAACGGTTGCGACACTGCCCACAAGAATTTTCCACTTCGATCAAACAAAATGCGCCCGGATTGACTAACCTCCGTTTCACCAGTTTGTGCGATCGCTAATTGCGAGAACTCTGCTTGAAAGGTGTCAATCGCTAAGAGCTTCTTCGCTAACGCAGCTTGAAACTGGTTGGCGTCGTCCTCTTGTTGAGCAACCCAACTTAATGGAGCGAACAGTACAAGTGCAATACTACAGGAAAACTTCTTAAGCCGCGTTAACGAGAACACTACGGTTTCCCGATTCGTCTGGCGCTGTCGTAATGCCTGCTTCTTCCATACACTCAACAATGCGAGCCGCGCGGTTGTAACCAATCCGAAATTGCCTTTGAATTGAGGAAATTGATACCTTTTGTTTTTCGACGACAAATCTAACCGCTTCATCATATAGTTCATCCGTATCGCTCATATTATCCGTAGAAAACACGGAACCAGCAGAGGGTTCGACAGTACCTTGCGTAATTTCAGTCTGATAATCGGGATCTTGTTTCGCTCGCCAGGAGTCTGCGATGTTAAGCACATCGGTATCAGAAACGAAAGCTCCATGTACGCGAATGGGCACCGCATGCCCCGGTGGTAAATACAGCATGTCGCCATGACCCAACAATTGTTCGGCCCCTCCTTGATCAAGAATCGTGCGGGAGTCTATCTGACTGGATACTTGAAAACTTATCCGCGCGGGAATGTTTGCTTTAATGAGACCAGTAATCACGTCTACGGATGGGCGTTGAGTCGCTAGTATCAAATGGATTCCTGCTGCCCTCGCCTTCTGCGCAAGACGTGCAATGAGCTGTTCGACTTTTTTACCAACAATCATCATCATGTCCGCAAACTCATCAACAATCACAACTATTAACGGTAACTTGGCTAAAGCCACCGTTTCGTCCAACATATCGAAGGGACGTAAAGGATCTGGAATACTCTCGCCACGCGCCGCCGCTTCGTCGATCTTAGAGTTCAGTCCCGCGATATTTCGAACGTTGAGTGAAGCCATTAATTGATATCTTCGCTCCATCTCCGCGATGCACCAGTTGAGCGAGTACGCCGCTTCCTGCATGTCGGTTACCACCGGAGTCAAGAGGTGGGGAATGTCCTCATAGACGGAAAGCTCTAACATCTTGGGATCGATGAGAATGATTCGAACCTGTTCGGGCGTCGCGTTCAATAAGAGACTAACGAGCATTCCATTGAGACAGACGGACTTTCCAGATCCAGTGGTACCTGCGACTAGGAGATGAGGCATTTTTTCAATATCGACGAATACCGCGCTACCTGCGACATCTCGACCTAGTGCCAAGCTCAACGGTGAGCGCATACTCATCGGATCACGCGATTCCAAGACTTGACGTAAAAAGACGATTGAGCGATCGTCGTTGGGTATTTCGATACCGACGACAGATTTTCCTGGGATAACTTCGACGACACGAACACTGACTACCGCCAATGACCGGGCGAGATCCTTCACGAGTGCAGAAATCTTGCTGACTTTGATACCCGGAGCGGGTTGAATCTCAAATCGAGTGACCACTGGTCCCGTCATTACCGAAACCACTTCTGCGTCTACACCAAAATCAGCTAGTTTGCTACTTAGCTCCTCAGCGATTCGATTTATCGACTCGGCGGCTCGAGTGGATACAAGCTCCTGTCGTTGTTCCTGAAGTAGTTCGACCGACGGAATCGCAAGGTTTCGCCCTTTCCCGCTAAGACTAGATTGGGCAGTTGTTCGAGTTCGAGTTGGACGTGAGGTTGGTCTATCGGTACCGACTGTCGGTTGCACCCGTTCCTTCTGCTGGGTCCGCGATCGACGAGGCTTGCGTTCTCGCTTCGTTGGTGTTTGCGACGTAATTGTTGTCTCGCCCGTCGCTTGCTCAACCGCTAGTTGTTCGCTGCGCGACAGGGAATCTGGCCGTAGCAATTGTTTTATAGGTAGCGCGACAAGACGTACCGAACCCAGAACCCCAACTCCGATGCATTCAAGAACAGGAGATACTCGGAATCGTAGTAATAACCAGAGTCCTACAAGTACAAACACCAAGGCAATCAGTACCAATATGTAGGTACCGAGCAAGCCATATGTGAATTGGATTAAGTATTGTCCTAAATATCCCGATGTCGCTTGGAGATCGTCAAGATAACCACCATTCCATAATCCATTCAACACGCAAGCACCACAGAGAATCACGAGAAATCCAAAACCGGCGAGGGCACCGTGCCACCACTCTAATGGATTCGTATCAACCAAAACACCGCCAACCTTCGCAATGATCAATACAGGAATCAAAAACGCCACATATCCGAAAACGTCAACTAACACGTCGGCGCAAGTCGCGCCCACGCTACCAAGTAAATTTTGAATTACAACGTTGTTGGCCGCGAAGTACCATGAAGGGTCAAGCGGTTTATAGGAAATGAGTACTAGAAAGGTGAACAGTGCCAACAGACACAGTAGCACAGAGTTGCGGACCCGAGCCCGCAAAGCAATGTCAAGTAGCTTCATGCTAGTAGGGGAAAGACGTCCATCCTTGAACTATATACATGTATGATACCACATAAGTATGATTTAAAGCAATTATTAACGACCCATCGTTTGGGACTTATATACATAACTACACAAATCGTAGTTGTGCTACGTGTTGACGCTCCACGAAATCACTAAAAGGTCATTCGTTTTATCACGTCCAGACGCCCCAGTCCCGGAGGCCAAGATATTCA
>JAAXGW010000014.1 GCA_012267385.1 OMG group bacterium
TGGTGTGTAGTTTCGTATATAAGTCCTATAATTTTCTGTTAGACTGGGCAACGACGTTGTCTGATTGAATGGCAATTAGCCGGTCCCTTCGCGGCGATAGATTGTGAACCCCGCCAGGCCCGGAAGGGAGCAACGGTAACATTTGAATCGGGTGCCGAAGATTCGATTGGCTAATTCGCCGCCCTAACGTTCACCCGAAGGTTATTAAGGAGAGGTGTCCGAGAGGCCGAAGGAGCGCGCTTGGAAAGCGCGTATGGGGATAACTCATCGAGGGTTCGAATCCCTCCCTCTCCGCCATTGTACGACACTGTTAGCGAGCACGGGCTATCGCCGCACAGGTTAGAGCGTACTTTGAGAGTCTAGAGGTTTTGGCCGACTAACTAGTCGCAGTTAGTCCGTACAAATAGTTGAAGTAATTATTCTGACTGTAACGCAGCTACAGGATCGAGTTTTGCAGCTGACACTGCTGGATATACACCAAACGCTACCGCGATGGCCATGCAAACTACAACTGCAACAGTGATCCCAAAATAGTTCCACGCGACCGGCCATTTTGCGAAGAAGGTGATCAAAATCGCAAGTACAACGCCCGCGACAATTCCAAATAAAGCTCCAATGAACGCAATAACTGTGGTCTCAATTAAAAATTGACGCACTACATCAGCCTTTGTAGCTCCGACTGCTCGTAACAAGCCGATTTCTGACTTTCGCTCCAAAACGCTAGCAAGCATGATGTTCATAATTCCAATTCCTCCCACTAACAGCGAGATAATTGCAACTGATGTCATCACAATCGTAAATATCCGATTCGTTTGTCGTTGCTGCGCGAGAATGTCGTTCGGTACGGTGACAAGGAAATCTTCTTGAGCACCGTGTCGTCGCTGTATATTTTCGCGAATAGCCGCCTCTGCCGAAACTAAGGACTCACCTTTAATCTTGAATTTAACTTCTGAAAGTTCCGAGGCCATATCCTCTACCTTCAACCGATTCAAACCCGTGTTTAGGGGGATGTAGACTCGATCCGAATCGCCTCCAACTTTTATACCTTGAATTTCTTCCCCAGGAATCTTTTGGTCTTGTAATACCCCTACTACCTCAAACCAAGTAAAGTTTACCTTTACGGGTTTGCCGATAGCACCTCCGTTAGGAAACAGTCGCCGCGCCGTCGTTTCGCCCAAAACTGCTTTGGTAGCGAATTCTTGATTGTCCTTTTCGGTGAACAAGTCACCAACCTCGATTCCGAGACTTGACAATTCAAAAAAGTCACTACTGACTGCCCAAACCTCAGAATTAATGCTACCACCTTCGTCCTCGTGCGAAAAGAGTGTCCAAACCCTCATATTCTTTATACCGGCCCACTTGTCAACGAACTCAAGTGTCTCTTTTACCACTCTGGCATCGTCTACCGAGAGACCTGGACTATGCTTACGCACTTCCAAAAGTTCTTCGGTACTAAAGGCTTTGTCCTCGACTATGATGTTCTCGACCCCCAAGCCCTGAATCATCTTCATTGACTGTTTCAAGCCACCCTCACTGACGGCAAGCATGGATATCACAGCACCTACTCCAAAGATCATCCCGAGAAGTGTCAAAAAGGTTCGTAGTGGCCTGTGTGCTAATTGACCGATGGCTAACCGAAAATCCGGCCACATTGTCGAAAGTAATTTCACAAAGGTTTGATCACCCTTCTAATATGTAATGTTTGATATAGAACTCAGATGGAGCTAGGTTGGTGGCGGATCTTCTGGAGCGACCAAACTCACCGCCTCTCCCGTCTCAAGTCCATCTACGACTTCGATCAATGTTGGACTTCTGTGACCGAGTGTCACTTCGCGTTCACCAATGTCTCCGTTGTTCTCAATAACATAAACATAAGCTTGATCTTTATCGATAAACACAGCTTGTTGAGGCACTAAATATGCACCTTCTAACTCACCAGTGATGATCTCCGCATCTATAGTGCTACCTACTCGCATGAGGTCAGCATCAATGTCATTAATGTCCACGAACAAGGTGAAATACTTCGTTGGATCTACGTTATCTAGTGGGGCGGCGATATGTGAAATGTCAACGATCTTGCCCGTTATTTGTTGATCTAAAGCACTGTGCATGCGCATCACAACCTCTTGTCCAACTTCGACGCCGACTGCATCGACTTCCAAGACATAAAGTTTCGTTTGGATCATCCCTCGTACGGGAATCTGTCCTACCTGAGACCTTCCCCACACCGTCTTCCCAGGTGCATATTTTTCTCCCCACCAAGAAGACCCGTAAATAAACGTTCCATCCGAAGGACTCCTAATTTCCATGTTGTCAAGAATCTCTTGTTGCGATTCGACCTGTTGCTCTGTGTTTTGAAGATTCGCTTCAAGTCGAATGACTTCTGCATCGCTACGTCGGTCGTGCGTCTCAATCTGCCATTGAACGAACTCACCTAATTGTCTCAAGTACTCTAAGTTACCAACTTGCTCGATTAGTTCGTTTTGACTGAACATGTCATCGTCAAGTAGGGTATAGATCGCTGCAATATCGATTTCACCATCAACCCGAATATCTTCGTGTCCCAGCTGAATTCGTTCCCCAAAACTTGAATTAATGAAGTTATCAATCGAAGTCTGTTGACGCTCGAGCTGCAATAAGCTACGGTCTCGTACTTGCACCATGTCTGCATTATCGAAGCGAACCACAACGTCGCCTGCTTTTACCTCGGAGTATTCGGAGATCATCCAAGCAATTGTGAATTCACCGCGAACATTACCTAATTGGACAGAGTCCGATTTGGTTGAAATAATTTCTCCATGAGCACGAACGAAGAATCTATGATCTCGCGGTTCGATTATTACTTTCGAGTACTCGGTCGTGTCAAAAGAACACCCAACGCCACCTAGTAATACAACAAATGCGAGTGTGCCTGCCAAAAACTTCAATGTTCTCATAGTCTTACTTTTTGCCCCTCTTCTAGTCCTTCTTCAACGATAAAGTGATCTTGACTAGCCTTCCCTAATCTAACTGCATGCCACTTATCTGCTAGAACAAATCCACCCAGAGAAAATCTTGGAGTGACAACCCCTGGTTTACCCTCTTTATAAACAAGTGCCGCTTTAGGTACTACAAGCACATCGTTGAACGTCTCAACTTCAACTTTGACTTCTACGGACACTCCTATGCGTAGGATGTCTGAGTAGTCTTCGTCAAGCTTCACGGTGAAATCTCGTACCATTTCTAAAGAGTTCGGAGATTTGCGACGTACTGTATTTCCAACAGAATGCACAACTCCCGAAAGTTCAGCTGTACCTGTAGTTTCAGTAACAATTATTGCTCTTTGATTTTTGCTGAGCACTGTAGCTAAATTTTCTGGTATGGTCGCCCGAATCAACACCTTCTCGTCATTGACAATTCTTAGTATTTGTATTCCCCCACTGGCACTGGATCCTGCGGTGAGTTTTTCGCCGTTCCAACCAACTCCAATGACGGCAATTCCGTCCTTTGGAGCACGGATAGTAAATGTATCCAAAGCTCGTCTCGCTTCCGCTAGTCGAAGTTCGGCACGCGCGATCTGCCTTTTTTTGTTTTCTTCTGCCGCGACTTTGTCTCTATCGCTGAGCTGTTTTCGATACAACGCGCGCTCATAAAGTGTTTCGGCTAAGCGACGCCGCTCCACGAGTTTTTGATACTCTATACCAGGAACGATCCCTGCAGGAACTTCTGCCAAGCGCACAGCTTTATCAACGTCGGCTTTGAGATTCGACATATCAAGGGCTTCTTGACGTATTTGTTGCTCCTTCTGTTCTTTATCGACACCGACGTCCCCGGCGTGAACGTTGAGTTCACCCTCCAATTCGCGAATACGCTCATCGGTTCGTGAGACTTCAAATTGGACTACAACTTCACCTTTTTTTACCCGTTTTCCTTCGGGCACAATATCTTGAAGTCTAGACCGCCAACGAGCAGTGGGCGGAGCGCCGATCGATTCAACTTCCTCCGAATCGACGACACCTGTTGCACTAACAGTCACGACAAATTTGCTTTGCTTTTGTATGTCTTTCCACTCCGCGGCTTGCACACTCACAACAATGAGTGTGGCCAGCACAGCTAGCAACGCTATTGTGCGAGTAGATTTATTCATCTTGATCAGAGACTTCTTCATTTTTAATTACTCCTAAAACTGACATACCCGGTATATATACCTCGGGTATCGGTTCTAATGGTTCAGTTAAGATTTCGTAGTATCCGGCTGAACTCCAATCACTTCTACTTGCTGCTTGATTGGACATCCACGAAACTCTTGCTTTTACCTTAACGTCCCCCGCAGCATCGGGCGATACGACAACTTCGTCGTTTAGAGATATCTTTCGGATATCAGCTTCATGCACCCAAAATCTAAACCGCAAATCTTCCCTACTCGCAACAATTAGCAGCGTCGTTCCAGAGCCGTAACTCTCACCGGGAAAAATCTTCAAACCGGTTCGCGGGTTCGACGCGTAAATTACTAATCCTGGTTGTTCTGCATAGAAATTAGTGTGTTTTAATGCATTTTCGATGCGTTCTTTTTCGTTTTGTGCATTCAACAAGTCACGTTCTGCCATCGGTCGATCTCTATCTCGCGCCGCGTAGGCTTCTTCAAGACTACGAATTGTTCTTTCTAACGAGTGAATCGAATTTGCCAATGCTAACCGATTCCGGTCATGCGTGAGTTCCGGTACTGTATCCGCTGGCACCATCGCGTCTAAGCGAGCGTTTTCTAACGAAGACTCCGAACGAATTAGACTTGTAATCGCATCAAAAATTCTCAACTCATGCGCCGCTTCTTGCGACTCGGCTGCAGTAATTTGAGATTCAATATTCACTTCTGCTTGCTCAAGTTGGGATTCAAGGTCACCGGGATCAAGTCTGATGATTTCATCACCAGGTTGTACCTCCTCGCCCTCAGGAGCCATCCAAGCGATCGTACGCGAATAGGAACCCGGTAGACGAGGCATTTCGACCGATTGTGCATTACCGTCCTCAATTTCGCCAGTTATGAGAATTGCGTCGGCAGACACGTTAGCACTAAGCATGAACGCGCCAAGTGCTAAAAAACAAAACAAACAAACACTAGTTAGTCTTTCGAAAAATAGTTTCAGCATTCGTTCTCTTCTATAACTCCAATGATGTTCTAATCTATGCTATGCCATACTTGGTATTTTCGATTTCGCCTTCGATCTTACCATCGCGCATCTGTATTACTCGAGTTGCATGCTTTGCAACCTCATCTTCATGAGTAACAATCAAAATGGTCTGCTTTTGCTCATTTAACGCGTCGAACAGCGACAAAATGTTCGCAGAAGTTTTTGAGTCTAAATTTCCTGTTGGTTCATCAGCTAACAAGAGAGATGGATTCGTAACTAATGCCCTAGCAATTGCGACTCGTTGCCTTTGTCCGCCAGAGAGTTGGTTTGGATTGTGCTTCATTCGATCGTCCATACCTAACTCTTTAACGACCGTATGAGCATGCTTGATCGTTTCACTTGCGTCCGCTCTCGACGAACGGGCGTAACGCATCGGTAGCAGCACGTTGTCCCAAGCTGTTAGACGCGGTAGTAAATGAAAACTCTGAAACACGAAGCCGAGATATTGGTTGCGGATATCTGACAACTGATTGTCATCCATTTCCGATACTTTGTGTTCCAACAACTCATAGCTACCAGATGTAGGGGTATCTAAGCATCCCAAAATATTCATTAAAGTAGACTTTCCACTTCCGGACGGTCCCATCACAGCGATGAATTCACCTTCGTGAATATCTAGGTTAACGTGATCCAATGCATGGACATCTATGTCCCCAACGTGAAAAGTCCGACACAAATCTCGGACTGAAATTACTTTCTTCATGTCGTCCTTAAATGGATTCTCAACGAACGTTATCTGAGTATGAAATTTTAAGCTATTAGCTTGTTATTGCATTATACGATTGTGCAAAGGTACTTCCTTCGTTAAGTAAGCATACTCCAACGACATTCTCATCACTAGAAATTGGTTATTTCGGCTGTATGTACGCGTCCCCTTAGAGGCAATTGTCGAAAGAGAACTCAGACTTTCAATTCATGCACAACGAGTTTGCTTGAATCTCCGTAACTTAATTCAAAGACTGTGCAATATCTGCGTGGGAAATCGGTCGAATCCATTCACCAAAGCTTGATCTAGGCAACCGAACCTTACGTTCTAATTGGACCAAATATTTGTCCGAGAAACGAGCGGGACCGATTCTAAATCGGAGACCACAACTCAACTCCTAGACAAGGAAATACCGAGATCAGTGCTTGAGGGTAAGTTCGTCTCAAACTACTCAGGGCGCTTCATCTTTGATCCCACCCATGGGTCCTCACGGTCAAAAACCTGGAGAAACGCGGAATAGCGCGCCGCTACATAGCAGTCAACAGCGCGCTGGTATTAAGAAGTTAGTCTAAAAACTACTACCCTCCGAGTCTTCGAACGTAGGTGCTTCAGCGTATGGATGTGGTACCACTGGTGGAAGCGATCCAGATCCTTGAACTTTTCGAACGCCGAGCTCTTCAATAATGAAAGACGGCGCGACAATAGATACTGGGATTGAGTTCATTCCAGTCCGATTGTAGTGTGTAGTATCAAATTGAGTTACTTCCTCAGAAACCGCCACTATATCTCGGAGAGTTCGATCAGTGATGTCGAGTATTTCAACTGGAGCTAGCATTTCTTCCCGTCCATCCGGATAGATTTTGTAAGCTTCCATAACACTCGCCAGTCCTCGTGCACTTCCCGTGATTGCGCTCGGTGAAGAAATCTGACGCACAACAACACCAAAATCGACATTGAAGTCATCTAGCAATTGCCACAATTCTTCCTTCATATCCTCGGCGGACAATCCATCTTCTGGTTCAATCAAGACGTTCCCAGGGACCCCTGCGCCACCGCTGAATCCGCTGATCCAACGAGTTGACCCATTGCTGTTGCGAAAATCGTCCACTGGTGTTCTAGTGGTCAACATGGTCTGTAATCGGCCTTGTTCTACTAGGAGCGTACGTTGTGGTGGTACTCCTTCAAGATCGACAGGATAACTGCCAATTAACCGACGCCCTTCGTACTCCGTCAACGTCGGATCATTAACAACGTTTATCTGACGAGACGCGATACGTGCCCCTATCCTATCCATGAATGAATTTCGATCAGGACGAAATTGGCCAGGATTGGCTGTTAGCGGAGGTCGACTTGTTGAGAGCTTTGATATAAGATAGGTTTTCAAAAATTGCGCGGCTGCTTGACCTTCAAACATGATTGGGCCGAAGTAAACTTCTTCAAGCTCGCTCGCCAAACGCATAGCTTGTAGACTTGAAATCATACCCTGTACATCGCTTTTCATCGTTTTTGCGTCAGGAAGCTCCGAACAGTCGATTGCAATATGAGCTCGAAAATCTCTTAACTCTTGACCGTTTTCGTTCTGAGTCGAAGCAGTGGTCAGAATCTCGCACTTTTGTTCCTCTAAATCTACGAAGGTTCCTTCCGAATTCAGAAAGACGGAACGGCGATTTGCCGCGGTTGTAGTGACCCTCGAGGAATAAATGTCTGCTGCGCCTTTGAAAAGTGCGGACAAATCCTTACCCGTAGCGGCAAACGATGCTAATTGATCATCGTCAAATTTGTGCTCAGATCTATACTCGAACGCTTCTTCTTTGGTGAAATCGGGATCCCGTTCTTCGGCTGAAGTTTGATTCGCTAATGCCGTCTGTTTCTGGGCATAAGCGTTTATCCGACTTTTGAAAACTTCATCGGTGACGCGCCATGCGACACGTCGTATTTCATCGTAGTCGTCTTCAAGTGGGAGAGGGCTTGAGAACGGAGAATTGCTAACGCCGCGACCCATGAAGTTTGATTGATCGACTTCGTATGAACCAACTCGGAGATCCACCTCTAACATACGATTACCTCCCCGCGTTGTAGCTACAGCACCGCCCAATTCGTAGTTATTGGAGACGTACCGAGTGTCTACCACACGATAAGAAACGAAGTAAATTTCACCAGAGCTTTCTTCTTCATCTTTGAGTTCAGAAAGGGTGCGCTGCATCTCATCCTGTAGTGCTTTTACTAGAACGTCTTCACTCTGTTCTTGACCCCAAGCGAAGAAAACAAAGAAGACTATCGTTGCTAAAGTTATTTGTTGAAAGATTTTCATAAATTACTCGCTTTGAAAGTTTTTTTGTTGATTGAATGACACTTCATCGTCATCCCTTTCTACTGGAGTTGGTAGTATCGGTGGTTTGTCTCGCGACGTCATCGTTTTCTGAACTTCAACCTGCGAAATCAAAATCGACGGAGACACTGCAGACACTGGTATTCGTCCAGATTCCGCTCCACAATAACCGTTAAACGTATCGTAATCTGAGGCCCCGGCTTCGATTCGGCTCATCGTCGTTAAAGGTGTGCCGATCAGATCGACTCCACGTACAAGCTCTTGACTACCGTCTGCGAACAACCGATAGACAATCAATGGCTGCACGTTATAAGCATTCGGCATGGATCGACCGGTAATTGCAAATCCACCTTGAATGTCTCCAAAATACAAACCGAACTCTCGCCCTTGATCGCGTACTCTTTCAAGTAGCATTTCCTTCAACTCTTCAGCGCTCACGGGGTTTTCGACTTCGAGAATTAGATTTGATTGTCGAGACACTGATCCATAACCACTTGTACTTTGACGGCGACCGTGTCCATTCGACTCCAAGAATCCTTCCATTGGTTGCCGCGACATCAAAAAGCCTTTTAACACACCATTTTCAATTACGGTGACTTTCTGACCCTTTACTCCTTGATTATCGTAGTCATAAAAACCCCATAAAGTTAAACCACGGTGTTCGCGAATATTCGGATCGAAGTACATCGTGAAATTTTCCGGAAGAATTCGTTCGCCAAGTTTAGCTTTAAACGTTTGACCGTCGGTGACCGATTTGAGGCGGTGTCCCTCCAATCGATGCCCAAGAATTTCATGGAAGAAAACTCCTGCGGCCCTAGCACCCAAAATTGCAGGTCCCGTGTATGGTTCTACAATTGGGGCATTTCGCAACTCGTCCAATTCTTCGATCATTGCGCGAACATCGGTCATTACTTTGTCATCATCGGGAAAACCTTCCGGAGACAAAGCCTCGTAAGAAACGTACCGACGCAATTCCATACCGTCCTCGGCTTTTGCGGTCGCAGAAATGCTGATTCTATAGTAAGCTTCTGATGTAGCAATCTTGGTCCCTTCAGAATTTACATACCATCGAGTCTCGACCTCTCCGACGATTAAAACGCTATTAGACTGAATGTGTTCCTCATATTTAAACGGCAGACCGTATCGTTTTACTTTCTCACGAAAGCTCTCTCCAACATCGGCTAGACGCATAGACCTCCCGCGGTAGTCCGCTGTTGGCATCGAAGTAAAGTCGCCGGTTTTGTCTTCTTCCTCGACTGAGGCTTGAACTTCACTTTCCACTCGAGTGAGTTGTGAAAGAGCGCTACGAAAGCTATCGTTCGTCGCGTTCCAAAGCGCAACTTTTAGAGGTTGCTCCGCGTCAACGGAAATTGCACCAAAATTAACGCGTTGTGGAGTCCTATCAACTCGGGTATTGTCGAGTTCAGGAGATCCCACGCGCAAATCAATTGTCAACACTCGATTTAAGAAATCGGCATCGCGCAAAGTTTCTCCGTAAGAACCACTCACCTGAACGACATCGTCCTCAACAATCTCGTAGCTCATATAGAAAGGTGGTTTATCTTCGTCTTGGAGAACGTCGAAATTTCGCATTAATTCATCTTGCATGTTCCCCAAAATACGTTCTGAGTCGTGTTCATCTGCAAAACTCAGACCAGACCAAGCTAGCAAAAACACAACACAAATCATCATTCGTTTCATATTCAATCTCTCCTAAAGTTTTAAAGTTGAATTGAAGTTTAAATTTCTTCCATGGATAACAGTTATTCACTCGCAGGGTGTGCAACGATCGGTAATCTTGGATGACCCGTTCCACCACCTTGAAATGACAGTTCTTCAAGTAACACATCGGGAGCGACGACACCAAGAAACCCTGGCGATCCGAACGCTCCGCCCAGTCCCCCTAGCGATCCTAACATCGCAGACATCAACGTTGATGCGGAGAACGGCGTAGAAACGTTGTAAGCACGTCTCGTGTCCGACACGGCTACGATGTCTTTCAATTGACTATCGGAAAACGAAGTAACCGTTATCGGGCGAATCGGTACCTCGTTACCTTCCATATCGACTTTGTATGCATGCAATGTTGGTAATAATGGAATACCTCCACCCATCATGGCTTGGGTAACTGCCATAATACCGTCCATGCCTGAGCCCAACGCTACCGATCCTATATCGCTAAATCTCTTGATCACAATTCCAAAGTCAAGAGCATTATCTTCGACAAGGACGAGTAATTCTTCCTTGAGTTCTTCTTCGGTCATGCCCTCGCTGGACGAAATAAACAAATTTCCAGGTAGTGGAGTACCTGTTCGATTACTGCCGGTACTTTTGTCTAGTTCTTTGGTCGGCGCGCGCGTCGTAAGCAGCGTAAGCAAAGTACCGTCCTTGATCAGTTCGGTGCGGCGCGCAGGCATTCCCTCACTATCAACCACATAACTGCCCATTAAGGAAACACCTTCGTGTTCCCGAATAGTGGGATCATTGACAACGCTAAGAAGTCTCGGGAAAACTCTAGCATCGATTTTGTCCATGAACGGGTTTTGTAGCTGTCCCATCAATCCACCCATACCGCCGAATTCTGACACAGGGAGTGGCATAGCCCCCGCTCGTGAACCAAGGACCTGTGAAAAGAAATCAGCAGTAGCTTCATCGGTTATCAATACTGGACCAGTGTATGCTCTCACATGCTCCGCGTTCTTAAACTCAAGGATCGATGCGATGAGTTCTTCGTGACGTTGCTTGAGTTCCTCAACGTCGTTATATAGCTCTTCGCAGTTGTTTGCATAGACCGTCAGATAATCATTGACCAGAGCACCGTCGTCGGCCTGGGCACTTGCTTGTGTGCGTACTGAGCATAACGAAGACTCTAGCTGATGAAAATTACCGTCAGAGTCGATATAGGTTCGCTTATTAGTCACATAACTAACAGTGGTGGACGTTTGTTGAAGTTCTGGGTGCCCTTTCAGAACACCAGATAGTTCATTAGCGAACGCAGTCACACGGTCAATGTCAATCGCAGTTAGATCCTGTTCAGAAACGTACTCAAAAGGTTCTTCCTCATTGAAATCATTCGCGCGTTCCAAGCTCGGTTGTTGCTCAAGTGCTGTTTTCTTTGCTGCCAACGAACTAACAGCTTCTTTGTAAGCCGCGTCGGTACTCATCCAAATTACACGTCGCAATTCATCGTAAGAATCGGTCAGGGGGAAGGAACCGCCTCCCATTAGTCCACCCAAGAGACCACCCAACCCAAACATACCACCGCCACTTCCTTCAAAATTGGTGTTATCGAGTTCTCGATCACCCACCCTTACATTGACTGACAAATTTCGATTTGTCGAATGGTTCGAATCTGCAGAACCCCCAAGAATGGATTGCACGACACTCATCGACACCTCATTCACGGTATAGGACAGGAAATACGGTGGTGGTTCTTCATCGATCTGCAGCTCTTTTAACGAACGATCCATTTCGTCCTTTAGAGCATTAATTAAAACATCATCCGTGTCCTTGGTTGCTTGTCCTTGTAACGAAAAAGTTAAAGCAAGTAAGGCAAGTAGGAACAATTTTTGCACGTCATTCATTTATCTGTGTAGTCCGTTCTTAGTGAGTATGAATGCTTCGGTCTGCGGGCGGTCGTACCGGGGACGGCAAGATCGGAGGAATGTCCCTAGAAGTACTAGATTTTTGTACTTCTATTTGAGATACGAGAAGTGATGGAGCTACCGTAGATACGGGTACCCAACCAGATTCAGCACCACACATGCCGTTGAACACTGCGTAATCGTCTGCTCCCTGTTCCACTCGACTAAAGGTCGTCAGAGGAGTACCGATTAAATCGGCCCCCCGGATGACTTCTGTCTTCCCATCTGGGTATATCTTGTAAACCAACACCGGCGTAACATTGAACGCATTTGGTATAGTTCTCCCAGTTGTAGTAAATCCACCTTGAATATCGTGAAAAATCAAACCATAAGGTTTATCTTCTTGGGTAACTCGCTCAATGAGCATTGTCTTCAATGTTTCATAAGAGACCGGATCTTCCACTTCAACAAACATATTCGACTGCCGAGCAATCGCTAAATATCCAGCGTTCTTTCGTCCGTGCCCGTTAGATGTGGGAAATCCTTCAAGAGGTCGTCGAGACATTAGGAACCCTTTAAGTACACCGCGGTCGACGATCACTACTCGTCTTCCTTTAACTCCTTGGTTGTCATATTTATATGTTCCAAGCAGCGGAATATCGCCAAATTGTTTGACCGTTGGGTCGAAAACAACTGAAATAGACTCTGGCAGTATTTGAGTGTTCACTGCCTTGAGGAACGTCTGACCATCATCATCGTCTTTCAGTCTGTGTCCTTCCAATCGATGCCCAAGTACCTCATGGAAAAATACTCCAGTTGCCCTTCCATACAAAATTGCCGGTCCTGTATAAGGTTCGGCTAAAGGGGCTTCGCGTAGCACTTTTAAGTCTGCTATCAACGTTTGTACTTCGGTAACAATTTGTGTGTCTTGGAGAAGCGATTCCTGTGAAGTTCCTTCAAACGTTAGCGATTTACTAAGTACCATTCCATCATCAGCTTTCGTCGAAGCTGAAATGATCAAGCGAAAGTAGGGATGTGAAACTTTAATCTTAGTTCCTTCTGAATTTACAAACCAACGAGTCTCAATGTCAGTAGAAATCGTCGCACTATTGCTACGGATGTGATCCACATCAGAAAAGAATTGGGTATAGAGTCTAATTTTTCGTTTCAGTAAATCTTCATCCACTACAAGATCTTTTGTTTCTTCCGCGTAGGTCTCCGTGGGAGTTTGCGAAAAATCGCCCGATTGGTCGTCTTTTTCGACCTGTGCTTGCAATATTGATTGAACATTGGTAAGCTGGACGACCGCTTGCTTGTACTTTTTGTCAGTATGTAACCAAAGTACCGTACGTAATGCCTCCAGATCATCGATAGGAATGACTGACGGAAGCGCTATGTCGAATATGTCTCCTAGACCACCGAAGGGGGCATTCACCGGGTGCGTGTTGTCAACAAAATAGTCTCCCACCCGTAAATCGACGTCAAGAATTCGATTAACAGATTTCTCCGACCCAGTAACTTGACCGAAAGCACCGCTGACGTAAACAACTTCGTCTTGAGTTATTTCGTAACTCAAGAAATAAGGTGGCTCATCTTGTTCTTGAAGAGTTTGAAAAGATCGATCAAGTTCCGTACCCATCGTGTCTAGCACAGCATCTTTAGCGTGCAGGACAACATTTGCCAGAAGCATGACGGAACAAGTAGCAAAAATTAGTTTTGGTTGGTACAAATTCTTCACCAAGTAAGTTAAACCCTAAGTTGAAATGAACTTAGCAATTGTACGAAAAACTGGTTACAAGACAAAAACACTCGGCGGTACTCTTCACGGAATTGGTACTAGTTCAATCGTCCTCGGTCTAACCAGTACCGTAGTATTACAATTCGAACGTATTGACCTCCGATAAATGAAGTTGGTCGACGTGCATCCCATAACGCGCTACATGCCAAAATCGAATCAGTTCTAATGCCGACGAAACAACTCTGGCACCCCTCACACGAGTTTATAAATTCTTGTAATCTCACGAGATTTGCGAATTCGATTGGTTTTGAGCCTCCAAATTATTTTCAACTCCATGATTGGTCAATCAACAATAAGGTGGAGTTTTGGCGCAACGTTTGGGAGTTTGCCAATATCTCGGGAGACAGCGGGGAACCAGTCTTAGTAAACGAAGACAATCTGTTGACGAGTACCTGGTTTCCCAACGCTCGATTGAACTTCACAGAAAATTTACTGCAGGGAAATGACGATGACATAGCGATCGTGTCGGTGACCGAGCTGGGCTTGAGAACAGAGTTGACCTTCTATGATCTTGGTCGGAAAGTCGCGCAATTTGCTAGTGAGCTTACCGAAATCGGCGTCGAGGTAGGAGATCGCGTCGCAGCATACCTACCGAATGTTGCGGAAACGGTCATTGCGATGCTTGGCACTGCAAGCATAGGTGCGGTTTGGTCCTCCTGTTCACCTGATTTTGGTTTTCAAGGCGCATTTGACCGATTCAGTCAAATCACTCCGAAAGTACTGATCGCGTGCGACGGTTATACCTACAACGGAAAACAGTTTGACATACGTCAAAATGTAAGCGCATTAAAGCAACACATTGAAAGCATAAAACGCGTCATCACGTTCAATTTCTTGTCGCGTCAAGCAGACGACTTCGATTCCATCTTTCAACGAGATGAGAACTCTTGGGATTTTCAATGGTTCTCTTTCAACCAACCGTTGTATGTGATGTACTCGTCTGGGACGACCGGAAAACCAAAGTGTATCGTTCATGGGGCGGGAGGAACGTTGATTCAACACCTCAAGGAACATCAACTACACGTCAATCTCAGAGAGGATTCTAGAATTTTCTTTTTTACTACTTGTGGTTGGATGATGTGGAACTGGTTGGTTTCAGCACTCGCAAGCAGAAGCACAATCGTGTTATATGAGGGTTCTGCATTTTGGCCAAATCCAAACACACTCATCCAAATGATTGAAAACGAAAGCATCAATGTGTTCGGTGCGAGTGCGAAGTATTTTTCAGCTTTAGAAACAGCAAACGTTAAACCAAAGAACGAGCAAGATTTAAGCTGTCTCGTATCGATGCAATCTACCGGATCGCCACTTGCACTGCAGTCTTTTGACTATGTCTATCGAGACATTAAGGACGATATACAAATGGCATCAATTTCTGGCGGTACAGACCTGATTTCTTGTTTCGCTCTGGGTATTCCGTGGCTACCCGTACACCGCGGCGAACTCCAAGGACCGGGACTAGGCATGGCTGTGGACGTGTTTGACGAACTAGGGAACTCAGTTCGCTCGACGCGCGGAGAACTAGTCTGTACGCAAACGTTTCCGAGCAAGCCAATCGGTTTTTGGAACGACCCAGAAGACAAAAAATATCGTACAGCATATTTCGACAAATTTTCCAACATCTGGGCACACGGCGATTTCGCTGAGATCAACACAACGACTGGTGGACTGATCATTCACGGAAGAAGCGATGCAGTGTTAAATCCCGGTGGTGTCCGGATCGGCACAGCCGAAATTTACGGTCAGGTCGAGGCTATGTCGGAGATTTCCGAAGCACTTTGCGTAGGTCAGGACTGGAATGACGACGTGCGCGTGATTCTCTTTGTCGTATTAGCTCCGAACATCAAATTTGGAAAAGATCTGTGTGCTCGGATCAAGCAGCGACTACGTGCAAACGTATCACCACGTCATGTACCTGCTAAGATTATCGAAGTACCGGAGATACCTCGTACTAGATCAGGAAAAATTGCTGAACTCGCGGTTCGAGATGTAGTTCTCGGGCAAGACGTGGTTAACACGTCGGCGTTGGCAAATCCCGAGTCCTTATCCATTTTTGAAAATATGCCTGAATTGACGACCGACTAGTTTTGCGGAGAAATTAATTCAAAAACACGTCAATTGACTAAGACGTCTACCTCATAACCCTCGGCGCGCAGTTGTTCGACAACATGGTCAGCTTGTTCTTCACCACACAAATGTATCAGTACATCGATTGGTTGAGCACCTAGAGTACTCGTATGCAGTTTGCGTTGATGTGTGATATCAACGATGTTGCTATCTAGTTTTCCCAAGTGTTGAGTAAGTTTCGCTAGAGAACCCGGAACATCTGCGACCAGTGCGCGCAAACGGATTAAGCGTTTGGATCGGACCAATCCTCGCTCGATGACGTTTGCAAGAACCATCATTTCTATGTTGCCTCCTGTAACTAAAAGCGCGGTCCGACCTTTTGTTAGATAAGCGTGACGGAACAAAGCTGCTAGTGGTGCAGCGCCAGCACCTTCGACGACCGTTTTCTTCACCTCAAGCAGTGTAAAGATCGCACGTTCGATTTCTTCTTCGGTCACTTCCACGATGTCATCAAGAAGTTCTTTCATCATTGGTCCAGTGATCTCGCCTGGACGTTTCACGGCCATTCCTTCGGCAATTGTCATCGCAGTGCGCTTTTCGGTTGGTGGAAGATCGTAGAACATAGCGTACGCAGTATTAAAGGTATCCACCTGCACTCCTAATACTCGCAGATCTGGTTTGATTTGCTTCACAGCGGAGACGACACCGCAAATCAGCCCTCCTCCCCCTATCGGCACAATGACGGTTTCGATGCTTGGATCTTGTTCTAGAATTTCGATACCTAACGTACCCTGACCAGCGATCACGTCTAAGTCGTCAAACGGATGTACTAGGGTACGTCCTGTAGAGATCGCAAGTTCTCGTGCAAATTGCATCGATTCGTCGAACCGGTCACCAACTAAGTCAACCTCTGCACCAAGTGCTTTGGTATTTTCTACTTTGTTGTTCGGCGTGTATTTCGGCATCACTATTCGTATCGGTATTTGCAGTAGACCGGCGTGTCGAGCGATGCCCTGCGCGTGATTACCTGCCGATGCCGCAACCACTCCTTGGATTCTTTCGTCTGGGGACATCAAAAGCAACTTATTTACAGCACCTCGTTCCTTAAATGCCGCAGTAAACTGCTGATTTTCGTACTTAAGAGTGAGGTCTACACCAGTCAGTCTGGACAGTGTTTCCGATCGTATTAACGGTGTGTAGAGGACATGTTCTCGAATTCGATCACGTGCTTCTTGAATTTGTTGTATCGGAATCGCCGGCACGGTTAGCTACGACTCTCATTCGCCTCGTAAAGCAGCGGTTATCGGCAACAATGCTGCCCGAATTGCTGGAAAAAAGCCGCCAATCATACCAAGCCCTACGCTCACGACTAGACCAAGAGAAATCAAAATAGGGGAAACGTTGAAGTCAAACACTATCTGAGAAAAAGCTGTCGAATCTAGTGTAGAAACAGTGAAACCGTTGAACGCTAAATATGCGATCAGAGCGCCTAAGCAACCACCGAAAATAGCTAAGATTAGCGATTCGACGAGGACCGAAACAACGACAGGGCCTCCACCGAAACCTATCGCGCGGAGCGTCGCAATCTCATAAGTGCGTGATGCCACGGCCGTATACATCGTGTTTAATGCAGCAAAAACAGCGCCAATGCTCATGATGATCCCAACAATCAAAGCGAATGTCTTAATGAGACCCGTATTGTCCTGTGAACTCTTTTCGAACCAGTCTTGTTCCGAATGAAGATCCACTTGGAGACGAGGCTCATCTTTTATGTTCTCAGCTAGACCCTTGATCAAATTCGGGCTAGTTAACCGTAATCGAATTGAAGTGATTCCCCCTTCATATCGAAATGCAGACTGAACGTTTGACAGATCTCCCCAAATCTCTGATTCAACTGAGCCGCCACCTGCCTCAAAAGTACCGACGACCGTCCACGAAAACTCCCTCAACTCCACGATGTCGCCTAAATTTAGTCCGACGAATTCCTCTTGAGCTTTAACTCCCACGATGATCTCATTCTTCCCCGGTTCAGTATGCCGTCCTTCAATCAGTTTTAGCTCTGGTCGAATGGCGAATGAGTCCACTGACACACCTCTTACGACTACATTCGCCGCAATGTTAGTCGCTTTTTTCGGCATATCCGCAATAACAAACAGTTCCGCTGCGGCAAGTTCGACTCCGGCTAGTGTAGAAATAATATTTGCTTCATCTAGGCTTAGATTACTAGAAAGTTCCGCTGTCGCACCACCTCGAACTACGACCGCACGATCCGGATCAATGGAACTGGTAAATACGGAGGTTAGCCCAGTCGCCATCGATAGCAATGCAACTAAAACCGCAACAACTCCACCGATTCCAATCACAACTACAAGAGACGAACTCCATCTTGAAGGGATGGTCAAGATGTTCATCCGAGTGACTGCAAAAATTTGACGTAACACGATGGTCGGAATTCCTTTTCTATTAGTAAGTTGTTACTTTGTGTGCAAGGCGTTGACGATTACCAATCGATTTGCACTTATCGCAGGTACAAGACCGATTACTAGACCCAAGCCAAGAGCGATACTTGTTCCCCAAATCAACGTTGGTCCTGTAACAGCCAGCACGAATCCAGTAGGGAGAAAGGGTCCGATACCATTAAGTGCAAGAGTTGCGATCCCAATACCAACCGCGGCACTAGTCGTACAAAACAATAAACTCTCAAAGAGCATGAATCCAGCTACTTTGTTGTTAGAAAATCCCAAAGTTTTTAAAACTGCTAAATCGGGAATCCGTTGTCGATAACTGTGAATCATCGTATTAGCGGTTAACAATAGCATCGTGAAAAATACCGCACCAATAATTCCATTCATCATCAGACCAATGTCACCGATCTGAGACATCCAATTCTTCATCGCTTCCGATTCCGTCATTGTCTTGGTTGCATCGGCTGTGTTTTCAAATTTCGAATCGATAATATGCGCAATTTCACTAGCCTTTTCTGGATCCTCTATGGTAAACGTATACCATCCAACATCAGATACTCCAGTCGCTTCTTTGAGATATTCATAGTGAAACAAGAATGGCAAATAGTCTGCTTCGACCTCGTTTTCTGAGCTATAAGTTCCAACCAGATCGAACGTCCATGGTTCGCCGTTAATGTTTGGGAAAATTGAACTAGTCACAGGTACCTTTTGACCTACCTCTAAGTCATATCTTTCCATGATAGCTTCAGGTGCCACAGCAGCCGTCCTTAACTCTAGGAATGCGTCCAGATGTTCCGATGAGATCTGGTAGTTTTCGTGCACTTCAAAGTAAGTGGATGGGTCCACGGCAAACGTCATCGCACTATCATCTCCTTCTTTAAATACACCACCAAACCAAGACGCAAAAGTGATAGCCCGTACCCCTTCTACTGCCGCAATTTCTTCACCGTAGCGGTGCGGTAGAAGAAGAATGATGGCATACTTTGAGGCTGTCTGCATGTGCACATCACTTACACTAGCGAAGTCTCCGCTAAACAGCACCGCTACGGACCTGAGGAGAATAAAGAGCAAAAACGCTGTTGTTAGTGATAGCATGCTCAATGTAACCAACAGTTTTCGACGAAACATGCTCTTTATCAAAAAACCGAATGTAGTCATGTCTCAACCTCTGCCCCGACCTCAGATTGCAATAAACTACTAACCAACTTGCCCTTGTCCAATAGCATTGTTCGTTTCGCGTATTCGGCCGCTTTTGGATCATGAGTCACCATGATGATGGTTTTATCGTGTTCCTGATTCAATATTTGAAGCAACCGCAGTATTTCTGTGGCGGTTGATCGATCTAAATCACCAGTTGGTTCATCACATACAAGTATTTTCGGATCTGCTACAATCGCTCGAGCGATGGCTACACGCTGTTGTTGCCCTCCAGACAAGCGAGCAGGTGTATGTCTCGCACGATCACTCAAGCCTACGATGTCTAGTGCAAGTGCAGCATTCTTCTTCCTTTGCTTGCGACTGAGTTTCGTCAGCAGTAGCGGAAGTTCTACGTTCTGTCTTGCACTGAATACGGGAAGTAGGTTGTAAAACTGAAATACGAACCCGATACTTTCCGATCGCCAACGCGCAAGTTTGCCTGATGAAAGACTATTCAAGACTACATCATTGACGGTGACTACTCCGCTAGTAGGACGATCCAAACCTCCGATAAGATTGAGCATGGTTGTCTTGCCGCTGCCGGACGGTCCCATCAGTGCAACAAATTCGCGGGAGTTAACTCTGAACGAGATGTCATTGAGTACTTCGACGCGATCTCGACCCTTCTTGTAAGACTTCCACACACTCTCTAAATTGACCAACGCCATTTAACTTTGCTCCAAACTAATTTATGATCTTCACTTGCATGCCATTTTCAAACTTCGAGAAATCGAGTTCAGATAGGTTGCGCACCACTTTCGCCCCTCGCTCAAAGTTGTTGACCAACCGAGTTAAACCTGCAGGAGTCCTAGTCAGGAATTCAACACTCTTACGTCGAATCGTGTCTCGTTCGATCAACCAAACGTAATGTTGTCCATCTTCAACCACAACCGCGGTTGGCGGAACGTCCGCGCCCAAAGGTGATTCTTCGTTTGATACAAGAGTTGTACCTTCTTCATAAAAAGACACTTTGACAGCCATATCCGGTAATACTCTGGAATCACGTTCAAGAAACGCAATTCGGACTCGAACCGTCGATCTCGCGCGATCTGCGGTTGGAATGATAGCAATCACTTCGGCTGGTAGCTGAGTGTCAGGATAAGAAACCAAGGTAACAGTTGCTGGTTGCCCCGGAGACACTCGATTGATGTACTTTTCGTTAACGTCAACTTGAACTTCAATTGAATCCATGTCAACGATAGTACAAATCCCTGTTCGGGTAAATCCTCCTCCCGCGGAAACAGGTGAAATCATCTCTCCTGGTTGTGCTGCTTTTGCAATCACGACACCCTTAAACGGGGCACGAATGTTGGTGTCTTCGAGTTCTTGTTCTCGTAGAGTCACGTTTTTTTGAGCGACGTCAACACTTTTCTCAAGTCTCTGCTTTTGTGCCACGAAGCCATCAAGCCTTAACTGAGTTTGATCAACCTCATCTTGGCTGACCAAAGCGTCGACAACAAGTTTTTTTACTCGTTCAACATCTAGTTCAGATTGTTTGATTCTTACATCGATTTCGTCAATTGAGGCACGAATTTCTTCAACTTGGGCTCGCGCGAGCTCAAGATTGGTTTGCTGACGACTGTCATCTAGAGTCGCTAACAATTCACTATTTTCAACTAGCATTCCTTCTTCAACATATACCGCAGCCACTCTCCCCGTAGTCTTCGAACTAACCGTAGTTTGTCGGCGTGCAACAACGTACCCGGTCCCTTCAAGAACGGTACTCTCCGAAGCCTGTGAGGTTGCGACTCGAACTACGACGGCTTCAACTTCCAAAACACCGCGGTCAGATAAAAAGAACCAATACCCAGCGAATAGTGAGGGACCACCGATGACCGCGATGATTAGAAACACAAGCCAAGGTCTTGAAGATTTTCCCTTCGCCGACGACCTGTCGATACGAAGTCCTTGCACTTTCTGTTCAAGTTCGTTGTTCGCGTCGGTCATTCTTTGGGTAGTTCTATTAAATAGCAATTTCAGTGAATTTTACTAGGTGAGTTAACAGAGTTGTAACCGGTTGCCGTTATACTATGTTGGCAATGAGAATTTCAAGGAAGAGATGATCGGATGAGTCGTACGATTGAGTCGCGAGAGACCGATGCATTTGCTGATGAGTTAGTGTCTCGGGCGTTGGTGAATTTGCCGGATGGTCCGTTGGAGAAGTTGGATCAGTTGATCGATTGGGAAGCGTTTCGAGAGCCGTTATTACGGGCTTGGCCGTGGGCTGCTGCAGATGCCCATCGGGGTCGGCCTTCTTGGGACGTATTGTTGATGTGGCAGTTGCTGATCGTGGGTAAGCACTACGGTAATCTTTCCGATGAGAAATTGGAGGAGTTTGGCAAGGGCACGCTTCGGGTGATCCGTTTTGTGGGTACGCGCTTGGGTTTTGGGCCGGATGCCAAGACGATTCACAAGTACCGTTCGGCCTTAGCCGAATCGGGTGTCATGGACGAATTGTTTGCGGTGCTGACCGACCAGTTAGCCACCCATGGCTATGAGTTGCAGGAAGGTGCGATGATTGATGGCAGTCTCGTACGGGTACCACAGCAACGGTTCACCAAAGACGAACAAGAGCAACTCGCGGCGGGCGAGGTTCCTGTTTGGCACCCGGCCAAGCAACGACAAAAGGACCTTGAGGCTCGTTGGACCAAGAAAGGCACGAAATCTTATTACGGCTATAAACGTCATGCGCTGGTTTCGACCGCGCATCAATTAATTTACGAGAGTGCGGTGACCCCGGCTCATGTTCATGATATCCAGCGTGCGAAGACGGTGTTAGAAAAGGTTCCGAAGCACGGTGCGGTCTATGGTGATCGTGGCTATGATTCGGCGGCATTACGGGCGCATTTGAAACAGACGGGGCGAGAGCCCATGATTGCGTTTCGCGCCCCGCGTCGGGAACCCGAAGGGATAAAATTGCTGCGTCTTACGGCCAATAAAACGATCGCCAAAACGCGCGCTCGAGTCGAATATGTCTTTGGTACCATCCAACATGACATGGGATGTGTGTGCCATCGTGGTATTGGGCTGGCGCGCGCACATTCGGAACTCGTCTTGGAACACCTGGTGTACCACCTGCGACGCTTGGTGTTTTTGAAGCGCGATTCGTCGTAAGGATGTCGGGACCGGATTCCGCCTCGAGCATACCAGAATGCCCAAAATAGCACAAAATCGAGAGGAACATCGCGTTTTTCTGCAGTTTTCGGCTTTGGAAATGCCATTTATTTACACAGGCGACGAAGCTAGTCGATCTGACAGCTCAAATGGACGAAAATTTATGTTTAGTAGAGGTGCCCCTTTATAGAAGTGAAGAGTGAATCGTCCTGATTGAAACGAAATACCAAAAATGGAAGATTATTGGTCCGCCAAGATTGTTTCGGTTGCTAGAGACTCTTGAATAAATTATTGACAACGCGTTTATGCGTTGGTCAGGTGATAGATTTTGTCAGGAAATTATAGAGACTGTACAACGCAGAACTGTACATGAAATCAGAGACAACGGGGTCTGAGCACGTTTAGGGGGACAGGTTTTTAAACACATTTTGGTCATTGCACATCACCGTTCGAGGTCGATCATATCATTGCACGGACGAAAGGTGGTACCGACCATTTGAACAATCTCCAACTATTCTGTGGCAGCTGCAACAAGATTAAAGGCGATCGAGGAATGGAGTACTTAGCCACGAAACTGCAACTATACAAGCACTGAGCTTGAGAAGTCAGCAACTCCCACTCAGACCAGTGGGAGTTTACAAGGAGGTGATTGCAGAAAAAATACGAGAAAATCTCGAATTTAATCCTTTAGATTAAATGGGGCGTGAAGATAAACCTTAGCAATAAGACCTTCACGCCTCGAAAACTGGCCTACAACTATGCTGACTCACGAGTAGGTCTCTCCTTTGCTGACTCTTTTTTCGTTGGAGTATATTGTGCAACTTGTTTCAACATTTTGCGAAACTTCCTTATCCCTTTCGGGGTGGATTGCTTATCAGTTCTTTCCATTGTAATCTCGCTCCTGCACAAAGGGCACATAGAGCACCGATCCGATCCTTGACATGAACCTTCACGTACCCTCGTTCAATCGGAAACATATCTCGTTCAAATACCTTTTGAGGTGCTTGTTTGAGACATGGTGATGGACACCTGTTATGGTGCGTTTTAGGATAGCCCATACACTCTCTATCGAGTTGGTATGAACTTGACCTCGTACATACTCTTTTTGACTATGTTTGACACTATCATGCTTGTAATACAGCCCATCTAATTGTTGGTATGCTCTATGGTCGTAGGAGTAGATTGTCGAACCCACTTCAACGTGACTGTTAATCGTGCCAACGATGTTCTGTGCGTCTGCATTTGGAATAGGTCTAGCCATAACTTCACCTTCTCGCTCTCGCAGTCCTAGAACCGCTTGTTTACCGACTGACCACGCCCAGCATGGAGTTTCTTACTCTTGTGCTTATTCTCCTCTTTTCCACCAACATAAGCCTCGTCCGCTTCCACGATACCGCTCAAAATTTGTTGCTTATTCCCACAAGCTTCCTTCAAGCGTTGCAAAATGAACCAAGTAGTGTTTTGCGGACGATCTAATTGCTTAGCGAGTTGGAGCGAGGATATACCCTTTCGAGCGACACTGATTTTGTACATGACCCATAGCCACTCAGTCATTGGAATACGCGAGGACTCTAACACCGTGCCCATTCTTGCGGAGAATTGTTTTTGGCACTCTCGGCACCGATAGTAGAATTTACGTGAGGGTACGTCTACAGTGTTTGTCGAATGGCACTTAGGACAAAATCGCTTAGTCGACCATCGGTACGACTCGAAAAGACGAACAGCATTTTCCTCTGTCCCGACCCATTTGACAAACTCTAATTCGCTCATTGTTGTTTTATTGGTCATTACTAAATCCTTCGTAAACCTATATGTATATTATACACAAATTTTTACTTATCTTAATAATCCCAAAAAAATAGTAACGTTCTCATGCGTCACTGTTCTCATTCTCTTTGGACTTTTTGGGTGTTCTAGGAAGTCTGAGCAATCTGAAAATATAGGTATAGATGATTGTATTACTCAAACCGAGTTAGACAAACTGAAGTTGCCAGATGTTAGTGGACGAAATAATATTAACCACTGAACATGAGGAGCAACGCATGGGCAGGAAAACCTATCCCGAAGAGTATCGGGAACAGATTGTGGCTTTCGCTCGCGCGGGTCGCAGTGTATCATCGTTAGCGCGCGAGTTTGAACCGTCGATTCAGACGATTCGGAAGTGGGTGGAGCGAGCGGACGGTAAGGATCGTTCTGCGGATGGCGTCTGGGCGAAAAAGTATCGGCGCTTGGAACGTGAGAATGCTCGGCTCAAAGAAGAGCGAGACATCTTCGCAAAGGCCACGGCCTGGTTCGCACCGGAGACCCAACCCACTGTGAAACGAGCTACCGATTCCTGAGTGCGCACCGGACTGAGTTCAGTATTACCGCCAGGTGTCGTGTTTTGCGAGTCTCCCGCAGTGGATATTACGCTTGGCTCCGTCGTCCTTCAAGAACTCGATGGCCACGTGCGGATGCGGATTGGGCACCTCAAATGTTGTCGATTTATGACGCGTCTCGAGGTGGGTACGGAGCGCCGCGTGTGCCAGCCGAGCTGCGCGCTCGCGGGATCGTTGCGAGCCGGCATCGTATTACTCGGTTAATGTCTGAACAGGGTCTGCAAGGCGTGAGTCGGCGGCGCAGTAAGAGTATTACGAAACGTGCACCCGATGCGATTCCGTCGAAGGATTGAGTTCCGCGTCAGTTTTGTGCCACCAGTCCGAATGAGTTGTGGGTGGCCGATGCCACCTACGTTCCGACCGTGGAAGGCGTGTGGTACTTGGCGATGGTGTTGGAGGTGTTGGCCCGTCGGATCGTGGGTGGGTCCCTGGCTGCTCGACCAGACTCGGACCTCAGGGTTCGGGCTTGACCGATGGCGCTGACGCGACGACCACCCACTCCGGTCGTGCTCCCTTCTGATCATGGCTCACAAGAGACTTCCCAGCACTTCTTGGAAGTCTGTCAGAGAGCGAACGTTCCGGTATCGATGGGAGCCGTGGGTGATTGTTATGACAACGCCATGGCGGAAAGCTTCTTCGCGACGTTGGAAACGGAACTAATCCACCAACAACCGCGACGGCGCTTTCCGGATCGTGAGCAAGCCCAAGCGAAGCTCTTTGATTACGTGGAGGGTTGTTACCATCCGCATCGACGACACTCGGCGTTGGGGCCCATCTCACCGGTCGAGTATGAAACTCGTTTTAACCAGGAAATACGATAAGTGGAACACTTGATCACCGGGACTCGAGAACGATCCACACATCGTCGGACACAAATTAATTACCTAGGGTGTCCACTAACATCTGGCAGCTTCAAACTGAACAGAAATGAATTGTCCAAACTTATTGGGGAAGAGTCGTATCGAAGGTATCCAGAAGAGTAGTACAGATAAGTATAGATGGTAAAAATGATTACATTGATATTGACTGGTTTGAGTATATGCGGCTTGCTCGCTACAAAAGAATATTTTTCAGTCAGTAAGTTGTCTTATGTGTTTCTGGGAATGGGGGTAGTGACAGGAGTGAGTGCGGTATTGTTTGATTCATCCATGTTTCTACCTACTATAGCACCTAGAGTCCACTGTGAAGTGCACCCTGGTCATTACGTTGTGAGTTGTAGTAGTTTTCTTTGTACAGTAATCCAGATTCTTGGTCGGGGTACTCTACGATTGAGAGAATATTGTACCGTTTGGAGTGCGTTTGAGGCTTTCTCGGCGAGTCTGGAGTACTTAGTGGAAATTCGGCGCGCAGTTGGGGGTCTCGCCGGGCATTGTGACACTGAGAGTTCGGGGATGATCGTTTGCTAGGATTTAGGTTTGGGGCGGTCCTGGTGCGCGGAGCGCATCGAAGACTTCTTGGGGAGTTTGAAAACCGAGACACTTACGGGGCAGGTGATTCAGTTTTTGGGCGGTGGCGGCGACTGCCGCTGGGGTCACGGTCCGGAACGATTGGGTCTTAGGAAACGTGCGTCGGACGAGGCCGTTGAGTTGTTCGATTGGGCCGCGTTGCCAGGAATGATACGGCTTGCAGAAATAAAACTGGGCGTTCAAAGCTTGGGCAGCATACTCGTGCCGGGCAAATTCCAGTCCGTTATCCGCGGTAAGAGTCTGCACCCAAGGGGCGACTGGTAGTAGCAATTCCACGAGCGCGCATGCGATGTCCTCAGCTGCTCGATGGGGTAATACGCGGATTTGCGTCCAGCGGGAGTAGCGTTCGATCACGGTGTCGATCTCCCAATGTCCGAGGTCGATATCGATGCGATTCGGAATGTTGCTGCTGCTGGCATCACTGGGTGGTCGGGGACGATATTTTTTGCCGCGCCGTGGCAGGTAGGTAGAGAGGTCGCCCCCTTGTTCTCGGTCTCGCCGCAACAAGACGTAGAGCCAAGCACGACTTAAGCATTCTTGACCGTCAAATTGCATACGACCCGGATAGCATTCGGGAGATAGATGTTGGGGTACTGTCGCAACTTTGCGGCAAATTGCTGCCACAGGTACTCGGTCTTGAGATGGGGTTGGGCGTTCGCTACCGACCGCCTTTGTTTTATCAAATATTGCTTTGAGTTGACCGACGTGGAATAGTTCATGAGCCTGAGTAAACTGTGCCATTTGTTCAAAAGCCTTTGCTTGTACGTCCTTTTGCTCCGCGAACATGGCACCAACGGCGATACCGATACCTTGTGGAAAAATAGTAGCAAATATTGAAAGCGTTGGATTACCTTTTTTGTCTTCTCCGATTTTCCAGTTTGTGTTGCCCAAGCTCATCGTTTTCCCGTTATTAACTTCCCAGGTGGCTTCTGTTGCTCCGATAGCTTCAGAATTCCACCCTTCAATCTCCTCCGAAACACTCTTGAGATCTTCTTCCACACATTTTCTTAGCCTATCTGACTCTTCTGCGGTAAAGTTTTGGGCTTTAAGCTCGGCCGGAGTTTTTTCTGGGGGTGGTTCTTGAGTTTTGGGTGGTTTCGTTTCACCGCCGCCTCCGCCGCCGCTAGGAGGGGTCTTTTTCTTAGGAATTACACCCACTGCTTTTACATCCCGATATTCCAACCTATGGCACGGGTAATACGGCTCCACATCCTCAATATAGGCGTAGTTACTGGATCGTTTGAAGAGGAAGTCAGAGCAGTCAGTCCGAACGCGGCCAGTGCGACCAAGATCAAACCTGCCAAAAGTTTTGTGTAATGTTTTCATAGATTTCCCTCTAAGTTGCTTTTGAGTTACCGACAAGGCGCGAGGTGATTGAACCGACATTACGTTCGTTACGTTCGTTGGATCAGCGGGTATCGCGGGTTGGTACGATTTCTTTGTTTGTGTTGAAATATGACAAAATGGTAAGTCCAGCGTTGAGGAGGGCACACGTGAAAATGCTGCGAGAGGGTTTAAGTCTAGGCACGAAGACAACTGGAATTATCACACTCGACAGCAACGCGTCCCTAAATGTCGAAGAGCCCACGGTGAACCCGCAGGTATTGACGCAGCGGGACAGAATTGTTTCACGGATATGCTCGTTATATGGCGTGCCACCGTCTATTGTCCTGGGTACCGGAGAGGCTAAATATTCGAATTTATCCGAGAGTCATCGGCAGTTTGTTTCAACAACTTTAGAAACCGTAGCGTACCGATTACGGTGGTGGCTGGAGCGTGGCCTTGGCATGCCTGTGGGATACGATTTCAAGCGAACACAACGAGGCGATCGGAAGCAAGATTTAGAGGCGTCCGAGCGAATGGCACAGATCGGCGTATTCACTGCATCGGAGATCAGGGCAGCAGTCGGGTACTCAACGGAACCGCGAGGGGAGTACTATCAATCCACCATGCCGAGAGCGAGCGAACGAGAATGGACAAGCGAGTTTGGAAGAATAAGAAATGACTCAGACACCTGATATAGTTAGGAAGTCATTCCCCTTGACAATCGGGGAAGAAGGGCGATTCACGGCGGTGGTATCAACCGCTCAAAAGGACTTGGATGGAGATGTACTTACAGAGCGATGCTTACGAGAGATAGCGTCAACATCATCCGATTTACCGTTGTTGAAAGGTCATGACGCACACGCCGTTATGGAGTTTGCTCCAAGTTCGAAGAGCAGGCAGGCGAACTCCACACACACGGACGAATATTCGACACAAAAGAGAGGTCAAGAATTAACGACACGTCGAGGTTATAGGTTGGATTCATACCCGTGGAGGTAACACAGGACGCAGACTGCAGAAGGATCGAGAAAGCTTCGTTAGTCGAAGTCTCAATAGTAGATCGACCAGCGAACAGGAACACAAGATTTTTAGAAGTGAAAACACACAAGGAGTGTGAAATGAACAAAGACAAAACACCAGACCAAGACACGAACGGCGCCACCGAAGCGTCAAAACCTGATCCAATTCCGTCGCAGTGGGAGGCTAGGATCCAGAACATAGAATCGCAGATGCAGGCAAAGGTCGACACGCCGGTTGTCAAACCGAGGGAATGGACACGCACGGATTCCGGCGATTATCGCTATGAGATCAAGACCGTACCACTCGAATCAGAGATTGTGCGAAAGGATTATCTGAGTCAGGAGTCCATTGCAGGAGCACCAATGGGTACCAGCGGTGCTTGGTACGAGCGTTTCGAAATGAATCCGTTTATGATCACACCGGTCGAGAAGCCAGTAGGGGTCTCATTTACAGTACCATCTTTCACAATTGATTCAGTGAGTAATGTTGCGCTGTTAAATCCGTCTCCAAGTTACGGTGGCGCTCTCTCCGAGGTGAATGTTTCCCTAAAAAATTTCGAGGCGAGAACTCGATTCTCGCAAAACTCAATCAGCGATATTCCAACACTGCGAAGTAGGATTCTGCAGGCGTATCAAGGCGCGTTTGTCGAGGCGATTGCAGATGAGATTTACTCGACATTGAAGACGAGTATTAAGGCAACAACTTCCGGTTCCGTTGCACAAGTGGTAAGTGGAGTTGCGGACAATGTACCGAGCGGATCAACCCTGATTGACAAGCTCTCGGCAATGATTGAGGCCGTCCCAACAAAATACAAAATGGGACCGAGCACGCCTCATTTTGTTGTGTCGAGCGGTGTCATGTCCAAACTATCTACGTACCTTGCGACAGCGGGGAGTTGGATAGTTTCTCCATCGCATTTTGACGGTTCACGTCTAATTCTGCTCGGGTATCCATGTGTAATAAACGATGTGGTGGATAGCATCGCGGCGGGGAATGTGCCGATCGTCTTCGGAAATTTTGAGTTATCGTTAGAACTCGGATTGAGAAAATCGCTGACGGTCGAAGAGTCGAATGCGACATTGCAAGGGAGCAT
The DNA here is from genome assembly GCA_012267385.1 of OMG group bacterium. Taxonomy (GTDB): domain Bacteria; phylum Pseudomonadota; class Gammaproteobacteria; order Pseudomonadales; family Azotimanducaceae; genus Bin55. Next base: position 29,712 of record JAAXGW010000014.1, read on the forward strand.
TAGCTATTATGCTCAAGTCGGTTTGGAGTTGGATTTAGAAGCACCGCCGCAGCAATCGGTATGGTCGTCAAGGCGTAACCATGGCAAGCAGAAATCCAATAACCGTGACGAAATCCACATGGACGAACCTTGCTAGCGAAGGGTTATGGACAGCTGGCAACAAATTCATTATCCAAAATCCATCAGGGAGCGTAGTCCTATTCCACATCGGTGGGAGCAATCCACCTCAAAACGAAAGGCGTGCATCCGCTTGGTTCCCAGAGCGCGAATACGTCATTGATTTTGACGGGGAGCTTATTTGGGCTAAGTCCTCAGGGGCGGATGTCATGCTCAGGGTACGAGACGCGTGAAATTAGCCCTTTAAAGAGTAAATAGCCCTAAGATGACTTGACTTATATAGGCGCCTATGCTCATATCGGGCGATTATGAGCGTTTATCTTGGTGTGTAAGGCCGCACGAGACACCAAGCGAGCCCGCCGAAACGGCTATTTTTTGCTCGCTCGAAAATGCGAAACAAGCCGATTTTAGCGATTTTTTGACTTAAATGATTTTGGATACGGCTAGCGACATTCCCGGATCCGTACTCCTCTGTACGCCAGTATTGAATGTCTATTGTGTTTGAACACTAACTTCATAGGCGCGCCAGATCCCGCTTTGTATCTCACAGTAACTTTTAAGAAGAGATCGACTGACGCATCCCACCACCATTCACGACAAGGCATACTCTCTGCTTCGATCCAAGTAGCTGGAACTGTATAGTATGTTGTTGTTTTGCTGATCCCTGCGTCTAAAGTACTTAAATTCAAACGCGCACTAAACTCTGTATCAATTTTCGCGTCAGGATCATTGGGGTACTGCGCTTTAGTGATGTTATGGGTACATGTACCAGTAAATTTGGTGTGCACGTCTCCGTCTTGCATAGAAGGGCGCGTCAACGTGAGTCCCGTGCATTCAAAGTATTGGTCATCGTTCATCCATGTTTTAAAGCTATAGCCGGTATCAGAGTGTGCCTGACTACTACTGTTGTCCAACCATTCATACCTGTGCATATAGGAAAACGTATCTGGATCACCGAGAAAGAACTTTGAATAGCTGGAATAGCCCGAATACATTGAACGTAACGTTGGGTCTTCTGCTAAATCTGCTAATATGGGATTGAGTTCCTCCCATACCAGTTTTTCTCGAAACTTAAAAATCTCAATTGATGGATCTTCATGTACATATCCCGGTTCGATTGCACGCATAGTCGCAATCTCGCTCTGCTCTACCTCTGATTTCTCGCGTTTCGAAATTACTGCAGCGCGTTGTTCAAGCCATTCACGATACGCAGTCACCAGCGGGTCAATAAGAACCCCTTCCAAAAACACTCTTTGTTGAACTTGTTCTTCGATTTTCTTTTGCGTGTTATCCTCGTTTTGCGCGTGAACACTAAATCCGATGACAGCAATAAGGATCGCAGCGCAGCGAATGAAACTCTTATTTTTTTCTAAAATCACCATGTTTTATACTCCTTAAAAATCACTCAAATTCTTCTGTTTCTGAGTTACCAACGATCACACCCCCGTTCCCCGGAGGGTTTCCGCCCCTGTGACCACAATCACTAGCAGTGACTGACTTTTCGTTGGATCGCCACTCTTTAGAAAATTTACGCCGATGAGTCCACGTTTCTTTAGACCCGTCCGGGTTTGTTTTTGTTTCCGTCCAAGTTGCACGCATCTCAATAGACAAAACACTATTCCATTGACCGGGCTTACATTCAGTCTCTATTGATTCACTATTGATTCACTGAAACTTACATCCAGCCCATTCTTTTGGGTGGTTTTGCTCTCTTCGACTTCATCGCCGTACCTAACTAAAGAAAAAACAGCTGTCCAAGGGACATCCTCGTCCCTTGCTCCTCTTTCTTTCGCAAATTTACCGATCGTGCACTCAGCTGTGTAGCGCCCCGAAATGTATTTTTTTATGGTTCCAGGGGTGAAGGAGTGGCCGAATACAAAGAGATCGTCAAGCGTCACAGGATCACAGTGAGGATATTCAAGGTTTATCATTGCGGCCTCTGCTTCTTCATCGAACGCAAAATAAGATAATAAAAATTCGTCATCTGTATAAGAAAAATCAAACGTTAATGCATGGTGAATTTCTCCTTTCTTAACAATATCTTCGAGCATAGGGTTTAAAAAATCATTCACAACGCGCTTTCGTAATTCGATCAAACGTTCTGTGATTTCTGAAGGAGATAATAACACCATCTGTTTTGCCCTATCCTGTAAAAAGGGATCGATAAAAAAATGTTCCAAATGTTCTTGTTGTTCAATTAACCAGCGGGTATTCTCAATGCTCTGAAGGTCTTGAAATAATGAGTCATCTTCCCTACCGAAATCGTTTGATTGTGCTGTCGCAAACATCCCCGGATGAATGATTAAAAAAGCAAAGGCCACACTCAGCGTCGCGCCCATAGTGAATTGCTTGAGTTTTTCTGAGTTATGCATATTTCATTCTCAGAGTTAATTTTGATTGAAAACCATTTTACTACACCAGCCCTTCGAGCGCAAAAAAATGGTGGGGGCCGCTATTTGTGGTACCGGAGCCGAGCCATCGCGTTGGCTCGACCGCCTTTGTTGCGCTCGAAGATGTGCTCGTTCCGCATCATAAGGTCCGTTGTCATCGGCATTCCGACGCACTTCACGCGCGATGGTGGTACGATGCACCTGGAGTGTTTGGGCAATCTCGGTAACGGTCGCATTCTTGCTGAATTCGTGTGCAATGATTATCCTATTACCTTCGGTTAAGTGTTGATACGGCTTCGCCACGGGGTCTCTTTTTTGTTGAAACAATAAAGAATACCCCGATCAACACTTCCGCCAAATCATGCGGAGGATCTCGTTGATGGTCGCCCCTCCCGCGCATGATCTTGTACAGCATTACCTACATAAACTACCTTTCTTACCCAACGTGCACTTCATAATGGACGCTAGGGTCTTTTAAGTGTAGTTAACAAACCAATCGAAGTCGTTCCTCAGGGACTCGATGGTAACAGTTAAAGATTGGTTACCGGAATATCGGAACTCATTTCGACTTGCCAACTCTTTGGACCTTGCTTATGGACGGAATTTCCCTGAGAATCTACTGCGACCATAACAGGCATATCACGAACTTCAAATTCATGAATCGCTTCCATTCCTAATTCTTCAAAAGCGATCCGTCGCGCTGCAACTATAGACTTCGAAATAAGGTATGCAGCCCCACCGACAGCGATGAGGTAGACTGCTCCGTGCTTCGCGATGTCTTGACAGGTCTTTGTGCTACGTTCCGCTTTACCGATCATACCCAACAAACCCGTGCCCAAAATTTGATCTGTGAACTTGTCCATTCTCGTAGCGGTTGTCGGTCCCGCGGGCCCAATGATTTCATTCCGTACGCTGTCGACCGGTCCTACGTAATACAAAAATCGACCCTTAAGGTCCACTGGTAAAGATTGACCTCGGTCCAATAAATCGCAGAGGCGTTTGTGCGCCGCATCTCGTCCTGTAAGAATATTGCCGGAAATTAATACAACCTCTCCAACTCGCCAATCTCTAATAGATTCTTTTGTCAGAGACACTAAATTCACTCGGCGCGCGTTCGCCTCAGCTTCATAATCTAAATCGGGCCACAGCGAAAAGTCTGGTGGCGTAAAGTGCGCGACGCCAGATCCTTCAAGCTCAAATTGCACGTGCCTAGTAGCAATGCAATTCGGAATCACTGCTACCGGTTTGTTTGCTGCATGCGTTGGGTAATCACGAACTTTCACATCTAACACCGTCGTGAGTCCACCCAATCCCTGCGCGCCGATGCCTAGTGCATTTACACGAGCATAAAGTTCAAGACGAAGTTCTTCCGCTCGATTCGAAGGTCCTCTTTCAATTAAGTCCTGTATGTCAATTGGTTCCATCAGACTTTCTTTTGCTAACAACATAGCTTTCTCTGGACTTCCTCCGATTCCGATTCCCAGCATCCCGGGGGGACACCAACCGGAACCCATTTCTGGTACGACCTTAAGAATCCAATCCACCACCGAAGACGAAGACTCAAGAACGGTAAATCTAGCTTTGTGTTCACTTCCCCCACCCTTGGCCGACACTTCTACGACCACTGTATCTCCAGGAACGATTTTGGTGTGAATCACCGCGGGAGTATTGTCTTTCGTGTTGGTTCTTGCGCCGTCAGGATCTGTGAGAACCGAACCACGCAAAGGATTCTCGGAGTTCAAATACGCGCGGCGAACACCGTCATTTACCATATCGTCAATGCTCCGGTCGGTGTCCCATCGGACATGCATACCCACCTCAAGGAAGACAATTACTATTCCAGTATCTTGACAGATCGGGCGTTTACCTAGGTAACACATGCGCGAGTTCACCAACACTTGACGAATCGCATCCTTCGCAGCTGGGGCTTCTTCGCGTTCCCACGCAGCAACCATTGCCCGGATAAAATCGGGAGGATGATAGTAGGAAACATACTGTAAGGCATCTGCAACGCTCTGAACAAAATGTTCTTCTTTAATGACAACCATACTAATTTTGACTTCGACCTTTTGACCTATAGAGAAATATTAATTTTGTCTTGGAGTTATGGGGTAGTTTCATAATAATGGAAAAAGCAGTATTCTCCAACCAGCATGGGACAAAATGTTGAATACAAACGTGTAGTCCCACACCTGTCTTGACAAATTTGTAAAGGTAAAATTCGAACTAGATGCACTGCAAAGAGTACAGTCAAAATTTAAGGCACAAACTTTGAAATTGTTTTTGAAGGGATGGTTCGCTACCGCGACTATAGTGTTCACCCTAGCGGGCGTAGCGGGTGTGCTAGCGTTGCCGAACCAAGATTTATACAGCGAAACTTCATAATCGAGGCACCAAACGACTTGGTATGGGACGGAGCGATTCACTATTTCTCATCTGAGAACATTCCTATATCTCGAATGGAAGAAGACCGTGGGATCATCTATGCTGAAAGATCTTTTCAGTCTTCAATTAAAGACGATGAATACGCCGATTGTCCCGAGGTCCATATGCTTCGTAACCGGCGTACAAAATTCAACATATTTATTCGGGAAACCGCGACCGAGGCGACCCGGCTGAGAGTTAGGCTTCAGTTCCAACGTGAATATACAGCCGCTTCTATTCATGGCGACAATCTCGGAACCAAGTTCTATGACTGCACTTCGACTGGTGTTGGTGGTTGGTGAACGAGAAATCTATGAGAAAATACTGGACTACGTTTCTTTTCGGACGGACCTACCGGACGTCGCTCAAATACAGGGCGAAATACTGAACACCGACTAAGTCGAAATAAGAAGTTTCTCAAACCCAGTCTTACTGTCCCACTTTCAAAGCAGTTGATTTTGCTCGGATCAGGCTTGTGCAATCTTTGAGATTTACATATATGCCAAATTTGTTATTGTGTCTCGAAGGAACTCTGTTCTCGTAGTTGATGCAAAGCAACCAGTACCCATTGAACAACTCACTCCCGCGAGAATTCTACGACGTACCTGCTTTAGAACTTGCTCGCAAATTGATCGGACGTTTGTTGGTTAGTCGAATCAACGACAAAGTTACCGCGGGCTTGATCGTCGAAACTGAAGCGTACCTCTTGGCTAACGATCCTGCGTCTCACGCCGCGCGAGGTAAAACACCTCGTACTGCAATTCAGTGGGGACCACCAGGCTTTACTTATGTTTACCTCATTTACGGTATGTATCACTGTATGAACATCGTGTCCGACCCAGAGGGTACCGCCGGATGCGTGTTACTTCGTGCTATCGAACCCATTCAAGGAATCGAGACTATGCAAGAACGCCGGCCTCGAGCGAAAACCATCATTCAATTAGGTAACGGTCCAGGGAAGTTAACAGCTGCGCTTGGAGTCAATCTCCAACACAATGCCCTTGATCTCACACAGAACACACTGTCTATATGTGATTACGGTGAGCAGAGACTTATTGATATTTGTCGATCGTCTCGAATCGGCCTCACGGAGGGACTCGACCTACCCTTCCGATACTACATTAAAGACAATCCGTTTGTAAGTAAGTAAATGCGTTTTGTGCTTTCTATTTGAACAAATAAACTCATTAATTTAATCCAATCAAAGCACTATAATGAAAATTCAATCGGTACCGTATTTCTAGGGGTAAATATTTTGTCGTCGATGACTGAAAAGACCGCTGCGACTCGCTCACCGGTTCATACGCGACCGGCACTGTCGTCGAGTGATACTGTTCAGCGGTTAGATGCGATCGACACATCAGCTTGGAGCGTTCATATCGAAGCAATGAAACGCAAACAAGCGGGAGACGCAATCATTCCGCTCTCGATTGGCGACCCGGACTTTCCCACGCCTAGCTACATTGTCGACGGTGTCATCGAAGCACTCAAAAAAGAGCGAACACACTATTCCGATTCCGCAGGAGAGATGTCCCTACGGAGTGCTTTAGCCGAACTTGAGAGTCGTGTAACGGGCAAACGGATTGAACCTCGACAATTTTCGATCTTTAATGGTGCAACGTCAGCGATTCATGCGACGCTAAGCACGATCGCGAATCCTGGCGACAACATCGTAACCTGCCAGCCTACGTATTTGGGGTATGAATCAACTTTTGTGTGCTTGGGCGTTGAACTGCGTGCGGCAGTAACGGCAGGACCCTACTTTCGCTACGATGTTGACCGAGCTTTAGATTTAATCGATGAACGAACAGTAGGTGTTCTAGTCAATACCCCATCCAATCCGATGGGCAACATCGTTCCTTCGAGTTCCCTCATGCGCCTCTACGAAGAGTGTCGCTACAGAAATCTCTGGTTAATTTCAGACGAAGTTTATTCAGTGATGTATTACGAGAAAAAACATACGTCCGTCGCTAATCTTGTCCCAAATTTTGAGAATGTAGTCGTAATCGACAGTTTATCAAAGTCTCACGCTATGAGTGGCTGGCGGGTTGGCTGGACTCTGAGCTCAGAGGATTTTGCTAGACATTTGAGAGAAATAGCGCTCAGTACGTTTTTCAGCGGTTGTCCTTTTATTCAAGATGCCGCTAAATTAGCATTACTACACGATGAACACGCGGTGGAACGCATGCGAAATGAGTACCGAGCTCGTAGAGATTACACCATGAACCGAATTGCGGAGATTCCGCGATTTTCTGCAGTGTCTCCCGAGGCGGGTATGTTTGTCATGATCGACGTGCACGAACCGAGCGACCAGTTTGCGCGCCGATTACTTGACGGGACGGGTGTTTCTGTTGTTCCTGGCACTCCATCGGGGGAGGTTACTCGTAGATATGTGAGAATGAGTTTAACTCAACCGATCCCGGTATTAACTGAAGCTTGGGATCGCATCCAAGCGTGGCTAGAACGCGAATCAGCCTAATAGACTAATCCCTGGCTAGGATTTAGCGTTAATGCTTGTCCAGCTATGAAAGCGACAAGCACGAATGACGGTGATGATGGATCTGTGGGAATGTCTCGACAAGGATAGTCCGCATCAATCCTATGGAGACGTCGAGCAACGCAGGTTGCACTTTCTCAACCAAAAAGCTCCAAGAATCTGGAAGCAAATCACTGAATTTGCCGGTGGCACACATCTTGCTCAAGTGGGATTCAGAAGTGTAGATGATCAGTTCCCACTCGATCAACTAATGATTCAGAACGCGGAAACACTCATCCCCACCTTCATCAAGGAGTGTTCGCACGATAAGGTGGTCGATGACCGTCCCATCTACTGGGGACGACTTCTTACTCAATATCTCTTTAACTGGTGCAACCGTGGGCTGATACCACGAGCTGCAAAGACAGATTTGTGCTCAATACACGAAATAACGTCGCGACATTACTCGAACGAAACCGCCCGATCGGCTCCCATCACCGAGCCAAGGGTCATACTCACGGCTTTTGACCCGTTTCTTCTGAATACCAACTTTGAACGGAGTAATCCGTCTGCAAGTATAGCGTTGACTCTTGCAGAGATTTACCAAGACTCTGTTCCAATCAATGTCTTTATTTTTCCCGTACGATATCGAGATTTCAATAAAGGCATGGTCGAGCAAATCCTCAAACCTCGTTTTGAAAAAGATCCTCTTTTCGTGCTCACTATGAGTATGGGACGCGATGATTTTGAACTTGAACGATTCGTTGGCCGCCGAAGATCATCCAGAGCACTCGACAATCTTGATTTCTCTCCTGTGAGAAACGGACGAAATCCGCCATGTCTAACGAAAAGCCCAGAATTTCTAGAGTTTACGCTACCCACTGAAATTTTTACCGATATTCGAGGACCCTGGAAGACACTTGATAATCGTAAGGTCGCAACTAAGAATCGAGGTGAATTCGAATCTCTGTCGCTCAAAGCACTTAAAGGGGAAGTTTGTATTCGAGGATCCGGTGGTGGCTTTCTCTCCAATGAAATCGCTTACCGTACTCGATTATTGCAATTGCAGATGAATAAGTCTTTTCCGTTAGGGCACGTACACGTTCCAAGAATTTCAGAATTTAGACCGAGCGAAATGTGGCAGATGGTTCGTCAAACAGCCCAAATCTTGGATCGGCTTTTGGAAAATTGTCGCAGTCGCGAGTCTTGCTAGTCCTATCGCTCCAGCGAAATAGTTTTGTCAAGCTGAATCCAACGACCATTCTTGATTTGTGACAAACCAGTTACTTTGAGGCCATTGTGATTGTCGGGGCTAAAACTTAATTTGTACCCCCACGGATCCGTGTAATCGCTGATCGATTCAAGAGCTTCGACGAAGTTTTCTCGAGTAAGGTTACGACCTGCCATTTCCAACGCTTCGACAACAAGATCAGCTCCTCGATATCCTTCCATTGCTGCAACGTCAGGAATGGCATTAAAACGTTCTTGGAAATTTTCAAACCATCGAACCGAATCTTCGCTTTCCTCCGTGTCGGGGTAAATTCTGATCATGTGACTAAGAGTGTACATTCCTTCCCCCGCACCACTCGGATGTTCCGCGACAGAGTTACCGCCCGCGGCATTGCTACCAACCCATGCAACTTCTGTCCATTCGATTTTTCGTGCTGCATCCAAAATTCCTAGAGTGTCTCCTTCCACAGTGCCCATTAATACAAAATCGCAACCGGCTTCTTTAAAACGCAACACCGTTGCGGTGAACTCCGTTTCCGTTCGCTCATGGGCGGCGTATGCAACAATTTCGATTTCCATTTCCGTGGTTTGATCCACCACCGCGTTATAAACTTCCTGTCCATAGTCGTTGTCAATGTAGGTCACGCAAGGCGCGGTAAAACCTTTCTCCTCCACAAAGTGTTTGACTGCTGCGCGAATTTCGTCGTAGTAGATTCCGCGCTGAGTAAACATAAGTTTGTTGAATGGTTCCGCCATGCGAACGGATCCCGTCAGAGGGAACAAATTCGGTACCCCTGCAGCAAACAGTTCGTCCATCACACTGAGATTATTCGGAGTGCCAAGAGCTAACATCATGGCAAAAATATTGTCTCTATGAATGAGTTTGTTCGTAGCTCGAATCGATTCCTGCGGTTTATATTGGTGGTCTTCGGCGATAAGCTTTAGATATCTACCGTGGACGCCTCCGAGCTCATTCTCTTCATCAAAACGCATTCGAATACCGTTTACAGACTCCGCTCCATAACGTGCAATCGGACCTGAAAGGTCTGTGTGTATTCCAAACACAATCTCGTCATCTGAAACTCCAGTCGTGTCCAATACGACACCCGTTTCCGACTCAGAATCAGATTCCCTTGAACATCCCGACACGAACAACAAGAAACACACAACACTATAACTTAAAAACTTGAACAACGACTTCATAAACACACTACCTTCAAGCATACATTTCTTCTATCAAAGAAGCGTACTTTTCATTTACAACCTTACGTTTGAGTTTTTGGGTCGGTGTCAACTCTTCATCCTCAGGACTCAGGAGCTGATCAATCAGACGAAACTTCTTAATGGTCTCGACTTGCGCAAATTTTGAATTTACGCGCTCAATCTCTTCACCGATCAGTTCAACGACCTCAGACGTTCGACACAAACTAGTATAGTTAGTAAAAAGAATCGAGTACTCCTGAGCGTGTAGCGCAACGTTATCCTGATCGATCATAATCAAACAGGTTAAGTATGGACGTCTATCTCCAACAACAATAGCATCAGTGATATAAGGTGAAAACTTCAATTGGTTTTCAATTTCACTAGGGGTTATGTTTTTACCACCAGCAGTGATTATGATGTCGTTAATCCTGTCAACGACATACACGAAGCCTTCTGAATCTATGCGGCCGATATCTCCCGAGTATAGCCATCCTTGTCGAATCGAGTCCGCGGTTTTTTCTGGTAGATTCCAATAACCTTTGATTACTCCGGGGCTTTGGATCAAAATTTCATTGCGCTCAGACAACTCAATTTGAACACCGCTGGCGGCTTTGCCAACACTGCCGATCCGGTGGTCGTCTTCAAGATTACACGTGGCTATCCCTGTACATTCAGTTTGACCGTAGAGTTCATACATTGGGTTTCCAAGCGCCCAATACCATTCAATCAAATCGGGCGAGATTGGTGCTGCTGCAGTGGCCAACCAACGACTCTTACTAATTCCCAGCAGACGTTTGACATTACCCAATACCAACAGATCAAGCAATCGGAAGAGAAATTCAAGATGAAACGGTACGGTTTGAGCATGCTTTTGATAACCGGCACGTTTCGCGCCCACCAGCATTGCAATACGGTAAGCCCAGCGACCCAACGGCGTAGCTTCTTTAATCATGATTGAGACTGAGGAATACTGCTTCTCCCAAACTCGTGGTACCGCGAAGTGTACGGTGGGTTCGATCTCCGCAGTATCCTGCGCGACTGTCTCTAAACTTTCGACAAGGTGAACGATTGCCCTCGACTCAATTACCAAGAACGTATACAACATTCGCCCAGCAACATGCGCGAGCGGGAGAAATCCCAAAATACGATCCGAGTTGTTAACACGAAAACAATCCTGGGTACACGACATCATGAAGAGCACATTTCGGTGAGTGATCATCGCCCCCTTCGGGGGACCTGTAGTACCCGAAGTGTATGTAAGAATCATAGTGTCTCCCGACTGGGCTTGAGCAATTTCTTGCGCCCAGAGATGTGGATGTTTCTCACGATGTGCTCTACCCAACTCATACAGTTCGTCGACTGATAAACACATTGAATCATTAAGTTCCTGAAGTCCTTCCATGTCGAACACGATGATTTTCTCTATAGAGGGTGTCCGTTCTCGAACCGTCAGAACTTTATCCAGTTGCTCTTCGTCCTCAACGAAATAGAACTTTGTACCGCTGTCATTAATCAAGTACTCAACCTGACTCGACGCATCGGTCGGATACACGCCATTACAAATACCCCCGATACAAATAGTTGCTAGATCTGTGAACAACCACTCTTTGTTGATTTCTGAAGCGATCGAAACGATGTCTCCTCGTTGCAAACCCAACGCATGTAATCCATATCCGATTAATTGGGCATACTCGCCCCAATCAGCCCAGGTGTATTCGTTCCAAATACCGAAATCTTTCTCTCGAATGCAAACGTTCTCTGGAAACGAATCAACCCTATGTTGAAAAACCGCGCCGACGGAGTCAAAGGAATCGAAAGTTCGGTCAGTACTCATCGCCATGTTTTGCGTTGTTTCCATCGACGTTTACCACGAACGCTACTAGCTTTTTTTCCCAAATAAAATTCTTGCACATCAGTGGTCTTCGATAGTCGAGTGGTGGAATCTTCCATGACTACACGACCGTTATCCAGAATGTAGCCATAGTCAGCAATGTTGAGTGCCATTTGAGCGTTCTGCTCGACTAATAATACGGTTACTCCTTGATCTTGGTTAATGGACTCAATAACCTCGGATATAGCATGCACCAATTTAGGAGACAAACCAAGAGATGGTTCGTCAAGGAGCATTAACTTTGGTCGAAGCATGAGAGCTCGACCAACGGCTAACATTTGCTGTTGTCCTCCAGACAAGTATCCGGCCGCGAGTTTTCTTTGCTCTTTCAACATCGGAAAGTACTCATAAATTCGATCAATTTCCGTTTTGACAGTTGAACTATTACAGGTAAATGCACCCATTTTCAAATTCTCTTCGGTCGTCAGAAACGGAAACACTTCTCGTCCTTCAGGCACATGGGCAATTCCTAACCGAGTAATTCGATCAGGGTCGCGCCCGGCGATCTCTTGACCAGCGAATCGAACACTCCCTTTATTGGGAATCATCGCACCACAGATCGTTTTTAGTACTGTCGTCTTTCCTGCTCCATTAGCACCTAATATCGTCACCATAGAGCCTTCGGGGACTTCGAGTGAGACTCCTCGAACACCGGCAATTAACCCGTAATATGTCTCGATGTTGTGAACCTCTAGGAACGATTCCGCCGCGGTCATGTTCCTAAGTATGCGCTAATAACGTCAGGATGATCTTTGACTTCAACGGGCGTCCCCAGAGCGATCGGCTGCCCACTTGCTAGTACTAGAACCCGATTCGAAACCTGACCGATCAAGTTCATGTCGTGTTCGACCATAAGAATCGTAACTCCAAGTTCCTTATTGATGTCTTCGATCCAAAATGAGAGATCTTCAGTTTCTTCAGGATTTAACCCCGATGAAGGTTCATCCAACAAGAGTAGCTTTGGTTTGAGGCATAGTGCTCGAGCCAACTCAACGAGTTTACGAACTCCAAACGGTAACGAATGAATTTGTTGCTCGCGATACCGTTGTAACTGTAGTAAGTCAATAATGTCTTCTAAAAATCTTCTTGATTGCGCTTCCTGCCGCCGGACGCGCGGTAAAAATAGAAGATCGGAAAAAATGTTTGTCTTTCGGTGAATGTATTGAGCAATCAGTAGGTTCTGTAAAACAGTTTCTCGTTCGAATAGCTCAATGTTCTGAAACGTACGTGCGATTCCCCTTCTCGCTATTTCGTGCGGAGGTGCGTGGGTGATGTCTTCGCCAGCGAACTGTATCGTTCCTTCATCGACGTCGTAAAACCGGCTAACTAAATTCAGCACCGTAGTCTTACCAGCTCCATTCGGACCCATGATGCTAAAAATCTCGCCCTCATTGACCGAAAAAGATACTTCGTTTACGGCAGTTACCCCACCAAAGTGTTTCGATAACCGTACGACTTCAAACATTGTTCCTAGTGCACCCGTTCCGTACGTAAGAACGACTTCTGCCGTTTGAGAGTTTTATTTCGATACAGTGGAAACTGACTAAAGAACAATCTCATTTTTTGCCATCTGCCATTAATTCCGAGCGGTTCAAAGATTAACACCAAGATGAGCAAGAAGCCAAAAGTGAGTGGTTCGAGACCTGGTAAGTTACCGATTGAGTCGGGAAGCCACTCTCGTACTGTGGCGATCCCATCAGGTAGAAGGGTGATAAAAATCGCTCCAAAGACAACTCCTGACATCGAACCCAGACCACCGATGATTACCAGCATGAGCAATTGAATCGAAGTAAGCATGGAAAACGAGTCAGGAAAGAGGTAATGCCATTGATAGCCGAGTAACGTACCCGCAAGACCGGTAAGGGCGGCAGATACTGCGAATGCTAGTGCTTTAGTCTTCAACAGGTTGATTCCCATTGCTTGAGCAGATATCTCTGAATCGCGAACTGCTATGAATGCACGACCTGTAGGTGCTCGAAGTAAATTTGAAACACAAAGCATCACGACAGTAAGAACGAGCAAGCAGAAATAGTAGTATGCTGTTGAATCGAGTTCCCAACCGAAAAGCTCGGGAGGTGCAACTTTGAACCCCGCGTTTCCTCCCGTGACCGCACTCCAATTCTTAACAATTTTCTCAACAATCATTGCAAACGCTAATGTCGCGATAGCAAGGTAGATTCCCGTCATTCGTAATGCTGCAATACTCACGACGACACCCAACGCACTACACAAGACCATAGCTAGGGGAATCGATACAAACATAGGTACGCCCAAATCTAGCATGATGGCGTGGGTATAGGCTCCGACACTTAAGAATGCAGCGTGCCCCAAACTGATTAAGCCGGTGTAACCTACAAGAATCATCAAACCGGCACCGGCAATACTCCACATGAATACCGTTGTGAGTTGAGACTCTACATAGGTGCCCGAAACAATGGGTAAGCACAGTACGAAAATGAACAACGCCGCGTACCAACTAAACTGCACTCTGTCTCTAAACAGACCCGAATCTCGATGGTAATCGGTCTTTAGAACAAAACGCATCAGACTTTCTTCCTCTGCATCGAAGTAAAGATGCCGCTGGGGCGCACGATCAACATAAGCAGCAGCAAGATGTAGACACTTGTTTCACTGACGCTGAACTGGACTATATCGTCGATCCAATATTTCGTGAAAATTTCGACGAGACCGATCGCTAAACCACCAATCATCGCACCTGGAAGACTACCGAATCCGCCGACAATAGCGGCGGCAAATGCCTTTATTCCCAAAACTAAACCCACATGCGGGTAAGCCGATTTCAAAGGGAGCAACAAGATGCCAGCGATCGCTGCGAATGCCGCAGCAAGTGCCCAACTTACTCCTACAACGCGCTTGACAGAAATACCAACGTAGGAAGCTGCAAGCTGATTCTGAGACGTCGCTTGCATCGCGACGCCGAAACGTGTATATCTAAAGAACAAAAACGTTAAACCGCACAGAACGACCGTTGCTCCGACAACGACTACATCTGCAACGGGAAAGACCACCTCGCCAAACCTTAGCGGCGGTATATTAGTGTACGGCGTGAGGATACTCTGTGAATCGTGCCCCCAAATCATGCCCGCAACAGACCTCAATACAAAGCCTAGACCAATGGTGGCCATGAGAACAGCGAAAGGAGACTCGCCAATCATACGTCGTAGTAAAACTCGTTCCAATGTTAGTCCAAAGAGCCCCATTGCTCCGATAACAGTTACTACCGCTAAGAAATAATTCCAATTCAAATGATTGATCAACGTGATCGTGATAAACGCGCCCAACATCATGATGTCTCCTTGCGCGAAGTTCACCATCTCGGTCGCTTTGTAAATTAGCACAAACCCGATTGCGACAAGTCCGTAAACACATCCTTGAGCGATACCACTTAGTAGTAACTGAAAAAAAGTATCCACGTATTCGATCGAAAATTAATGGTTGGTCTTGTTCAGGCCCTCAACTGACGAGATGGCCCTGTATTCAGGAACAGCACTTGCATTGTAAAGACTATTAATATTGTGTCGCACCGATTGATACTCCGTTCTATCAATTTAGCTAGCACGTGTTCGAATCATTCCATAGATTGCCTGCTTGTGCTCGTGAAAGAAAGGTAGCCAATAACCCGGTAGTCTCTGTGTAAACAACAGCACGCCGACATTTACCCGAGGCGCGATCCAAGAATGTATTCCAACAATCCCTCCCCAGTAGTACTCATCTATTGCTTCGGGTGGTTCTCTAACAGCAGGTTTTTGCTTGAGCGCAAACCCAAGCCCAAAGACGGTATTCGGCATCTCCCATTGCCGAAAATCCACCACATTACCCGGTGGTAACTGGTTCGTCCGCATGAGCGCGAGGGTTTCACTTTGCAACAACCGGACTCCGTTATAGGTACCATCGGCGATCAACATTTGCCAGAACTTCTGGTAGTCGGATAGGGTACCAAGCAACCCTCCCCCGCCAGATTCCAATGCACGAGGACGAAAGTAATCTCCCGCAAGTTCCGATGCTATAGATAGTCCAGGACGGTAGGGATTCTCTGGATCCGCACCGTCATATAGAACGCAAAGTCTTTCCCGTTGGTGTTCGGATAAATAAAAGCTGATATTGGTCATCCCAAGCGGCTGAAAAATTCGAGACGCTAGGAATTCTCCGAACGACTGTCCAGACCAAATTTCAATCAATCGCCAGAGTACGTCTGTCGCTATTCTATAGTGAAACTTTCGTCCGGGTTGGTACAACAAAGGGATTGTTGTAACAGCGTCGACGAGTCCCTCCAAATCGTTCCCCGGGTGCAGTACGCGCTTAGAACGAAAAAGTGGGTCAATTGGCGTGTCCATGAAGATCCGATATGAGAATCCCGCGGTATGCGACATAAGTTGCCGCACAGTAATTTGAGACTTTAACGGTTCTGTGTCATGGACGTCGGTCGCATCTTCTTTGAGTACGCAGAGATCAGCGAGTTTGGGGATGTATTGCGCAGCTTCGTCGTCTAGTTTGAATGCTCCCCCTTCATGGAGAATCATTGCTGCGACAGATGTTATTAACTTGGTATTTGAGAATAACCGGTAAATCGAGTCTCCACCGATTGGTTTCTCCGTCTCGCGATCTTGATGACCAGTGAAATATTCATCGACAACTGTTGATCCATCGAATACCACGGATGCAGCCGAAGGAATAAGATCCTGCTGTACCCATCGGTCTAACGAGGAATGTAATGATTCAAACTCACGAGAGTTGGCTAGCATTCGATTCATCCTGCGATTTGAAACACCGGCATAGCGAAAAAATTGTTACTCTACCCGTCCTAGTTCGCTTTAATTAATCTCTATTCTCGATGAACAGGGAGCAAAACACCTGAGAACTTGACCTGATACTGCAAGGACCGATCCAAGAAATTCAAAGGTGCTTACCAACTTGATTGATACTAGTCATCACTCGGCCGCCGCGATCTTAAGAAATTCGGAAAGACTAAGCACTTCGACGTTTTTGTGCATCATAAAAGCGCGCTGTTGCATACATACTACAAATCTTCTTCGGGCGTTTAACAAATCGATAGCGGAATAGAAGCCTTTAGACGGAGGACGCGACATCGATCGTTTAATTTCAATAGCCCAAAGTTCACCCGTTCGATGCCACTCAAGCACTAAGTCAATTTCAGCTTCGTCTGCCGTCCGATAAAACAACGGCGTAGCGCGACCTTCGATCACACCACAAATCTGTTCGATAACAAACCCCTCCCAACTGAATCCGCAAACCGGGTGCCGGAGTAATTCGTCAAATGACCGTAGATTGAGCAAGGAATGAAGTAAACCTGAGTCTCTGATGTAGACTTTTGGAGTCTTTACTAAGCGTTTTCCAAGATTTGCTCGAAAAGGGTTCAATCTTCGAACAACTAGCATATCCGCTAGAAACCCAACGTGTTTATTAACGGTTGGCGAGGTGACTTCTAGCGAAGTAGCAAGCCGAGAAGAATTGAGCATGGTGCCTTGATTGTGCGCTAACATAGTCCATAGACGAGTGAGTAATTCTGTGGGTACGCGGGAGTTAAACTGGAGTACGTCCCTTTCAATGTACGTACGAATGAAATTCTTTCGCCAAGCATGGCTGTCCTCTTCGTCATCGGCTAGAAAACTTAAAGGAAAACCTCCAGACAACCAAAGTTTATTAATTTGATTTTCTCCTACCTCTGCAACACTCAGCGAGTTTAGGTTGACAAATTCGATCCGCCCAGCCAAAGTTTCGCTACTTTGTTTGAGCAATTCAACTGACGCGGATCCTAATATAAGAAATCTACCCGTACGCAGACCCTTTCTACGCCCTTCGTCAATTAGTACACGTAGTACTGAAAACAACTCGGGCACACGGTGGACTTCGTCAATTACAACAAGCTTCTGTTCAAATTGACGTAGAAAGAACAGGGGATGTTCTAAGCTTTGTCGGTCTTCTGGATTTTCGAGGTCTAGGTAATGATGATCACAACCTTTTGCGAAGCGGAGTGCTAGTGTGGTTTTGCCTACCTGACGCACACCTAGGAGAACGACCGCTGCTTGTCGTTGCACCGCGACATTGATCTGTTCAATGCACTGTCTGTGAATATACACCGTAAATTTAAACGGATGTTTTAAATATACGGTGTATTATAAGGTTTTTGGACGAAGTTTTAAGAGTCTGGGGTCTGAGCACGTTTTGGGACAATCTACCATTTGCAAGGTTTTTTCCACTTTTTTTCTATTCTTCATAAATTTGCACTAGTTCTCGGCGGTGGTTCGTCGGTACAACGTGCCGGTTTTCAACATCGCGCACGCGACGGCCAATAAACGATCGGCGACGGATCGTAGCGCGCGACCATGGGTATGACCGCGCGTTCTCAGAGCTTCGTATCGTTGGCGACAGGTGGGATCCACTTGAGAAGCGACGCGCGCCCAGTGGTACATGC